>DATAZY010000032.1:0-28402 GCA_036271795.1 Galbitalea sp.
CGCCCGACCTGGGCTTCCCAACGTGAATAACCGCTGAACATGAGCACAGCGGCGACGCGGGCCGCGGGATCGAGGGGCGTGGAGTCCAGCACGGCAAGGCCCGCATCGAGCCAGGCCAGGTTGTTCGGCGTGCTCGGCTCACCCTCGATCGGGATGTCGATGAGCCACGGATGGATCGCATACTGCGCCAGAACCGCGCGATACCACCGGCTCAGCCCGTCGCGCCAGTCGGTCGCCTCGCCGATCGAGAGTGGCGGGAGCCCGATGCCATATTCCTGCATCAGCAGGATGAGGTCATCCTTGGCGCTGACGTAGCGGTACAGCGACATGGTGGTGAATCCGAGTGCCGTCGCTACGCTCGACATCGAGACAGCGCCGAGACCGTCCGCGTCCGCGATGGAAACGGCGGCCTCGACGATGCCTTCGATGTTCAGTTCACGGCGCGGGCCGCGTTGAGGATTGGCGGCTACCCCCCACGCGAGCGCGATGCCTCGGGGCAGATCGTCGTCGGGGCCAGCATCCATGTCAATCATTCTGGTACGGATCGCATTCTCGTACGGATCGCCTTCTGGTACGGATCGCCTAGTGATTGATCCTGCGTCGGAACAGCGTGAGCGATGCGCCGTATCCGACGATCAGCACCCCTCCGAGCCAGGCAATCGCGAGCCAGCCGTCGGTCCCCGGGCTCGTGTTGTTGAGGAGTGACCTCATGGTCTCGATGATGGGCGTGAACGGCTGGTTGTTCGCGAAACCGCGCAACCACTGCGGCATGGTGTTCACCGGCACGAATCCGCTCGAGAGATACGGCAGGAAGAGGAACACGAAGTTGATGCTGTTCGCCGCTTCCTCGCTCAACACCAGCCCCACCGCGCAGCACAACCAGGTGAAGGCCGTGATCGCGAACACCAGGTAGACGACCGCGAGAACCCAGTGGGCGAGGTCTGCATCCGGTCGGAAGCCGAGTAGCAGCGCGACACCGATGACTACGACACTGGAACCCAGGTTGCGCAGCACGCTCGCGACAACATGTCCGACCAGCACCGAGCCTCCAAAGATCGGCATCGTTCTGAACCGGTCGATGATGCCCTCGCGCATGTCTTTCGCGACGGACACAGCCGTGACCGCCGAGCCGAAACCGGCGCACAGGATGAGGATGGCCGGAACGACGTACTGGATGTAGTGGCCATCCCGTTCCGCCGCACCGCCGAACACGATCACGAACACGCACATGATCAGTGCGGGCAGGGCGAGGCCCGTGATCAGCATGTCGACGCTGCGGACGGTGCGTCGCAACTCCCGCGCGACCATTGCGCCGATATCGATAAGGGGCCGGTTGGTCGGACGGTTGACCGGCCCGGTAGTGTCGAGCGGTCGGCCCGGTAGGGTCTGGGTTGTCATGCTGCTGCCTCCTCGGCGGTGTTCGTCGGTTCGTTCGAAGCCGGAGAGCCGGTGAGGTGCAGGAACACGTCATCGAGCGTCGGCTTCACAAGTGAGATGTTGCTCACCGCAAGCTCGTGCCGGTCGGCGAGAGCGAGCAGTTCGCGTGTGGTGTGCACGGGGTCCGCGGTCGGCACCGATACGGTTGCGCTCTCCCCGTCGAAGACCGCCTCGAGCCCGAAGTCGAGCCGGAGCGCGGCTGCGTAAGCCGCATCCGTCTCGAACGAGAGCTCGACGCGGCTGCCGTTCAGTCCCGCCTTGAGTTCGGTCGGGGTGCCGGTCGCGACGACGGATCCGTGGTTGAGAACGGCGACGGTGTCGGCGAGCTGGTCTGCCTCCTCCAGGTACTGAGTCGTGAGGAGGATGGTGGTCCCGCCGGCGGTCAACTCGCGCACGACACCCCACATCTGGTTGCGGCTGCGCGGATCGAGACCCGTGGTTGGCTCATCCAGGAAGACGACGGGCGGAGCGGTGATGAGGCTGATTGCGAGATCGAGTCGCCTCCGCATCCCACCGGAATAGCCGGCGGCGCGTCGGTTCGCGGCATCCTCGAGGTCGAACTGCTCAAGCAGTTCCGCCGTCCTGCGGCGTGCCGCCCGATGACCGAGGTGGCCGAGCCGAGCCATCATCGCGAGGTTCTCCGCGCCCGACTGGAATGGGTCCACGGCGGCGAACTGGCCGGTGAGGCTGAGCGCGGCGCGGGCGATCGCGGGGTCGCGAACAACGTCGATGCCGGCAATCGAGGCGCTTCCGGCATCCGGCTTCAGGAGTGTGGTGAGGATGTTGACGGTCGTCGTCTTGCCAGCCCCGTTCGGTCCGAGCAGGGCGAAGATCTCGCCCCGCTGTACTTCGATATCGATCCCGTCGAGCACTCGTGTTCCGCGGAAGGACTTGCGTAGCCCCCGAGTCACGATCATTGCGTCTGATGTCACGGTCATTCCCTTCACATCTGCGTATGGCACACACCGTGTGTATCACATACATTTAGTGTAGACCATACACAGTTAACGGGGGCGGGTCAAGAACGAACCCCCGAGAGGTCGCAATCGACCCTTCATCCGGAGATCGGAGGGTCGAATGAGACCCTTCGCGGACTACTACCGGGTGGCGAAAGCGCGAATGGCCCCGTCGAGGGCAGCGACCTCGGAAGCGTCCGTGTAGTGGAAGGTCGTGATTCCGTCCGCCGCGGCACCCGCGATATTCGCGGCAGAGTCATCCACGAAGAACGTGTCGTTCGCGGTCGCACCGTAGTGCCTGACTGCCGCGAGATATGCCGCGGGGTCGGGCTTTCGGATGCCGATCTCGCAGCTCACCAGCACATTCTGGCCCAGGATGGCTGCAACATCCGGCGCCATCCTGGCAAGTGTCGCCACGAACGGCGGGGGATTGTTCGAAAACAGCGAAACGGTTCCGAGCGTCGAGGCGAGCCGTAGCGCGTCCACAACTCCGACGTTGGGAGTGGATGCCTCGTGCCGCGCCTCGCACCACTCGTCGAGCGTGATTCTGGCCCCGGTGACCTCCGCAAACTTGTCGAGGTAGTCCGCCGCGGTTGACCACTCTCCGAGTTCTGCGCGCACCTCGTACCCGCCCGCCCACCAGGTTTTTGCGAGGTGGTACTGGCTCACGCCGCTCATCCGGCTGAGCGCGGGCAGGCGCTTTCGGAAGTCGTAGGCATAGAGCGTCTTATCGAAGTCAAACAGGTAGAGATTCACGGTGCTGCCCACGCTATCGCGACTCGGGCGCTCAAGTTGGGCCCAGTTCGCTGCGACTACGATAGATGCGACATGGCCCCTGATATCGACTGCTCGGACCCCTCCGAGTTGCTCTCCGGAGTGCGCTTGGCGCGTGCCGCAATCGGCCGTGGCGAGCTCGTCGTCATTCCCACTGACACCGTGTACGGAGTTGCGGCGGATGCGTTTTCACCCGCCGCCGTGCAGCGTCTCCTCGACGCAAAGGGCCGCGGGCGCGATTCGCCGCCACCCGTCCTGATCCCGTCAATCGCGGCGCTTGACGCCCTGGCCGAGAGCGTTCCGTCGGAGGTCCGCGCGTTGGTCGCAAAGTTCTGGCCGGGCGGCCTGACGGTCATCCTGCCTGCTCGCTCGTCGCTCTCCTGGGACCTGGGTGATGCGCGCGGCACGGTGGCCCTGCGGATGCCGTCGAATCGGGTTGCGCTCGACCTGCTCGCGGAGACCGGGCCCCTCGCGGTGTCCAGCGCAAACCTCACGGGCAAGCCCGCCGCCCACACGAGTGGGGAAGCCAGGGCGGATCTCGGCGACACCGTGAGCGTCTACCTCAACGATGGGCAAGTCGGCGCGGCGAACTCGGACTCCGCAGAACCGAGCTCGACCATCGTCGACGCGACCGGGTTGATGAAGGACGGTGGCAAACTCCGGATCGTCCGCCACGGGGTCATCAGCGACGACGCCATTCGAGCCCTGATTGGGGCCGACCGATGCGAATAGTCTTCTACGCGCTGACCGTCGGTGTCGCTGCGGCCGTGACCTGGGCGTTCTCGCTGATCATTCTGAGGCTGAGCCGCCGCTATCGTCTCTACCCGAAGATCCGGTCGAGGGACGTCCACACCCAGCCGACTCCGCGGCTGGGTGGAGTGGCCATGTTCCTCGGCGCGCTCGTCGCCATTGGGGTGGCCTGGTTCATTCCGCCGCTGCGGTCGGCGTTCGGCGACAGCTGGCAGGTTGTCACCATCCTTCTGGCGGCCCTCATCATCGTGGTGATGGGCGTCGTGGACGACCTGTGGGACCTCGACTGGATCACCAAGCTCGCCGGCCAGTTCATCGCCGCAGGAGTGCTTGCCTTCGGCGGCACCCAGATCGCATTTATCCCGCTGGGCGGGATCCTGCTTTTCTCGCCATTCCAGTCACTCATCCTGACCGTCTTCGTGGTGGTTCTGGTGATGAACGCGGTCAACTTCGTCGATGGCCTCGACGGCCTCGTCGCGGGGGTCGCCGTGATCGCCAACGGCACGTTTTTCGTCTACACCTATGTTCAGCAGTCCGCACACAACCTGAGCTACTTCAACCTGGCCGCGCTGATTACCGCCGTGCTGATTGGAATCTGCCTGGGCTTCCTGCCCGTGAATTTCCACCCGGCCAAGATGTTCATGGGGGATTCCGGTGCGCTCCTGGTCGGCCTGCTCATGGCCGTCTCGGCGATCAATGTGACCGGAGAAATCGATCCCAACTATGTCGCGGCGTCCGACCACAGCTCGCTGATCGTTTCGTACATCCCGATCCTGCTGCCATTCGCGATCCTCGTCATCCCGCTCCTCGATTTCGGCCTTGCCATCCTCCGTCGGCTGCGAGCGGGGAAGTCGCCGTTCAGCGCGGACCGTAAGCACCTGCACCATCGGCTGCTTGACATGGGACACTCACACCTGCACGCCGTACTGATTTTCTATGCCTGGACGCTCGTGGCCTCGGTCGGCCTGCTGATGTTCCTGTTCGTCAGCCCGTGGTGGTGGGTTGCATTATTCATCGGTATCGGATTCATCGTGACAAGTGCCTTCACTCTCGCGCCTCTCAGCCGGCGCAAGCGCACGGAAGCCCACGCCCAACTCACCGAGGTCGCGGACGCGGCTCCGGGTGAGGACGTCGCGGGCCTCGACCCCCTGGATGTCGCGGCAGTTGCCGACGCAGGAGTAGCAGGAGTAGACGGAATGGATCGATGAACAACACCACAATTCTGGTGCGTGCCGTCCGTTACGGCGCCATCCTCACGATCGCAGTCATCATCGTCGGGTCGATCATCGGATACCTGCTCGGCGGCGTCCCCGGGCTAGTGAGCGCGCTTCTTGGCGCCGGCGTGACGGCAGTCTTCATGGGCTTGACGGCAACCAGTTTCGTGGTCGCATCACGGGTGGCGAAGCTGCCGGAGGGGATCGCGGTCTACTACGGCATTGTGCTTGGCACCTTCTTTATCAAATTGGTCATCTTCCTCGTCCTGGTGATCTCGCTTCGGGGCGCTCACTGGCTCAACCCGACCATTTTTGGGTTCACCATCATCGCAGCCGTGCTCGGCACGCTCGTCGTCGACGCGCTCGCGCTTCAGCGCGGACGCGTGCCCTACGTGGACACGCCGCTGCCCGGCGAAAGCGCCGCGCAACCCAAGAAATCGCTTGAAGATTCTTGATAGGGTGGGGGCACCTCATCTTTGTGAACGCTGCGCGCTGCGCCCCGATTCAGGAGTAAGCACTGCTCACCTCCGTTCTATCCAATGCACTCCTGTCTGTCACCGTTGACAACTCCGGGAGCGGCTTCAACCCGCCCTCAATCGATGATTTTTTCCCGCCAGTGCTTCTCTTTGCGGGTACCCCGTTTGCGCTGAACCGCCTCGAGCTCATTCGACTGCTCGCCCTGGTTCTGCTCGTAGTCTTTCTCCTCGTCGGCACCCGACGGCTGAAGCTCGTTCCCCGCCGTCGCCAGGTCGTCACTGAGTTCGTCCTCAACTTCCCGCGCCAAAGCATCATCATCGACACTCTTGGCGAGAAGGATGGTCGGCGCTTCATGCCGATCCTGATGACAGTGTTCTTTGTCACCCTCGGGATGAACCTGACTGGGATCGTGCCCGGCCTGCAACTCGCGGGAACCTCGGTCGTCGGAATCCCGTTGATCGAAGCCGTCGTGCTGTATGTCATGTTCATCTACGCAGGAGTCAAGAAACACGGCGGAGGCGGGTTCCTCAAGAGTTCGCTGTTCCCTCCGGGGGCGCCGTGGTTTTTGTACATCCTGCTGGTACCTGTCGAGTTCATCTCCACGTTCGTCGTGCGCCCAATCTCGCTGACACTTCGATTGCTGATGAACCTGGTCGCGGGCCACATGTTGCTTGCCCTGTGTTGGGCGGCTACGCAGTTCTTCCTGATCACATTGCTGTTCACCGACGGCCAACCGCTCGGTTTATTGGGCATCGGAAGTTTTGCGTTCGGAGTGATTTTCTTCGGACTCGAAATTTTCGTGGCGCTCCTGCAGGCCTACATCATCACCATCCTCGGTGCCATCTACGTTCAGCTCGCGCTGTCGGATGAGCACTAAGCCCAAAAACGACCGCCTCGCTTGCCGGCGCAGCGGACCACACCACCCTCGAAAGGAAAACACCAATGGCTACAGGAATTGACGTCGTCGGCCAGCTCGCGCCACTCGCATTCGGTTTCGCCGCGATCGGCTCCGGTATCGGAGTCGGCATCATCGTCGGCAAGACGATCGAGTCCGTCGCTCGCCAGCCCGAGCTGCAGGGTCGTCTTCAGACCCTGATGTTCATCGGTATCGCGCTCACCGAGGCGCTGTGCTTTATCGCGGTCGGTGTCGCGTACATCCCGTTCCCTGCCCCGTAACCAGCACTGTCGATTTAAGGAGTGGAAATGCACCACGCATTTCTCGCCGTGAAGGCAGCGAACGTCAACCCGCTGATTCCGCAGGTTCCCGACCTGATCTATGGCGGGTTCGTATTCGTCGTTGTGCTGATCGTCGTTATCTGGAAGGTACTTCCGCGACTGAACGCCATGCTCGACGCCCGCAGTGATGCCATCGAGGGCGGCATCAAGCGCGCGGAGATCGCTGAAGCCGCGGCCGAGGCGAAGAAGGGCGAGTACGAGGCCGCGCTGGCCGAAGCACGCGCCGAGGCCGCAAAGCTGCGCGATCAGGCGCGCGCCGACGGTGTGAAGATCATCGCAGAGGCCAAGGAGGCAGCGAGCGTCGAGGCCGCCCGCGTCACCGCGAACGCACAATTGCAAATCGATGCGGAGCGCACCGCAGCGCTCGTTTCGCTGCGGGCCGAGGTTGGATCGCTCGCGATCGACCTCGCCTCTGGCGTCATCGGCGAGAGCCTGACGAGCGACAAGCGCTCGAAGGACATCGTCGACCGGTTCCTCGCTGACCTCGAGGCGCCGCCGACAGCCAAGCCCGGCAAGTCCAAGTAGTACTCACTAGACACTCAACAGCTAGATACGCAAAGAAGAAGGCATTCAGAGATGGGTTCGGCAACACGGGAAGCGATCGCGGCGGCCAGCGCTGCGCTCGCAAAGCAGGGCACGGTTGATCTCGCTACGGGCGAGCAGCTGCTGTCCGCTGCGCTCGTGGTCAACGGATCTCACGAGCTGCGTGCCGCGCTCGCCGACGACACCGCCAAGGACTCCGATCGCCGGGGTCTCGTCGACTCGGTGTTCGGTGGATACACAAAGCCGGCGAAGGCCGTGCTCGAGAGCCTCAGCACCAGTCGCTGGTCCAGTGAGGATGACCTGGTCGCCGGCATCGAGGAGCTCGGCATTCGAGCGCTCGCGTCGTCCGCTCAGAGTGCCGATCAAAAGAGCGACCTTTCGATCGATGACGAGCTGTTCGAGTTCGGTGTGGCCGTCAGTTCTGACTCGGAACTCGAACTCGCGCTTGGCAGCAAACTCGGCGCGGTAGATGGCAAGGTTTCTCTCGTCGAAGCGCTGCTGAAAGGCAAGGCAAGCGAACAGACCATCGCGATCCTGAAGGCCCTGCTCGCACAACCGCGTGGTCGTCGCATCGCCGAACTGATCCGCTACGCCGCCACGATTGTCGCCGATGAGGCGGGCAACGGAATCGCCACCGTCACCGTGGCATCCGCACTCGACGAAGCGCAGCGCACGCGTCTTGCAACGGCCCTCAGAACGCAGTACGGCCGTGACGTCCGCATCAACGAGATCGTCGATCCGGTCATTCTGGGCGGCATGCGCGTCCAGGTGGGCTCAGAGGTCATCGACGGCACAATCTCGAACCGCATCGCAGATCTTCGACTTCGGCTCGCCAGCTAGCACTGACGCGAACCGTAAACCAGCACTTCACCAGACAAAAAGGGAAACACAATGGCAGACATCACAATCAGCCCGGATGAGATCCGCGACGCGCTGAAGGACTTCGTGAAGGCCTACGAACCGGGCAAGGCCGCCGCGGCCGAGGTCGGATATGTGACGGATGCGGCAGACGGCATCGCGCACGTCGAGGGGCTCCCGGGCGTCATGGCGAACGAGCTCGTGCGCTTCCCCGACGGAACTCTCGGCCTCGCGCAGAACCTCGAAGAGAGCCGCATCGGCGTCGTCGTCCTCGGCGAGTTCAGTGGGATAGAAGAGGGCCAGGAGGTGACCCGCACGGGCGAGGTGCTCTCGGTCGCGGTTGGCGACGGCTACCTCGGCCGCGTCGTCGACCCGCTCGGCAACCCGCTCGACGGGCTCGGCGATGTCAAGACCGACGGACGTCGCGCCCTCGAACTACAGGCGCCCGGCGTCATGCAGCGCCAGTCCGTCAAGGAGCCGATGCAGACCGGCATCAAGGCCATCGACGCCATGATCCCCGTCGGTCGCGGCCAGCGCCAGCTCATCATCGGCGACCGCCAGACCGGCAAGACGGCTATCGCAGTCGACACGATCATCAACCAGAAGGCGAACTGGGACTCCGGTGACCCGAAGAAGCAGGTTCGCTGCATCTACGTCGCCATCGGCCAGAAGGGTTCGACGATCGCTGGCATCAAGGGCGCACTCGAGGACGCCGGGGCGATGGAGTACACGACCATCGTCGCGTCTCCCGCATCCGACCCGGCCGGCTTCAAGTACCTGGCCCCCTACACCGGTTCGGCCATCGGCCAGCACTGGATGTACGACGGCAAGCACGTCCTGATCATCTTCGACGACCTCTCCAAGCAGGCCGAGGCATACCGCGCCGTATCGCTCTTGCTGCGTCGCCCACCGGGACGCGAGGCATACCCCGGCGACGTGTTCTACCTGCACTCCCGCCTGCTCGAGCGTTGCGCCAAGCTCTCGGATGAGCTGGGTGGCGGTTCGATGACCGGTCTTCCGATCATCGAGACCAAGGCCAACGACGTCTCCGCCTACATCCCGACCAACGTGATCTCGATCACGGACGGCCAGATCTTCCTGCAGTCCGACCTGTTCAACGCCAACCAGCGCCCCGCGGTCGATGTCGGTATCTCGGTCTCCCGAGTCGGTGGTGATGCCCAGCTCAAGTCGATCAAGGGCGTATCCGGAACGCTCAAGCTCGAGCTGGCGCAGTACCGTTCCCTCCAGGCGTTCGCGCTGTTCGCCTCAGACCTCGACCAGGCCAGCCGCCGCCAGCTCGCTCGCGGCGCACGCCTGACCGAGCTGCTGCGCCAGCCGCAGTACTCGCCGTATCCGGTCGAGAACCAGGTCGTTTCGATCTGGGCGGGCACGAACGGCAAGCTCGACGAAGTTCCGGTTTCGGATGTCCTTCGCTTCGAAAGCGAGATGATCGCTTACCTGGGGCGCAACACCGAGATCCTCACGACCATCCGCGACACGAACGTACTCGACAAGGACACGACGGCAGCCCTCGAGGCCGCGGTCGACAAGTTCTCGCTCGAGTTCGTCACCGGTGACGGCAAGTCGCTGGCTTCGGCCGGCAAGGAGCAGTTCGCTGAGGTCGAGCCAGAGGACATCACGCAGGAGCAGATCGTCAAGCAGAAGCGCTGACCACGCGTAGCGCGGCCAGCGGCTCGAGCTCGTCGAGACACCGGCGAGATGATTTTGAGAACTAAGGAATAGAGAAAGAGCAATGGGAGCGCAACTTCGGGAGTACCGGCAGCGAATTCGTGCTGCCCAGACAACCAAGAAGATCACGCGGGCCATGGAACTCATTTCGGCCTCACGCATTCAGAAGGCACAGCAGCGAGTCGCGGCATCCGGTCCGTACTCGCGTGCCGTTACGCGCGCAGTATCCGCTGTTGCGACCTACTCGAATGTCGAGCACATCCTCACAACCGAACCCGAGAAAATCACGCGGGCGGCGGTTGTTCTCTTCACTTCGGATCGTGGACTCAACGGAGCGTTCAGCACCAACATCGTGCGCGAGTCCGGTGAGCTCGTGGCCCGCTTAACCGGTGAGGGCAAAGAGGTCATCTACTACGTGGTCGGTCGCAAGGGCGCGGCGTACTTCGCCCTCCGCCAGCGTCCGATCGTCCAGCTGTGGACGGGCGGAACTGACCAGCCCGAGTTCGCGACGGCGAGGGAGATCGGTAACGTCCTTGTTGAGAAGTTCATCCAGGATGAGTCCGAGGGCGGCGTCAACGAAATCCACATCGTCTACAACCGCTTCAAAAACGTTGTGACCCAGATCCCCGAGATTGTTCGCCTCCTGCCGCTCGAGGTCGTCGAGGGCGAAGCCGCCCCAGAACCCGGCGAGGTTTTTCCTGCCTACGAGTTCGAGCCCGACGTCAGCGACGTGCTCGACGCACTGCTTCCGGTTTACATCGAGAGTCGCATTTTCAACGCGATGCTTCAGTCGGCGGCATCGGAGCACGCAGCACGCCAACGCGCGATGCACGCCGCAAGTGACAACGCAGACAAGCTCGTCCTCAACTACACGAGACTCGCGAACAACGCTCGCCAGTCCGAAATCACCCAACAGATTTCCGAGATCGTCGGCGGCGCCGACGCCCTGAGCTCGGCCAACTAGCCCACTTCACGTAGGAGAGACACCATGACACCAACAGCGACCGCGAAGCCTGCCTCAGCGAAATCCGGGTCGAAGTCTGAGAAGACGCCCGGCGTCGGCCGCATCTCGCGCGTCACCGGCCCGGTCGTCGACATCGAGTTTGCGCACGACTCCATCCCGGCCATGTACAACGCCCTGAAGAGCACGATCACGCTCGACGGCGTCGGTCACGAGATCACGCTCGAAGTTGCCCAGCACCTCGGTGACGACGTGGTTCGCGCCATCGCGCTGAACCCGACCGACGGTCTTGTGCGCGGCCAGGAGGTGCGCGATACCGGCGCCGCCATCTCGGTTCCGGTCGGCGATGTCACCAAGGGCAAGGTTTTCAACGTTATCGGCGAAGTCCTCAACACGGATGCGGGAGACGCGACCAAGGTCAACGGCGAGAAGTTCGAGATCACCGAGCGCTGGCCCATCCACCGCAAGCCGCCGGCATTCGACCAGCTCGAGGCGAAGACCTCGCTGTTCGAGACCGGGATCAAGTCGATCGACCTTCTCACTCCCTACGTCGAGGGCGGCAAGATCGGACTGTTCGGTGGTGCCGGAGTCGGCAAGACCGTCCTCATCCAGGAGATGATCCAGCGCGTTGCGCAGGATCACGGTGGCGTGTCCGTATTCGCGGGCGTCGGCGAGCGTACTCGTGAGGGCAACGACCTCATCGGCGAGATGGAGGAGGCGGGTGTCTTCGACAAGACCGCACTCGTCTTCGGCCAGATGGATGAGCCGCCGGGAACGCGTCTGCGCGTCGCTCTCTCTGCGCTGACGATGGCGGAGTACTTCCGTGACGTGCAGAATCAAGACGTTCTGCTCTTCATCGACAACATCTTCCGGTTCACTCAGGCCGGTTCGGAAGTTTCGACCCTGCTCGGCCGCATGCCGTCCGCTGTCGGTTACCAGCCGAACCTCGCGGATGAGATGGGTGTGCTCCAGGAGCGCATCACCTCGACGCGTGGCCACTCGATCACCTCGCTGCAGGCCATTTACGTTCCGGCCGACGACTACACCGACCCGGCTCCGGCAACGACCTTCGCTCACCTCGACGCGACGACCGAGCTCTCGCGCGATCTCGCATCGCAGGGTCTCTACCCGGCCATCGATCCGCTGACGTCGACCAGCCGCATCCTCGATCCGCGCTACCTGGGCGCCGACCACTACCGCGTTGCGACCGCGGTCAAGGCAATCCTGCAGAAGAACAAGGAACTGCAGGAGATCATCGCGATCCTCGGTCTGGATGAACTGAGCGAGGAAGACCGCACCACCGTTAACCGGGCTCGCCGCATCCAGCAGTTCCTCTCGCAGAACACCTACATGGCGAAGAAGTTCACCGGTGTCGATGGTTCGACGGTTCCGCTCAAGGACACCATCGAGTCGTTTGACGCGATCGCGCGCGGCGACTTCGATCACGTCGCGACGCAGGCGTTCTTCAACGTCGGTGCGATCAGCGATGTCGAAGAAAAATGGGCCCAGATCCAGAAGGAGAATGGCTAACCATGTCGACGGTGCAGCCCGCAACGGGCCAGCCGGAGGTGATCGCGCCTCACGAGATTCAGGTCAGCGTTGTGTCGGCCGATCAGGAGGTCTGGTCCGGAGCGGCACGACAGGTGATCGCCCGCACAAGCGTTGGCGAGATCGGAATTCTCGCCGGCCACGAGCCGGTGCTCGCGACCCTGGGCGCAGGCGAGGTCCGTATCACGACCCCGTCGGGCGAGATCATCACGGCACAGGCGGATGACGGATTCCTCTCCTTCGATCACAACCGTCTTACGGTCGTTGCGCGCGATGCCGCACTGGTCTGACCGGACGCTCACCTCATGCTGATCGCGATGGCCGGACTACCCGGTGCGGGTAAGAGCACGATCGCCGAGGTCGTCGGCAACCGGCTCGGCTACGCGCTGTTGTCGGTTGATCCCATCGAGTCGGCCATCCTCTCGGCGGGCATCGACTCGGACCAGCCGACCGGCCTCGCGGCGTACCTGGTGGCGGAGGCGATCGCGGAGGCTGCACTTGCCAATGGGCAAAGCATCATCGTCGACGCAGTCAACGCCGTGGACCCGGCGAGGCAGCAGTGGGTTGAACTCGCCAAGAAGCACGGCGAGACCCTTAAGTTCATCGAAGTGGTCTGCTCGGACACCGAGGTTCACCGCGAGCGTCTCGAGTCTCGCGAACGAAATCTCGCTCACCTGCCCGATCCGACCTGGCACCAGGTCGAGCAGAGCCTCGACGAGTACGCACCCTGGAGCGGCACCACTGCGGCCGTTCCGCGTGTGACTCTCGACTCGCTCAAGCCGCTCGGCGAGGTCGTCGAAGAGGCGCTGGCCTTTCTCGAGCGGTAGCGTTCGGGTGACCGGCTCGCGATGCTGATCCTCCTACCGCCGTCGGAAACCAAGCGCGACGGTGGCGAAGCCGACTCACGGCTCGATCTCGACTCCCTGTCGTACCCGTCGCTGACACGTGCCCGGAAGTCCGCGATCGCGGGTCTTCGCGCCATCTCGAAGTCGGTCGCGACCTCGACGAAGGCGCTCGGTCTGGGCCCGACGCAGCGGTTCGAAATCGATCGCAACCGCGCGATCGGGACATCCCCGACCATGTCTGCCATCGAGCGGTACACGGGCGTGCTCTACGACGCGATCGACGTGGCCAGCCTGGATCCGTCGGCGCGAGACTTTCTGGGGCGGCACGCCGTCATCCATTCCGCGCTGTTCGGACTGGTTCGCGCCGACGATCCTGTTCCCGCGTACCGGTTCTCGCACGATACGAGGATTCCCGGAACCTCGCTGTCGAAAGTCTGGCGCGATGCGAACGCTGCCGTGCTCGACACGGAGCCCGATTTCGTGCTCGATCTGCGCTCGGAGTCTTACGTTCACCTCGGACCGGCGAGCGACCGGGCGGTTTTCCTGCGGGTCGTTTCGGATGATGGTACGGGCCATCGTCGTGCGCTGAATCACTTCAACAAGCATGGCAAGGGTGAGTTGATTCGCGCCCTGGCGGGTGCGGGAGTCGACTTCGAGACGCCTGCCGAGCTGGTCGGCTGGGCGCGCTCTGCTGGCATCAATCTCGTCCCTGGAATCAATGGGGAGCTCGATTTGGTCGTCTAATTCGCAACGATATGGTTGTGCCATGGACAGCTCCCAGAGCGCCGCATTTGTTGGCCTTCTTCTTGCCATCTACGTCGTGACCATCGTGGGTGTTTTGCTCGTCAACTACGTGCTCTATGGAATCGCCCTGATGCTGTTCTTCGGCAAGGTAGGCGTCGAACCGTGGATCGCGTGGGTACCGTACTACCGCTATTGGAAGTGGCTCGAGGTGGGTGGCCAGAACGGTGCTTTCGTTCTGTTCTCGTTGATTCCCTACGGGTCCATTGCGACTTTTGTCTTCCTCTACATCGGCATGTGGCGCACCGGACGTGCATTCGGTAAAGACCCGGGCATGCTCGTCCTCGGAATCTTCCTGCCGTTCGTCTGGCTTTTCGTTCTCGCCAGCCGCAACGAGGTATATCGCCCTGAGTGGCTCCCCGCCTATGGCTATCCACCCCCGCGCGCAGGGTTTGGCTCAGTGCCTGCGCGGGCGCAAAATGCCCCGCCAACACCCCCGGCGCCGCCACCTGCGTAGTCGCTAGTCGGCGCGCCAGCAGCCTCCAGCGCCGATCTTGGTCGGCGCGCCCGCAGCCTCCAGCGCCGACCTTAGTCGGCGCGCCAGCAGCCCTTAACGTGATCGTCGACCATTCCCGAGGACTGCATGAGGGCGTACATGGTCGTTGGGCCAACAAAGCCGAATCCGAGTTTGCGAAGTGCTTTGCTCATCGCGAGAGATTCATCGGTCACGGCGGGAATCTGTGACATTGACGTCAGTCGCGAGGCTCGCGGTGCGGGCGCAAACGACCACATCAGTTCGTCGAGCGCGCCGGGTCGATCTCGCGTGAGCTCGAGCACCAGGTTCGCGTTTTTGATGGTCGCGAGCACCTTCGCCCGGTTGCGGATGATCCGTTCGTTGAGCATTGCCGCTTCGATCTCGTCCTGGCCCATAACGGCGACCCTGCCGGGTTCGAAGCCGTGGAACACTTCGCGAAATGCGGGCCGCCGCCGGAGGATGGTGATCCAGGACAGTCCGGCCTGGAATCCCTCGAGACTCAGCTTCTCGTAGAGTGGCTGGTCGCCGTGCAGCGGGTACCCCCATTCCTCGTCGTGATAGCGCGTGTATTCGGCGTCGGAGCCAGCCCATCGACAGCGTGACTTGCCGTCCTCGCCGACGACGACATCCGCGGAGGGCGGACTCACGACGCGCGTTGCATGTCGGTAACCTCATCGATATCGAGCGTCGGATGACTGCCAGCGAACGCGATGTTTTCGTGCTCGAGCAGCCAGACCTTGGTGGGGATGCCGTTGCCGCCGCTGTATCCGGTGATGCGTCGATCGCCGCCTAACACTCGGTGGCACGGGATGATGATCGGGATCGGGTTGGCGCCGACCGCACCACCTACGGCTCGACCGGCGGACGCCCTGCCGGTCTGGATGCCGAGCTCGCCGTAGCTGCGTACCTCGCCCCACTCGATGCCGGCAAGTTCGTTCCAGATGGACTCCTGGAACTCGGTGCCGTGCGGAGCAACCGGCAACTCGAAGCTGTGCCGTTTGCCAGCGAAGTATTCGCCAAGCTGCTTGGCGGCGAGGTCGAGAAGCCGGGAGGACTTTTCGGGGAGTTCTTCGTAGGGCAGGTGACCGGCACCGCCGATTGCGCCTTTTTCAATGCTGAGCGAGGTAATTGCATTGCCGTCGCTGGTGATCTCGAGCCGACCGATCGGCGAATCGACGCGCTTGATGAGGGCCGGGGGAGTGGCTGCGTATGAACGACTGAACATGGTCCCACTGTATCGACCACGCCCGACGCTCTCTGGCGGAAATCAGACACTGGGCGGTCAGCGGGAAATGTCCCGGTGGTGGAGGATTGGATGGTGCCAGAAATTGAGTACCGATCGCTTGGCAGGTCGGGTCTGCGAGTGTCCACCGTCGGTCTCGGCTGCAACAACTTTGGCCGCCCCAAGACTGCGACCGCGACACAGGAGGGCACCATCGCGGTGATCTCTGCGGCGATCGACACGGGCATCACGCTCTTCGACACCGCAGACATCTACGGCGGCACGCGAGGATTGAGCGAGACGCTCATGGGCAACGCGCTCAAGGGCCGCAGGCAGGACATTGTTCTCGCCTCGAAGTTCGGCATGGACATGCACGGCGTCAACGGACCCGACTGGGGTGCGCGCGGCTCGCGGCGCTACATCCGGCTCGCCGTCGAGGGCTCGCTGACCCGGCTGCAGACCGACTGGATCGACCTGTACCAGTTGCACGAACCAGATCCGCACACTCCGATGGAGGAGACGCTCGCCGCGCTCGACGAACTGATCGCCGAGGGCAAGATTCGCTACATCGGGAACTCCAACTTCGCGGGCTGGCAAATTGCCGAGGCCGAATACCTCGCCCAGCTCGCCGGGCATCCGAAGTTCATCTCTGCCCAGAACGAGTACAGCCTGTTGGTGCGCGGAGTCGAGGCCGAGGTGCTTCCTGCGGTCAACGCGTTGGGGCTTGGTTTCCTGCCGTTCTTTCCGCTGTTCAACGGGCTGTTCACGGGCAAGTACACGCGCGGTGGTGGCGGTCCCGCGGATGGTCGGCTCACGGCCATCCGTCCGGAGGCTCTCGGCCGCGTCGACTGGGATGCGATGGAGCGGTACCAGGCGTTCTGCGACGGTCGCGGGATCACGATGCTTGAGGCGACGTTCGGCTGGTTTCTGGCCCAGCCCGGCGTCTCGAGTATCATCGCGGGCGCGACCAAACCGGAGCAGATCGAACAGAACGTCGCCGCCGGGACGGCATGGCGTCCGTCGGCCGAAGACATCGCGACGATCTCAGCATTCTTCCCTCGTTAAATCCAGCATTACTCCCCGAGGAGTATTGCGGAGTGAGTGCTCACTCATTTAGTCTCAACGGGTGACCGATCTCGCCGCACCCGCCTCGACGGCAGATCAGGCCCGCACCCGAGCCAAGCCGCTGTCGACGGATGACCGCCGGGCGATGATCATCGATGCGGTCATCCCGCTGCTGATGGAGCACGGCAGGGACGTCACGACCCGACAAATTGCGGACGCCGCCGATGTCGCCGAGGGCACCGTCTTCCGTGTGTTCTCCGACAAGGAGGCGATCATCGATGCCGCGGTCGACAAGTTTCTCGATCCGACAGCGTCGAATCAGGCCCTGCGCGCGATCGATCCCGAGTTGCCACTCGAGGCGAAGATCAACGACATCCTGTTCCAGCTGCGGAGTCGGATGACCGGGATCTTCGGCATCATGAACGCGGTCGGCATGTCTGGACCGCCCGGGGGCAGACCTGCCCCGGATGGCTTCGAGGGCGTCATCGCGGATGTCCTCCGTCCCGATCTCGAACAACTTCGCTTTCCCGCCAAGCGCATCGCATCGTTTGTGCGGCTCATCGCGTTCGCCTCCGCTATTCCACACTTCAATCGAGGACACCAGATCTCGACGGCAGACCTCGCACACCTCATCACCTACGGAATCGCCGGCCACTCGGCGGAAGGGGGAAGCACGGATGCTTCTTAGATTGCTCACCACCTATCTGAAACCGCACTGGAAACTGCTCGTCGGCGTACTCGTTTTCCAGTTCGCCCAGTCGATCGCCTCGCTGTTCCTGCCGGCCCTCAACGCCAACATCATCAACGACGGAGTGCTCAAGGGAAATACCGGCTACATCCTCCAATACGGCGGCATAATGCTGCTCGTCACTCTCGGCCAGGTGATTTGTTCGATCGTCGCGGTGTACTTCGGGTCGAAAGCGGCAATGAGCTTCGGCCGAGACGTGCGGGGCAGCGTTTTCCACCGAGTCAGCGTTTTCTCGGAGCGCGAGGTCTCGAAATTCGGCGCCCCGTCGCTCATCACCCGCACGACCAACGACGTGCAGCAGGTGCAGATTCTCGTTCTGATGACGTGCACGCTGCTGGTCTCCGCGCCCATCCTGGCAATTGGTGGCGTCATAGCCGCGTTGCAGCAGGATGTTGGCCTCTCCTGGATCCTCGCCATCGCCGTGCCGCTCATGCTCATTGCAATCGGCTCAATCATCATCCGGGTTGTGCCGCAGTTCCGCGCGCTGCAGAAGCGCATCGACACCGTCAACCGGGTCCTGCGTGAGCAGCTCACCGGCATCCGCGTGGTTCGTGCTTTCGTGCGGGAGAAGGTCGAAATTGATCGCTTTGACCTCGCGAACAAGGATGTCACGGCGAGCGCGCTGCGTGCCGGGCGACTGTTCGCGCTGGTGTTCCCGCTTGTCATGCTCATCATGTATTCCACGTCGGTTGGGGTGCAGTGGTTCGGCGCATTCCGAATCAACGACGGCACGCTTCAGGTCGGAACGCTGAACGCCTTTCTCGCCTACATCATCCAGATCCTCACGGCGGTCATGATGGCGACCTTCATGGCGATCATGATCCCTCGTGCGGCAGTTTCCGCCGACCGGATTTCGGAAGTTCTCGCCACCGAGTCCAGCGTTGTCCCCCCGCTCGCTCCAGTGACGCAGTTGCACGCGGCGGGCTCGATCGAACTGCGCGACGTGAGCTTCGCCTATCCGGGAGCGGATGCACCGGTCCTGCGGAACCTCAGTTTCACCGTTGCGCCTGGCACAACGACGGCGATTATCGGCAGCACTGGTGCGGGGAAAACGACGCTCGTGAGCCTCCTCCCGCGCCTGTTCGATGTCACTGATGGTGAGGTGCTCGTCGACGGAGTGGATGTGCGCGACCTCGATCCAGACCTGCTCTGGAGCCGGATCGGATTGGTGCCGCAAAGTGGCTACCTGTTCAGCGGGACGGTCGCCTCCAACCTGCGCTATGGCAATCCGGATGCGACCGACGAGGACCTGTGGGCCGCACTCGAGATCGCCCAGGCCAAGGACTTCGTCTCCGAGCTCCCCGAGAAGCTCGAGGCTGAGGTCTCGCAAAGTGGGAGCAACTTCTCCGGTGGGCAGAGACAGCGGCTCGCGATCGCGCGCGCTCTGGTCAAGAGATCGGAGATCCTCGTTTTCGACGACTCATTCTCCGCGCTGGATACCGGCACGGATGCCCGCCTTCGTGCGGCGCTCACGAAGAAAGCGCGCGGAACCACCAGGGTGGTCGTCGCCCAACGCGTCTTCTCGATCCTCGACGCCGATCAGATCCTGGTACTCGATCATGGTGAAATCGTCGGTCGCGGAACGCACACGGAGTTGCTCGCCAGCAACGAAACCTACGCAGAAATCGTCAATAGCCAACTGAAGGCGGAGGAGGTCGCATGAGCAACGCAACTCGTGAAGAGTCCGCTCCGCGTCCTCCGGCCCGTCGGGGCCCTGGCGGCGGCGGACCGTGGGGCGCGGCGGGGATGCCGGTGGAGAAATCCCAAAACTTCGGACCGTCAGCCAGACGTCTGCTCGGACGGCTGGCGCCCGATCGCGCGAGCGTTGTCCTCGTCGTGCTTCTCAGCGTCATCAGCACTGCACTCACGGTTATTGGGCCGAAGCTCCTTGGCAACGCAACCAACACAATCGTTGCCGGTGCCGTAGGCAAGAACTTTCCTGCGGGCACCACAAAAGTCCAGGTCCTGGCCCAACTCCGCGAGAGTGGACAGGGTTCGCTTGCCGACTTTCTCAAGGGGGTCAATTTCCACCCGGGCCAGGGTATTGACTTCGCGTCGCTTGGCGACCTGCTGATCCTTGTTCTTGCGTTCTATGTGTTCTCCTCGATCTTCGGCTGGGCCCAGGCGTACGTGCTGGCTGGCGTGACGCAACGCACGATGTATCGGCTGAGGCGCGATGTCGAAGCGAAGATCAATCGGCTGCCGCTTAGTTATGTCGACAAAAACACGCGCGGCGAACTGCTCAGTCGGGTGACAAACGACATCGATAACATTTCAACCAGCATGCAGCAGACTCTCTCGCAGTTGGTGTCCTCTGTGCTCCTGGTACTGGGGACGGTCGTCCTCATGTTCACCATTGACTGGGAACTCGCCCTCATCTCGCTCGTGACCGTGCCGCTGACTTTGCTGGTGACAACGCTCGTGGCGAAGCGGTCGCAGAAGCGCTTTGTCGCCCAGTGGCGGCACACCGGCGTTCTCAACGGGCAGATCGAGGAGGCCTTCACCGGGCACGCGCTCGTCAAGGTCTTCGGTCGGCAGAAGGAGGTGCAGGCGAAGTTCGACGCGAAGAACGCCGAACTGTATCAAGCGAGCTTCGAGGCTCAATTCGTCAGCGGAATCATCATGCCGTCGATGACGTTCGTCGGGAATCTGGTCTACGTCATTGTCGCGGTTGTCGGCGGGCTGAAGGTCGCGACCGGCACGCTCAGCCTCGGCGACGTTCAGGCGTCGATCCAGTACACCCGCCAGTTCTCGCAGCCACTCAGCCAGCTCGGCTCAATGGCGAATCTGCTCCAGTCGGGTGTCGCCTCCGCCGAGCGCGTATTCGAGTTGTTGGATGCGCCGGAGCAGTCCCCGGACGCGGATCCCGCGCAGTCGCCCAAGTCGACCGACGGCCGCCTCGAGTTCGAGAACGTCAAGTTCAGCTACGACCCTGAGTCACCGTTGATCGACGATGTCTCGCTCACGGCCGAACCCGGTCAGACGATCGCAATTGTCGGGCCGACCGGCGCAGGCAAGACCACGCTTGTCAACCTGATGGAACGGTTCTATGAGCTCGATGGCGGCCGCATCACGCTCGATGGAGTCGACATCGCGAAGATGACGCGGCACGAGCTTCGGTCCCGGATGGGGATGGTGTTGCAGGACACGTGGCTCTTCGGCGGTACCATCCGCGACAACATCGCGTACGGCCGCACCGGCGCGACGGAAGAGGAGATCGTCGAGGCGGCAACGGCTGCTTACGTCGACCGGTTCGTTCATGCACTGCCCGATGGTTACGACACCGTGCTTGACGACGACGCGACCAATGTCAGCGCGGGGGAGAAGCAACTCATCACTATCGCTCGCGCGTTCCTCGCACGCCCGAGCGTCCTCATCCTCGATGAGGCGACGAGTTCGGTCGACACGCGTACAGAGGTTCTCGTGCAGCAGGCCATGAAGGCTCTGCGCAAGGATCGCACCAGTTTCGTGATCGCGCACCGGCTGTCCACGATCCGGGATGCCGATCTCATCCTGGTCATGGAGCACGGTGCAATCGTCGAGCAGGGAACTCACACGCAGCTCCTCGCTGCGGACGGCGCCTATGCGCGTCTGTATGCGGCACAGTTCGCCGCCCCAATAGAGGCGTAAGGGTTGTCGGGAAGCTACAGCGGTCTCGCTGTTGTAGCTTCCCGCCTCGACAATGTGGGTATGACTGATTCGGACGAGCGCACGCTGACCGTGACCTGGGACGACCCGACGATCGGGGCATCCCGGATGAAAGACATGTCCGGCCTGGAGTATCTGCAGGCCATGATCGACGGCAGCATCCCGTCACCTCCGATCGCGAAGCTCATGGGATTCGAACTCGTTTCGGTCGAGGAGGGCAGCGCGGTCTTCAGCTGTGAGCCGAACGAGTCCCACTACAACCCGATCGGCACCGTCCATGGCGGTCTCGTCTGTACCCTGCTCGATTCGGTGGCCGGATGCGCCACGCAGACCACGCTCCCGAGGGGGATGGCCTACACCTCGCTTGAGATCAAGGTGAACTACCTTCGACCCGTGCTGTCCACCACGGGAAAGTTGACCGCCGTCGGGGTCGTCACCAAGCCGGGCCGGCGTGCCACTTTCGTGGATGCGACGGTGACCGACAGCGACGGAAAGCTGATGGCGACGGCGACCAGCACGCTGTTGATCTTTCCGGTCACCTAGCGCCCGTCACTAGGTGCTGATTATGCCCGGCAGGGGTTCGAGTTCGATATTGAGACTCTTGACCAGGCTCGCGGCGGTCTTGCTGAGTGCCGTTAGCTTCGTCAGGTCCGAGTTGAAGTCATCTATCTGACCGTTGATCTGGTCGACGGTCGCCTGGAGTGCGGTCTCGCGATCAACGAGTGCCTGGCGGGCGACGGTGAACTGGCGCTGGCTCGAGAAGCCGCCGGGTCTTTCCGCGCGGGCGTTGAAGCTGTCGACATCCGTGCCGAACGTCGAGGCCGCGGCGTTGAACGAAGTCACTTCCGTGTTGATGGTCGTGTTGAGGGCGTCCATGGTCGTGGTCAGGGCGTTGACCTTCTTCGCCAGCGCGATGACATAGGCCAGGGAATGCGCGTTCAGGGCCGTGACAATGCTTCGTTTGGTAAAGAACTGCGCGTAGTTCTTCTCCAGCACCGTTCCGACGTTCGGAATCTCGGTACCCACGAACGCGTACAGCTCGGCATCCGCGTCGGTGGGATCGTCATGCCGAATTCCCGCCATCCGGCCGGACAGGTTCAGGTCTTGGTTGTGGTTTGTCGCCAGTACGCGGTCGAGTTGCACCAGCAGGGTCTTGCGCTCGGCCGGACTGGTGCGATCCCAGGCCGCGCGAAGCATCTCATGCGCGCCCATCACTTCCTCGGTGCCATCGAGGCGCACATCCGTCTCGTGGTAGAGGTAGATGCGCTTGGACGACACGATGTAGCAGCCGAGGATGCTGGTGTCGGTCGTGACTGCGCTGCAGGTTTCGTTGAAGTCTCGCTTCGACTCCACTTTTGGATGGCTGGCGAGGTAGAGGAACTTCCCTTCCGCGGTCATCTGGTCGCGACGGATTTGCTCGGTGACCGCACCAGTCACCCTGAAGTTCCACACCCGAAGCTGGTCGGCGACCCGTTGCGGATTGAGGGCGACGTAGCCTTCCAAGCTGTAAACGAGAATGGCAAATACGAGAGCGACACTCAACCCGACAATGACGCCGACATACCTGTGTTTCACTCGTGATTCCCCTCGACGCTCGAATGTTAGCAGCACGAGAAGGACCCCGTTGGACGTGCCAACGGGGTCCTGGATTCAACGACGGTTGGGCTACTTCTGGAGTACCACCTGAAGCTCGAGGTTGATGGTCACGTCGTCGCCGAGCGTGAAGCCGCCGGCCTCAAGCGCGGCGTTCCAGCTGACGCCGAAGTCCTGGCGGTTGATCTTGGTCGACGCAGTTGCGCCGGCGCGCACGTTTCCGTATGGGTCGTCGATCACGCCGCCGAGCTCACCCTTCAGGGTGACTGGCTGGGTAACGCCGCGCAGCGTCAGATCTCCGAGGATGGTGAAGTCGTCTCCGTCGATGGTGATGCCGTCACCAGTTGCCCTGAAGAGCATGTGCGGGTGCTGCTCGACCAGGAAGAAGTCGCTCGACCGAAGGTGGTTGTCGCGGGCATCCTGGCCGGTATTGACGGAGGAGACGTCGATGGATGCCTCGATCGTCGAGTCCTTCGGATCCGGCGCGGTCACGATCGTAACGTCGAAGTTTTGGAACTTGCCGCGCACCTTGCTGATCGCGAGATGGCGAACAGTGAACGAGATTTCGGAGTGGACCGGCTCGAGTTTCCAGGTGCCGACGAGGTATTTGGGATGAATGGCGGTTGTTGTCATGTCAACTAAAAGTCACCCGGGCGGGCAGGAATTCCCATTTTGTTGACATGTCATTAATAGTGAAGCGCTAATGGCCGACGAGCGGTCCCATGAGCTTCGCCGCGATTGAGGGCCTGGCGGTCATCCGCTCCTCGACATCCGCGGTCTCCATCGCCGCGAGTCCGAGGTTCGCGCCGACGAATCGCAGCGGCTCGACCTCCCAGTCGGGGGAGCGATGGCCGACCCACGGCAGCCTCGTGAGCTCGGTATCCCGATCGAGCACCAGGTCCGCCAGCGTTCGACCCGCAATGTTGGTCGTCGAGAGACCGTCGCCGACGTATCCGCCTGCCGTGCCGATCCGGGTCGCTGAATCGAAGCCGACGGACGCGTGCCAGTCGCGCGGGACGCCGAGTGGCCCGCCCCAGCGGTGCGTGATGCAGGCATCCGCGGTCTGTGGGAACAACCCGGCGAGCGCGGTCTTGAGATGCTCAAAGACACCATCATTACGGTCGTAGCTCGGTCGGATGGCGTTGCCCCAGTGATACCGCGCGCCGCGCCCGCCGAACGCGACGCGATTGTCGGCGGTGCGCTGGCCATAAATGATGAGATGCCGATAGTCGGTGAATGTCTGGCCGTGGGCGACCCCGAACTCGTCCCAGGTGGCATTCGTGAGCGGTTCGGTCGCGATCATGAGCGAGTACAGCGGTAGCACTCTACGGTGGGTCTGTCGCACTGCCGCCCCGTAGCCCTCGAGGGCGATCACGACGTTCCGCGCGGACACCGTGCCGATCGCTGTCTCGACAGTGCCCGCGGACCAGCCGGTGACCTCGGTCTGCTCGTAGATGACTCCGCCGAGACGCTCAACGACGTGAGCAAGCCCGCGAACCAGCTTGGCAGGGTGCACTCGCGCGCAGTTGGGATCGAAAACCGACCCCTCCCGGCGCTCGAGCGGATCAACACCGTAGTGTGCGGCCCCGGCAACCTCGGCGTCGGCCGCTCGTGCCTGCACCGCGGATCTGGCGAAAGCAATCGTGCCGCCCTTCACGAAGTCGCAGTCGATGCCTTCCCGCGCGGTCACATCTCCGACCTCGTCCACGGTCGCGATCATCGCGCGTCGCATGGCAAGCGCTGCTGCGAGACCGTGGGCTTTCTCGAGCGATGCGGTCTCTCGCGGGAACAGCGCGCTGCACCATCCGCCGTTGCGGCCGGATGCGCCGAACCCGGCGATCTCCTTCTCGAGCACGACAACTCGCAGCCCGGGGGATGACCGCAACAGGTAGTACGCCGTCCACAGGCCGGTCAGTCCACCGCCGACGATGGCGACATCCGCGCTCGCGTTTCCGGGCAGGGCGGCGCGCGGTCTCAGGTCATCCGGCACCGAGTCGTGCCAGAAGCTGAGCTCGCGGTAGTTCTGCTGACGGTCCGAACTGGTCAGAGCCTGGTCCAGGCTTCGGTCAGGACACCGCGCAGAATGCCTTCGATCTCGTCGAATTCCGCGGGGCCGATGGTCAGCGGAGGGGCCAGCTGGACAACGGGGTCGCCGCGGTCATCCGCGCGGCAGTACAGGCCGGCGTCGAAGAGTGCCTTCGACAGGAATCCGCGCAGCAGGCGCTCCGATTCGTCATCGTCGAACGTCTCCTTGGTGACCTTGTCTTTGACGAGTTCGATTCCGAAGAAGTAACCGTCACCACGGACATCTCCGACGATGGGCAGGTCCATGAGACGCTCGAGAGCGGCGCGGAACACGGGGGAGTTCTTGCGGACGTTTTCGTTGAGCTTCTCCTCCTCGAAGATGTCGAGGTTCGCCAGCGCAACGGCAGACGAGACCGGATGGCCGCCGAACGTGTAGCCGTGGTAGAACGCCGTAGAACCGTGCTTGAACGGCTCGTAGATCCGGTCGCTCACGATGGTCGCGCCGATGGGCGAGTACCCACTCGTCATCCCCTTTGCGCACGTGATCATGTCCGGCTGGAAGCCGTAGGTGGTCGACGCGAACATGTTGCCGATCCGGCCGAAGCCGGTGATGACCTCGTCGGCAACCAGGAGGACGTCGTACTGGTCACAGATCTCGCGTACGCGCTTGAAGTATCCGGGCGGCGGCGGGAAACATCCTCCGCTGTTCTGTACTGGCTCCAGGAAGACCGCCGCGACGGTGTCGGCACCCTCGAACAGGATCATCTCCTCGATGCGGTTCGCTGCCCATTGGCCGAACTGCTCCGGGGTGCCGGAGAAGCCGGCCTCTTCTGCACGGTAGTAGTTCGTGTTCGGAACCCGGAATCCGCCCGGAGTCACGGGCTCGAACATGGCCTTCATGGCGGGGATGCCCGTGATCGCCAGCGCACCCTGCGGAGTGCCGTGGTAGGCGATCGCGCGGGAGATGACCTTGTGCTTGGTCGGCTGGCCCTGCAGCTTCCAGAAATACTTGGCGAGCTTGAACGCGGTCTCGACGGCCTCCCCGCCGCCGGTGGAGAAGAACACCCGGTTCAGGTCACCCGGCGCGTACGACGCGAGACGGTCGGCAAGTTCGATGGCCGCGGGATGCGCGTACGACCAGATCGGGAAGAACGCGAGCTCCTCGGCCTGCTTCGCGGCCACTTCGGCCAGGCGTCGTCGGCCGTGGCCGGCGTTGACGACAAACAGCCCTGACAGGCCGTCGAAGTATTTCTTGCCCTTCGAGTCCCAGATGTGGTGGCCCTCGCCGCGCACGATGATGGGGACTCCCGCGCCATCCTCCATGACGGACTGGCGGGAGAAGTGCATCCAGAGGTGGTCTTTTGCCTTCTGCTGCAGCTCTGCCTCGCTGAACTTGCTGCCGGTTGTTGACACTGCTTGTTCTGTGGTCGTCATTTCGATTCCTTTTACTCACTTACCGATGTAGCTGCCGCGGTTGCACAACCGACTAACGTGTGCCCCAGTTGTAGAACTGTTTTTGGAGTTTGAGATACACGAACGTCTCGGTCGACTGGACGCCGGGGATCGCGCGGATCCTCTTGTTGAGAAGCTCGATGAGATCGTCGTCGTTTTCGCACACGATCTCGGCAAGGATGTCGAAACTGCCCGCCGTGAGGACGACGTAGTCGACGGCGGCAAGTTGTGCCAGCTCGTCCGCGACGATCGTGGTGTCGCCGGATACCCGCAGGCCGATCATCGCCTGCCGATAGAAACCGAGCTGCATCGGGTCGGTCACGGCGACGACCTGCATGACGCCGGCATCCGTCAGTTTCTGCACGCGCTGTCGCACCGCGGCCTCGCTCAGGCCGACGGCCTTGCCGATTTCCGCGTAGGACCGACGACCATCCGTCTGCAGTTGCTCGATGATTGCTTTCGATACTTCATCCAGCTGCATCGGCTTCGCCAAACTTACGGACTTGCTCAGTGCCGGTCGACTCCGGGGGCTCATGATCCGATTCTGTCAGCGCGGCGGGTACTCTACAAGCGAATCCGCATCAATCCCACCGATTCACGGGCGAAATCCGCAGGAATCTTGCTGGAGTGCTCCGGCCCTTCTTACTACAGTGGTGATATGAGCGAGCGTGAAATCCGGAACTTTGTCCATGGTAAGTACGTGGAAGCTACCGCCAAGGAGAGCTTCGAACTTCTCGACCCGGCAACTGAGGCGGGGTACGCGTCGTCTCCGGTCTCATCGAAGGAGGACGTCGATGCCGCGTTTCGCGCTGCGGCCGACGCGTTTGAGATCTGGGGCGAGACGACGCCCGGTGAGCGGCAGCTCGCCCTATTTCGTATCGCCGACGCGATGGAGGCGCGCGCGGACGAGTTCGCCGACCTTGAATCGAAGGACACCGGCAAGCCACGTGCGAGTCTGGTTGCCGATGAGATTCTGCTCTCGGTCGACCAGATCCGATTCTTCGCCGGTGCGGCACGCAACCTGGACGGAAAGTCGGCCGGCGAATACATGAAGGACCACACGTCCTTCATTCGCCGCGAGCCGATCGGCGTGATCGGCCAGGTCACCCCGTGGAACTACCCGCTCAACATGGCCGTCTGGAAGTTCGCGCCCGCGATCGCGGCCGGGAACACCACGGTGCTGAAGCCCAGCGACACGACCCCGTCATCCACACTTCTGCTGGCCGAGGTGTGCGCGGAGTTCCTGCCGCCCGGGGTGCTGAACGTCATTACGGGCGACCGCACGACGGGCGCGGCGATGATCGAACACAAAATTCCGCAAATGGTGTCGATTACGGGGTCGGTCCGCGCGGGCATGGAGGTCGCAAAGGCGGCGGCCAGCGACCTCAAGCGGGTACATCTGGAGCTCGGCGGCAAAGCGCCCGTCATCGTGTTCGACGACGCGGACATTGAGGCGGCTGTCGCGGGCATCGGAGTCGCGGGATACTTCAATGCCGGTCAGGACTGCACCGCGGCCACCCGGGTGCTGGTACACGCCAACATTCACGACGAGTTTGTTACCGCGATGGTGGCGTGGGCGAAGGAGAATGCGAAGACGGGAGCGCCTGATCGCGAGGACATCCTGTTTGGACCGGTCAATAACACCAACCAGCTTGAGCGCGTGAGCGGCATCATCGAGGCGCTGCCGTCGAACGCGAAGGTCGAACTCGGCGGTCACCGCCAGGGCACGAGCGGCTACTTCTACGAGGCGACCGTCGTTTCGGGTCTCAAGCAGACGGATGACGCGATCCAAAACGAGATCTTCGGGCCGGTCATCACGGTGCAGAAGTTCACCGACGAGAAGCAGGCCCTTGAGTGGGCGAACGGCGTGCAGTACGGGCTGGCGTCGAGCGTCTGGACGAAGGATCACTCTCG
The DNA here is from genome assembly GCA_036271795.1 of Galbitalea sp. GTDB lineage: Bacteria > Actinomycetota > Actinomycetes > Actinomycetales > Microbacteriaceae > Galbitalea. The sequence goes on from DATAZY010000032.1 coordinate 28,232, forward strand.
TGCGATGCGCTTCGCGAAGAACCTGGACTTCGGATGCGTGTGGATCAACACCCACATCCCGCTGGTCGCGGAGATGCCGCACGGCGGTTTCAAGCACTCCGGTTACGGCAAAGATCTCTCGGCCTACGGCTTCGACGACTACACCCGCATCAAGCACGTGATGAGCTACAT
>DATAZY010000033.1:0-35717 GCA_036271795.1 Galbitalea sp.
GCGCCCTGGTCGTCGTCATCGTGTGATCCTTCCGAGGGCGATGGTCCCTGGAGGGACTGGCGTACGGCCTCCGCGAACTGCGTGCCCCGGTCTTTGTAGTCCGTGAACTGGTCCATGGATGCAGCGGCCGGTGCGAGCAACACGACGTCACCGGCCTTCGCCGCTGCCGCCGCGAGCCGCACGGCCAACGGCATCACACCCCTAGTTTCGGTCGTATCGACCTCGAAAACGGCCACACCGGGCGCGTGTCGCTCGAATGCCGAACGCAGTGTGTCGCGCTCCACGCCGATCAGCACGACGGCGGAGAGCCGATCGGCGTGCTGCCGCACCAGTTCGTCGATGTTGACACCCTTGAGCAGCCCGCCAACGATCCAGACCACCGACGGATGCGCGCGCAGCGCGGCCGCGGCGGCGTGTGGATTGGTCGCCTTCGAGTCATCGATCCACGTGACACCATTGCTGGTCGCGATGACCTCCGTGCGGTGGGCGTCGAGGCGAAAGGTGCGCAGGGCATCGCGCACGATCGCGGGCTCGACACCGAGCGATCGAACCAGGGCGGACGCAGCAAGCACGTTGGCGATGTTGTGCGGAGCAGCCAAACCGACCTCGGTCAGCTCGTCGCGCGTTGTCAGCTCGAGCGCGGTCGTCGCGCGGTCGTCGAGAAATGCGCGATCGCACAGGATGCCGTCGACCACACCCAAGTCGCTCGGTCCTGGAGCGTCCAGCCCGAACCCGATCGCGCGGCACCCGTCGACGACCTCGGCTTCCTCGACCATGACCATGGTCGCGTCATCCGCGCGGTTGTAAACGGCAGCGATTCGCGTGTTCGTGTAGACCTTTGCCTTCGCGTCTCGGTAGGCGTCAAGCGAACCGTGCCAGTCCAGGTGGTCGTCCGCGAGGTTCAGGCACACGCTCGCCCATGGCGAGAGAGTTCCCTCCGGAGTTTGCCCGAGCCAGTGCAACTGGTAACTGGAGAGCTCGACGACGAGGATGTCGAACCCCGCCGGGTAGCGCACCGCATCCAGCACGGGAATCCCCACGTTGCCGACCGCGGCAACCCGGCGACCCGCCGCCTCGAGGATGTGGGCGGCCAGCTGCGTCGTCGTGGTCTTGCCGTTGGTGCCGGTGACGAGCACCCAATCCGCGACCGGCAGCACCTTGTCGCGCACGCGCCAGGCCAGTTCAACGTCACCCCAGATCGGGATTCCGTGTCCCGTCGCCCAGGCAAGACTCGGCGAGTCGGGGTGAAATCCCGGTGAAACGACGATGAGCTCCGGATCGAACGACAGGAGCTCCGCGGGAACACTGGTAAGTGGATGCTCGAGATAGCGAGCACCGATGACCTCGAGAAGCTGCGTGCGCTCCGCTCTCGCCCCTGCGGCCAGGACGAATACCTCGCTGCCGAGTTCAACGAGAGTGTCCGCAACAGAAAATCCGGTGACTCCGAGGCCGAGTACGGCGACGCGAAGACCGGCCCACTCTGAGTGCCAGCTGGTGAGGTTTTCGAGGCGCGCGGAGGTGATCATCCTGCGCGCGTGATCCACTCCAGGTAGAACAACCCAACACCGAGTGCGACGAATATCGCCGAAATCAACCAGAACCTCACGACCACCGTGACTTCCGCCCAGCCCTTGAGCTCGAAATGGTGCTGAATCGGGCTCATCAGGAAGATGCGTTTGCCGTGCGTGATTTTGAAGTATGCCCTCTGGACGATCACCGACCCGGTCACGATGAGGAACAGCCCACCGACGACGGCCAGCAGAAGCTCGGTCCGGCTCAGGATCGCAAACCCGGCCAGCGCACCGCCCAACGCCAGGGATCCCGTGTCGCCCATGAAGAGCTGCGCCGGAGAGGTGTTCCACCACAGGAAACCGATCAGTGCACCGGTGATGCACGCGGCAGCCACCGCGATATCCAGAGGATCCCGAACCGTGTAGCACAGCGAGGCGGTATTCGGATCGAGCAGGCGCTCGTTGTTAAAGCAGGACTGGAGCGACTGCCAGTAGCCGATGAAGATGTACGCGGCGAAGACGAAGATCGACGCTCCGGTGGCCAGACCGTCGAGACCGTCGGCGACGTTGACTCCGTTCGACGCGCTGACGATCATGATGGTCGACCAGAGGGCGAACAGGATGCCGCCCACGATCACGCCGAGCGTCATGAAGTTCAGCCAGTGAATGTCGCGAACCGCCGAGATGAAGACCTGGGCTGGCTGCGACTTTGTTGCGGAAAATCCGGCGGGAGTCAGCCCGTTCGCGTCCGGAAAATTGAGGGCGATCGCGGCAAAAATCGAGGCGACAATCACCTGGCCCGCAATCTTGGCCCAGCCGCCGAGGCCAAGGCTGCGCTGGCGGCGCGTCTTCAGGAAGTCGTCGATGAACCCGACGATGCCCATGCCGATCATCAGAAAGAAGATCATCAGGCCGGCGATGGCCGGGACCTTGTGCTCGGCAAGATGGCCGACCAGGTAGCCAAGACCCGACCCGATGATGAATACGATTCCGCCCATCGTCGGTGTGCCGCGCTTCGCGTGGTGGCTTTGCGGACCGTCATCCCTGATGAACTGTCCCCAGTTCAAGCGCCTCGCTATCCGGATGAAGACGGGCGTGAGGAAGAGCGTGAAGGCGAGCGAGAAACCCGCACCGACGAGCAGGCCGATCATCTAGCTCACCCCGCCCAGCTTGTCGCCGAGGAAGCGAAGATTCGCCGATTTCGAAGACTTCACGAGCACAATGTCTCCCGCGCCCACGTCTTCACGGAGCAAATCGTATGCCTCATCGGGGCCCTCGACGTAAACGGACTCTCCGTCCCACGAACCCTCGAGGCCCGCGGCGTTGTGGATGTGGCGTGCGCCGTGGCCGACGACGATCAGTTTTCGAATGTTGAGCCGCACCACGAGCCGTCCGATCCGGTCGTGCTCCTCGTCCGAGTACTCCCCCAGTTCGGCCATTTCGCCGAGGACCGCGATCGTGCGGTCCTCCGGCCCGCGCACCTGGGCGAGGGTCTTGAGCGCCGCAGCCATCGAGTCTGGGCTCGCGTTGTAGGCATCGTTGATCACGATTGCCCCGGACGGTGGCAGCAGAAGCTCCATCCGCCAGCGCTCCGCACGAACGACGGCCTGGATCGCGTCGATCGCCTGGGCGAGGTCGACTCCGAGTTCGTGGGCGACCGAAAGTGCAGCCAGGGCGTTGAGCACGTGATGTTCACCGAGGATTCGCAGTCGCACGGGCACCCGCAGCTCGCCAACCACGACGGTGAAGTTCGTGCCCGTCGCCGTCGCTTCGACGTCTTCCGCGCGGACATCCGCGGACCCAGAGAGGCCAAACCAGCGCACCTTTGCCGCGGTCAGTTCCGCCATCGCTGCGACGCGATCGTCATCGGCGTTGAGGACCGCCGTCGCATCCTCGCTGAGGTCCGTCACCATCTCGCTCTTCGCCCGCTGGACAGCGTCGACTCCGCCGAACTCGCCCACGTGCGCGAGACCCACCTTGAGCACGACTCCGATGTCGGGCTTCGCGATTGCGACCAGCCGAGCGATCTCACCGGCACCGCTCGCGCCCATTTCGACCACCAGGTAGCGCGTGGCGAAGTCGATGCCGAGCATCGAGATCGGGGCTCCGACGTGATTGTTGAATGAGCCCTGGGGGGCGACCGTCGGCGCCTGTTTCTCGAGGATGGCGCGCAGCAGGTTCTTGGTCGTGGTCTTGCCGTTCGAGCCGGTGATGGCGATAACGGACAGTGTGCCGGCAGCCCTCACGCGCGCGACGACCGCGGCGGCGAGGGCGGCAAGGGCCGCCACTCCGTTGCTCACCGCGATGAGCGGTACCGGGAGCTCGAGTTCGCGCTCCGAGATCACCAGTGCGGCACCATTGTCGACGGCTGCATCCGCGAAGAACGCACCGTCGGTGACTTCCCCCGGTAGGGCAAAGAAGATCGAACCTGCGGCGACCAGGCGGGAGTCGGTCTGGACGGATCCCGCGACCTCGGTGTCGTCGCTGATGGCGGTATTAAGTTTCCCGCCGACGATCTGCGCGATGTCGGCGAGGGTCAACGCAATCACGCCCAGCCCGCCTCTCGAAGGGCTTCCCTGGCCTCTTCTCGGGCGGAGTACGGCGTACGTACTCCTTCGATGTCCCGGTAGTCCTGGTGGCCGGGTCCGGCCCACAAGATGGAGTCACCCTCGCCGGCAAGAGCAACCGCCGCGCGGATGGCCTTCTCGGGCGGGCTGACCTCCAGCGTCTGCTGCGGCTGGTGCTCTGCAAGTCCGGCGCCCTCGAGGAGAACCTTCCGGATCGACGCGGCATCCTCGAATCGCGGGTGATGATCGGTGATGACCAGGATGTCCGAGCCGTCCGCCGCGACCCGCCCCATCTCGAGCCGCTTCGATGCGTCGCGGTCGCCATCGGCGCCGAACAGCATGATCGTGCGGCCGGGCGTGAACTTACGAACCGCGGCCAGGGTGTTGAGGAAGGCATCCGGACTGTGGCCGAAGTCGACGTAGACGGATGGCCCGTGATCGCCCGAAACTCGCTCGGTGCGGCCGGGCAGGTAGGCGACGATTCCACCGTCCTCATCGAGCGCGTGGCCGATCGCCTCGAGCTCGAAGCCGGCCTCGACCAGCATCACGATCGCGAGACCGGCGTTGGCAGCCATGTGCCAGCCAATGAGTGGAACGCGCGTACGCAGAGACCTGCCCTCCGGCCCGGTGAGCGTGAACTCGGTGTACGCGGCAGTCTCTTCGACAATTTCGACCATCCACTCCGCGTCGATGCCGGGGGTGGCCGAAATGGTCGTCACCGGGATCCGGGTGGAGTCGACCACCCGCTGGCCCCAGTTGGAGTCGAGCGAGACGACGCCGCGCCTGGCCCGCTCCGGCTCGAACAGGGCGAGCTTCGCCTGGAAGTACTCCTCCATGTCCGAGTAGTCGTCGAGGTGGTCATGGCTGAGGTTGGTAAACGCGACGACATCGAACACGATGCCATCCACCCGATTCCTCGACAACGCCTGTGCGCTCACCTCGACGGCGACGGCACGCACCCCGCTCTCGCGCATGCGCGCGAGGAGCGCGTGCATTTCGCTCGCCTCCGGCGTCGTCAGTCGCGACACGACCGAGAGGTCGCCGATGTGTCGCTCAGAGGTCGAGCTGAGCCCGGAAACCAGGCCGAGTTGCTTCAGGATGCCCTCGAGCAGGTATGACGTAGAGGTCTTGCCGTTGGTTCCGGTCGTGCCGAAAAGCAGCGGCGGATGATCGGCGGTGCGGTAGACCCATGCCGAGATTTCGCCGAGTGCCTCGCGTGGTGACGCGACGACCAGGATGGGAAGCCCGGCGCCCCTGGCAATCTCCGCGCCCTCCGCGTCGGTGAGAATCGCGACCGCGCCGCCCTCTCGAGCCTCGGCGGCGTAGCTCGCACCGTGACTGTGTGCACCGCGAATGCCGACATAGAGATCGCCGGGATGAAGATCCGAGGTGCTCAGGGTCACACCACTCAGCTCGACTCCGTCGGTCGAACCCTCTGCGGTGAGCCCGAACTCGGCGACCAGCCCGGCAAGCGGGCGAGCCTGCGGGTGCTCGGGGCGAAGGACCGGGGGGATCCGATCGGTCACGTGGGTCCTCTTTCTGTGGCATTGCCCGGTGGGCGAAAGGCCCCGGTCTACCAGGTGGTTTGGACGTATGGCGCCGGCGTCGTCGACGGCGGGATCCGATATCTGTCGATCACATCCAACATCACGTTCTTGAATGCCGGCGCTGCACCTGCCGACGTCTCTAGCGTAGTAGGGCCAAAGGTGACGACGACCACGTACTGCGGGTTCTCCGCGGGGATCATTCCGGCCACGGAGATGATGTAATCGTTGCCGTATCCGCCGCCGTGCGCTTTCGCAACCTGTGCAGTTCCGGTCTTGGCGGCGATGCGGTAGCCGGGGATTTTCAACAGTGAGCTGATCGGGCCACCCGAGACGACGGTTTCCAGCATCCCGCGCACCTCGTCCGCGGCTTTTGCGCTGACGACGCGGACGGGCTTGGCCGTAGATGTATCGATGACGGTGCCGTCCGGTTTCGTGCACTTCTCGACCAGCGTCGAGGGTTCGCGCACCCCGTGATTGGCGATGGTCTCGAAGATCTGCGCCACCTGCACAGAGGTCGCGCTCACGCCCTGGCCGAACTCGACCGATTTCGTGGTGACGACGTCCCACGGTGGCTTGGGCAGGTGCCCCGAGGCCTGGCCGGCGAAATCGACCGCCGTCTTCTGTCCTACCCCGAACTTGACCATGTAGTCGTAGCGCTGGGGTGCCGGGAGCTTTTCCGACAGCAGTGAGATCCCGATGTTCGACGAGTTCTCGAGCACGCCGGCCGTCGTGTAGTGCAGGGTGCCGTGAGAGAACGAGTCCTTGATGTATCCACCGTTGGAGAGGCGCAGCACGGACGGTACGACCACGGGAGTCGTCGGCGTGATCGCACCCGCATCGATGAGGGCCGCCGCGCTCATGGCTTTGAATGTCGACCCGGGTTCGTACTGCTGCGTGAAGGCGAGCGAACCGGTGGCGCCCGGCTTCGACGCCCCCGGATCATTGGGGTCCACGGTGGGGTAGTCGTCGACTGCTACCAGGTGCCCGTCCGAGACACGCTCAACTACCGCAGTCGCCCATGGCGCATTCAGTACCTGCGCCTGCGCGATGATCGCCTGATCAACCTGGTAGCTCAGATCACGATCGATTGTGAGCTGGAGAGTCCCACCGTTGACGGGGTCCGTCTGCTTGACCGTGCTGCCCGGGATCCGCACACCATCGGCACCGGTCTGGTAGGTCGACTGGCCCGCGGTGCTGGCGAGACAGCCGTTGTACTCCTTCTCGACGCCCGCCTGCGGGCCATCCGTTCCGACGAATCCGACGAGGTTTCCCCCGATCGCTCCGTTGGGGTAGCTCCGGGCGGCAACAGCGGGATAGTAGACGCCCGGAATCTTCAGTTTCTTGAGCTTCCCCACCACCGCAAGGGTGACGTTCTTGTCGAGGGTAGCGAACAGGGACTTTGGATCCTTTTCGACAATCGCGGTGAGGTCCGCGGCCGACAGGCCCGTGACGTTCGCAATTTTCGCGATGCTGGTGGCAACCGGGACAAAGGTGTTCTTATCGGTGGGGACCCGGTAGTACCCGAGCAGGAAATCCTTGGGCGCGACCGTCACGTTGAAGCGGTCGACACTCTGTGCGAGCACGACCCCGTTGGTGTCGACAATCGATCCCCGGATGCCAGGGGTGACCACCGTCGTGGACTGGTTTTTCGCCGAGACCTTGTCGAGCGCCGCTGCCTGTACGACCTGAAGCTGGAACAGTCTGCCGGTGAAGACGATGACAACGAGAACCGCGATGACGACCGTGAGCGTCAGCCTGCGGCCCGTTCGCCTGGCCCCGCTCATATCGCTCTGCTCACTAGCGCTTCATTGACACTGCTCATTAGTACTGCGTCCTAGTGCGTCACCGGGGATGGGAGGTCACCGTTCTGCGGCGGTGGCGGTGCCGCGGGAGTGACGGTGCCAGTGGATGCTGTCGAGGACCCTCCTTGCGTTGAGTCTGAGTTGTTGGTCGGCGAATTCGACGCATTGGAGTCGCCGTGTCCCGCCCCTGTGGATTTGATGAGAGGGATGTCAGTCAGCAGCGAGTTGGGGACGCTGTCGCTCGAGCCGTTCTGTGCCGACGTCGAGGATGCGGAGCCGGCCGCCGTCGCGGTGCCGAGAACCGATCCGTTGGACAGTCGCAGGAATGCCGCCTGAGACGAGTTCACCATGCCGAGCGCGAGCGCATTCGCCTGGAGGTTCTGGCTCGACCCCAGAGTTTCGAGCTTCTCGTTGAGCGATGACGCGGTCAGCCCGAGTGCCTGCTGGCTCGACTGGAGGTCGGTGATCGTGTACGCGCCACCGGACAGTGCGATCGTGATCAGCAGCTGCGCCAGGAAGATCGCGAAGATCACTCCCGTTGCGCCGAGTGCGTATACCAGCTTCGGCCGGGCTCGCCGCTGGGCTCGAGTCGTGACGATCTGGACGCGTCGCGGATACTGCGGCGCGGCCTCGAGCGCCTCACGGGGACGGCCCTGGAGCGGATGGCGCACCGGTGCCGCGAAGGCAACGTTGGCGCTCACGCGGCGTCCCTCACTCGCTCTATCGCTCGAAGACGCACGGGAGTTGCGCGCGGGTTGTCCGCTCGTTCCTGCTCGCTCGCGAGTTCGGCGCCGCGAACCAGAAGACGCAGCTGCGGTCGGTGCTCCGGGAGCTCCACCGGAAGTCCCTTCGGCGCGCTCGAAGCGGATCCCGCCGCGAACGCCCGCTTGACGATCCGGTCCTCGAGCGACTGGTAGGCCAGGACGACCATGCGTCCGCCAACGGCAAGGGAATCGATGCCGGCAGGAATTGCGCGCGCGAGAACACCCAGCTCGTCGTTGACTTCGATCCGAAGCGCCTGGAAGACGCGCTTCGCGGGATGACCGGCGCGCTTGACCGCGGCGGGGGTGGCCGCGGTCAGCACGTCGACCAGTTGGCCAGATCGCGAGAAGGGGGAGGTCTCGCGAGCCTGGACGATTTTGCGCGCGTAGCGTGGGGCGAGTTTTTCTTCGCCGTATTCGTAGAAGATCCGCCGGAGGTCCGCCTCGGTGTACTCGGCGAGGATGCGCTCCGCCGTCAACTCGGATGAGGCATCCATGCGCATGTCGAGCGGGGCATCCTGCGAATACGAGAACCCGCGATCGACGCGATCCAGCTGCAGCGATGAGACGCCGAGATCAAACAGAATGCCGGTAGCGCGGGCAAATCCTTCCGACTCGAGCGCGGCGGGCACGGCATCGTAGACCGCGTGGACGAGCCGGACCCGGGGCCCGAACGACGCGAGCCGCTCCCCCGCGAGGCGCAGTGCCTCCCGATCGCGATCGATTCCGACCAGTACCAGCTCCGGGAACCGGGTCAGGAATGCCTCCGCGTGTCCACCGAGGCCAAGCGTCGCATCGACGAGGACGGAGCCGGATCCGGCGAGTGCGGGCGCGAGAAGCTCGAGCGTACGGGCGAGAAGCACGGGGGTATGGAGAGAGGTGTCGACCATGAGAAACGGGCAAGATCTGTAATCCCTGCCCCCAGGAGCTGATCCCCATCCATTCATGCGACCCGACACCGGGGAAGTGATGTCGGGGCCAGAACGGCTGAGGGTCGGCTGCTGGGCGCTAGAAGAGCCCGGGGATCACCTCCTCTGTCCTGTTCGCATACTTCGATTCGGCTTCGCTGTAGTAGGTGTTCCAGGCTTCTGTGTCCCAGATCTCGGCGCGGTTGCCTGCACCGATGACGGTCAGTTCCCGATCCAGTCCCGCGTACTCGCGAAGGATCACCGGGAGCGTGACCCGGTTCTGCTTGTCCGGCTGTTCCTGGATTGCGCCGGAGAGCAGGCCGCGCTGATAGTCGCGGGTGTCCTTGTCGGTGACCGGACCCTGGCTGACCTTCTCGAGCACGCGCTCGAATTCACGCGAGCTATACACGTACAGGCAGTGTTCCTGGCCCCGGGTGATGACGACGCCGGCGGCGAGTTCGTCGCGGAACTTCGCCGGAAGGATGATGCGGCCCTTCTCATCGAGCTTGGGTGCGTAGGTGCCAAGAAACATCTGCGCTCCCCTCAACGATCCGGCCAGAATTTCAGGTTGACCTCCACTTTACTCCACTTAGCTCCACAATGTGCAGTTTTCCGAACAGAATTCATGACCCCAGTTCGAGTCAGAGGAGAAATCCCACGGAAAATGGCAGTGGAGGGCGGTGGAGGGAAATAGCCCGATTTTGCGCCGATGTGGTTCGTCAGAGCGCAAAAAAGGGCCGATCCGTGAGGATCAGCCCTTAGCGACCTGTCTAGAGGTGCTCGCTACTCGTCCGTGTCATCCGGCCTGGATGTCCAGCGATCGCCGGGATTCTGCCGCGTACCCTCGGCACTGGCATCCGCTTCCGGCTCGGCCTGCGGAACGTGAGCACCGCGCGGTGGCGTGAGCGCAATCAGGACGCCAGCGAACATCAGGATGAATCCGAGGACTCCGATAATGGGAAGTCGAATAACTACACCGGCGATCAGGGTTGCGACTCCGACGATCCCGATGAGGACACCCGTGACGACCATCGCGTACGTTGGTCGACCGTGCCGACCGGCTGCACCAGCCACAAAATCGGCATCGTTGTGGTAGAGACTGCGCTCCATTTCTTCAAGGAGCCGCTGCTCCTGCTCGGAAAGTGGCATTCTGTTTACCTCACGCACCTCGGTGACGTACGACAACTACTGCTTAATAGTAGCCGTCGCCGTCTGGCTAGGCTAGGAGCGTGCCTGTGAGTACCCGGTTAGTTGATTTGATCGGCCTTCGAATCGATGAATTTCTGACCGAGCGGCGGCCGGCAGTTTCCGCGATTGCGACGGAACTCGATCCGTTCATCGAGTTTTCTGGCTCCTTGCTGCGCGGCGGCAAACGATTTCGTGCGCTTTTCTGTTACTGGGGGTGGAACGCCGTCGGTGCGGGAAGAGACGGATTCGACCCGCTCGAAGCACTCGACCCACCGCGCGATCTCGCGAGTGTCGTCGATGTCGCGACCGGTCTCGAACTGTTTCATGCCGCGGCGCTGGTACACGACGACATCATGGACAGCTCGGACACCAGGCGCGGGATGCCCGCCGCGCACGTTCGGTTCTCCGAGCTGCACCGGGCGAATGGCTGGACCGGCCCAGGGGCCGGCTTCGGAACATCCGGTGCCCTGTTGCTCGGAGACCTGGTTCTGGGCTGGAGTGACGAACTGATCGAGCAGGGCCTGGGTCTGCTCGATTCACGTTCCGCGGCCGACGCGGCGCGCGCCGAATTCAATCGGATGCGCACCGAAGTCACCCTTGGCCAGTACCTCGATATTCTCGAGGAACGATCGTGGCGGAGTTCGCCGGAGAGCGACCAGCTGTCTCGCGCACACCGGGTTCTCGTCTACAAATCGGCGAAGTACAGCGTCGAGGCGCCGCTCGTCATCGGCGCGAGCATGGGCAGCGCGACCGCCGGACAGCTGGCTGCGCTCCGTGGATTCGGGCTTCCGCTCGGGATCGCCTACCAACTCCGGGACGACATGCTCGGCGTCTTCGGCGATCCCGCCGTCACCGGAAAGCCCGCCGGGGACGATCTGCGCGAAGGCAAGCGCACCGTGCTCATCGCACTCGCCCGCGCAGGGCTGCCGGCGAACGCCGCCCGCCTCCTCGACGAGCTGCTCGGGGATCCCGCCCTGGACGGTGACCAGATCCGGATGTTGCAGAGCACCCTGGTGGAGTCGGGAGCGGTTGACAAGGTCGAGCGGATGATTTCGCACAATGTCGGACTGGCCCGCGAAGCCCTCGACGAAGCGCCACTCGATCGCGCTGCCCTCACCGAGCTCGGACAACTCGCCGACACCGTCATCAACCGGACTGCCTAGGTCCCGTCAGCCCTACTGGCCGCCATCGTCAGCCCGATTACCCGCCGCTGGCAGATAAATCTAGAAACCGAGTGCCTGCGCGACCCGCCTGACTTCGGCCTTGCGGCCGGCCTTCAGCGCATCCACCGGACTCACGCCGAGGCTGTCCTCCGTGGTCAGCAGCCAGTGCATGGCCTCTTCGTCATTGAATCCGCTGTCTCCGAGGACAACGAGCGTCCCCTTGAGTTCGCTCATTGGCTCATCGCCGACGATGAAATCTGCCGGGACGCGCCATACTCCGTCGACACGAGACGCAAGGAGAGCGCGGTCTTCGATCAGCCGACGAACCTGGCTGACTTTGAGACCGAGTCGCTCCGTGAGGTCGGGAATCGTGAGCCACTGCACGTCCGGAAGATCAGCCACCCGTTAATCCTTTCACGCGCGGCATCACAACCCCGGCATTTCGCCCCACGTTTTGCCTTTCTTTACTTGAGTCACACCAGCCTCAATGATTGACACCAGTGTTATTCTGTGTCACGTTTGGTGTCTGGATAGCAGGGGGTGTTGTCCGCGTAGCGGCCTTGTACTGCCAGGCCCCTTCAGTGAGGCGGGATGTTCATGTCGGAGTTTTCGGACCGGGATCGCCCGTCGACCTCGCCCTTCGTCGGGCTGGCGCCGACGCGCACGCTTCTCACCGGCTCGACAGACGGCCGGGCACGCCATCTCGCGGCGCATGAGGCGCATGAACCGGCTCGAACCAACAAGACACTGTCTGCCACCATGCCGGTGCTCCTGGTCGGCACTCTCGCGCTCTCGAGCCTCGGCCTCGCGCCCCTCCAGGCGACCCAGAAACCGGACCAGCGCGGCAAGGTGAATTCGACGAATCCGAACGCAAACATCCCTCGACTCACGGGAACCATCACGACGGATTCGATGACGTCCGTGCCGACGACCGACACGTCCACGGTCTCGATCGCGTCTGTTGTCGTGCCGGGCACCTATACGGTTCGCGCGGGTGACACCGTCAGCGGAATCGCAGGCCGCTACGGTCTCTCCACCGCCTCGGTGCTCGCGCTCAACGGTCTCGGCTGGAAGTCGCTGATCTTCCCGCGCCAGGTCCTCAAACTGACGAACGTTGCGACGCCATCCCCGGCTGTGTCTCCGGCTCCTTCGGCCACGCCCGCTGTAGCGATGGCACCGGCGGCACCCGCCGCAAACGGCAGCTACACGATCCAGCGCGGCGACACGGTCACCGCAATCGCCCGAAAATTCGGGGTGACGATTACCGCCATCCTCTCCGCCAACGGACTCTCCGCGTCCAGCATCATCTACGCCGGACGCACGCTTGTCATCCCGGGCGCGGGCGTCCAGCCAGCGCAGGTTGGACCGGTGACGGTTGTCTCGAGTTCCGCTGGCAGTGTCCGGGCCAACGCGCGGGTCATCATCTCGGTCGGTCGCTCGCTCGGCGTTCCCGACTACGGCATCGTCATCGCGCTCGCAGCCGCCGAGCAGGAATCTGGCCTGCAAAACCTCAGCTATGGTGACCGCGATTCCGTCGGCCTGTTCCAGCAGCGTCCGAGCGCCGGCTGGGGCACCATCGCCCAACTCACCACCCCCAGCTACGCGGCGGCACTCTTTTACGGCGGACCACACAACCCGAACAAGGGCAAGACCCGTGGCCTTCTCGACATCCCCGGCTGGCAGTCCATGACCGTAACCCAGGCCGCACAGGCCGTGCAGGTCTCTGCGGCCCCGAACGCGTACGCCAAGTGGGAAGCGCCGGCGCGAGCGCTTCTGGCCCAACTGGGCTGAGAATTTCGGCTACCTGCGTATCTGGCCGGTAGCGCCGTGTTCAGAGCAGTCGCACGGGTGCCCGAACCTACAATCAGACAGTGACTGCAGGCTCCACGGACTCCCTGGTAGGCCGGCTCATCGACGGCCGATACCAGGTACGCTCGCGCATCGCGCGGGGCGGAATGGCGACCGTGTACCTGGCGACGGACCTGCGACTCGAGCGCAAGGTCGCCATCAAAGTCATGCACGGCCACCTGTCCGACGACAGCAAGTTCCGGGACCGGTTCATCCAGGAGGCCCGGTCGGCCGCGCGCCTCGCTCATCCCAACGTCGTCAACGTCTTCGACCAGGGCCAGGACAGCGATATGGCCTACCTGGTCATGGAATACCTGCCGGGAATCACGCTGCGCGACCTCCTGCAGGAACACGGACGGCTCACCACAGACCAAACCCTGGACATCCTCGAAGCCGTCCTTGCCGGACTGTCGGCGGCGCACAAGGCCGGTATCGTTCACCGCGACCTGAAGCCAGAGAACGTACTTCTCGCCGATGATGGCCGCATCAAAATCGGCGACTTCGGCCTCGCTCGCGCCGCCAGCGCGAACACCGCGACAGGCGCGGCACTGCTTGGCACGATCGCCTACCTCTCCCCCGAACTCGTCACCCGCGGAATCGCAGACACCCGCAGTGACATCTACGCCGTCGGAATCATGACCTACGAGATGCTCACCAGCAAGCAGCCTTTCGTCGGCGAGCAGCCCATGCAGATCGCCTACCAGCACGCCAACGACACCGTGCCGTCTCCCAGCACCGAGAATCCTCGGGTTCCCGCGGAGCTCGATGAACTCGTGCTCTGGGCGACCGCGCGCGAACCGGATGAGCGGCCGCGCGACGCACGCGCGCTACTGAACGAAGTGATTGCGGTGCGTTCCACGCTCGATGCGGAGGCCTACAACGCGCCGACCGTCGCCCAGCGGACGATGGTCATGCCCCCCGCTGTCGCGCCACCACCCCGCGGCGACACCTCGGAGACCCAGATTCTCGCACCAACGCGTCGGAAGACGGCCCCCACCGTGTCATCCGCCGTGGATGACCTCGCCATCCGCTCGCGCAGACGTCGCGGTCGCGGCTGGTTGCTGGCCGTGGTGATCGTCGTGCTGGTGGGACTCGCAGGCGGAGCCGGCTGGTACTTCGGCGCCGGACCGGGCGCCAATGCGGCGATTCCCAGCGTCGCGGGCGACACGCTCACTGCGGCGACGGCTGCGCTGACGGATGCGGGCTTCACCCCACTGACGACGACGACCAGCCGGTTCGATCCGGACAATGCAACGGGGACCGTGTCGGCCACCAGCCCCGCGATTGGCAGGAGCGTAGCCAAGGGCGCGAAGGTCACGATCATCCTGTCGAAGGGTCCGGCGCAGCTGTCGATCCCGGTGCTGGCCGGCCTGCCGGAGACCCAGGCAAAGGCGGCGATCCGCAGCGCGAAATTCCTGGTCGGAAGTCCTACCATCCGACAGTTCGACCCGAAGGTGACCAAGGGAACCGTCATCGACTACGACAGGACCGGCGGCACGAGCCTCCTGAAGCAGACGACCTATAGCCAGAAGAGACCGATCACCTTGATCGTGTCGGCCGGCCCGCTCCCGGACGTCGCGAACCTGTCGGTCATCGCGGCGGAGGCGAAACTGAAGAAGGCAGGCCTCACAGTGTCCGAGGCCGGCAGCGAGGCGTACAACGCGACCATTCCGGTCGGCAACGTCGTCTCCATCGACCCGCAGACGAACGCCGCAGGTGTCGGACGGCTCTTCCGCGTCGGAGATACTTCCCCAGTGTTGCTGATCACCTCGCGCGGACCGCAGATGGTCGAGGTCCCGACGGGATTGGGGCTCTGGAGCGCCGCAAAGGCCAAGCTGCTCGCCGCGGGCTTCAAACTCAGCTATCCCCCGGCGGCCGACCACGGGTTTGACCCCACAGTCAAGAGCACGAGTCCCGCCGAGGGCACGCTCGCACCACTCGGTTCCACGATCGTCGTGACCTTCGTCGACGGCTAGACAATATCGGCGCGGTCGAACGCGCTCAGTTCTTCGGCAACCAGGAACGCCAGTTCGAGCGACTGCATGTGGTTGAGACGCGGGTCACACAGCGACTCGTACCGGGTCGCGAGGTCGGCCTCGTCGATCTGCTCCGAGCCGCCGAGGCACTCTGTCACGTCGTCGCCGGTGAGCTCGATGTGGATACCGCCCGGGTACGTTCCTGCCGCGCGGTGGGCCTCGAAGAATCCCTTGACCTCGTCCACGATGTCGTCGAAGCGACGCGTCTTGTAGCCGGTCGGCGTGGTCAGTCCGTTCCCATGCATCGGGTCGCTGATCCAGAGCGGATTCGCATCAAGGGTCTTGATCGCCTCGAGGAGTGGTGGGAGCGCATCCCGAACCTTGCCCGCACCCATGCGCGCGACGAAAGTCAGACGCCCCGGCTCGCGGTTCGGGTCGAGCTTGTCGATCAGTTGCTCCATGTCGGCGGGAGTCGTGGTCGGCCCCAGCTTCACGCCGATGGGGTTGCGGATCCGGCTGAAGTAGTCGACATGCGCGCCATCGAGCGCGCGGGTGCGCTCCCCGATCCAGACGAAATGTGCCGACGTGTTGACGGGAGTCCCGTTTCGTGAGTCGATGCGCGTCATCGGCCGCTCGTAGTCCATCAGCAGGCCTTCGTGGCTCGAGTAGAACTCGACCCGCTTGAGCTCGTCGAAGTCCGCGCCGGCAGCGAGCATGAACCTGATCGCCTTGTCGATCTCGCCCGCGAGCTTCTCGTAGCGGTGATTGGCGGGGTTGGAGGCGAAGCCGCGATTCCAGCTGTGCACCTGGCGCAGGTCGGCGAAACCACCCTGAGTGAACGCCCTGATCAGATTGAGCGTCGACGCGGCCGTGTGGTAGCCCTGCACGAGCCTGCGCGGATCGGCCTCCCGGGACTCTGGGGTGAAGTCGTAGCCGTTGACGATGTCGCCGCGGTAGGCGGGCAGGGTCACGTCGCCGCGGGTTTCCGTGTCGCTCGAACGGGGCTTGGCGAACTGGCCGGCCATCCGACCCATTTTGATGATGGGCATCGAGGCGCCGTAGGTGAGCACGACCGCCATCTGCAGGATCGTCTTGACCCGGTTGCGAATGGCCTCGGCTGTCGCCCCCGCGAAGGTCTCGGCGCAGTCGCCACCCTGGAGCAGGAACGCCTCGCCGCGGGCCGCACGCGCGAGCCGCTCGCGAAGAATGTCGACCTCACCCGCGAAGACCAGCGGCGGGAGTCCGGCGATTTCGGCGCTCGCCGCGGCAACCGCATCCGGATCCGGCCAGGCCGGCTGCTGGCTGATGGGAAGCGTCCGCCAATAGTCGAGGCCGGCGATCACAGCGGGATCGGCGAGCACGACGGTTTCTGACGGGTCAACCACGGAGTTTTCCTTGCAGCGAAGAGGTGGGATCGGGCGTATTCGGCCCAGCCAATCAGCCTATCGTGCCGTCTTCGTCGCCTTTTCCTTCACGGAGGATGCGTACACGTCGACGTATTCCTGGCCGCTGAGCTTTCCCAGTTCGTACATGATCTCGTCGGTGATCGCACGCAGCACGAACCGATCGCCCTCGAGTCCGTGGAATCGGGAGAAGTCGAGCGGTTCGCCGAACACGACGCCGATGCGACGGACCTTCGGGATGGTGCTGCCCTCCGGCATGACCTGGTCGGTGTCGACCATGGCGACGGGGATTACGGGAACGCCCGCCTCGAGGATCATCCGGGCGACGCCGGTGCGACCGCGATACATCCGACCGTCGGGGCTGCGCGTGCCCTCCGGATAGATGCCGAGCTGCTCGCCCTTCGCCAGTACGGCAAGACCGGTGTTGAGCGAGGCCTCAGACGCCTTGCCGCCGGAACGATCGATCGGCAGCATGCCCGTGCCGTTGAAGAACTTGCGGGTGAAGAATCCCTTGATTCCGGTGCCGCGAAAGTAGTCGCTCTTGGCGAGAAAGTAGATGGGACGATCGAGCACCACCGGGAGAAAGACGGAGTCGATGAACGACAGGTGATTTCCGGCGAAGATCACGCCGCCCGACTTGGGGATGTTCTCTTTGCCGACAACCCACGGGCGAAAGACCGTAAGCATCAACGGCCCGACGAACAGATTCTTCAAAAGCCAGTACAGCATTCGGAACCCCTCCCAGACCACTCAGCGTAGCGCGACGGGCGTTGTCGATGGGTGGAGTATTTAGCGCTCGGCAGCGTGAATCCGTGCCAGGTCTGCGGCGCCGACAACTCCCGCATCATTGACCAGTTCCGCAATCGCAAACTTCGGTTCCGGATGGAATCCGCGCGCAGGCAGGTGTGCCACGAACGCTTCGCGAATGGGGTCGAGCAGCAGGTCGCCCGCGACCGCGACTCCCCCACCGAACACGAAGACCTGCGGATCGAGCACGGCGGCGAGACTCGCGCACGCCGCTCCCAGCCAGCCGCCAAGCTCGCAGAGCGCCTGGTGCGCGCCCGCATCGCCCGCGGTGATGAGTCCAGCGACCTGCTCGCCCGTGAGCTCGCCGGTTTCCCTGCGGGCATCCGCGAGGGCGAGGCCGATGCCGCCGACATCTGCGATGGCGTTCGCCATCCGCAGCAGCGCGCGGCCGGAGCCGTACTGCTCGATGCATCCGCGGGCGCCGCATCCGCACGGCAGTCCGTCGGGAACAACCCTGAGGTGTCCGATCTCTGCGCCGGCACCGAAGCCGCCGCGAAAGAGGCGATCCTGCGTCACGACTGCGCCACCGACGCCGGTTCCGATCGTCAGCATCGTCATGTCGCTGTAGAGGCGCCCGGCGCCGTATCGAAACTCGGCCCAGCCTGCCGCGTTCGCGTCGTTGTCAACCGTGATGTCGAGATCGACGCGCTCCAGGAGTCGCTGCCGTAGAGGCTCGTTGCGCCAATTGATGTTCGGCGCGTAATACACGCTCGACTGGGCCGCGTCGATGAAGCCGGCTGCGGCGACCCCGGCGGCGGCGACCTCGCGACCGATCGAGAGACGGTCGATCATCTCGACCACCGTATCCACGATTGCGTCTGCATCGCCCGCGGGAGTCGGCCTGCGCTCCTCGAGCAGGATTTCGCCCTCGTCGCCAACGAGAGCTCCCGCGATTTTGGTTCCGCCAATATCAATCCCGATGGCCTGCACGAGATCTAACCCTACAGAAATGAGCGCGCTCTCCCGGACGCAGCTCCCCATCCGTCGGGCAGGCACGCAACGAAGAAGATTAGAGTTGAGTGGATAGGTCCCAACCGGTTTCGAGGGAGATACCGTGCAGCAAATTGATACGCCAGCAGCCGTCGCAGCGAGCCCGGAGTCGAATGTCACCGATCTGCTGATCGACCGGGTCAAGCTTTCGCCGGACCTCGCCCTCTTCGCGCTACCGCAGGCGGACGGCAGCTGGAAGGACGTCACGGCCTCCGAGTTTCTCGACCAGGTGCGCGCCCTTGCCAAGGGGCTCGTGGCTGCGGGCATCCAGCCCGGCGACAAGATCGGACTCATCTGCCGCACCCGCTACGAGTGGACGCTGCTGGACTTCGCGGTCTGGTTTGCTGGGGCAATCCTCGTCCCCGTCTACGACACGTCGTCGCCGCACCAGATCCACTTCGACCTTTCCGATTCCGGCGCCATCGCGATCATCACCGAGACGGCGGAGCACTACGCACGCTTCGACGAAGTCCACGCCGATCTGCCGCTCGTGAGCAAGACCTGGAACATCGACCTCGGCGACCTCGACAAGCTCGCGGCGTCCGGCGGCGACGTATCCGACGATGAGATCGAACGTCGACGCAATCTCGCCAAGGGCAAGGATGTCGCGACCCTCATTTACACCGCCGGCACGACGGGTGACCCCAAGGGTTGCGTTCTCACCCACTCGAACTTCTTCGAGCTCTCCCGCAACGCGAAAGCTGCGCTGCCCCAGGTCGTGAACCCCGGCACCTGCACGCTCCTGTTCATCACTCTCGCCCACGTCTTCGCCCGGTTCATCGCGGTGATGTGCGTCGACGCGGGCGTCAAGGTCGGGCACCAGCCGGACACGTCGAAGCTGGTTCCCGCAATGGAGACCTTCCGTCCGACCTTCCTGCTGGCGGTCCCGCGCGTCTTCGAGAAGGTCTACAACTCGTCGGAGCAGAAGGCGGAAGCCGGCGGACGCGGCAAGATTTTCCGTAAGGCGGCGGATGTCGCGATCGCCCACTCGAAGGCTCTGGACGCCGGCAAGGTGCCGCTCGGCCTCGCGCTCCAGTTCGCGCTCTTCGATCGACTCGTGCTTTCCAAGATTCGCGCGGCTCTCGGTGGACGGGTCGAATACGCGGTGTCGGGGTCGGCGCCGCTTGGCCTACGCCTCGGCCACTTCTATCGGAGCCTCGGCGTCAGCATCCTCGAGGGCTATGGCCTCACCGAGACGACCGCACCGCTCACGGTCAATCTGCCATCGAACTTCAAGATCGGGACCGTCGGCCCGCCACTGCCGGGTGTCTCCATCCGAATTGCGGCCGATGGCGAGATCGAGGGCAAGGGCATCGACATCTTCGACGGCTACTGGAAGAACCCGAAAGCGACGAAGGAAACCTTCGACGACGGCTGGTTCAAGACCGGAGACCTTGGTTCGCTCGACGACGAGGGCTACCTGACCATCACGGGCCGCAAGAAGGAGATCATCGTCACGGCGGGCGGCAAGAACGTCGCACCGGCCGTGCTCGAGGACCCGATTCGTGCGGATCCGATCATCGACCAGGTGATCGTGGTTGGCGAGCAGAAGCCGTTCATCGCCGCCCTGATCAGCCTTGATCGCGAGATGCTGCCTGCGTGGCTCACGAGCCAGGGCGAGTCCCCGGATCTGACCCTCGAAGAAGCCTGCGTGAACCAGAAGGTCATCGCGGAGATTCAGCGGGCAGTCGATCTGGCGAACACCCACGTGTCGCGAGCCGAGTCGATCCGCAAGTTCCACATCCTGGACTGCGACCTCACCGAGGCGAGCGGTCACCTGACGCCGAAGCTCAGCATCAAGCGGAACGTCATCCTGAAGGACTTCGCGGGCGTCATCGAGGAGATGTATGCGGAAGCGGCTGCGGAAAAGGTGTCGAGCTAGCAATACAGCTAGGTCAAGCTAAAACCAGGGCGCCTGGCGGATTGCGCGCATCGCGTCGCGTTTGGCCTCTGGCTCGAGTCCCTCGATGAAGAGATGACCATCGAGGTGGTCGGTTTCGTGCTGCAGCGCCTGGGCGAAGACACCGTCGCCGCTGAGTTCCATCGGGTCGCCCGCAAGGTCCACGCCGGTCACACGCGCGAACGGATAGCGCTTGCGCGGGAAATAGAATCCCGGCACCGACAGGCAGCCCTCATCGACGAGTTCCAGTTCCCCAGTGCTCTCGACCAGTACCGGATTGATGATGTAGCCGACCTCGCCGTCGACGTTGTAGCTGAAGGCTCGGAGACCCACACCGATCTGGTTCGCCGCAAGGCCTGCACGCCCGGGCACCTTGACCGTCTCGATCAGGTCTTCGATGAGACCCGTGACCCTGGTGTCGCCCGGCGCGATCGGATCGCAGACCGAACGGAGAACAGGGTCGCCAAACAGTCGGATTTGCCGTTCCGTCATCCGCTCAGTTTTCCCGACGAACGGGAAGACCGTCCATGACCAGGGCGGCAAGATCGCGAGCTGAGTTGATTGTCAGAGGCTTGAGGTCCCGATAGTTCACAACTGCGCCAGCGGCAAGGTGTGGGTCGTACGGCATGCGCACGACCGCGCGGACACGCGAATTGAAGTGCGCCTCGATTTCTTCGAGCTTCACCAGATTCGTCGCCTGGGTCGCGGTGTTGAGCGCGACCACCGCATTGCGTGCGAGCTCGGGATAACCGTTCGCCTCGAGCCAGGTGAGCGTCTCGGAAGCGAGACGTGCCTCGTCGACGCTGCCACCCGAGACGATGACGATCCCGTCGGCGCGCTGAAGCGTCGCGCGCATGACCGAGTGCACAATTCCGGTTCCGCAGTCCGTCAGGATGACCGAGTAGTACTTCGCCGCCTGGTCGGCCACGACGTTGTAGTCGTCTTCGTCGAATGCCTGGGCGAGCAGCGGATCGGTGTCGGAGGCGAGGATGTCGAGCCGGGTCTCGTCTCGCGAGACCAGGGTCGAGAAGTCCGTGAAGCCATTGATCGACGAGGCGCGGGTGACGACATCGCGCACGGTGTAACGGCCGGGCCTGCTGACTCGCTCGGCGAGCGTTCCGCGATCCGGGTTTGCGTCAATGGCGATGACCCTGTCATCGCGCACGTCCGCCATGGCCATGCCGAGGAGCGCGGTGACTGTGGTCTTGCCAACGCCACCCTTGCGAGTGAGGACGGGGATGAATCGGGCTCCGCCCTCGAACTGTTTGGCGATACGGGCTTCCAGTGCTTTGCGTTCACGCACCCGGAGCGAGTCGCCGATGTTGATGAGGTGGAGCGATGCGTGGTAAAGCAGCTCCGGCCAGAAACCTTCTGGAGCGGTACGGCGCTTCTTGCGAACGTCGAGCAGCCGCTCGGCCGTCAGCATCGCCGCCGGTTCAGGCGTCGGCGACGGCTCACCGCGAAGGCTGTCGCGGCGGGTATATGGCGCAGGCTCGTCCCCGGGCAGCGGCACGATTACGGGCGGCGCGGCTTCCACGGGTGCCACCACGGTCGCCACCGCCTGGATCGGAACAGAGGTTGTCGACGGCTCCGGGATGCCCGGGTCGATGGGAACGTCGTGGATTGCGACCGCAACCTCGTGCTCCGGCGCCTCGTGAACGTGCGCGGGAAGGTCGACGCTGAATGTGACCGTCTCGGGAAGCGCCGTTGGTGCCGTGCGCGGCGAAACGACGCGCCGGAGCACGGGACGGACAGGTGCGATTATCTCTGCTGCCGGAGCTGCTGCGCCCGTTTCTTTCTTTTCGACAGCGCGTGCTGCAGCCCGAGCCGCGCTCCGCGGTTCGCCAGCGGTCTTGGGTGCTACTGCTGACTCGGCTTTCTTGTCTTGTGATTTCTGCTGCGTCACCAAAAGTTACGGTTCCCTTATCTCTGGACAGCTAGCGAGTCTACCGCCGAGATGAAAACGAAGCTTGGGCTTGTCCTCAGTCAATTTCTACGATTAGATCGCCGGCATCCACCTGCTGGGTCGCCGGAATGGCGAGACGGCGAACAACTCCGCCCACTGGGGCAGTGATTGCGGCCTCCATTTTCATGGCCTCGATGGATGCGACGGCCTGGCCTGCTTCCACGGTTTGGCCTTCTTCGACCTGCAGCGTCACGACACCGGAGAATGGGGCCGCGACGTGTCCCGGCTTAGTCGGGTCCGCCTTCTCGGCGGCTTTGGCCAGCACGCTGACGCTGTGATCGCGAACGAAGACCGGGCGCAGCTGACCGTTCATGGTCGCCATTACCGTGCGCATGCCCTTGTCATCCGCCTCGCCGATCGCCTCCAGCCCGACGTACAGGCTCACCCCCTTGCTCATCTCCACGATGTGCTCGACGCCCTGTTGGAGTCCGTAGAGGTAGTCGGTGGTGTCGACCACGGAGAGATCGCCGAACATTTCCCGATTCTCTTCGAATATCTTCGTGGGCCCCGGGAAAAGCAGCCGATTGAGAGTGCGGCGGCGCGTCGCGGAATCCGCTTCGAGGTCCGCCCTGTCACCGTCGCCCAACTCTTCGACACCGATCTTCACGGTGCGCCCCTTGAGCACCTTCGTTCTGAACGGTTCCGGCCAGCCGCCCGGCAGGTCACCAAGCTCACCGGCCATGAAACCGATGACAGAATCCGGGATGTCGTACTTCTGCGGATTCTGCTCGAAGTCGTCGGGATCGGCGTCGGCCGCGGCGAGGGCGAGAGCGAGGTCACCGACCACCTTGGACGACGGGGTGACCTTCGGTGGACGACCGAGGATGCGGCTGGCCGCCGCGTAAAGATCCTCGATCTTCTCGAACTGGTCCGCCAGTCCGAGCGCGATCGCCTGCTGACGCAGGTTGGACAGCTGGCCGCCCGGAATCTCGTGCTTGTATACGCGCCCGGTGGGACCGGGAAGGCCGGATTCGAACGGCTTGTAGACGTGCCGGACGGCCTCCCAGTACGGCTCAAGGTCGGAGACCGCTTGCAGCGAAATACCGGTGTCGCGTTCGGTATGGGCAAGTGCCGCGACGAGAGCAGAGGCGGAGGGCTGGCTGGTCGTGCCCGCCATGGGAGCGCTGGCGACATCGACAGCGTCGGCACCGGCGCGACTGGCCGCAAGCAGCGTCGCAAGCTGTCCACCGGCGGTATCGTGCGTGTGCACGTGCACCGGAAGGTCGAAGCGCTCACGCAGTGCCGTGACGAGTTTCTCCGCCGCTTCCGCTCGAAGCAGCCCGGCCATGTCCTTGATCGCGATGATGTGCGCGCCCGTCTGAACGATCTGGTCGGCGAGCTTCAGGTAGTAGTCGAGCGTGTAGAGCTTCTCGGCCGGATCCAGCAGGTCGGCGGTGTAGCAGAGCGCGACCTCGGCGACGGTCGTGCCGGTCGCAAGGACAGACTCGATGGCCGGCTTCATCTGCGAAACATCGTTGAGGGCGTCAAAGATGCGGAAGATGTCGACGCCGGATGCCGCCGCCTCGCGCACGAAAGCGTCCGTGACCTCGGTCGGGTACGGTGTGTAGCCGACCGTGTTGCGGCCGCGCAGCAGCATCTGGATGTTGATGTTCGGCAGCGCATCGCGCAGCGCAGAGAGGCGCTCCCACGGATCCTCGCTGAGGAACCGCAGAGCGACGTCGTAGGTGGCACCGCCCCACGCCTCGACCGAGAGTAGTTGCGGCGTCAAGCGAGCTACGTACGGGGCGACCGCGACGAGATCCCTCGTGCGCACGCGCGTCGCAAGCAGGGACTGGTGGGCATCCCGCATCGTCGTCTCGGTGACCGCGAGGGCGGTCTGCGCGCGCAGGGCAGTGGCAAAACCAACCGGCCCGAGCTCGAGCAGCTTCTGCCGGGAACCCGCAGGGGCCGGAACATCGAGGTCGATATCGGGGAGCTTGAGAGCCGGATTGATGAGATCCGCACCGCTGCCGTTGGGCTGGTTCACGGTAACGTCGGCCAGCCAGTTGAGCACCTTGGTGCCACGGTCCTTGGACTGGTGACCGCGCACCAGCCACGGGCGCTCGTCGATGAACGAGGTGCTCAGATCACCGGCAGCGAAGTCCGGGTCGTCCAGGACGGCCTGCAGGAACGGGATGTTAGTGGTCACGCCGCGCAGGCGGAACTCGGCAAGACCGCGCTTCGCCCTCGTGACGGCCGACGGAAAGTCGCGACCGCGGCAGGTCATCTTCACCAGCATCGAGTCGAAGTGCGGTGAGATCTGGGCACCGGCGTTGATCGTGCCGCCATCGAGGCGGATGCCCGCCCCACCGGGCGAGCGATAGGTCGTGATCTTGCCGGTGTCCGGACGGAATCCCGCGGCCGGGTCCTCGGTCGTGATTCGGCACTGGAGCGCGGCGCCGCGCAGGCGCAGATCCTTCTGCTCGAGACCGAGCCCGGCGAGCGACTCCCCCGCCGCGATTCGCATCTGCGACTGGACCAGGTCGACGTCGGTGACCTCTTCGGTCACGGTGTGCTCGACCTGGATGCGAGGGTTCATCTCGATGAAGAAGTGCTGGCCCTTACGCTCGCCCGCGGTATCGAGAAGGAACTCAACAGTGCCGGCATTTTCGTAGTGAATCGATCGGGCGAACGCGATCGCGTCACGGTACATGGCCTGGCGGATGTCCTCGTCGAGGTTGGGCGCAGGCGCGATCTCGATGACCTTCTGGTGACGACGCTGCACGGAGCAGTCACGCTCAAACAGGTGCACCGTCTCACCGGTGGCGTCGGCAAGAATCTGAACCTCGATGTGACGCGGCCGGACGACAGCCTGCTCGAGGAACATCGTCGGGTCGCCGAACGCACTGTCGGCCTCGCGCATTGCGGCCTCGAGGGCTTCGCGCAAGTCTTCCTTTTTCTCAACCCGGCGCATCCCTCGCCCGCCGCCGCCCGCGACGGCCTTCGCGAAAATCGGAAAGCCGATGCCGTCCGCGCCTGCCATGAGTTCGTCGAGATCCTTGGATGCTGGCGTCGACGCGAGCACGGGAACGCCCGCCGCGACGGCGTGCTCCTTCGCGGTTACCTTGTTACCGGCCATCTCGAGGACCTGGGTGGGTGGGCCAATGAATGTGATCCCGGCATCCGCTGCCGCCTGGGCCAGGTCGGGGTTCTCGGAGAGGAAGCCATAACCCGGGTAGATCGCGTCCGCGCCGGAGTCCTTCGCGACACGAATGATCTCCGCGACATCGAGGTAAGCACGGACCGGATGCCCCCGCTCCCCGATCAGGTACGCCTCGTCGGCCTTCATCCGATGCGCAGAGTTGCGATCCTCGTAGGGGAAGACCGCTACCGTTGCAGCGCCGAGCTCGTAGGCCGCGCGCATCGCCCGGATGGCGATCTCACCACGGTTGGCAATAAGGATCTTTGTGAACATGCGGTCCTTTCCGAGGGTGGGTCAATTCTACGGGAGGCGCACGAGACGATCCGGCGCGCGAACGGTCGTGACGCGCGCATGATTTAGGTTCTTTCAGACTAGTGAAGGTATCGTCGTTCCTTGTGCATGTACTCAGCGTCAGCTCCCTTAAAGGGGGCGTGGGAAAGACCACGGTGACGCTGGGGCTAGCCTCCGCCGCTTTCGCCCGCGGACTCAGAACGCTCGTCGTCGACCTCGATCCCCAGTCCGACGTCTCGACCGGCATGGACATTAACGTCGCCGGCCACCTCAACGTCGCCGACGTCCTGGCCAGTCCGAAAGAAAAAATCGTCCGTGCCGCCATCGCACCGAGCGGCTGGACACGCGGCCGCAGCGGCAAGATCGACGTCATGATCGGCTCGCCGTCGGCAATCAATTTCGATGGTCCGCATCCGAGCATCCGCGATATCTGGAAGCTCGAGGAGGCGCTCGCCAACGTCGAATCCGACTACGACCTGGTCCTGGTCGACTGCGCCCCCTCGCTCAACGCGCTGACCCGAACCGCGTGGGCCGCCAGCGACCGCGTGACCGTCGTGACCGAGCCGGGACTGTTCTCCGTCGCCGCTGCAGACCGCGCTCTGAGGGCCATCGAAGAGATCCGTCGGGGCTTGTCCCCCCGGCTTCAGCCGCTTGGGATCATCGTGAACCGTGCCAGAGTGCAGTCTCTGGAGCACCAGTTTCGGATCAAGGAACTGCGTGACATGTTCGGCCCTCTCGTCCTCAGTCCGCAGCTGCCCGAGCGCACCTCGCTCCAGCAGGCGCAGGGCGCCGCGAAGCCGCTTCACGTCTGGCCGGGCGAGAGTGCCCAGGAGATGGCTCGCAACTTCGACCAGCTGCTTGAGCGCGTCATGCGGACCGCGAAGTTGGGCGAGTTCGCCTAGCCCCCTCCCAATTCAGGAGTTTGCTCTCGCAATTCAGGAGCCGGTGTTACAGGTGTGTGGTGGTGTCCACCAATGGGGTCACTTTCGCCACCCGTTGCCCAGTACCCTCCTGAATTAGGAGAGTGAGTCGGCTAGCTGGCGCGAATTGCCCTGCGACGCGCAAGTTCATCCGCCGGGTCTTCACCCTTCACGGAATCGAGAGCGATGAGGCTGGACTCCACCTCGCGCAGCACCTTGCCGACCGCGATTCCGAAGACGCCCTGACCGCGACTAACGAGGTCGATGACCTCGTCGTCTGAGGTACACAGGTAGACACTCGCACCGTCGCTCATGAGGGTCGTCTGCGCGAGATCGTTGACGCCCGCTTCGCGCAGCTGGTTCACGGCCGTGCGAATCTGCTGCAGCGAAATCCCGGTATCCAGCAGCCGCTTGACCAGCTTCAGGACGAGGATGTCGCGAAAGCCGTATAGACGCTGCGAACCTGAACCTGCCGCTCCACGGACGGTCGGCTCGACGAGCTCCGTGCGGGCCCAGTAGTCCAGTTGGCGATAGCTGATCCCCGCCGCGCGAGCCGCGATCGCTCCGCGGTAGCCCGCGGTGTCGTCCAGGTCGGGCATCCCGTCGGTAAAGAGCAGGCCGAGGTCGTAGCGCGAATCCTCGCTACGGCTGAGTTCACTCATGGCCTTGCCTTCCATAAAACGTGATCGTGCGCTTTCGGCCGGTCTCACCCCACGCGCACCCACTGGGCGACCACGGTAGAGCGTCAAGCCAAACCTTCAGGTTGAAGTTGAGACTTACTGGTTACCTACCGCAACGCTACCCACGCCAACACCGCCGATCAACGACATTCGTCAAATTGGCCACGGCGTGTCGAAACGGGGGCCACGGTTCGGGGCAAAATCACTGGCTACCGCAGCTTGGACAGTGCAGAGCGAATCAGGCTCCCCCGTACCACTTCGAGCTGGCCGGCAATTTCCCTGGCCAACTCGGCCGCTTTGGCGCGAGATGACGCATCCTTGCGTCGGGAGACCGGGATGAGCGCGCTTTCGATGAGGCCGAGCTCACGCTCAGCCGCCGCGCGAAATCCGCGCAGGTGCCGGGGTTCGATCCCGGAGCGCTGCAACTCAACGAGCGCGTGCAGCACCGAGAGGGCATCCTCGCCGAACAGCTCTGCCGGCAACAGCAGCGAGGCAGAGATGGCGTCGTTGAAGAGCATGACCGTCGAGCCGGCTTCGCGAAGCAGCTCGTCCTTCGTGTAGCGCCGATCGGTCGACAGGATCGAGGGTGCCTGCGTTGCCACTCCGGGCAACTGGGGTTGACGGCCGGCATCCAATTCGTCGAGGTAGCCGCGGATGACCTTCAGCGGCAGGTAGTGGTCGCGCTGCATGGTGAGTACGAACCGCAGGCGGTCGAGGTCGGAGCCCGAAAACTTGCGATAACCGGATTCGGTGCGGGCCGGGGTGATCAGCTGCCGCTCCTCGAGGAACCGGAGCTTGGATGGCGAGAGGTCCGGGAACTCCGGAATCAGTCGCGCGAGCACCTGCCCGATGCTCAGAAGAGACTCGCGCGGCTGTGCGGAGCGTGCAGCAGACCCCGCGGTCTTCTGCAGGGCCGACTCGGCCGCCACTAGTTGCCGGCCACGTGAACGAGGTCGACACGCGAGGCATAAAACGTGAGACGAAACTTGCCGACCTGAACCTCGGCGCCGTCCAGAAGTTGAGCTGTTCCGTCAATCCGGTTTCCGTCAAGGTAGGTGCCGTTGAGCGAACCCAGGTCCTTGACTTCGAAGCTTCGACCGCTGCGAAGAAATTCCGCGTGTCGACGGGAGACGGTGACGTCATCGAGAAAAATATCGGCCTCCGGATGACGCCCCACGGTGGTCAAATCGGCGTCGAGCAGGAAGCGAGCCCCGACATTCGGCCCGCGACGCACAACGAGAAGTGCGGAACCGGATGGCAGCGCGGCGATCGCATCGTGCTCCTCGGCCGTGACGTCGTTGTCGAGCGCGGCAACCTGGGCTGCGAACCCGCCGGTGAAGGTCATCGTCGCGTCGGATGCCGAATGCTCGGCTGCAGGAGCAACAGCGGCTGGTTCGACCGGCTCTTCAGGCGAATCTGCCCCACGGGAATCAACCATCGTGCACCTCCATTCAGCCACCCAGCGTATCGGATGCCGCGGCCGACGCGCCCAGCGGAATTCGAATCACGCGGGCAGTTTCAAGGATGTAGACAATCCCGGCCCACCAGTAGAGGAATGCGCCCCACAGGGCGAAGGCCCAACCGACCGGGTTGGTGATCCAGTTGATGACCGGGAATGCGAGCCCGAGCATCAGAATCGGTAGCGCGTAGAGCAGGGAGAAGGTCGCAACCTTGCCGAGATGGTGTACCGGCAGCGGTCCGTAGCCATGGTTGGCGAGGACGATCCCGAGCACGAGCAGCATGAAATCGCGCCCGACGATGACGACGACGAGCCACCACGGGATAATGTCGCGAACGCACAGGCCGACGAGCGCGGCGAAGATGAACAGCCGATCTGCTGCGGGATCCAGAAGCTGGCCGAGCCGGGTTACCTGCTGGAATTTCCGGGCGATGACCCCGTCG
Organism: Galbitalea sp.; assembly: GCA_036271795.1. GTDB lineage: Bacteria > Actinomycetota > Actinomycetes > Actinomycetales > Microbacteriaceae > Galbitalea. The sequence continues at coordinate 29,273 of DATAZY010000033.1, forward strand.
AAGTAGTCGGTGACGCTCGAGACGACAAGGACGATCAGAGCGGCGAGATCCGCGCCAACGATGATGAAAACCAGGAAAACGGGGACCAGGGCGAGCCGGATGAAGCTCAGCAGGTTGGGAATGGTCAGGATTCGGGAACTGACCTGGATGCGGTCTGTTCCTGGCATAGCCCAGAGTCTATCGAGTCCTGGCACGGCAGTAAGCTGCCGGGGTGTCTCCTCTCATCGTCGCCCTGTGGACAGCCGCGGGCGTCTGCCTCTTCGTCTGGATCGCATCCCTGATCACGCACGACCACTCCTGGGTCGATCGAATCTGGTCGATTATTCCGGTCGCCTACGTGTGGATTTTCGCGGGTTTCGCGGGCCTCGCGAACGTTCGACTTGACGTCATGGCGGCGCTCGTCACCATCTGGGGCGCTCGCCTCACCTTCAACTTCGCTCGCAAGGGTGGCTACAACGGCATCGAGGACTATCGCTGGGCGGTCCTCAGGGCCCGGATGTCGCCGCTGCAGTTCGAATTCTTCAACTTCTTCTTCATCGTGATCTGGCAGAACGTCATCCTTCTGCTCATCGCCCTGCCGGCCTTCACGGCGTACCAGAATCGCGCCACGCCGTTTGGGATCTGGGATGTCGTGGTCGCCGTGGTCTTCTTCGCCTGCACGGTCGGCGAGACCGTCGCGGACCAGCAGCAATGGAACTTCCAGGCCTGGAAGAAATCGGAACAGGATGCCGGACAGCAGCCCAGCCCGCGCTTCCTGCAGACCGGGCTGTGGCGCTTCAGTCGTCACCCCAACTTCTTCTTCGAACAGGCGCAGTGGTGGACGCTGTTCTTCTTCGGCGTTGTTGCGGCGCAGTCGATCCTCCAGTGGACCGTCGTCGGCGCCGTCCTGTTGACCACGCTATTCATCGGATCCACCCGCTTCACGGAGAGCATCTCGCGATCGAAATATCCGGAGTATGCCGACTACCAGGCGCACGTCTCGCCGATCATCCCGTTTCCGCCGCGCCACGGTGCCGAGTCGCCGGTGGTCAGCTAATTTAGAAGCATGTCCTGCATCCGGTTCAACACCCCGGCGCAGCGTCTCGCGATGCGCCTGGCGGCACCGTCGATGCTCACGACGGAGGAGGCGCGACTGCTCGCGGCGACCTCACATCCCGCTCCACCGGTCACCGACTCGAAGCTCGCGCGACTTCGACTGCTTGCCGCAGATTCCAATCCAAAGATCCGCGAGAGCGTGGCGAGCAGCTACCACACGCCCGAGGATGTCATGGCCCAGCTCGCCGCGGACCCCGATGCCGGCGTGCGCGGGTGCGTCGCGCGCAACGAGTCGACGCCGTGTTACATCCTGCGGTCTCTCGCCGACGACGAGTCCGAGCTGGTGCGCGGCTGGCTGGCGGTCAACTTCTCCGTTCCCGCGGACGCCATGCAACACCTCAGGGATGACCCCAGCGAGACGGTGCGCAGCCTCGTTCGCTGGAAGTCCGAGCTTGCCAGCGCTTAGCTGATGGCTGCGCCCGCGACCTCCGCCCGCGTCGACAGCTGGATTTGGGCGGTGCGGCTGGTCAAGACCCGGTCCCTCGCGACTGCGGCGTGCCGTGCCGGTCACGTGCGCGTCAATGGCGAGCGCGCGAAGGCGGCACAACCGGTGCACGTGGGCGACGAGATTCGCTACCGCGAGTCCGGTTTCGACAAGATCGTCATCGTCGAAACACTGCTGACCAAGCGGGTGAGCGCACCCGTCGCGGCGGCTAGTTACACCGATCTCACTCCCCCGCCTCCGCCCCGCGAAGAAGTGGCCTTCACGCCGATGCGAGATCGCGGCGCCGGTCGCCCCACGAAGCGCGAACGCCGGGACCTCGAAAAACTCCGGGCCCGAGACCCCTCCGACTAGCGGCGGCGCTAGTCGGGGATGGCGGATGCGACTCGTGTCGGGTCGATCTTGTCTGTGCTGAGGAACAGCGAGAGCAATCCGGCGATGACGGCAAGAGCGATCAGTCCTCCGCCGACCCAGTGGAACCGATCGACGCTCTGGCTCAGCGTGAGACCGGCGGCCCCGACGATCGACCCCAGGATGCTGACGCCGATCGAGCCGCCGAGTCGCTGCGTGATGTTGAACAGGGTGTTGCCATCCGGCAGTTGGCTCTCGGGGAGCGGTGCGAGCATCGCGACCAGCAGCGGTGCCGTGACGAAACCAATCGCGATCGCCCGCCCGGACAGGATGAGCGCGGTCACCCACAGCGGCGTGTCGGTCTCAAGGAACAACAGGAACACGCTCGACACAGCCAGGATCGCGAACCCCAGGATGACCATGACCTTCAGCGGAACCCTGCCGGTCAGCTTCTGCCCGACGTAGGTGCCGATGCCCATGATGACGCCCTGAGGCAGTAGGGCGATACCCGTGGCCAGGGCGGTATGACCCTGGACATCCTGGGTAAAAATGGGGAGCAGGAAGACCGTGCCGAATGTCACGACCGAGCACAGAACCTGCAGAACGAGCGCGATCGCCGAGTTGCGATGACGAACCATGGCAAGATTCACGGCGGGATGCGGACGCCGAAGCGCCCAGAAGGTGTAGATCACCAGGAGCAGCAGACCACCCGCCAACGGCGCCCAGCAGATGGGCTTGTCCCACCCCTGGGTGGTGCCCTGGGTCGCGCCGTACAGCGCCGCCGTCAGTCCGACACCCAACAGCAGGAATCCGATCGGATCGAATTTGGTTTCGGGATTCGCCCCGGGCGCGATGTGTCGCGGAACACGAAGCATGAGCAGCAGCCCGATGATGCCGACTGGCACATTGATCAGGAAGATCCAGCGCCAGTGTGAAGCGTCGTTTCCGCTGAGGATGAGACCACCGATTGTGGGACCGAGGGCGGGTGCGAGAAACAGGGTTAGCGCGGCAGACACCGGAATCTTGCCGCCGCCGACGCCGTTCTTACCGAGCAGGATGCTGATCGCGAGCGGAACCAGCGGCGCCCCGACAAAGCCCTGCAACGCGCGAAATCCGATCAACCAACCGACGTCGCCCGAGAACGCGCACGCGGCCGACGCGAGTACGAACAGCACCATGCTGATCGTGTACACGCGGAGAACGCCGAAACGCTTGGCAAGATAGGCGGTCGCGGCAAGCGAAACACCAAGTGCAAGCAGGTAGCCGCTCACGACCCACTGGATGCTCGACAGGTCGGTAACCTTCAGGTCCCGAGCGATGGACGGGACCGCAACGTTGACAATGCTCGAGTCGATCATGCTCAGCAGCGGGCCGACGAGCAGCGCATAACGGGCAATGGCACCGAGCGGCGCACTCGTCTGGGCCGTCGTTTCGGTTGCGGTCATTCGTCGTCCATTTCTTTCTCCAGCTCCGCGATCCAGTCGCGTTCGCGTTGGTTCATCTCGAGGGCGTGTTCCATCACAAGCGTGCGCCATTTCGGTTTGCCGGGGCCACCGCTCTCGGCCAGCAGCGTTCCAATCTGGGCGCGAGTCGCATCCAGAACGGCCTCCCTGGCCCCCAGGATCGCGCGCCGATGTGCTGCCGGAATTTCGCCAAAGAAGCTCAGGCGAACCAGGAACTCCTCGTCGTTCGCCGCCAGCGATGCCGGCAACTCGGTCAGCAGCTGGGTCAGTCGCGCGCGGCCGGCATCGGTGATGGCGTACACGTTTCTCGCCGGACGGCCGTCCTGCTCTTCGACCGTCTTCGTTACCAGGCCATCGACCTCGAACCGTCGCAGCATCGGATACAGCGAGTTATTGCTGAGCGGGGTCAGGGACGGCCGCTGCACGCGGCGCTTGAGCTCGTAACCGTGAACCGGGCCGGTGCGCAGCACACTCAGGACGAAGATCTCGAGCAGCATACCGTCCACTGTAACCTAGGTCACGGTAACCCACTAGCCCGATTCTCGCTGGAGGCTCAGTTCCCCCGTTGCCGCAGGTGTTCCTGGGTCAGGGCATCCATCTGCTCGTCGGTGAGGTCGTCGTACGACTTCGCTTCCTTGCGATCGACGCGAGTCCAGCGGATGAACAGGATGATCAGCACCGGAACGTCCGCCAGCTCTGCGATGAACCAGAGCAGGTCGCCCGACAGTTGCTGGTCTCGAAGCGGGTTCGGATACCAGGCCGGATGTGCGCCGGCGGCGCGTCCGAGTCCGTCGAGCACCGTTCCGCTCAGGCGAATGACGATGCCCGGAATCGCGTCGACGATGAGCGCGACGAATGCCAGCAAAAACTCGACCGTCACAAAGAACGCGGTGCGGTGCGACGAGTATTCGATGAGCGGCAGAACCAGCAGCAGGCCGATCGCGGGAATGAGGATCGTGACCCCGGCCTGCCCGAATGGACTCAGACGCAGCACGCCGGCAATCGGGGTGAGGAATATCGCGAAAATGAGGACGGTGACAAACGGCTCGACGACCGCGTTGCCCAGGAACTTGATGACCGGGGTCGCCATGAATCGGTCGATCCGGTCGGCTCCGCGCTGCCCGAGTGTCTTTCGAGCGAGGGTCACGGGTCGTCCGAGCGCCAACAGGGCGGGCGTCACGAACAGCAGCAACGCCGTTCGCGTGCTGAAAGCCCAGCGCAGGTCGTAGCTATATCGGCCCAGAAAACCGAAGTTCACGGCGAGGAACGAGCCGATCCCGAGCAGGTAGAACGCCGCGACAAGCCAGCCCGACCAGCGTTCCCCCTTGCGCCGAACCGCGACGACACCGGCGCCGTAGACGATCGCCAGCAGGACGGCGACGACACAGGCCACCGGGTCAAACGACCAGGTGCTGAGAATGACGGGGATGGATGGCGTGGCGGGCCCTTCCGGAAGAGGTGCTAGCGATGTTACCTGCGCTGCCTGCGACCAAAATCCGGACTGGCTGGAAGTGGCAGTCCCAGCTGATCGCCACTTACGCGGGTGAGCACAGCCGACCAGGTGCGGAACGGTCGCCAGCCATCCATGATCTCCGTGATTTGATCGGGAGTGGCTTCGGCGCCGAGCCCGTAGAAGTGCGCGAGATAGGTCGACAGTCGCGGTTCGACGCCCGTCTCCGCATCCACGGAGCCGGTGCCGCGCAGCAGGATCAGCGTTCCGTACATCGGCCCGATTCCCGGCAGCTTCAGAAGGTGCTCCATCCCCTGCTCTGTCGGCATGCCCAGCAGCAGATCGGCGTCCAATTGGCCCTCCAGCGCCGCGCGAGCGATGACGTGCAGCCGCACCACCTTGGTTGCCTCGAGACCCTGGACGTACTCGAGTTCGAGAAGTCGCTCCGGTGTGGGAAATGCAAACAGTCGATCGTCGCCCTCGCCGTAGACGCGGCCGAGCTGCTCGGCGATCCGGTTTCGGACGACCGTACCCTGCGCCCGCTGCCGCCGTGCGCTGATGATCGACCACGCCGCCGCCTCATAGGGCGAGTGAAATGAGACCGGCCGGAGTCCGGGATGCTCGCGCTGCATCGCCCCGAGCACGGGGTCCTTCTGGCCGACCGTGGCCCATTCGCTGCCCGACGCATTGAGCGACAGGATGCGACGCACCTGCCTCAGCACGACCTCGGTGTCGGCCTCGCTCTCGATCGTGCCCGTGAGCTCACCGTCCGGCCGCTGGTTGAGCATCACGAATGCGTAGTTTCGGAAGTCGTCTGCTGCGAACGCGAGTTTCATTTGGGCATCCGCATAGGTCGGACGGCCGGTGTTGGGACCGAAGCCGAAGCGCGACGCGGCTTCGAGTGAGAACGGACCGTCGGGGGTGATGGTGAAGTGGGTCATGATCGTTTCTCCGATGCTTCTGTGAGGGATTCGAGGATGGCGGCGAGCAACTCCTGCTGCGCGACGGTGATTGGGGAAAAGAACAGGTCGTTGAAGGCGCGCGCGGCCACCGACGCTGCCATCGCACGATCGACGCCCGCCGGCGTGAGACTGAGCGCCCGAGCACGGGCGTCGTCGGGATGCGGCGAACGGGCGATGAGGCCGCGAGCCTCAAGCCCGCGCGCGATCTGGGAGGTGGTGTTCGCATCCATGCCCAGTCGAAGCGCAACTTCCGCCTGCGTCAGCGGGAGCCACGCGTGCCTGTGCTGGCGATACAGCGCCATCACCAGCAGGAACTGGGGAACGGTGAGTTCGTGGGGCGCGAGCGCAGCGCTCGCCTCTGTTCGCCAGACCTGTGCGGCGTGCACCAAGGTGTAGCCGAAACCACCCCCGCTCGACTGAACCATGTCGCATCCTTTCTGGTTTAGTACGTATACGTACCTTATGAACTGCCACCGACATTCCTGCAAAGTGCAGCAGTAGGACGGCGAGGGAGTTCTGAGCAACAATGAAGAGACGATCAAAGGAGATCCCATGACGATCACGGACCCGAAAGCCCCATCCGCGACCGCACCGGGTGCGAACGCACAGCTCGACGCCGGCGCGAAGAAGAATCTCGACGCGATCATCGCGAAGCTCGCCGGCAATGAGAAGTCCTTCGCCG
>DATAZY010000034.1:0-40937 GCA_036271795.1 Galbitalea sp.
CGCAGCCCTCGTGAGGCATGCGGGGGAATGTTGATTCAGGTTATAGACATGCGCACTCGTCGCTGTCGCCCGAGCGGCCATCACGGCCATTTGGTTACCAATCCGGTATGGACCCGAAATGTAAACGAAATGATTAGTTAGCGGCTTGTGTTCGACTCCTTTGTCGGTGGTGAGACGTCAGCTCGTAGCTTCCGTAGAGGTACCGTACTCCACCAGCTGACGGGGGCCGAAGGCATCCGGGAGAATCTCGTCGATGGTGCGAAGTCCCGACACAGTTTCGAGCACCATGCCCTCCGCCGAGTGTTCGAAGAGCAACTGGCGGCACCGACCGCACGGCATCAGCACCGCGCCAGATCCGTCAACGCAACTGAACGCGATCAACCGACCGCCACCCGTCATATGCAGGCTCGATACCAGGGCGCACTCGGCGCAGAGCGTCAGCCCGTACGACGCGTTCTCGACGTTGCATCCCGAAATTATTCGGCCGTCGTCGACGAGCGCAGCCGCACCGACGGGAAATTTCGAGTAGGGAGCGTATGCCCTTTTCATCGCCGCCGTGGCGGCCTCGCGAAGGGCGTCCCAATCGACTGCGATTGTCTGCTGGTCAGTCATGGTCTCGATCCTAGGCAGGATGACGTCTGGCTACAGCACCTCGCTGCGGCCGGAGAGCTTCAGCGCATCCACGACAGCTTTGACCCTCTGCGCATTTGCTGTTGTCGTGACGAGGAGAGCGTCGTCCGTATCGACCACAACGATGTCGGTCACACCGATGAGAGAAATCAGACGCTTGCTGTGGCTGACGACCACTCCGCTCGACGAGTCGGCGAGCACGCGGGCGCCCTCCCCCAGAATCGCGAGATCGGATGGTCGCCCCGCCGCGTGCAGCTTCGCGATGGACGCGAAGTCGCCGACGTCATCCCAGCCGAAGTCACCGGGCACGACCACGAGTCGACCGAGTGCCGCGGCCGGCTCTGCGACGGAGTAGTCGATGGCGATCTTCTTGAGATTCGGCCAGACCTTGTCAACCACAATGCCGCGCCGCGGGGTGTCCCATGCTTCTGCGAGCTCAAGAAGGCCGGCCAAGAGTTCGGGCTCGGACTCGCCCAGCTGCTTCAGCAGTACATCGGCCCGGGAAATGAACATGCTGGCATTCCACAGGTAGTTGCCGTCGTCAAGGTAGGCCTGCGCGGTCTCGACGTCGGGCTTCTCCACGAAGTTGTCGACCATGAGCGCTGTCGGGGCGCCGGCGATCTCGACGCGATCACCACAACGGATGTAGCCGAATCCGATCGCCGGTTCGGTCGGCGTGATGCCGACGAGAGCGATGTTGCCGGCGTCGGCTGCGGCGATGGCTTCTGTCACCGCGCGTCGAAAGCGTGGCTGGTTCGAAATGACGTGATCGGCGGCAAACGAGCCGATGATCACGCCCGGTTCGCGACGTTCGAGGATCGCGGCGGCGAGTCCGATCGCCGCCGACGAGTCTTTGGGCTCGCTCTCCAGGACGACATTGATATCGATCAGTTCGGGCACCTGCGCCTCGACGGCGGCACGATGCGCGCGACCGGTCACCACCATGATTCGATCGGGGCCCGAGAGCGGAAGCAAGCGATCCCACGTGTCTCTCAACAGAGTGTGTCCCGAACCGGTCAGATCGTGAAGGAACTTCGGCGCATCCGCCCTCGAGAGCGGCCACAGCCGGGACCCGATCCCGCCCGCGGGAATCACGCTATAGAACCGATCCAGGCCGCTCGACTGCTCACTCATACGACAACCATAGGTGTGCGCACCCACTCTTAAGCCGCCATTAACCCCGAAGAAAGCCGTGCTGCACCGCGGCGCCGTAGCGTCGTCGGTATGCGAGTAGCGGTCGTGACCGAAAGCTTTCTCCCCACCGTCAACGGCGTCACCAACAGCGTGTGCAAGGTTCTCGATCACCTCCGGCTTCGGGGGCACGAGGCCCTGGTCGTCGTTCCCTCGGCCGGGGCACCGCTGCGGTACGCCGGGTTTCGCGTCGCGCAGGTACCGGCGGTGTCGTACCGTCGCTTTCCCGTCGGTATCCCCGGTCCCCAGGTGCAGAAGTTGCTGGATGACTTCGCCCCCGACGTTGTTCACGTCGCCTCGCCCTTCCTCCTGGGTGCAGAGGCAATCGCCGCGAGCAACCGCATGGGCGTGCCCACCGTCGCCATTTTCCAGACGGATATCGCGGGCTACGCGCGGCGCAATCACCTGGGCGCGGCCACTGCGGTCGCCTGGCGAATCATGCGTTGGGTGCACAGTGGAGCGGATCTGACTCTCGCGCCATCGACGTCGACCATGGATGATTTGGCCCGAGCACACATCGATCGCGTCGCTCGCTGGGGCAGAGGCGTCGATCTTCAGCGCTACCACCCGCGCAACGCGGAGCTCAAGTCCACCAGCGAATTGCGCGGCATGCTATCTCCGCGCGGTGAAGTGGTTGTCGGATACGTGGGTCGTCTCGCGCCGGAGAAGCAGGTCGAGCGGATGGCGGCGCTTCGAGGGCTGCCGGGCATCCGCTTCGCCGTTGTCGGAGGCGGGCCGTCGCTGCCCGCGTTGCGGAGGCGCTTCGCGGGGATGCCGGTCGACTTTCTCGGCGAACTCCACGGCGGTGATCTCGCCGCCGCGTATGCGAGCTTCGACGTGTTTCTGCACACGGGCACCGAGGAGACGTTCGGTCAGACGATCCAGGAGGCGCATGCATCCGGTCTGCCGGTTGTCGCGCCGCGGGCCGGAGGACCAATCGATCTCGTCGACCATGGAACGACGGGCTACCTCTATCACCCCGGCGACGATCTTGAGCTGCGGGCCACAGTGGAACTTCTCGCGCGCGATCCCGCACTCCGTGCGCGGCTTGGAGCTGCGGGGCGTCGTTCTGTGTTGTCGCGATCGTGGACCACGATCTGCGATCAACTGATGGGCCACTACGACGCCGTGATCGAGGCCCGTCGCGTGAATCAGACAAAAGTCTCTTGAAATCGAGATAGTTAGGATGTCCTTGGCGGCAGGTCGCCACGGGTCGCCATACACTGGATACTGTTCGCTCCCCAAACGCACAGGCCGCGACTGAGCGGTCCAGATCACAGCCAAGGAGGGTATCTCGTGCCTGAGAATCCGGCCGGAACCCTGCCGAGTCCCTCGGCATCCACTCCCCCGAACAAGCTGAACATCAAGCCGCCTCGGCGTGGAGTGCCTGGCACCGTGTACCGCGGTCGCGAGGGCATGTGGTCGTGGGTACTGCACCGCATCACCGGTGTCGCGATCTACTTCTTCCTGCTCGTGCACATTCTCGATACCTCGGTCGTGCGAATCTCTCCGCAGGCCTACAACAGCGTCATCAGCGAATACAAGACGCCACTCATGGGCCTCGGCGAACTCGCGCTCGTAATCGCCATCACGTACCACGCGTTCAATGGTCTCCGCATCATCGCGATCGACTTCTGGTCGGGCGGCGCGAAGCATCAGCGCCTGCTGTTCATCATCGTGATCGTGCTGTGGGTCATCGTGATCGCCGGATTCGCCCCGCGTCAGATCGCGAACATCATCCTCGAGGCACAGGGGCATGCATCCGTATGAGCACTGAAACGATCCCCACTCCCCGGTCCTCCTTCCAGTCACCGCGCAAGCGCCGCGTCAACTGGGAGAAGTGGGGTTGGCTCTACATGCGCATCAGCGGCCTCTTCCTGGTGGTGCTGATCTTCGGCCACCTTTTCGTCAACCTCGTTGCAGGCGCGGGCGTGCGCGAAATCGACTTCGCCTTCATCGCGGGCAAGTACGCCACCCCGTTCTGGGTTGTCTGGGACACGCTGATGCTCTGGCTCGCACTCATTCACGGCGCCAACGGCATGCGCACCATCGTGAATGACTACGCTCACCGGCCCGTGCTGCGGAAGACCCTGCTCATCGCCATCCTCACGTCAACCGTCGTCCTCCTCATTTTGGGAACCCTCGTGATCTACACCTTTGACCCGTGCCCAGCGAACGCAGCGGCCGGAACGCTGCCGACCTTCTGCCCGGCACGCTGATGAGCGGCGAAGAGACCGCAGCCGGCCTGATCCCCGACGGCACCGTCATCGACGGGGTTCACTACCACCAGCACGACATCGTGATCGTGGGCGCGGGTGGGGCAGGGATGCGCGCCGCAATCGAAGCCGGACCGCACGCCAACACCGCGGTCATCTCCAAGCTCTACCCGACCCGCTCCCACACGGGCGCGGCGCAGGGCGGCATGGCAGCGGCCCTCGCGAACGTCGAGGAAGACAACTGGGAGTGGCACACCTACGACACTGTCAAGGGCGGCGACTACCTGGTCGATCAGGATGCCGCGGAGATCCTGGCGAAGGAAGCCATCGACGCGGTTCTCGATCTCGAGAACATGGGCCTGCCATTCAACCGCACACCGGAGGGCAAGATCGACCAGCGTCGGTTCGGTGGTCACACTCGCGAACACGGCGCAGCGCCTGTGCGTCGCGCCTGCTATGCAGCAGACCGCACCGGCCACATGATTCTTCAGACACTGTTCCAGAACTGCGTCAAACTCGGCATCAACTTCTTCAACGAGTACTACGTGCTCGACATGGTGATGAACGAGGTCGACGGCATAGAGCAACCCGCCGGCGTCGTTGCCTATGAGCTCGCGACCGGCGAACTGCACGTGTTCCAGGGCAAGGCGATCATCTTCGCGACCGGTGGATTCGGCAAGATCTTCAAGACAACGTCGAACGCGCACACTCTTACTGGGGACGGTGTCGGCATCATCTGGCGCAAGGGTCTGCCGCTCGAAGACATGGAATTCTTCCAGTTCCACCCGACCGGACTCGCGGGGCTGGGCATCCTTCTCTCGGAGGCCGCCCGAGGCGAGGGCGCGATTTTGCGTAACTCGAGCGGCGAGCGCTTCATGGAGCGGTACACCCCGACGCTGAAGGACCTTGCTCCCCGTGACATCGTCGCGCGGTCGATGGCGCTTGAGATTCGTGAGGGTCGCGGCGCCGGACCCAACAAGGATTACCTGTACCTCGACATCACTCACCTCGAACCAGCGGTGATCGACGAGAAGCTGCCGGACATCACCGAGTTCGCGCGCACCTACCTGGGCGTCGAGCCCTACACCGAGCCCGTGCCCGTGCTGCCAACCGCGCACTATGCGATGGGTGGCATCCCGACCAACAACAACGCAGAGGTCCTGCGCAACAACACCGATGTCGTGCCGGGCCTGTATGCCGCAGGCGAGTGCGCCTGCGTGAGCGTCCACGGGTCGAACCGCCTCGGCACCAACTCGCTCCTCGACATCAATGTGTTCGGCAAGCGTGCCGGACAAAACGCGGTCGAGTACGTCAAGACCGCGCCATGGGTTCCGCTTCCCAAGGACCCGGCCAGGGGCATCCGCGACCTGCTCGACTCCGTTCGGGCCGGCGATGGCAGCGAACGAATCGCGGTCATCCGCAAGGAGTTGCAGGATTCGATGGACCGCAACGCGCAGATCTTCCGAACGGAAGAGAGCCTCAAGGAAGTCACCGATCTCATCGAACAGCTTCGCGCCCGGTACAAGAACATCCGGATCCAGGACAAGGGCAAGCGCTACAACACCGACCTGCTCGAGGCCGTCGAACTCGGCTTCCTGCTCGACCTGGCCGAAGTTCTCGTCTATTCGGCACGCTCGCGTCACGAGTCCCGCGGCGGCCACATGCGTGAGGACTACCCGAAGCGCGACGACAAGAAGTTTCTCGTGCACACCATGGCCTACCGCACCGGCAACCCAGAGTCCGCCGAGGCTGGCGACCACATCACCCTGGACTGGAAGCCCGTCGTGATTACGAACTATCCGCCGATGGAAAGAAAGTATTAAAGGCATGAGCACAGCAACCGCTGAGGCGCCCTCCGCTCCGATCGCAGAGGTCCCCAGCTTCAGCGTCACTCTGATCGTGCGCCGCTACGACCCGGATGTCGACGCCGAACCGTACTGGCAGGACTTCGACCTGGTCATGCATGGCACCGACCGCGTGCTGGATGCCCTGCACAAGATCAAGTGGGAAATCGACGGGTCGCTGTCCTTCCGCCGCAGTTGCGCCCATGGTGTGTGCGGCTCGGACGCCATGCGCATCAACGGCCGCAATCGCCTCGCCTGCAAGACGCTGCTCAAGGACCTGGACGTTTCGAAGCCGATCTACGTGGAGGCCATCAAGGGCCTGCCGCTCGAAAAAGACCTGATCGTCGACATGGACCCGTTCTTCGAGTCCTTCAAGGCGGTCCAGCCGTTCCTCATTGCCTCATCCAAGCCGGACAAGGAACGCCTGCAGTCCCCCGTCCAGCGCGAACGCTTCGACGACACCACCAAGTGCATCCTGTGCGCGGCGTGCACGTCGAGCTGCCCGGTCTTCTGGACCGACGGCCAGTACTTCGGCCCCGCCGCGATCGTCAACGCTCACCGCTTCATTTTCGACTCCCGCGACGAGGGCGCGAAGGTTCGCCTGGACATCCTGAACGACAAGGAGGGCGTGTGGCGTTGCCGGACGACCTTCAACTGCACGGATGCCTGCCCGCGCGGCATCGAGGTTACCAAGGCAATCTCCGAGGTCAAGCAGGCCATCCTCCGCGGCAACCCTGACAAGGTAGACATCGTCCTCGGTTAAGTAGCAACTCGGGCCACGGTGGCGCCCGTTCGTAGCGAAGCGAAGAACAATCGCCGCAAGGCGCTTCTGCGCCGCCGCGGCGATTCCCCGGGCGCGGGTAAAAGCGCGCCGCAGGGGCGGCGGCGCGCAAAAACTGTCTGGCCCCGCCGCGGCCCTGGGCGGTCGCGGCGGGGTTGACGCTCGTTCCGCAGCACGCCGCGGGACGAGGAGACCGTTCCGAAGAGCGGGGCTCCTATCGAAGAGACGGCACAGTGCGACCACTATGACGCGAGGCGTCGGAACTCAGTTCAGAAGGTTGATGACGATACCGAGCGCACCGGTGTTGAGACTGAGCGGGATTTTGATCGGCAGCGAGATCCCGAGCACGGTGAGAGTCTGGCTCAACTGGAGTGTGCTCGCGCCTGACGGAAGCGCATCAATCTGAAGCGACCACGTCCCGTTTGAGGCGACCTTGGCTGTTCCGTAGACAATCCCACCGACCTGCGCGGCGACGGTCGCACCCGGCATCCCCTTACCAGCAAGCTGAACAACGGTGGTCACCGGAGCGCCGCCAGGGGCGGCTTGCCCCGTCGGCGACGCACCGGGAGTGAGTGAGCCGAGCAGTGGGTCGACCACATTGTTCGTGACGCCGTTCAGGACCGTACCGACGGTGTTTCCGACCCCGGACGTTAGTCCGTTGACGGTGCCGCCGAGTGCACTGGTGAGTCCGTTGACGGTGCCGCCAAGACCACTGGTCAGACCGCCCGTGAGACTGCTGAGTCCGCCGGCCGTCTCCCCGGTGACCCCGTCGAGAAGATCGCCGACCGCGCCGGTGCCGCCCTCGGATCCTGTGGTGCCCTGGACGGCAAAGGCGCTGGCGGTCGGACCCGGGACGGTGCTGGAGGTTGACGTCTGGGACGCTGCGGTGCCACCGCTGGCGTCAGTCGCGTTGCCGGAACTCCCGATGCCAATAGCGATGCTGCCACCGATGGCCGCCACAACAGCGACAGATCCGATCAGCGCACTCACGCCGGTTGCCGCACCCATCGAAAGTCCCGCTGTGACGGCCGGCGCGAATGCGGCGGGCGCCGCGAGCGCGGTAAAGGATGCCGGCACCGCCGGAAGAATCGTTGCCGCGGCCGCGGTGGTTGCGGCGGCCGCGGTCCCGTGCGCAAGGCTCGCAAGCAGGATGCCGCCAACTCCGGCCCCGAGCATGATCGGCAGGAGCACCATGGCGAGGTGCGAGCCCACTTCGTCGACCTCCTCGCTCACGATTGCGCACTTCGCGCACGTGAGGAGATGGTCGGAGAGCTTCTCCTGCTCACGTGGCGTCAGGCTGTGGCGCGCGTTTTCGCCCAAACGGCCGATCGTCCACTTGCAGGCTTCGGAGACGCCCGCCTCAGAAACGTGGGCCTGGAGCCAGGCCTTGCGCAGGCCCTCGCGAGCTCGATATCCCAATGCAGCGACGCCGTTCGCGGTCATTCCGAGAATCGGGGCGACCTCGTGGGGGTCCATGCCTTCGACCTCTGTGTACCAGAGCACGGACTGCCAGCGCTCGGGAAGTGATCGGAATGCCCGTGCCGTCAGCGTACGGTCGAGGGCGACGGCAACCGGATCGTCGATCGTGGCCGGATCTTCGTAGTCCGCGATGTCATCCACCTGCACGTCGCGCGACTTCGCGCCCCAGGTCGAGGCGAGATTTCGGATCGTTGTGTACAAGTACGGCCGGAATGCCCCGGAAGGGCCGCCGCCCGCCAGGACTCGCTGGTAGATGCGCGTGTACGCCTCAGATACGAGATCATCCGCATCGATCGACGAGGTGAACTGACGGGCAACGCGTGCCCCCGAGCGATAATGACGGCGCCACAATTCGGCAAACGCGTTCTGGTCCCCCGACCGCGCGTTCGCTATTAGTTCCTCGTCTGAGGTGGTTAACCCCGTGTCAGTTTCGCTCATCCCCCTGATCCGCCTTAGGACCTTCAATTGTCCCTCTTGAGATAAGGATCACCAATAGGGATCCTCAGCAAGAGAGACTGTGCAGGACCCCGGATATGACGGCAGTTATGCTGCGAGAATGTCTCAATTGCGTAACGGGATGGTCGTTTTGTCCCGGCCAGAGCGGATTTCCCGCTGACTAGGGTGGAAGCGTGACCGAGCGCATCGCAAAGCGGCAGGGCAGGTTCGCCGCGGTAATTGGGTGGGCGAAGAAGCTGTTCGTCGTGCGGGTCGTCCTCTACTACGCGAACGCCCAGGGCGCGCTGCTCGCCAGCGGTCTGGCGTTCCAGGCGATTTTCGCGGTCTTCGCCGCCGTCTGGGTCGGCTTCTCGATCGTGGGGCTCGTGGTGGCTGGTAATCATCAGCTGCAGCAACCGCTCATCGACCTGCTCGCGACCTCCGTGCCGGGCTTGATCAAGTCTTCGCCTTCCTCGGCGGGTGCAATCGACCCGAAGACCCTTCTGAGTGCGGGTGCCCTTACCGTCACCGGCGTGATCGCGCTGATCGGTGTGCTGGTGACTGCTCTCGGCTGGCTGGCATCGGCTCGGACTGCCATTCGAATTATCTTCGGTGTCCCGCAGTCGAAGACGAACTTCCTGCTCCTTCGGCTGCGGGATCTCGCAGTCGCGATCGGATTCGGGCTGGCACTCGTGGTGTCCGCAGCGCTCTCGGTCGCTGGATCGACGGCCACCGGGTTCGGGCTGGACCTGCTGGGCATCAGCCCGCATTCCGTGCTCGGCAACCTGGTGGGAAAGTCGGTGACCATCGCCTTGTCCTTCCTGCTCGACACCGTCATCCTCGGCGCGCTGTTCCGGGTGCTCTCCGGTGTGCAAATCCCGTGGCGTCGACTCGTCGGTGGGGTTGTCGCCGGCGCGATCGGCCTCGGCATCCTCAAGACAGTCGGCGGGACCCTGCTCGGGATCTCGAAGAGCAACCCTCTGCTGGCGTCCTTCGCGGTCATCCTCGGCCTGCTCATCTTTTTCAACTTTGTCTGCCAGGTGATCCTGCTCTCCGGCTCGTGGGTGAGCGTGGGGCTAGGCGATCGCGGCCTTGAGCTCGGCGCGATGGACCGATCGCGCCGGCCGACCGCGGACGGCAGCGTCGGAGCGGCTCAGTAAGCTCGACGCATGGCCAAGCCGCTCCGCATCGCGACCATTAACACCAACGGCGTGCGTGCCGCCTACCGTCGGGGGATGGCGAGCTGGCTCGACGCGAGGGATGTCGACATCCTCGCCATCCAGGAGGTGCGGGCATCCACGGAAGACCTCGAAGGACTGCTGGGGCCGGACTGGGACATCCTGCACGACGCCGCGACCGCGAAGGGCCGCGCCGGCGTTGCCATCGCGTCGAGATCCAAGGCCAGCATCCATCGCGTGACGCTCGGCGACGAGGACTTCGACAGCGCGGGACGATGGCTCGAGGCCGACTACGAAGTGGGATCCGCCATCGTCACGGTCGTATCGACGTACGTCCACTCCGGTGAAGCGGATACGCCGAAGCAGGTCGAGAAGTACAAGTTCCTCGACGCCATGGAGGCGCGGATGCCGGAACTCGCCGACGACGGCAGGTACGCCGTGATCCTCGGCGACCTCAACGTTGGTCACCGCAACCTCGACATCCGCAATTGGCGAGGCAACCAGAAGGCGGCGGGATTCCTGCCACAGGAGCGCGCGTACTGGGACCGATTCGTCGGCGCAGAGGATGACCCGCGCTATAACGCGGGCGCGGGACTCGGCTGGGTGGATGTCGGACGCAAGTGGGCGGGCGAGGTCGACGGCCCGTACACCTGGTGGAGCTGGCGCGGGCAGGCCTTCGCGAACGACACCGGATGGCGCATCGACTACCAGCTCGCGACACCCGCTCTCGCCGCAACCGTCGTGGGCTACTCCGTCGACAAGGCGGCGACCTACGAAGAGCGCTTCAGCGACCACACCCCGGTCGTCGTCGACTACGCCGTTTAGTCCATCTGAAAGACTGGGGGCATGAGCACCAAGCCGCGCCTGTTTTCCGGAATGCAACCGTCCGCCGATTCCCTTCAAATCGGCAACTACATCGGTGCCCTCCTGCAGTGGCGCGAGATGCAAACCACGAACGACGCGATCTTCTGCGTCGTCGACCTGCACGCGCTCACCGTGCCACAGGATCCGAAACTTCTCGCCGAGCAGACCCGCAAGACCGCGGCGCAGTACATTGCGGCCGGCATCGACCCCGAGCGCTCGATCCTGTTCGTGCAGTCTCACGTACCCGCCCATCCACAGCTCGCCTGGATCCTGAACACCATCACCGGTTTCGGCGAGGCCAGCCGGATGACCCAGTTCAAGGACAAGGCGGCGAAGACCGGCACAGATTCGGCATCCGTCGGCCTGTTCGCGTACCCGACGCTGATGGCCGCCGACATCCTGCTCTACGACACCGACGTCGTCCCCGTCGGCGACGACCAGAAGCAGCATGTCGAACTGACGAGGGATCTCGCGATCCGGTTTAACTCACGGTTCGGCGAAACGTTCGTGGTGCCGAAGCCGGTGACCATGAAGGAAACCGCGCGGATCTACGACCTGCAGAACCCGACCTCGAAGATGAGTAAGTCCGCCGCATCCGACTCCGGCGTTGTGTGGATGCTGGATGACCCCGCAAAGACCGCGAAGAAGATCAAGTCGGCGGTGACCGACGACGACCGCGAGATCCGCTTTGATCGCGGAGCCAAGCCCGGTGTCTCGAACCTGCTCACCATCCTGTCCGCGTTCACCGGGACGGCCGTGCCAGCGCTCGAAGAGTCATTCGTCGGCAAGGGCTATGGCGAGCTGAAGACAACCGTGGCGGATGCCGTCGTCGCCACGTTTGAGCCGATGCGCTCCCGCGCGCTCGCACTGCTAGACGATCCGGCCGAGCTCGACCGCATCCTGGGGCGCAACGCCGAGCGCGCGGCGGCGATCGCTGCGCCCAAGCTGCAGCTGGTCTACGACCGCATCGGGCTGTTGCGCCACCCATGAAGCCTGTGACTCTGGTGACCGATCGGCTCGTGCTCGACCAGCCGACCCTTGCCGACGTCGACCTGACGACGGAATATTGCCAGGATCCACTGTTCGAGCGATATATGGTGACGCCGTGGCCTTATAGCAGGGCTGACGCAGTTGGGTTCTTCGTCGACTACGTTCCCCGCGCCTGGGACCGCGACGACGAGTACACCTGGGCACTGCGACACGATGGCGTATTCCTGGGCGTGATCGGCTTTCGACCCGCGGGCAAGGACGTCGGTTACTGGATCGGCGCGCCGCATCGCGGGCACGGATACATGACGGAAGCGCTCGGCGGTGTACTCGACTGGCTGTTTGCACGGGGCCACGACGACGTCATGTGGGAGTGTTTCGTCGGCAATGCGGCATCGGCATCGGTGGCACGCAAGAACGGATTCACCTTCACGGGTGAGGGCGAATTGAACACCAGCGCCCGCGATGGGTCGCACCCCGCTGCCCTGCACGCCGTCCTCTCGGCAGGCGACTCGCGCGATCCCAAGCCAGGCTGGCCAACGGCCTAGGGGTGTCCGATCAGCAGGCGAAGGGCTCCATCGAAGCTCGACTGGGTTCTCAACTCGCCGTATTTCGCATCCCATCGACCAGACTCCAGGTCGGCCGACAGGTCGCGAACGAAGCGCGCCGGAACTTCGGGACCGACAAAACTCCAGGCCGAGTTTGCGCGGCGAGCACCCTCGTCGAGGAACACTTCCGGCCGACCGTAGTAGGCCTCGTTGAACCCGTCGGTGCAGTCGAGCGGGATGGCCACGTCGACAACTTCGGCGCCGCCGAGCGCATCCGCGATGCGGTTGAGGTTCGGGTAACGCCCCGCCTCCGTGCGCATGACCTCGGGGGCATAGTCGTTCAGCCAGAACAATTCGACCCGTGCCGGATCGGCCGTGAGAATGACCACCGGACCGCGGGTGACGCGCCGCATTTCCGCCAGCCCGATTTCGACATCCGGCCATTGGTGAACCGAGAACGTGGCCATGCTGGCATCGAAACTGTCATCGTCGAAAGGGAGCGACTCCGCGGTCGCATCGATGGCGGGCCGGTCGGCCGGACGCTGCGCCCTCATCGACGCGCTCGGCTCAATGGCCGTGACGATTCGATCGAGCGGCTCATACGATCCCGCACCGGCACCAACGTTGAGAACGGTGACGGCATCGCCGAGCGCGCCGAGGATGGCCGCCTCGATGCGCGGATCCGGCCTGCGGTAGCTGCCGTAGCCGCCCGCGATCGACGAATAGTCGACGTCGCCGGCGCTCCCGTCGGTGTGTGGTCTCGCGCTCATGCAAACTCCGTCAGGATGGTCGAGTGATCTCTGTCGTGCTCTTCGACCTCGACGATACGCTGTTCGCCCATCGGCGCGCGGTCGAGGATGGCGTCGTCGCCCACCTGCGTGCGACCGGACTGGTGGATGCCTCGATCGAACATCCGGAGACGGCCGCCCGCTGGACCGAACTCGAGGAGTTGCACTACTCCCGCTACCTGCGGGGCGACCTCGACTACCTGGGGCAGCGACGTGCCAGGGCGACGGATTTCCTGGCGCCGTTCGGCGTGAGGTTCGCGAATGACGCGGACGCGGAGCAGTGGTTTGAGGACTACCTGCATGAATACCGCGCCGCCTGGCAGCTTCACGACGACGCGCTCGCCGCGCTCGAGAGGTTGTCCGATTATCGGCTCGGGATCATCACGAATGGAGTGACTTTCTTCCAACAACCGAAGCTCGACGCGCTCGAAATCTCGCGGTTTTTCGAGCACGTGATTACCTCGGGCGACTTCGGTGCGGTCAAGCCCGATCCGAGTATTTTCCTTCACGCATGTGCGGTCTTCGACGTCCCGCCCTACGAAGCCACCTACGTCGGCGATCGGCTCCACACCGATGCTCTCGGTGCCGCCGCCGCAGGGCTCACGGGGGTTTGGCTGAATCGAGGGGTCGCGACCACCGCCGAGCTCGCGGAGGCAGACGAGGCCGGCGTTCCGGTCATCCACTCGCTCGCGGAATTGCCGCCAATCCTCGCTCTGCACGACTGACCGCCAGACTACGGTCGAGACGTGTCGATGAGTGTCGCGCTGCCCCTGCTACTGCTGCTCTTCGCGGCGTCCGCGTTTCCGTGGCTCCTCGTCCTGCGCGCACGGTTTGGACACCTGCTTGCCATCCCGGCGACGGCCGGTGGCGCGCTCTTGCTTCTTTTACTCGTGCTCGTGATTTCACGGGAATTGAACACCGACTATGTTGCGACGCTTGCCGTCGCGAGCGTCATCACGGGCGCGATCGGCGTTTCTCTCTTGGTACGTACCCCCGGGGCCTTTCGGCGACCCGGCCGTCACGCGGTCGCCCTGTGGTGCCCGGCACTCGTCGGCGCGCTCGTCTGGGCATTGACGGTCACGCTGGCCCAGTTGACTCCCGGTGCATCCCGGTTTGGCTGGGTAATGAATGGCGACGCGCTCAACAATCTCTGGGACGCCGGCGTCATCCGCCACGACAATGGACTCTCGCTAGGCGGGGCGGAGAATCCGGTCCCGCTTCCCGCCGCTCTCATCTCGATCGCGATCGGCACAGGACATTCGGCAACGGGCTCCGCGGCAGCAGCCCTGTCGCACGAACTTACGGCGCTGCTGGTTACCTGGGTCGTGCTGCTCGCTTCAACCTGCGTGGCGATGGGAGTTGTTGTCGCGTCGGCGGTCAACCATCAACGCCTGGGAACAGTGGCACTCGCCAGCGGTTTGGGCTCGCTGTTGCCTCTCACCTGGTTCGTCTCGGGTCTAACGGTTCAGTGGGGCTACCTCAACGTGAGCGTGCTCCTGCCGATACTCCTCGCATCCTGGCTGGTGTACCTTGGCTCGAGACAACACCCGATCGCGGCGTTCGCCTGTCTCACCGGGCTCGCCACACTCGTCCTCGCCACCTGGACGCCAACTGTTCTCGTACCTGGCGCGCTCGGCGCCGTGATCCTGATTCGAGATCGTGCGACGTTCCGCGGGCTCACGCGACCAGGATCGACCGTACTCCTTCTCGGCATTGGACAACTGGTCATCTGGGCGGGTGTAGTCAGTATCCCGTCATACCTCGCTCAGGGAGGCGCGCTCGAAATTCCCGGCGTCGGATTTCCGTCGACCTGGTGGGGCTTGTTGGCGGTCGCCGCGCTTCTGGTCGGATCACTCCTTCTTGTAAGACGGCTCACCACCCTGGCGATGACGTCCGGAACGATAGCGGTCCTTGTCGGAGGAGCCATCGCATCGGTCGCCCTGCTCTATTTCGCGAGTGACCAGCCCGATCTTTTCGGCGCCTACTATCCGAAGAAATTAGCGTGGATACTCCTGGTGCTGTACGGCACCATCGCCCTCTCGTTCCTCGTCGCGGTGATCGCCCGACGAGCCAGCGTTCTGCCGCGTGCCCTCACTGTGGCCGTGATGTGTGTGGCGCTCCTCGCGGCGGCGGCACTGCCCATCGGCGGCTGGCCCGAGTCTGTCCAACGACAGCCGGTCGTTCGAATACTTGCTGACCATGTGCGGCACGATGGCGAAAAGGACGTCACGGAGATTCTCGCGCTCACCGATGCGAAACATCCGAATATATTGTGGGAGTCCGGCGACCCGGATGAGCCTGTCATCAACGAATATCTGCTTGCGGCGCACGGCGGCCTTATCCACGGCAACAAGACCCTCATCTCGCTCATCGCGAACCAGTACTTCGTCTATCGGGCGACCGGGAAATATGATGATTCGGACATCAAGACCCTCTGCTCGATGATTCGTCAAGTGCACCCGATGCCGACTGTCAGAACAGCCAGTCCTACGCTCAGCACCCGACTCCGCGAGACGTGTCCGGACGCGAAGGCGACGGTACTCGTGGAAACATCCCTTCGTGGGCCTCTCCCTGCAATCACGGGTCCGACATGGCAAACCGACGGTATCGAGTGAGCCAGGACAGCTCGTCTGGGCCGCCTTCGGTTACGCGGGAATACGCGGCCGGAACGACGGGTTGTACACTCAGAATGTGCTCCGGGGTCGGTGAGAGTCCGAACCGGTGGTGATAGTCCACGAGCCAAGGACGTTGTTTCCGAAAGGAAACGGCTCCGAGGTTGACTCGGTGAAACTCCGAGACCGACGGTTAAAGTCCGGATGGGAGGCAGCACAGGGTTTACGGCGCCTTTCGGCATCGAAAACCCGGTCTACGACCATTCGTCGAATCGACCAGTAGCCCCGGAGCCTCAGGACAAGAGGACCGGATGAGCGAAGCAGCGATCGAGCAGGCCATGCGCCGCGCGCTTGGCCTCGCCGAGCGCGGTCCCGCAACGGGCGACAATCCACAGGTTGGCTGCGTGCTGCTCGATTCCGTCGGCGAGATCGTCTCGGAGGGCTGGCACCGCGGTGTCGGCACCGCCCACGCGGAGGTCGACGCCCTCAGTCATCTCCCGCAGGTCGATGGTCATCCCGATGCCCGCGGCCTCACAGCGGTCGTCACCCTCGAACCGTGCAACCACACCGGCCACACCGGTCCGTGCTCGGTCGCCCTCATCGCTGCGGGCATCGCCCGCGTGTTCTATGCGAGCAGCGACCCGGGTCCGCTCGAGGGAGGCGGAGCCGAGCGCCTGCGCGAAGCCGGCGTCGCTGTCGAGGGCGGCATCCTCGAGGCGGAAGCCGAAGAGTTTCAGCACGCGTGGCTAACTTCGGCCAGAACTCGGCGGCCCTACGTGACCATCAAATGGGCATCCACTCTCGACGGGCGCATCGCGGCCGCCGACGGAACAAGCCAGTGGATCACTGGCGCCGCCGCCCGCGAACGCGTGCACGAGCAGCGCGCGGCGAGTGACGCAATTCTCGTTGGCACCGGAACGGCACTCGCGGATGACCCGTCGCTGACCGCTCGCGGCGACGCGGGTGAACTGCTTGAGCACCAGCCGATCGCGGTCGTGCTCGGAGACCGCGCGCTGCCAGCGGATGCCAGGCTACACGGTCATCCGGGCGGCCTGATCCTGCTTCCTGGCCACGATGTCCGCTCGGCTATGACCGACCTGTTCGACCGCGGAATCCGCCGGCTGTACGTCGAGGGCGGCCCGATCCTGGAGAGCGCGCTGATCGCCGCCGGACTCGTCGACGAGTACGCCATCTATCTCGCTCCTGCGTTGCTGGGCGGCGACCGGCTCGCGGTTCGCGACATCGGCGCGCGGAGCATGCCCGACATCCGGCTCCTCGACTTCCGGAGCGTGGAGAAGCTCGGAAACGACTTACTGATTACCGCACGACCGGTAGAGAAGGAGCACTAATGTTCACCGGAATTATTGAAGAACTCGGCGAGGTCGTCGCCTGGACGCCGACCGAGGATGCCGCACGCATCACCGTCAAGGCGCCGATCGCGGTCTCCGACGCAAAGCGCGGCGACTCGATATCGGTAAGCGGCGTCTGTCTCACGGTCGTCGATCAGGGCGACGACTGGTTCACCGCAGATGTCATGGCAGAGTCAATCGCTCGCAGCACACTCGACGAGTTAACCCCGGGCGCGCGGGTCAATCTCGAGCGCGCCGCGAAGGTCGGCGATCGCATCGGCGGCCACATCGTCCAGGGCCACATCGACGGCACCAGCGAGGTTCTCTCGATCACGGATGGCAGCGCGTGGCGAGTGGTTCGACTCACGCTCGACTCCGAGCATGCCGGGCTGGTCGCCGCGAAGGGCTCGATCGCCATCGATGGGGTTTCGCTCACAATCAGCGCGGTGGGCGACGACTGGTTCGAGGTTTCCCTCATTCCGGAAACCCTGGAGTCCACGACGCTCGGCAAGCTCGAGCCGGGCGACGCGGTCAACATCGAGACGGACATTCTGGCCCGGCAGGTGCAGCGCCTGCTATTCATGGGCGCAGAGGATGACCGCCCGGCGAGCTCCATACACGAACCCCAGCGCCAAACCATTGGATTCTCTGCAAACGCAAACAGCGCAAACACAAGCAGCGCCGCTTCAGGACTCAACGAAAGGATCCCATCATGAGTCTCGCCGACATCCCCACGGCCCTTGCGGCACTGGGCGAAGGCCGACCCGTCATCGTGGTCGACAACGAGAGCCGCGAAAACGAAGGTGACCTGATCATCGGTGCGCAGTTCGCAACGCAGGAGTGGCTCGCGTTCATGATTCGCCACACCTCCGGCTTCATCTGCGCTCCCATGACCCACGAGGTCGCCGACCGGCTGGAGCTCCCGCTCATGGTGGTTGACAACCAGGATCCGCTCCGCACCGCATACACAATCACCGTGGATGCCGCCGACCGATCCAGCACGGGGATCAGCGCTGCCGACCGCGCGCACACCCTCCGGGTACTCGCCGACCTCGACTCGACCCCTTCGAGCCTGAATCGTCCGGGCCACATCCTCCCGCTGCGTGCCCAGGATGGCGGTGTTCGCGCGCGCGGAGGGCACACCGAGGCGGCCGTCGACCTGCTGAAGCTCGCCGACCTGGTACCGGTCGGCGCCATCGGCGAGATCACCCGGGACGACGGAGAGATGATGCGCCTGCCGGAGCTCATCGAGTTCGGCGAGCGCGAAAACCTCGCGGTCATCACGATCGCGACGCTGATCGACTACCTCCAGGAGTGGCACTGCGACACGGACGTTCCGCTCAGCGTTCCTATTCCGGAAAGCTCGCGCGTCATCTTCGAGGTCGAGACGAACGTACCAACCGAGCACGGCGCCTTCCGATTCCGCGCGTACCGGGACCGCCAGACGGGAGCCGATCACCTCGCTATCATTTCCGGCAACCCGAAGGATGGAACGCTCCTGCGCGTGCATTCTGAGTGCCTCACCGGTGAGGTCTTCGCCTCCGAGAAGTGCGAGTGCGGCCCACAGCTCGATGCCGCACTCGACGCCATCCAGAACGAGGGCGGCGTCGTCATCTACATGCGCGGCCACGAGGGTCGCGGCATTGGGCTCGTCAACAAGCTGAGGGCGTACCGCCTTCAGGAGGAGGGGCTCGACACGCTCGACGCGAATCTCGCGCTCGGCTTCCCCGCCGACGGCCGCGACTACGGCGCCGCAGTGGCGATCCTCGAGGACCTGGGCATCTCGAAGGTGCGCGCGATCACCAACAACCCGGAGAAACTGCGGCAACTCGAGGAACGTGGGATCACGGTTCTTGAGCGCGTTCCGCTGGTGGTCGGTGTCGGCGAGTTCAACGAGAAGTACCTCGAGGCCAAGCGCGACCGGATGGGACACGTGCTGCCCGATGACGTGACGCTCGGGGGCCACGTCGTTGAACGGCGGAATCTCGAACGGCAGAGTCTTGCTAGTGGCAACGGATCTTCGCTGTGAGCGGCGAGGGTGCTCCCGTCATCCGGCATACCGACGGAACCGGACTCAAAATCACTATCGTCGCCGGTGAGTGGCACGAGCAGATCGCGACCGGGCTGCTTGAGGGCGCACGCCGCGCACTCACCGCATCCAACGTCGAGTTCCGCGAGGTGCGGGTGCCGGGCAGCTTCGAGCTTCCCGTAGTCGCAAAGGCGGCACTCGAGGGCGGCGCGGATGCGGTGGTTGCGCTCGGAGTCATCATCCGTGGCGGCACTCCCCACTTCGAGTACGTGTCAGACGCCGCGACAAGCGGGCTCACCCAGGTCAGCGTCGCCACCGGTAAGCCGGTCGGATTCGGCCTGCTCACTCTCGACGACGAACAACAGGGGCTGGACCGGGCTGGTCTGCCAGGATCGAAGGAAGACAAGGGAGCAGAAGCGGCGGAAGCCGCGGTCGCGACCGCCATGCTGCTGCGTTCGATGAGGAGCTAAACCGTGACGCTGCTCGTGCTGGGCTCCGCGAACCGCGACTACACCGTCCTCGTCGAAAAGCAGCCGGCGCCGGGCGAGACCGTCCTCGGCGGTTCGCTCACCGTGGCCACCGGCGGCAAGGGCGCCAACCAGGCCGTGGCGGCCGCTCGGGCGGGAGCGGAACCGATCTTCATCGGGGCCGTCGGTACCGACTCGGTCGGCGGCGACATCCTCGCCGACCTCGCCGCGCGGGGCGTGGACGTCACACTCGTGTCGCGGTCGTCGGAACCCAGTGGGGTCGCTTTGATCACAGTGTCTGCGGGCGGTGAAAACAGCATCGTGGTCGCCCCCGGCGCGAACGCCACCCTCGAGGCGACCGCGACCGCCGCGATCGTCGCGGCGCACGTCGTGAAGGGCTCGGTACTTCTGTGTCAGCTCGAGATTTCGCCCGACGTGGTTTCTGCCGCTGCAAGCGAGGTCGAAAAGGCCGGTGGCCGATTTGTCCTCAATCTCTCGCCATCCCGCTATGTCTCACCAAGGCTGCTCGCGCTCGCGGACCCACTGGTTCTCAACGAGAACGAGGCCACCGATCTGGCGAGCAGCGCGATCGATGGACCGGCGGATGCCCAGACGGTCGCCAAACGACTCCTGGCAACGAGTCGGTCGGTGGTGATCACGCTGGGCGCGGATGGCGCGATCGTGGCCGATTCGACCGGTGTCTCACACGCGCCCGCGGTGCGCGTCCCCGTCGTCGATACGACCGGCGCGGGAGATGCCTTCGCCGGAGCCCTCGCTGCCGGGCTGGCGGCCGGCGATGACCTCGCGACGTCGGTCAACGCCGGAATCGTTGCGGGCGCGGCGGCCGTTCAACATCTGGGAGCCCAACCTCCGCTTTAGCCGGAGCTGGGCGGAATCGTGCCGAAACCGGACGGTACCGGCGACGGAAGAGTGTCCGCATTCAGCACGGTGACGACGCGAACGGCCGCGGCGAAGTATTTCGTGTAGTAGTCGGGATCCGCGTTGCGCTGGACGGTGTGTGCGACTTGTGTCGGCGTCATCGACTGCCATCCGACGATTCCGAGCATCCGCAGGAAGAACGCTCGGGCCGCAGTATAGGGATCCATCCGATCGGCGAGCGCTCCGTAGTTGCTTCGTTGCTGGAACAGACCGCGGCTGTCCGGTCCGGCGGTATCGCCGTAATTGACATTGCGCAGGCTTGACTCTCCGATGGCCGTCATCACGCCGATCTCTTCGCCTTGAGAGGTCAGCCCATACGACTGCGCCGCCCGGATGACCTGGGCCGCGTTCACGAGTTCGGGCTGGCAGTAGCCGGCGATCGGCCCGGCGGGCACACTGATGTTACCGACGACGACATCCGACACCTTCGGGCACGCCGGGATCGTGGGCACGGCCGCGGGCGGTGCGCTCGGACGCAGGAACAGAACCGCGACGGCGGCGACCACGATCAGTAGCGCGATCGGAATCAGGATCTGCAGGATCACGCCGTCTCGGCGTCGACGCTTGCGACCACGAGCCGTGGGTCGAGCCATCAGGCGAGGAACAGCGCGCGGAGCCGCTTCGTCGTGAAGATGAGCCCGAGCGCGATCATGACAACGAAGTAGAGGACGTGCCAAAGCAGGCCGAAGCTGAGGTCGCCGGTCGTTAGTCCTCGGATGAGTTCTACGCCATGCCACAGCGGAAGGGCCTCGATGATGTATTGGATGGCTGGCGGGAACACCGAGATCGGATAGAACGTCGCCGAGAAGATGAACATGGGCAACATGATGAAGTTGATCCAGTCCATCTGCTGGAAGGTCTTCATGTAGCTCGTGATGCCCATCCCCAGGCTGGCGAAGCCGAACGCGATGAGCACAACGGCGGGCAGGGCCAGGATCGCGGTCCACGCCAGATTCAGGCCGAACGCCTGCATGACGACCATGAATCCGACCGCGTAGAGCAGTCCGCGAAGAAGCGCGTAGGTAATCTCGCCCAGCGCGACGTCGAACGGACCGATGGATGTCGCGAGCATACCCTCGTACAGCTTCGCGTAGTTCATCTTGAAGAAGACGTTCCAGGTGGAGTCGTACACGGCCCCATTCATGGCGGACACCGCGAGTAGGGCGGGCGCAATGTATGCCGCGTACGACACGTGGCCACCGGTCGAGGTCGTGACCGTTCCAACCAGCGAACCGAGGCCGACCCCGAAAGACAAGAGGTAGAGCACGGGCTCGATGAAGCCGCTGACGACGATGATCCAGTTGTTCGTTTTGGCCGCGAGCAGACCGCGGCCGAGCACCGCACGCGAGTTGCGGGCATAGATCGAGCCGAGAAAGCGGCTGCGAGAATCCGGCGCGAACACGGCGGGCGAAGATGGCAGGGTCGGTGTGGTGGTCACTTGTTCAACCTCCTGGCAAAGGTGCGCACCGTCAGGTACCAGCCCAGGATGCCAATCGCGATCAGGTAGACCACGTGAGTCACCACGAGCCACGCTGGCTCCGACATCCCGTAGCTCAGGTCACGGCCAAATTGCGTTCCGTGCCAGAGCGGCGAGATCCAGCCGATCCACTGGAGGTAGATGGGAAGGTGCGAGAGCGGGAAGAACGTGCCAGAGAACAGGAACATCGGCATCACCCCGAACCGCTGGATGAGTGCGGGCTGGCCCCGATCGTCCTCGACTCTCGCCATCGACGCCATGATGATCAGCCCCACCGACAGCCCGGTCAGGAGTGCGGTCAGGATGCTCAGCACTCCGAGTGCGGACGGAACCGCTCCGAACAGCAGCATGAAGAGGTAGTAGACCCCGACCGTCGGGACCATGTGAACGAGCACGCCGAGCACGAAGCCGTTCACGATTTGGGTCGGTGAGATCGGTGCCGCGTTCATTCCATAGAAGATCGCGTTCCACTTGAAGCCCGCAATGACCGGATAGCTGAACTCATTGGCCGACACCGTCACGGCCGCGCTGGCGAGAAGCGCCGGGGCGACGAACTGGAGGTAGGTCGCACCGTTGACGGGCGCGTTGATCAGGTGCGCGAGACCGACACCCAAACCGAACAGGTACAGGAGCGGATTACCGAACGTCGTGACGATGACGGTCTGCGCATACGTACGCATCCCGCGGACCTTGTGTTCCGCGACATAGAACGAACCCCAGCGCCTGGTCTTCTGGCCCGGGCGTCCTTCGACGAGTTCAGGGACCGAGCTAATCGAAACCATCATTCGATCAGGCTCCGACCGGTGAGACGTAGGAAGACATCTTCGAGGCTCGAGCGCCGCACCAGTGAGGTGATCGGCTCGAGACCCCGTCCGATGATCTCACCTAGCGCGGCCTCGCCGTTGTCGCTGTAGATCAGAATGCGGTCGGGCAGCACCTCGATGCGGTCGCCGATACCGTCGATCTGTTTGGCGACCTTCGCATTCCTCTCGGACCCGAATCGAAGCTCGACGACCTCCCGGGTCGAGTACTGCCGGATGAGTGCAGCAGGCGAGCCCTCCGCCATGATCGCGCCCTTGTCGACAACGACCAGGCGATCGCAGAGTTGCTCGGCTTCGTCCATGTAGTGGGTGGTCAGCAGCAGAGTCGTCCCCTGCTCCTTGAGACGAAACAGCCGATCCCAGAGGATGTGCCGTGCCTGCGGATCGAGTCCGGTGGTCGGCTCGTCGAGCAGCAGGATGCGCGGATCGTTGACCAGGGCGCGCGCGATGGTGAGCCTGCGCTTCATCCCGCCGGACAGATCATCCACTCGCGACTTCGCCCGATCGCTCAGCTGGGCGAACTCGAGCAGCTCGTCCGCGCGCTTGGCAACCTGTCGACGTGGGATGCCGAAGTATCGACCGTAGACGATGAGGTTGTCGCGAACCCGCAGCTCCTGGTCGAGATTGTCGGCCTGGGGCACTACGCCGAGCTGCGCCCGAATCTCTGGACCGTGCTCGTCGGGGTCGAGGCCGAGGATGTTCAGAGTGCCGCTGGTGCGCGTCGAAACTGCTCCGACCATCCGCATGGTCGTCGACTTGCCCGCGCCGTTCGGACCGAGCAGTCCGAAGGATTCCCCCGGCGCAACCTCGAATGAGATCCCATCTACGGCGGCGAATTCTTTGTATTTCTTCGTCAGCGAAGAGGCAGTGATAACGGCTTCTGGCACAAATTCGAGCCTAGACCAGACCACCGACGCACTCGTCGTCAACCATGGTTGACAACCAGTGAACCGTCAACTAAGGTTGACATCCATGGAACACATCATGCTGACGCTGGCGGATGCCGCGAGTTCAGATGACCCCATAATTGCGCTTCGAGCAATCGAGAAGCTCCGTAAGGAGATCGATCGGGTCGAGGCAGTCGCTGTCCGCAGAGCCCGGAACGCGAACGCGTCCTGGCAATTGATCGCGCTCGCGCTCGGAGTCTCAAAACAGGCAGTTCACAAGAAGTACGGGCGAAGCTAGAGCCATGAGCACAGAGACCTCACAGCGCCAGGCTCGCCGCGGCTTATTCTCACGGGGGAAACAGGACGACGGACCCCGCGCGAAGTTCACACAGCTGCTCCCCTACCTGCTGCAGAACAAGCCGCTCATTGCCGTCGTCGTCGGACTCAGCGTGCTCGGCTCGCTCGCGACGGTCGGCCAGCCACTACTCGTCGGGGCCGGCATAACCGCCTTCCAGGCGAAGCAGTCGTGGGGGCTCATCGCGGCATTCGTGATCGTTCTTCTCGTCTCCGGGGCGCTCATCACGGCGTTCCAGCAGTATCTGCTGCAACGGATGGGGACGAACATCGTCTTCTCGGTTCGCAAGGTGCTCGTCCGGCGGCTGCTTGGCCTGCCGATCAGCGAATTCGATACTCGCAGAACCGGTGACCTGGTCTCGCGAGTCGGGTCGGACACCACCCTGCTCTATGCCGTGATGACCCAGGGGCTCGCCAACTCGATCGGCGGCGCGCTCCAATTTCTCGGTTCGCTGATCGTGATGGCCTTCATCGATCCCATCCTCCTGGGCCTGACCATCCTGGTGATCGGGATCTCGATCGTCGGCGTCGGATCCCTCTCCGGGCGGATCCGAGTCGCCAGCCAGCGACAGCAGGCCAAGGTCGGCGAGTTGGGAGCTGGCGTCGCGCGCGCAGTGGGCGCCATCCGCACCATTCGGGCAGCCAACGCGACGGAACGCGAAGTCGAAACCGTCCAGGAGGATGCGCTCGGGGCACGCGACATGGGGTTCAAAGTAGCCCGGGCGTCGGCCCTGGTTGTGCCAATAGCCGGAATCGCGCTGCAGGTCTCCGTGCTCGTGGTTCTGGGAGTGGGCGGATTCCAGGTCGCGAGTGGCGCCCTGACGATCGCAACACTGATCGAGTTCGTCATCCTGCTGTTCACCCTGATTGCGCCGCTCGGCTCGGCGTTCGGCGCCGTCACGTCGGTGAGCCAGGCGCTCGGCGCGCTCGGGCGCATCCAGGAGATCATCGACCTGCCCAGCGAAACTGAGCTGGATGTCGATGTCGTGCCCGCCTCCGCGGTCGAACTCGATGACTCGATCAGCTTCCACGACGTCGTCTTCACCTACCCCGAGACAGCGCACAAATCGGAGACCGAAAAGGTCATCGCCGAGGTTGCCCCGGACGCGCTGCCGGAACACGATCGCACCGTGCTGCACGCCGTCTCGTTCACGGCACCGCGCGGCAAGCGCACCGCCCTGGTCGGACCGTCCGGCGCCGGCAAGAGCACCATCCTGGCCCTCGTCGAGCGGTTCTACGACCCGACCTCCGGAGTCGTTCGATTGGGCGGCATCGACATCCGCGGCCTTGAGCGCACGGAACTTCGCGCACAGATCGGATACGTCGAGCAGGATGCCCCCGTGCTCGCCGGCACAATCCGGGAGAACCTCGTGCTCGGGATGCCGCTTGCCACCGACCAGCAGTGCATCGACGTGCTTCACGCGGTCAACCTCACCGAGGTGCTCGAGCGAAACGAACTCGGACTCGACGCGCCCGTCGGCGAGGACGGCGTCATGCTGTCCGGCGGCGAGCGCCAGCGCCTGGCGATTGCGCGAACCCTGCTCGCCGCACCGCCCATCCTGCTCCTCGACGAATCGACGTCGTCGCTCGACGGGCTCAACGAGCAGTTGCTGCGCGACGCTATCGATGCCGTCGCGGAACATCGAACCCTCATCGTCATCGCCCACCGGCTATCGACTGTGGTTGATTCCGACCAGATCGTGGTTCTCGATCACGGCAAGGTCGTCGGCGTCGGGACGCACTCTGAGCTGGTGAAGTCGACTCCGCTCTACAAGGACCTCGCCAAGCACCAGCTGCTGGTATAGATAGCAGGTGTCCTTCTCAACGCTGGCTCTGATCGGCGTTGTCGCGTTGCTCGGCCCGCTGCTCGCGCTGCGGCAGCGCTGGCGCATCCCGGTTGCGATCGGCGAGCTCGCGGGCGGCATGCTCATCGGCTCTACCGGGTTCGGATTGGTCCGGGCGTCGGATCCGACGTTCACATTTCTCGCTAACCTCGGTTTCGGACTCACCATGTTCGTCGCCGGTAGCCGCATACCGCTGCGGGATGCCCAGCTTCGTCCTGCCCTGCTCGTTGGACTGGCCAGGGCGCTCGGCGTTGGCATCGTGGCAGCGCTACTCGGCGTGCTGCTCGCGAACCTCTTCCACACGGGACACGCCGCGGTTTTCGGGGTGTTGATGGCGTCATCCTCTGCCGTGCTCGTGCTGCCGACGGTCGACAGTCTCGGTCTCGGCGGACCGAAGGTGCTGCTGGCCATCGCCCAGGTCGCCATCGCGGACATCGCCTGCATCGTCGCGTTGCCGCTGGTCATCGATCCGGCCAATGCACCGACAGCGACGCTGGGCGCGGTCGCCATCGCGCTCGCGGCAACCCTTTTCTACTTCGGTCTGCGCTGGCTGAATGCCCGCGGAGCGCTCAGGCGACTTCACAAATTCAGCGAGCTTCGTCACTTCGCGCTCGAGCTGCGCGTCAGTCTCATCGTCCTGTTCGCCCTGGGGGCGATCGCGATCGCGACCAACATCTCGATCCTGCTCGCCGGATTCGCCTGCGGAATCGCGGTCGCCGGAGTGGGCGAGCCGCGCCGCCTGGCGAGGCAACTGTTCGCGCTGAACGACGGATTCCTGGGGCCGCTGTTCTTCGTCTGGCTTGGAGCCTCACTCTCCGTGCGTTCGCTGGGTGCGCATCCGCAACTCATCCTCCTCGGCCTGGCCCTCGGCGGCGGCGCACTTGTCGCCCATCTGACGATGAGCATCTTTCGCCAGCCGGTGCCGCTCGCCATGATGTCTGCGGCACAGCTCGGCGTACCCCTCGCCGCGGCGACAATCGGCCAGGAAACTCACCTGCTTGGTCCGGGCGAGCCCGCGGCGCTCATCCTCGGCGCGCTCGTGACGGTCGTTGGCCTGGCGATCGCTTCACGCCTTGCGGCTGGCAGCAAGCTCGTCGCGACTGCCCCCGCACTCAACGCGTCCCCTACAGAGAACTAGCTGAGGCGCGCGAAGACCTCGGCGAGACGATGGATGCCGAGGGAGATGTGTTCCGTGTTGATGGCGCCGTAGCCCAGCACGAAACCCAGGCGGGACTGCGGCGTCTCCGGGCCAACCGTGAAGTTCGCGACCGACTGGATGCCGACTCCCGCGGCCGCTGCTGCCTCTCGTACGGCGGTTGTGCGCAGCGGCCGATCGGGTCGCAGCGCCGCGAACAGGTGCAGACCGGCAACGGATGGCGCGACCTCGAGCCACGGGGTGAGTTCTCGCGCCAGTCCGGAGCGGATGGCGTCCCGGCGTTCGGCATAGACCCGATTCGCCTTGCGTAGGTGCGCAGCAAACGTCCCGTCATCGATGAGGCGTGCCAGCGCTCCCTGGCTGACCGAGTCGGTGTGCGAGTCGCTCAATCGCTTGGCCGCCATGAGCGCGGGAGCGAGCGACGCGGGCGCTACGAGAAATCCGAGCCGCAGAGCGGGGAGCAGCGTCTTCGAAAAGGTGCCGACATACACGACACGGCCGGTGCGATCGAGATTCTGCAGCGGGTCGAGCGAGCCTGCTCCGTAGTGAAATTCGCTGTCATAGTCGTCTTCGAGGATGACTGCGTTGTTGGACTCCGCCCACGCGAGCAGATCGAGGCGTCGATCGAGCGAGGCGCGAACCGCGGTGGGAAACTGGTGGGACGGCGTCGTGTAGACGAGCTTTGCGCGCGCCGGCAGTTCGCTAACGACGATTCCGTCCGCATCGACCGGAACCGGTACTACCCGCGCGCCGAGGGTCTCGAACAGTGCGCGAACCGGAGGGTAGCCCGGATTCTCGACCACGACAATATCCCCGGGAGCTACGAGCACCCGGGCAACGAGATCGACCGCCTGCTGGGCACCGGAGGTCACGATGACGTCCTCCTCCCCCGCGCGAACCGCGCGCGACAGTCCGATGTGCCGCGCGATCGCGACGCGTAACCGATGGACTCCGGCGGGATTCGAGTAGCCGCGCATGACGGCCGAATCGGACTGGAGCTCACGCGCCACGTTCCGGCGCCAGGCCGCGAGCGGAAACAGAGCCGGGTCGGGAACACCAATCGCAAAATCGTAGGCCGCGCGATCGTGTCGGTCGGGATTGATGCCCGCGCCCGCCCAGACCGCGCGCGGATGCACCGCACGCCCGTGCGGAGCTCGACTTCGCGAGATCGAGGTCCGGTCCGCGGCCACGAAGGTGCCCGCGCCGCGTCGAGTGACGGTGAACCCCTCGGCGAGCAGCCGATCGTAGGCAACGCTGACCGTTGTGCGCGAAACGCCGAGGGAAGCCGCCAGATCCCTGGTCGGCGGCAGTGCCTCGCCGCCGCGGAGACTCCCGTCCACGATCGCGGCGGACAGCTGGCGATAGATGCTGTTGGTGCGGTCACCTACCGGCCCAAGCGAGACGTGAACATCCACACCCGGAGCCTATATTGGACCGATCAAATCGGCGAGGATTGGATCTTTGACTGGTCCATTTCGATTCGTAGTGTTGAGTCATCACCATTCGAAAGGATCACGAAATGTCGACACGCATGCCAATTGGAAAGTCCGCCCGGGAGGGCTACCGCAAGGTCGTCGAACTCGATGCCTACGTCACCGCGAGCATCGACTTCGAGCTCGTGAACCTCGTCTACCTGCGGGCATCCTTCATCAACGGCTGCAACTACTGCGTTGACGAGCACTCCACCGACCTGATCAAGGGCGGGGTGCCGATTCGCAAAGTGTTCGGGGTTTCGACCTGGAAGGAATCCACCTTCTTCAGCAACCGGGAGCGTCTGGCCTTCGAGTTCACCGACGCCGTCACCAATATCGCCGACGGGATCAGCGACGAGCTGTGGGAGCGCGGAACCGCCGAGTTTGGCGAGAAAGGCCTCGGCGATCTGGTCCTCGCAATCGGAACCATCAATCTCTGGAACCGAATCGCCATCCCGACACACCTGCCCGTTGCGCCGCTGGCCTGAGCTCAGACCAGCGCGTACATCGCAACCGCAGCCGTCGCCGCGACATTGAGGCTGTCGATGCCGTGCGCCATCGGAATGGTGACCACGGTGTCGGCGACCTCGAGCGCTTCCGCCGTCAGTCCCTCGCCCTCGGTGCCCAGCACCAGGGCGACCCGTTCCGGCGCTGCCGCGGCGAAGGCCTTCAGGTCGATCGCGTTGTCCGCAAGGGCGAGTGCCGCGAGGTGAAAACCGGACGCGGTCAGCAGAAACCGAGTGGATGCCCAGTCGCCGAGCCGCGCCCACGGAACCTGCAGCACCGTGCCCATGCTCACGCGAATCGCGCGACGATAATACGGATCCGAGCAGCGCGACGTGACGAGCACGGCATCCGCTCCGATCGCGGCAACCGAACGAAAAATGGCGCCGACGTTGGTCGGATCGACGACGTTCTCGAGGATGACCACCCGCCGCGCGCTGGCCAGCAAGTCGGCGGGCGACGGGAGTTCCGGCCGGTGCATCGCCGCGATCAGACCTCGATGCAGGAGATATCCGGTCAGCTCCTCGAGCAACTCGGAAGGTCCGGAGAAAATCGGGACGTCGAATCCCTCTGTTGCCCGGACCGCGTCGGCGACGGAGCTCCCGAGCGCGAGCACCGATCTCGGCCGATGACCGGCCGCGATCGCCCGTTGCAACACGAGCAGGGACTCCGCAATGTAGAGGCCACCGCCGGACTTCCTGAGAGCGACATCGGTGAGGTGCGAATAGTCCGTAAGTCGAGGGTCGTCGAGCGACGAGATCTCGATGACGCTCACGGTGCTTCGACCCGAATCAGGCGAACGGGTTGGGCGTCAGCGTGTACTTGGTCGACAGGTACTCGTGGATGCCCTCGAGGCCGCCCTCGCGACCGAGCCCGGACTGCTTGACTCCGCCAAACGGCGCCGCCGCGTTCGAGACGACGCCGACGTTGAGGCCCATCATGCCCGTGCGCACACTCTCGATGAGCCGCTGGCCACGGGCAAGATCCTTCGTGTAGACGTAGCCGACGAGGCCGTACTCCGTGTCGTTGGCCTTCGCGACCGCATCCGCTTCATCCGTGAACGGGATGATCGACAACACCGGTCCGAAGATCTCTTCGCGAAGGATGTCGCTGCCGGGCTGCACGCCCGATACGACCGTCGGCGCAAAAAACGTTCCCTCGCCATCAATGGCCGAACCGCCAACGAGAAGTGTCGCGCCGCGCTTGACCGCATCCGCCACCAGCGAGGTCGCCTTCGATACCGCATCCTCGTTGATGAGCGGGCCGATGGTCACGCCCTCTTCCGTGCCGCGGCCCACCTTGAACGCCTTGACCCGCTCGGTGACCCGCCTGGCGAACTCGTCCGCAATCGACTCGTGCACGATGAACCGGTTCGCCGCGGTGCACGCCTCACCGACGTTGCGGAATTTCGCGAGCATCGCACCGTCGACGGCCTTGTCGAGATCCGCATCCTCGAAGACGATGAAGGGGGCGTTTCCGCCGAGCTCCATCGACGTGCGCAGCACGTTGTTCGCCGCCTCCTTGAGCAACGCGACGCCAACCGGCGTCGAACCGGTGAAGCTCAGCTTACGAAGGCGTGTGTCGGCCAGGATCGGCGTCGTAATTTCGCCGGACTTCGAGGTCGTGAGCACGCCGAGTACACCGTCCGGCAGGCCAGCGTCCTGAAGCAGCTTCGCGAAGTAGAGCGTCGTCAACGGGGTGAGCGCCGCGGGCTTGATAATCGCCGTACATCCGGCGGCGAGTGCTGGCGCGATCTTGCGCGTCGCCATGGCGAGCGGGAAGTTCCACGGGGTGATGAGGTACGACGGCCCGACCGGCACCTGAGTGACGATCATCCGCCCGGTGCCCTCGGGGTTGGATCCGTAGCGGCCGGCGATGCGCACGGCTTCCTCGCTAAACCAGCGAAGGAACTCCCCACCGTACCCGACCTCACCCCGCGCCTCGGCGAGGGGTTTGCCCATTTCCATGGTCATCAAGAGAGCGAAGTCGTCGATACGCTCCTGCAGCAGGTCGAATGCACTGCGGAGAATCTCGCCACGCACACGCGGAGCAGTGGCCGCCCACGAGTCCTGGGTTTCCGCCGCGATATCCATGGCCCGCTGCGCGTCCGCGACCGAGGCGTCCGCGATGGTCTTCAGGACGAGGCCGGTCGCCGGATCCGAGACATCGATGGTGCGACCGGATGTCCCGTCGAGCCATTTTCCGCCGAGCAGCAGCTGGGAGGGAACGCGGGCAAGCAGTTCGGTTTCCGTGGTGGTCGACATTGTTATTCTCCATTCGAGGCGACGACGGCGACGCCCGCATTGTGCAGTTCGGCGAGTGCAGCGGCACTCGATTCTTCCGCAACGCCGACCACGAGATCGGTGAGGACTCGGACCCTCTGGTGGGCGCCGAGAGCATCGAGGGCAGACGCACGCACGCAGTAGTCCGTTGCGATTCCGACCACGTCGACATCGGTGACACCGAATTCGTCCAGCTTTTGCTGCACCCTCTCACCATCATCCGCGACGCCTTCGAAGATCGAATAGGCGGGCACACCCTGCCCTTTGCGGATGTGGATGTCGACGAGCGAGGTGTCGAGTCCGGGGTGATACTCGGCACCAGCGGTACCGGCGACACAGTGCGCCGGCCAGCTAACCACGAAGTCTGGTGCCGCATTCGTCGCGAAATGGCCTCCGTTGTCGTTGCTCTCGTCGTGCCAGTCGCGCGAGGCGAAGACGATGTCGTAGTCGGCGAGGTGGGTACGAAGATAGTCCGTGATCCGAGAGGCGGTCGCGGCACCTCCCGGGACAGCGAGCGCACCGCCCTCCGTGAAGTCATTCTGAACGTCGATGATGAAGAGCGCACGCATGAACGAGACGTCCTCTCAGTTGTTCGTGATGTTCTTGCCGCAGGTGTACACGGCGTTGGCGAGCGCCGTCAGCGCTGGTTGTGCGGCGGAGGTTATTCCCGTGCCCTGCGCGAAAAACGTGAACGACTCGCCGGTTCCGTCTGCCGCCGTCGTGTAGCCGCTGATCGTGTACGCGTTCGCAATGACTCCGCTCTTCGCGCTGTACTTACCGACCACTGGTATCCCGGCGGCGACGTATTGCAGTCCATCCGACTTCTGGCTGACCAGAGACATGAACTTGCTCATGAACAGGGGTGGAATTTGGCTCTCGTCACTCTCGCCCGAACCGTCCTCGATGGTGAGACCGGTGGTGTCGACCCCGTACTTGCCCAGGCCAGTCGTGATTGCCTGCTGAATCGAGGAGCTCGACCCGCCGAGATTCTCCTTCACCGACACAATGCGCGCCAGCATTTCCGCAAGCGTGTTGTCGCTTTGCAGGAGCATCTGCTTCACCAGGGTGGACACTGGTTGCGATTGGACCGATGCGAGAACCGGAGCGCCGTCTTCGGCCTGCCCGGTCGCAATCGTCACCGTCGAGGCGTCGGGGCCTCCCGGCACGGCCGCGAGCGCCGTCCGGAATGCGGTGCCCGCCGCAGTGACGGGATCTGTGCTGCGCGGGCTTACCTGCGCCGAAGGGTTTGCTCGGTCGCCATCGACCTGGAGCGCGGTACTCTCCGACAGGTACCCGCCGGTCTGCTCGGAACGTGGAACGGAGGAATCCCAGTTGTCTGTCGGGTCCCAATAGGTCGAATCCAGGATGATGTGCGAAATCGGAATGCCGAGGTTGGCCGGAACCGAGTTGTACTTGGTGAGAGTCGCAGTCGCGAGCGCGGCCAGGGTGGGCGCACCGGCGTACACGCTGTGCCCGGCAGCGGCTCGGCTGAGAGTGGCGTCGCCCTGCCCCACGAGGACTATCGTCCCCGGGTTGCTGTCGTCAGCATCCACGTTCGTTGTGATCTGATAGGTCGGGCCGAGAACGGCGATGGCGGCCGCAGCGGTCAATACTTTGAGCACGCTGGCCGGTCGCGCACCGGTCGTATCGTTGTTGGAGTACAGCGCGTTCCCGGTCGCCGTCTCGACGACGGAACCGTAGAGCTTGATGAGTGCCGGGTTGCTCGCGAGTGTGTCGAGGGAGCAGGTCGGAATCGCCGTCGGCTGAACCTTGCTGGCGGGCACCACGCGAGTCGGAGAGGTTGACGGCGGCGCCAGCACCTGATGGAGTGCCGCGGTGCGCGCGACCGAGATTCCGAAGAAGACCGACCCGGTCGCCAGGAGGACGAAAACCAGCGCACCGGCCCCGATGATGAGTCCGCGCTGGAGGCCGGTGAGGCGAAGCCCGTCGCTGTCGCCGGGTGCGACGGCGCTCTGCGCGCGCTTCACCGCCGCGGGCGTATTGGCCTCCCGAGCAGCCCGTCGACTGGTCGGAGGTTGGAGGTCGCTCACTCGCGCAATCCTACTGGCGAGTACTGGGCTCTCGCCGAAACGAACTAGAGCTCAGCAGGGTAAACGAGTCCGATTTGGCTGCGAACTTCGTCGAGAGTCTCCATGATCGCTACGGTCTCTGCGGATGGCAGCTCATCCCCGACAAGTGCTCCGCTCGCGACGATTCGCTCGAGCGCCTGAGCCTCGAACTGCATCCCCCGGCTCACGACATCCTCGTTGAAACGTTCCACTACCTCGCCGTGCTGGTCGAAGACGGTGAAGCTGGTCGGCGTGTACCAGACGGAGCCGATCTCGATTCGCCCCAGGGTGCCGATCACGGCGGCGGTGTTGGGCCCGAGCGTGTCGAGCGCGGTGTGCAGCACGGCCTGCTGCCCGTCGGGATAGCCCAGAATGATGACGGTCTGCCGATCCACTCCGGTGCTTGCGGTCCGCGTCGATACGGCAGTCACAGAACTCGGCTTTCCGAAGATGTCCGAGGCAAACGACACTGGATAGATCCCGAGATCAAGCAGTGCGCCGCCGC
The DNA here is from genome assembly GCA_036271795.1 of Galbitalea sp. Taxonomy (GTDB): domain Bacteria; phylum Actinomycetota; class Actinomycetes; order Actinomycetales; family Microbacteriaceae; genus Galbitalea. Next base: position 33,709 of record DATAZY010000034.1, read on the forward strand.
CCAGGTCGGGGCTGAGGATGCGGTGCGCCGGATCACTGGACAGTCGCTGGTTGTGGTCGGCGATTACCGTTCTCACGTCGCCGAGGGTGCCCGCCGCGATAATTTCGCGAATGCGCACCATGTGTGGAAGCCAGCGCGTCCACATCGCTTCGAGGATGACGAGGCCGCGATCAGCGGCGAGCTCGACGACTTCCCGCGCTTCCCCCGCGTTTAGCGTGAATGCCTTTTCGACCAGGGCGTGCTTGCCAGAATTCAGGACCAGCTTTGCGTTGTCATAGTGGAACGAATGCGGCGTCGAGATGTAGATCGCGTCGACATCCGGATCGGCGGCAAGAGCCTCGTAGCTCGAGTACGCGGTCGCGATCCCAAATCGCTTCGCGAACGTGTCCGCGGAGTCTTGCGATCGTGAACCAACCGCGGCAACCGTCATTCCCGTGGCGAGCAGGTCCTGCGTGAATTCCGACGCTATCCAGCCGGTTCCGAGAATGCCCCAGCGCAGAGAACCAGCCACGTTACCCATCCCTTCGGCGGCCCACCTCCCGGGCCGCCGAAGGTAATGGTAGCCCCCGCTAGCAGCTGTACCAGTAGGCGGCAGCGCGGGTGAACGAGTACGGCTCGTTCGGTCCCGGTACGTTCACACCACCGTGCGACATCGCATATGCAATACACACGCCGGCGACGTTTCCGGTGAAATGCGGCTGATATAGCGATGCTCGATGATCCGGCGAATTCCAAAACGCGCTGGCGACCGTGGCCCCGGAATATCCGGATCCTCCGGCGAGATCACCATCGCACCCGACGATCGGGACGCCGTCACTGCGAACGGCCGTTCCGGTGTGACCCCATGCGCTGGCCGAGTTGGTGCTTGGGTCGTCCGCCATCCACCACATGCGTTCCTGCAGACAGGAACTGTAGCGGATATTGGCGAATGGGATTGGCGCCAGACAGTTGGCGACGCGGATTGCGTTGTACTCCGCTGCGAAGGATGCGAGATCCGCCGAGGTCGTTCCTGGGATGCCGCTCGCGTCGGATGCCCCAGGCGCCCCAGGCGTCGAGCCGCCGATCGCCGACGGGCACACCGGTGCTGCCGGCGCTGGTGCCGGCGCCGGCGGCGCTGGCGGTGCGACGGCGGTGGTCTGAACCGGCGCGGCCGCCCCGGTCGCGCTCGCGCCGGACGAGTTGCTTCCCGACGACTTGTTTCCGTTTGACCCCGCGGTTTGTCGGGTTGATCCATGTGACCCAGTAGAAATGCTCGATCTGGCCAACGTAACTGTGCCGACTGATGTGGCGCCTTTACCCGGTGCGGCGGCTACAGTTTTGTCCGCGGAATTGTTCGGCGAGTCGATTGCGGACTCGCTCCTCGCAACGGAACTCGCGATAGTCACGCCTCCGGTGCTTGCGATCGGCGCAACCGAAGAGCCGGTCACCTGAATGATGATTGCTGCGGCGACAATTGCGGTCGCAACGAATACAGGATTCTTCAACGTTTGTACCCCCATACAACGTTTGCACTGTCCCCCCAATTGAAACCAGTGCTTACCCGAAACTTAGGCTTCTCCGTTCCCGAACGCAACCCGCGGGGGGGACAAAACCGAAACTTCTCCCCTCGAATTGGGGGTCAAAACCGCACCGCGGGTCCACCAAAAGGGGGACCCGCGGGTATCCTGGCGACGCAACTTAGACTGTGGCGCGATGGGTGACTTCGTAGTTAACGAACACGAGGCCCTCGCCAACGGTGCTGGTCTTGACGAGGCGCAGGGATGTCTTCTCGCTGGCCTCGGCGAAGAGCCGTTGTCCGCCGCCGAGCAGGACCGGGAAGACGAACAGCCGGAATTCGTCGACCAGGTCATGCTCGATCAATGTGCGCACAAGCTGATAACTGGCGTAGACGACGATTTCGCCGTCCAGGTGCTCGTTGAGATTCGATACGCTCTCGACGACGTCGCCCTCGAGCACCGTCGAGTTCGTCCACTTTGCGTCCTCGAGAGTCGACGAGACGACGTACTTCGGCAGACTGTTCAGCTTGTTCGCCCATTCGTCGTCGCGGGACGCCCATCGTGAGGCGAACCATTCGTCGCTACGCCGACCCAGCAAGCACGCGTCGGTGTGTTGTGCTTCTTCGAATTCCACTTTGGCCCAGACCGCGAGGTCGGCGCCGCCGTATTCGCCGAACCAGCCGCCTACCGGGTATCCTCCAGCCCATCCGGGTCCTGTACGAATCCGTCGAGCGTGACGTTCGTGCTGACAATGATCTTTCCCACTTTGTTTCTCCTTCGGCCAAATGTCGGTTGGTAAGGAGGCAGACACCGGTGAGGCGAAAAACTGGGCGCGCCGGACCGCCCAGTTTTTCCCTCCGCTGGTGTCTATATGAGAAATGGCGGCTCGGATCGCCTAAGGAAAACGAAGTGGCGCGAACATGCAACCCGTGACAGTCGACCTTTCGAACCGGCGACCCAATTCAAGAAGCGCGTTCCAGGCTTGCGTCTGCGCGTTCGACATCGGCGGAAAAATAACTGCGGTCACTGAACACTCGCAAGCAGCTCAATCACTCGGCTGTCTTCTCGCGGGCCGTTCCAATCGGCAAGATCCGCGATCACCAGGCCGAGCGGAGCGATCATCTCGGGATGTGCACGGCCTCGGTGCACAATCAAATTGCCCTTGTCATCGGGGAGCAACAAGTAGTCGCCGATCAATTTGTCGAGCTGGAAAAAGTCTCGCAACCACACCTCGGCGACGTCGCCCGCACTAATCCCTGATCTTTCGTCAGACACACCCGATGGCATTACACGTGAGTCGGCCAAGAGTTCGGGCAAGTCGCGAGGATCTACCCGATATGTCAGGCGCTCACCGCGATGCCGGAGCCATGAAGCCAAGATCGCCGGCGCATCTCTACCCGCGGACAAGAGGTGCTCTCTGTTTTTTGACAGCCTGTCGAGCCGTACCGGAGTTACATCAGGATGTTTCTCCTCACCACCGAGCATCGCAATTAATGCCCATGCCATTGGAGGCGACATGGGGGGCCCCAGGCGAGGCCTCGCTTTATACGCTGTTTCCTCTACGTCCCATTGCCGTGCCCCTACGCGTCGTCCGGGCAGCTCGCCCGAGCGCAGCAGTGCTCTCACTCGTTGTACGCTCACCCCGCGCCACGAGGCATATTCTTCGACCGACACCATGACACAAGTATTTCTCTAGGGAAACACTTGTGTCAAGCCGTCGATTGCGGGGCATAACATCGCGTAAAGAGCATGATTGGTGCATGACCGCGTCATGGTGGCTCAAATTCGAACGCGCCCAGCAGCACCGGCGAGAAGCAGAATCGATGATTGCTGGCGTACTTACCAACCCGACTCCGACAATCTCTGTTTCGAAATCATTCTCGAACGGCCGCTGGGAATTCTCGATGCATCACGACGCAGAGATTCCTGAAATGCTTCCCGTGGTCATAGGCGACTATCTCTTCGGGCTCCGTTCAGCCCTCGACCACATCGTTAGCAAGAACATGATTCGACGCACGAACAAGACACCGTTTCCGATTTACCACCAAGACTTCCTGACCACGCTTCCGGCCGAGCCGCCTCCGTTTGCGAGCTACCGAAAGAACTGGAAGGCCCTAAAGGCGCAACTCCCACCCGGTGTGTTCGCAGTCGTGGAGCTTGCCCAGCCCTTCATCATTTGCAAAGCGACAGGAACAGATCCTCTAGACGCTGGCCTCACCATTCTGAACGACGTCCAGAACTCGGACAAGCACAATGAACTGCTCGGCGTATTCGGCGGAATAGCGGTCGACCTGGGCACCGTCGTATATCTAAACGGCGAGCGCGTCACGATTCAAGACGCCCCTCAAGGCGGGGCTTTCATAAATGGTTCTCGATTCGTCGACTCAGAAGTCGACGCGGAAGTCGAGCTATTCGGTGAAGTGCGCCTGATGCTCAAGTCCACCTCGTCGACGAGACATCGGCCACTGCCGGAATCCCTCGACGATCTATCGGTAGAGGTTGAAGCGGTGCTTCAAACCATCGAGCGAAATATGCCTTAAGGGCATTTCCTTCGGTAACAAATAGCTTCGCAGTTTCAGACGCCAATTCTCACCATCTTTTTCCGTCTTTTTGGATCCCTGTCATCCCGCCGCTCCCTTGAATCCCAACCCCCCCGCACAGTGCTGTTGTGTGTGGGGGGTTGGGATTTTCGCCCCGCGAAGGAGCGGCGGGATGACAGGGATCCAAGCCCCTAAACCCGTCGTTCAAAAGCCGCATTCGCGCCAATTTGGTGACGTCGAGGCGACGCCCCGCCAGACGACTTTGGGCCCCGTGATTGGGTGGAAATGGGGCTGCTTGGTGGAGCTCGAAAGCCCGTTGGTAGGACGTTTACCCGGTCGCATGCAACGACCAGGTAAACGACCGGGTTGACTATCGCCGCCCGTCGCTCTGAGTGTGGGAGCATCACCACATGTCAGAAACGCGTCGATGGCTTTTGGGAGGCGAACTCGCTCCGATTGGCGGAGGTATCGCATTCTTGGATAGACCTCTAGATGAAGTAGTCGCCAAGCTCGTCGAGTGGCGCACTGGGCTTGGCCATCATCTTCAAACGCAAACAGGAGAAGCGTTTCCGCGAAACCTCAAAGCGCTCGACCCGGTTCAGTCGCCATGGACCGTCGAATTATTCATAGAGCACGGCAACTGGACCGCTTATCTGAACAACAGCCGAGCGGGTACAGACTTATCGAACGACCACCTGGCCCGCGCGCTCGACTGTAACTGGGTCAGCGGGCAGCATTATCCGAGGTCAGCCGTTGGCCACGCGATGACCGAGTTCAGCATGTCAGGTCCGGAGGGCAACCCGCCGCTTATGGGCATCCGCACGGTCTACAGCTATGCGGCGGACGGCCGCTGGGAGTTCAACGTCTACGGCGTTGAACAGCCTTTCGAGCAGACGGAGGCGTATTCAGCACGCCTAAAACGCGACCGGTTTACGCGCGAGATGTTGATGGACTATCTGGCCCATTTCGACATTCATCCTGACGACGTAGCGAAGTTCGGCCGCTCGGTAGTCGTTCGCCAGATCGTGAACTGGAAGACCTACACGAACTCGTTGGCTGGCGAGAGGGAATACCTCGGTATGCCACTCGTTGACGATGAGGCGTCCCGCATCATCGCCTAACTAAGCGATGTCGCCGCGCGCAATGTCAGTCGAAAGTCGCACAATCTCCGCATGGGGAGCGTGACGGCGTATACGACCAACGGTGGCAAACGATACCGAGTCCGGTACCGGACTCCGGATCGGCGGCAGACAGACAAGCGTGGTTTCAGAACGAAACATGACGCCGAGCAGTTCCTCGCCAGTGTCGAAGTCTCGATCGGTCGTGGCGAGTGGGTCGATCCGACGCTCTCGCGCGTCTCGGTGCGTGCCTGGTCGGATGTGTGGATCGCGGCACATGCCAACCTCAAGCCTTCAACGCGATCCGCCTACGAATGGCTCCTGACAAAGTACGTCCTGCCGAAGTGGGGCACGACGCCGTTGGTCGCCGTCTCGCACACCGACGTTCAGGCATGGGTGACCAAGCTCAGCGAGTCGCTCGCGCCGTCGAGCGTCCGCAAGATCCACGTCGTGTTCTCGGGGCTGATGAAGTACGCCGTGCACGATCGACGTATCCCCCGCAATCCGTGCGACGGCATCCGACTGCCTAGAGTCGGAGCGAGCAGTCGGGGATATCTCACGCCTCAGCAAGTGGATGAGCTTGCGGCGAGCTGTGGCCCGGACTCGGACATCATCTACCTGCTCGCCTACACCGGCCTCCGTTGGGGCGAGATGGCCGCGCCGATGGTCAAGCGCGTCGACCTCGAACGGCGGCGTCTCGACGTTGCCGAAGCCGTCACTGAGCCCGACGGCGAGATCATCTGGGGCACACCGAAGAATCACGAACGCCGGTCCGTGCCGTTCCCGGCGTTCCTCAAAGATGCGATGACCGTGCGAACCGAAGGCAAACAGCCGGACGACCTCGTGTTCCCGTCACCGAAAGGAGACGTGTTGCGTAACGGCAACTTCCGCCGCCGCCGTTTCGACGCAGCTGTCGAGACTCTCCAAGCGAAGCATCCGGAACTGCCGAAGATCACACCGCACTCGCTCCGCCACACAGCCGCATCCCTCGCGATCTCAGCCGGCGCCACGGTGCTCGCAGTACAACGGATGCTCGGCCACGCATCCGCCGCTATGACGCTCGACGTTTACAGCGATCTGTTCGATGACGACCTGGATGCCGTGGCCGACGCGCTGGACGCCCGCGCCCGCTCGACAGATGTGGGCAAAATGTGGGCAAAGCCTGGCGCTCCGGCTAAGCCGAAACGTTCGAAGGCTTCCACTTCCGCGTGATTCCGCGGAGTTTCGTGGAGCCGCCTGTCAGAATCGAACTGACGACCTTCTCATTACGAGTGAGATATTAGGGTCAAATCCCATCCAACGGTAGCCACTGTCAGCGTGAAATCCGCGTGATAGCTCGGAATTTATCCAATGTCGAGCTGACTAATCCCGGCGCAACCATGAACTGTTTACCCTACGTTTGCCCTACGCGCGGGTCTGGGAGTGCTCGAAGGTCTCGTGTCCGATCTATCGGGATGAGATGCGAGTAGCGCTGCGTGGTGACCGGGGAGACGTGGCCGAGCCGGGCGCCGATCTCGAACAGGGAATAACCCGACTCGGCGAGGCGTGAAGCGTAGGTGTGACGGAGGTCATGCGGGCGGACATGACCGAGGCCGGAACGCTCGAGCGCGGGCAGCCAGACGCGCTTGCGCCAGTTTGTGTAGATCATCGGGCCGAACACGAGCCCATCTCCTTCGGGTATCTGCTCGACCACCCAGTCCGGCAATGGCACATCGCGAATCTTGCGACCCTTGGGGTACGCCTTCAACTCGCCGGTCTTGTCATCCCAGACCTCGGCAACCCGTAGTTGACCGCGGTTCAGGTCGAGCCGCTTGTGCTGCAGCCCGGCGCCCTCGCCATATCGAAGTCCGGTGCCTAGAAGGAGCGATACGAACGCGCGAGGCGCTGGCTCGAAGGACGCAAGCAACGTACCCGACTCCTTCTGCGTCAAGAAGCGCATCTCATCGGTCTCCCCGCTCGGGAGCGCTAAACGCGCGGCAGGATTCGCAACCAGGATCTCGGCGTCGACTGCGGCCGTGAGTGACGCTGAGAACAGATGGAGATGGCGCTGGACCGACGACGGCGCGAGCCCCGAT
>DATAZY010000035.1:0-27601 GCA_036271795.1 Galbitalea sp.
GTGGTGGCGAACTGCGTGGCCGTAGCGCTCGAGCGCCGCGCTCTGCGCGATGTCGACGTTGGTCGCCGTCTGTCGGAGCATGGTGATCAGGACGACCACGGCGCCGCCGAGGATGATCGAATACACGGAGTCGAGGATGGCCGCTGGCACATGCTCACCACCGCCCGGAGGCGTCATCCGAACGATCCCGTAGATCGACGGGACGACGAACAGGTAGATCGCTGCCCACCGGGTCGAGAACGCGATTGCGGCGGTCGAGGTTCCGACCGTGAGCAGGTAATAGAGCCAATGGTTGTCGGTGGCGGAGTGCGGGATGACCACGGCGAACGGCCACGAGACAAGTGCGGCCGCGAAGACGAGCGCAGCAATCCCGTGCGCGATCCGGACGTGACGGACGGCAATCGAACAACCCAGCGCCAATAACAAACTCGCGACGATCGCGATGACGACGACCAGAAGCCAGATCGGGTTCGATTCGTGGACCTGAGCCAGCAGCGGGCTGGCCGTCTGGGCGGCGAAGACCAGGCTGCCTGCCGCAACCGAGCGTGACAGGACGATCTCGACCTGCTTGCGGCTGACGGGATTTCGCGCCTGCTTTGGCGCGGCAGCGCTCCGTGGCGCTGGGTTAGAGGACATCCCCGCCATCCGGATCCAGTCCGGGGAGAATTCCGTCTTCGACCGCTCGGCGCAGAAGATCGACCTTGGTTGGCGCGGGGCGACCCACTTCGACGTACTTCACTCGTATCCGGTCGAGATATTCTCGAGCTGTCGAGTATCCGATCCCCAGTTGTTCCGCGGCGAGCTTGAGCGGCAGGCCGGAGGCGTAGAGGTGAAGGATCTCGCGCTCGCGACGGCCTAGTTGAGCTTTCGAGAAGTCACGGTCGGCGTCGATCGCTGTGGCCCACTCGAGATTGTTGAGCACTTCACCGCGAGCCACCGTCGCGGCCGCCTGCAGCACAGTCTTGGTCGCGGACGACTTCGGGATGACGCCTGCCGCACCCGCGGCGAGCGCCTCTCGAACACTCGCGACGCGATCAGCGATGCTGTGGACGAGCACTGCAGCGCCGATCCCCTGGACCCGCTTGACGTTGTCGGTCACCGTCGAGCCGTCGCCAAGCGAGAGGTCAAGCACGACGACATCGACCTCACGGCCGGTCAGGCCGCTCAGAAGCTCGTCGACTGTTGCCGCCGCGAGAACAAAATCGTATCCGTCGTCGAGGAAGGCCGCCTTCAGCCCCAGACGCACAGATTCATGGTCGTCGACGACCGCGACGCGAACGCCGCCCGGTCGCACCAGAGAGTCTGTCTCGTGCACCGTTGCTTGCACCATGATCGTTCCCGTCTACCCGTTTATGGGCGCCAGTGAGAGCCAACACAATGGTAACGGGATTGGGCTGCCCAAGGCAGGAACCTGACCGATAGAGTCTCCACCATGCGAAGACGGCTTGCCCTGTTCGCGGGCGCAGCCGTGCTCGCCATTCTCACACTGTCGGGATGTTCCGCCCAAGCCGACGACCCGGAGCACATCGACACGTTCGACGTCCACTACACGATCGAAGCGAGTGGCACGGTCCACGCGGTCGAAACCATCCACTACGACTTCGGCAGCACGCCGGACCGCCACGGCATCCTGCGTTTCCTCGATTCGCACTTCGCGCAGAGTTCGACCCAGGACCGGGTCTATACGTACACGAACCTCCACGTGTCTTCGCCTACCGGCGCGTCAACCCTGTTCTCGACCTCTACCCAACAAGACGTCATCGTCCAGGTCGGCAACCAGAACGCGACGCTGGGCGGCAAGCAAACCTACGTGCTCAGCTACGACATCCACGGTGCGCTTAACGAGACGACGGGCACGAACGGTAGCAAGCTCGATGAGTTCTATTGGAATGCCACCGGTACGGATTGGCAGATCCCGATCGACCGGGCGAGTGTGACCGTCACCGGTCCGGCGGAGTCAACGGCGGTGACCTGCGCGGCGGGCGGTCCCGGGTCGACAACCAGCTGCCTGAGCCAGACCAAGACGACGCACGGAGGCACCTTTACCGAGGGCGAGCTTCCGGTCGGCTATGGAGTCACCGTCGACGTCGGCTGGCCGGCGGGAACGTTTGCTTCCACCGCGCCGATCCTGGAGCCGCACCTGGCGGCTGATGCGCCCAATGTGTATGCGGGATCCAATGACGGTCCGGACCCGTATTGGACGCCGTGGAACTGGGGAATCGGGCTCGGCCTCCTGGTGCTGATCCCTCTGGCCTACCTCTTGTTCGTCCGCATCCGCGACCGCGACCAGGAGTTCACGGGCGAGACACCCGGCACCGTCCCGCTCGAGACTGCGTCCGCTCCCGTTGGTCCCGCACCGCAGCACGAGACGCTCGTGGTGCAGTACGAACCGCCCAAGGGCTTCCCGGTGGGCGCGGTCAGTCTCCTCATGGACAAGCAGCAGAGCAAGACCGACGTGACGGTCACTCTTCTCGACCTTGCCGCGCGCGGCCACCTTCGGATCGAGGAGGTTGCCGGCGGCAGCCGAGGCAAAGCAAGCGACTACAACCTGGTCGCGACACCGGAGAAGGCGACGGTCGGAGACAACGCTGCGCTGCTCGCTCACGAGACCCTGTTGTTGCACGATCTGTTCGCGGGTGACGCCAAGACGGTGAGCCTGTCGAATCTGAAATACAACTTCTTCTCCGAGTACACGGCCGTCGAGGTCGGTATCAAGGCGTGGGTGCAAGGTCGCAACTACTTCATCGACAAGCTGACCCGCACCCATCCGGTGCTCCGCTGGATCGTCGTCGCCTCGATCGTCACGTTCGCCATCATGGTGTTCTTCTTCGACAAGGCCTGGACCCTGTGGCCGGTCGGCGCATTCATCGGTGCCGTACTGAGTCTTCGGGCGGGCAGGCGTGCCATCCGGCGCAGCGCCCTCGGCCACGCGGTATTCGTGCAACTGCAGGGATTCAAGCTCTACATTGCGACCGCGGAGGCCGACCAGATCCACTTCGAGGAAGGGATCGACGTCTTCAGCCGCTACCTGCCGTGGGCGACCGCGTTCGGCGAGGCCGATCACTGGACCGGGGTTTTCGCCGACCTGGCGAAGCAGGGCAGGTACAACCCGTCGCTCGACTGGTATGTGGGTGACCAGCACCTGCTGACGACCGTTGGCTTGGCCGGCTCGCTTGCGGCGGTGTCGTCGCTGGGGAGCGCGGTCAGTAGCTTCTCGCACTTCGCATCCGAGTCGATGTCGGCGTCGCCCCAAACCTCTGGCTCGAGCGGCGGCTCGGGATTTGGTGGTGGCGACTTCGGCGGCGGCGACGTCGGTGGTGGCGGTGGAGGCGGTGGAGGCGGGAGCTGGTAGTTCCCCCCTACTGCGCCGGGCGCGCTTTCACCAGGCTCGCCACAGCCTCGACGTGATGGGTATTCGGGAACAGGTCGAACGCCCTGAGCTGCGCGAGGACATAGCCTCTCTCAGCGAAGAAGCCGACATCGCGCGCAAGTGCAACCGGATCACAGGCGACATAGACCAGCTGCTCAGGCTCTAGTAGCGCGAGGGCGCCAACGACCTCCCTGCCCGCACCGGAACGTGGCGGATCTAGGATGACCGTGGCCCCGCGAAGCCGCTCGCCCGATGCCGCGAGCTGTGCGACATAGCGCTCCACCCGCGCAGTGATCGCCCGCGCCCCGGGCCACTCGGCGAGATTCTCGCCCGCGTGTCCCGTCGCGCGGGAATCGCTTTCGACTGTCGTTATGCGGGTGGTCGATCCGAACCGGTCGCCGACCGCGGCAGCGAGCAGGCCAACGCCCCCGTAGAGGTCCAGATTGCCCGCGCGCGGATCGAACAGGGCGTCGTCGATCGCGCCCTGAACCGCAGAAGTAAGCGTCTCCGCCGCGGCCCGATGCACCTGCCAGAACCCGCTGTCGTCGACCCGGAAGTCTCGACTGCCGACGCGTTCCCGGATGACCGTCGGCTTCTGCCTGCCGACGATCAGCCGCGCCGATCCGCTGGATGGCTCGAGCACGTCGATGTGGTCCTCGCCGGGGAATCGCTGCGCGAGCGGAGCCGCATCCTCTACCGCCTGCGTGGCCAGAGGCAGGTCGGTCACCGGGATCACGCGGTGGGATCGGGCCCCGAACGGGCCCGGCCCGCCCTCGCCGTCGACCTGAAGGCGGACCCGGGTGCGCCATCCCGTACCGTCGACATTGCCGGGGAGCGCCTCGACCGTCACGTCCGATTCGACGGAGGCCATCCTGCGGAGCGCATCGGTGAGCACCCGGCGCTTCAATTCGCGCTGGTGATCGATCCGGATGTGGCCGAACTCTGCGCCACCGGCACGATCCTCGGGGGCTCGGTCGATGCTCGCCGCCGACCAAACCTGCGGCCGGCGAAACTCGCTCGCCCGGATGACAGCCACAGTGTCGGCACGCCAGAACGACTTCTTCGAGTCCTCGGTAATGCGCGCGCGAACGAGCTCACCCGGGATGGTATCCGAGACGAAAATGACGCGCCCCTCATGGCGGGCGACGCAGATGCCGCCGTGCGCGACATTGGTAACCTCGAGTTCGAGTTCGAGTTCGGTGCCCCGCGCGCCGCCAGCCATATTCGCCATTTGTCCAGCCTAGGAGCACCGTGCGCCTCTATTTGGCCTCAACTTCCCCTGCTCGACTTGCGACGCTGCGTGCGGCCGGCATTGAGCCTGTACTGCTGAGCAGCGGAGTCGACGAGGAGGCCGCCGTTGCCGAGGCGGGACCGCTCACGCCGGCCGAGATGGTGCTGTTGCTGGCGCGGCTCAAAGCCGAGGCCGTCGTCGGACGTCTCGTGGGTGGCGAACCCATCGACGGGTTCATTCTCGGCGGCGATTCCGCCTTCGAACTCGACGGACGCGTCTACGGCAAGCCGCACCTGCCCGCCACTGCGCGCGAACGCTGGCTGGCGCAACGCGGCCGGGAAGGGCAACTTCACTCCGGCCACTGGCTGATCGACGCACGTGTCGGCGGCACCGGTCTCGCGCTGGGCGACGTCTCGACCGCTACAGTGCGGTTCGCAGCATCCATCACCGACGCCGAGATCGACGCCTATATTGCGACCGGCGAACCGCTCGAGGTCGCGGGAGCCTTCACGATCGACAGCCTCGGCGGCGCGTTCATCAGCGAGGTACGCGGCGATCCGCACGCCGTCGTCGGGCTTTCGCTCGCTCTCGTCCGCGAGCTTCTGCTCGAATTTGGCGTCAGTTGGCCGGAGCTCTGGAACCGCAACTTGTAGGCATCGGCAGTGCCTCGACATCCTTTTTGTGAGCTCTCGCCAAAAGCGGTGCTCCACAACCCCAATAGGCTGGATGATTATGCCCCGTATCACCAAGGTCCTCATCGCCAATCGCGGAGAAATTGCGGTACGTGTCATCCGCGCCGCGCGCGACAGCGGCATCGCATCCGTCGCCGTCTACGCCGACCAGGACCGGGATGCCCGGCACGTGAAGCTCGCCGACGAGGCGTACGCCCTCGAGGGGACGACATCGGCGGAAACATATCTCGTCATCGACAAGATCCTGTCTGTGGCGCGGCGCTCCGGAGCGGACGCGATCCATCCCGGCTACGGATTTCTCGCCGAGAACGCGCAATTCGCGCAGGCCGTCATCGACGCCGGCATCATCTGGATCGGTCCGTCCCCCGACGCCATCGAGAGGCTCGGCGACAAGGTCTCCGCTCGCCACATCGCGGAGAAGGTCGGTGCGCCGCTTGCGCCGGGCACTCTCAATCCCGTCTCGGGAGCCGAAGAGGTGCTCGAGTTCGTCGACATCTACGGACTCCCGGTCGCCATCAAGGCGGCGTTCGGCGGCGGCGGTCGCGGACTGAAGGTTGCGCGCACTCGCGAGGAAATTCCGGAACTCTTCGAGTCGGCGACGCGGGAGGCCATCGCCGCCTTCGGCCGCGGCGAATGCTTCGTCGAGAAGTACCTCGACGAGCCGCGGCACGTCGAGACGCAGTGCCTCGCCGACTCGCACGGCAATGTTGTCGTGATCTCGACTCGCGACTGCTCGCTCCAGCGCCGACACCAGAAACTCGTCGAGGAGGCGCCCGCGCCGTTCCTGTCAGACGAGCAGAACCTCGCACTGTACACGTCGTCGAAAGCCATCCTCAAGGAGGTCGGCTATGTCGGCGCCGGGACGTGCGAATTCCTGGTCGCGAAGGATGGCACGATCTCGTTTCTCGAAGTCAACACTCGGCTGCAGGTCGAGCATCCCGTCTCTGAAGAAGTCACCGGCATCGACCTTGTACGGGAACAGTTCCGGATTGCCGAGGGCGGCGTGCTCGACTACCCCGACCCGGCGCCCCACGGGCACTCGTTCGAATTCAGGATCAACGGTGAGGACGCCGGACTCGGTTTTCTCCCTTCGCCCGGTCCGGTCAACACGCTGCGGCTGCCCGGCGGCCCCGGAGTTCGAGTAGATAGCGGCGTGACGACTGGCGACGTGATTACCGGTGCGTTCGATTCGCTCCTGGCCAAGTTGATCGTCACTGGTTCATCGCGGGAGGATGCCCTCGAGCGCTCTCGCCGGGCGCTCGACGAATTCGAGGTGACCGGCCTGCCCACCGTGCTGCCGTTCCACCGCAAGATCGTGCGCGATCCGGCGTTCACCTCGTCACCGTTCTCGATCTACACGCGCTGGATCGAGACCGAATTCGTGAACGACATCGAGCCGTGGACCGGGGAGCGCGAACACGACACGGTCGGGGTTGCCGCGCGCCACAAGATTGTCGTCGAAGTCGAAGGCAAGCGCGTTTCGGTTTCGCTTCCCACCCGGCTGCTTCCGGCATCCGGCAGTCTCGCAAATGTGGCCGCACCGAAGCGACGCGCGAGTGGCGCGGTCAGTACTGCGAGCGGTGACAGCGTCAAGGCGCCGATGCAGGCAACGGTCGTGAAGCTGGCGGTCAACGATGGCGACAGGGTCGTCAAGGGTGACCTCGTGCTCGTACTCGAGGCGATGAAGATGGAGCAGCCGATCACGGCCCACAAAGACGGGACGGTTAACGGTGTCAACGCCACCGTAGGTGCGACAGTTTCGTCGGGCCACGTCCTCCTCAACATCGCCGACTAGTCACGCCGCACTTTGTTGATCGCGCGGCCCCTGTAACCCCTGCGTGGTCAACAAACTGCGGCTTGACGTTGGCTCTGCTCACCGCACACCCGCTCTGACAAGCTGGTTCCGGAGCGCTGGCATCGAGGTAGCCACCTTCCAACCCCAACGACTCATCGCGTGGCCCGCAGCGCGGAGATCGTCCTCGCGATCCTTCTCGTCCAGAAGAGCCCGCTCGGGAGTACGTCCGCCGAGAAAACGCGGGTCGCTGTATTTCGCCTCCCCATCGAATTCGCCGATGATATTGAACTTGGGCCACCAGAAGTCCACGAACCATCGGCGACCGCTCGCGCCGACGAGTCCGGCCTGCAGTTCCGGCGAGCTCAGATGCGCCAGCGCGATGTTGACCCGGCTCAACGACTCGCCCGGGCTTTCGGATGCGCCGTCGGCAAAATCGATCGCACGGGACGCACGAGCCGTCCCACGTCGGAGATCCGCCTTCGCCAACTCGGCGCGGATCTCCTGACGAGACACAGTGAAGTCGGGTGAGCCTGCGACGATCAAACCTGAACGGTGAAGCGCCGCATCCGCGACCACTACAGACTGCTCAAACGACGACTCGCAGAGGATGTCGGCGACCGTGCGCGCGATTGAGGTAACTCTCAACCCCTCGATTCTTTCTATTCGCCGCGGAAGGCCGACATTGTGGCGCACCAGGACACGTGATGACCGTCCACCAGTGGAGAAGTCAGAAAGTACATGGGTCGCAGACGTTTGTGGGCCGATCCAGGGAAGTCGCCACATTGCGACTGCCGATTGATGAGACACCACGAAGTCCCGACTGGCGTACGCGACCGCGGCTTTGACGCGGAGCCGTTGCTGCGCGTCGCGATCAAGCGAATTCCAGTCGGAGGTTCTGACGTATGCACCTCGGCGTAACGCAAAGAATTCGCCCAGCTTCACACGATTGAAGAATGCATTTCGTTCACCGGGGCTCATGATGTCGCGACTGAAGATAATCGAATCGATCCATTCGAGGGTGGCGGGATTGAGCATCCACCCACTGTGTAAGTCGTCTGACTTTTACGGCTCGCCTGTCGGCGTTTCTGTGGATTGAGTCGCCACGCGCGCAGAGCTAAGGAGACGACGCTTTTGTTGACCGTGCAGGGGTTACAGGGACCGCGCGGTCAACAAAGTGCAGCGTGTTAGTTGACGATGTGCATTGCCCGGGCGGCATCCGTGATGCTGCCGGTGAGGGACGGGTAGACCGAGAACGCGCGCGCGAGCTGGTCCACGGTGAGGCGATGCTCGACCGCGAGGGCGATGGGCAGGATGAGCTCGGACGCGCGCGGTGCCACGATGACGCCACCGATCACGGTGCCCGACCCGGTCCGCGCGAACAGCTTCACGAATCCGTCCTTCAGCCCCATCATCTTCGCGCGCGGGTTGGATGCGAGCGGCAGCTTGTAGACCTCGCCCTGGGCGATTCCGTCCTCGATCTGTTTCTGCGTCCAGCCGACGTTCGCGATCTCCGGATTGGTGAAGATGTTCGAGGTGATGTTGCGCAGCTCTGTGGGGCTGACCGCATCCCCCATCGCGTGGAACACCGCCGTGCGCCCCTGCATCGAGGCGACGGAAGCCAGCGGCAGGAAGTCGCTGCAGTCACCAGCCGCGTAGATGGATGGCATCGATGTCCGTGCCACCCGGTTGACCCGAATGTGCCCGCTCTCGGTGAGCTGGACGCCCGTCTCCTCGAGCCCGATGCCCTCGGTGTTCGGCAGGGAACCCACCGCGAGCAGGCAGTGGCTGCCCTCGACGGTTCGTCCGTCGGCCAGCGTCGCGACCACGCCGGTCTTCGTCCGCTTCACCGAGTCGGCTCGGCTCTTGTTCAGTACGGTCATCCCACTGCGGGTGAAGACGTCCTCGATGACACGTGCGGCGTCGGCGTCCTCGTTGGGAAGCACCTGGTCACGGCTGGAGATCAGCGTGACCTTCGAACCGAGGTTCACGTACGCGGAGGCGAACTCGGCACCCGTGACTCCGGATCCGACCACGATGAGATGCTCTGGGGCCTGGTCGAGTGTGTACAGCTGGGTCCAGGTGAGGATACGCTCCCCATCCGGCATCGCAGTCTTGAGGGTGCGCGGCCGGGCCCCCACCGAAACCACGATCGTGTCGGCGTCGATCTCATCGAAATCGGTTCCCTTGCTACCCGCGCCGGTCGAGACGACAACGCGATTCGGGCCATCCAGACGGCCCTCACCCTGGACGATCCTGACGCCCGCCTTGATGAGCTGGGATTTCATATCCTCGGATTGCTGGCGTGCGAGTCGGAGCACTCGTTCGTTCACGGCGGCGAAGTTGACCGTCACCTCGGGGCGAACTGGCCGCCCGCTCTCCCCGCGGATGAAGAACTGCACACCGAGATCCGCGGCTTCTCCGATGCTCTTGGCCGCCTCGGCGGTCGCAATCAGGGTTTTCGACGGGACCACATCGGTCAGAACGGCCGAACCGCCGACTCCGGTGCGCTCGACGAGCGTCACCTCTGCACCCAGTTGCGCTCCGGCGAGGGCGGCCTCGTATCCGCCCGGTCCCCCACCTACGATCGCGATGCGCTGTTTTCGCTCGAACTCATAGGCCATATACGCAATTCTCCCTCGCGCCGCGACCACCAGCAAAACCCCGTGCATTCGCGCCCGCGCGGCGCAAGCTGGAGGGACGAGACCAGCAACTGGACGGTCGGTAGCTCGATCACCTACGCAGGTGAATACGAGGGACCGACACGCTGCACGCCCAGCCCCACGCGATGCGGCTCGAGCTCAGCCAGGACAACGACGCCAGCGAGGCCGGGACCGAACACTCTCTCGCCAACTGGCAGCGGATGCTGGATGCGCCGAGGACGGACGTCGAGTCGACATCCGAGAGCCGTCGCTACTCCGACCTGCGCACGCCAACCGTCATTGTCTGCGCGCCGAGCGGGAAGAACCCAATCGCCGGCTCGAGCTTTCGCAGGAACGCCAGGGCATGCGGGAAGAAAACGATAAAGGCCTGCTTTACGTCGTCGAGTCCAGCCGCCGTGAGAACGCTCCGCACTTCGCGTGGCGGCAAGAGAATCGCATCCTCGTCAAACGGGCAGTTATCAACGACCCGACGGGTAACCGGATTGTATGGATTGTGTTCGAAGACGACCAGCCGGCCGCCAGCTTTGAGCGTGTCGCTCGCCCGGGTGATGACCGCGTGCCGCTGGTCGGGCGAAACGTGGTGCATCACGCCGGCGAGAACAACGACGTCAAACTCGGCCCTCGGCAGTAGATTCTCGTCGGAATAGAACGTCAAACCGGGAAGACGCTTTCGCGCGACCTCAAGGCTGCCCGCGGAAGGGTCGTAGCCGACAACCGACGAGAAATTCTCAGCAAGAAGTTCGGTGACGTTGCCGACCCCACAGCCAAAATCGAGAACGGATGCGTCGGCCGTCACGCTCAGACGCTTAAGGCGGTCGATCTTGTACTGGGCAAAGTACCCACTCGGTTCGCCGCTAGGACTCATGCCCTTCGCGTGGATGTCGTCGTACTGCGACGCGACCTCGTCGAACTTGCCTGTTCCGCTTTCCGCGCCAGCCATTGTTCTCCGTCCTTACCCCGTCGCGCCCGCCGCGCACTTTATCGTCAACGGAGCCTATCAAGGCCTCGAAAAATCGAAATCATCCGCCCTTCTGCGCACCAATAGAGTGGTTGGATGCCAACGCCGACAGACAATGTCCTCGACGACCCACAGGTCGACCCGTTCGAGATCGCATCTCAGGCCGCGACGGAGATCGCAGAACACACCGGAGTGGAGTCCCACGACATCGCACTCACTCTCGGAAGCGGGTGGGCCAAAGCTGCGGACCTGATCGGCACCACGACGGCCACCGTGCCCGCCTCGGAGATCATCGGCTTCAGCGCACCCGCACTGGCCGGCCACGTCGGAACACTGCGCTCGATCCTGCTGCCCAGCGGCAAGCGCGCTCTCGTCATTGGTGCGCGCACGCATTACTACGAGGGTCACGGCGTGCGGCGAGTGGTGCACAGTGTGAGAACTGCGGCGGCGACCGGTGCCAAGATCATGATCCTCACAAACGGGGCCGGGGGCATCCGGGAGACCTGGAAGCCCGGAACGCCCGTGCTGATCAGCGACCACATCAACCTCACGGCCAATTCGCCACTCGAGGGTGCAACGTTTGTCGACCTGACCGACCTGTACTCCGCGAGGCTGCGTGCACTGGCTCGCAGGGTGGATCCCAGCCTCGACGACGGCGTCTATGTGCAGTTCAGGGGTCCGCACTACGAGACTCCGGCGGAGGTTCAGATGGCGAAAACCATCGGAGGACAAATCGTCGGCATGTCGACCGCCCTCGAGGCCATCGCCGCCCGACAAGTGGGCATGGAGATTCTCGGGATGTCGCTCATCACCAATCTGGCCGCCGGCATCCAGAAGACCCCGCTCAGTCATGCTGAAGTCATTCAGGCGGGCAAGGATGCGGAGCCAGTGATCAGTGCGCTCCTCGCGAAGATTGTCGACCTGCTGTGATGAGCGACGCCGAGATCCTGGCGGCAGCCAAGGCGTGGCGCAACCAGGATCCCGACGATGAGACCCGTGCGGAGCTGGACGCCTTGCTGGTTGGAGCTAATCACGGCTCGGCCGAGGCGCTCGACCAACTGAGGGACCGCTTCTCGACCCGGCTCGATTTCGGAACCGCCGGTCTGCGCGGCGCGCTCGGTGCCGGTCCGAACCGAATGAACCGGGTGCTCGTCATTCAGGCCGCCGGCGGACTCGCAGCATTCCTGCTGGCGCGACGACAGCATCCATCCGTCGTCATCGGATATGACGGCCGGAAAAATTCTCGGGAGTTTGCAATCGACACCGCGGAGGTCATGACGGGCGCGGGAGTGCGCGCGATTCTGTTGCCGCGACTGCTGCCTACGCCGGTACTCGCGTTCGCCGTGCGACATCGGGATGTCGACGCCGGTGTGATGGTGACCGCCAGTCACAATCCGGCCGCGGACAACGGCTACAAGGTTTACCTGGGCGGTGTTGATGGCGGATCGCAGATCGTGCCGCCCTCGGACGGCGAGATCGCCACGCAAATCGATGGCGTCGCCGCTGGCGACATCCGAAAGCTGCCGCGATCGGCTGAGTACGAGATTGCGGGTGAGGATGTTGTGGACGCCTACGTGGACCAAACGGGCGCGCTCGCGCACGCAGTGGAGCCGATCAACTTCGTCTATACGGCCATGCACGGAGTCGGCTGGGAGACGGCGAACCGCGTCTTCGCATCGGCTGGCTTCACGGCGCCCGCCGTCGTCACAGAACAGTTGCAGCCCGATCCCAACTTTCCGACGGTTGCGTTCCCGAACCCCGAGGAGCCGGGAGCGCTCGACCTCTCGTTTGCCCGGGCAGTTGAGGTGGGCGCAGAGCTCGTGATCGCCAACGACCCAGACGCGGACAGGTTGGCCGTTGGCATCCCGAACGCTTCGAGCTGGCGCAGGCTGTCGGGCAACGAAGTCGGCAACCTGCTGGCGTGGCGATCGGCGACCCGGGCGAAGACGGGCGCGTTGGCCTGTTCGATCGTCAGCAGCCCCGCACTGTCGGTCATTGCAGAGGCGAACGGGCTGCAGCACATCGAGACGCTGACGGGGTTCAAGTGGATCTCCCGCGCGCCGAACCTCGTGTTCGGCTTCGAGGAGGCGCTCGGTTACCTGGTCGACCCCGACATCATCCGCGACAAGGATGGGATCTCCGCTGCCGTCGACTTTCTGGGCCTTGCATCGGAACTCAAGGCCGCCGGCAAGACCATCGCGGATCACCTCGAGGATTTTGCCGACGCATTCGGTGCGTACGCGTCGTCTCAGATTTCGCTGCGCTTCAACGACCTCACCGAGATCCCGCGGGTGATGAACTCGCTACGCGCCAGCCTGCCTGAGCACGTCGGCGGTCACGCCGTCAGGCAGGTCGACGATTTCGAGCACGGGTTCGGCGGTTTCGGCCCGAACGACATCCTGCGCATCTGGATGACCGATGGCTCGCGAGTGGTCGTGCGGCCGAGCGGCACGGAGCCGAAACTCAAGGTCTACATCGACGCGTCAAGTACCGACGGCACCGCGCCCGAACGGATGACGAGAGCTCAGGCAACGGTTGACCGGCTGGATGCAGGGATGCGCGAGCTGCTCGCCTAGCGCACGACGCCTCTAACCGAGCGCCTCCTGGAGCTTCCTGGTCAGTTCTTCCGTGTCGAAGTAGTTGCGGACGACGATAACGTCGGCGTTTGTCTTCCCGATTGCGTCGACGAATTCTGGGCTGGTAAGGATGACCTGGGCATCCGCGGCATCGGTCGCCAGCGTGGCCAGGTGGGCCGCGGTGACATCCGCCCGGATACCGAGACGCCCGAGAGCGCGCTCCGCATTGACCTTGAGGATCCCGCTCGACCCGATGCCCGCGCCGCAGATCGCGATGATCTTCACCCGGGGCCGCCGAGAATGCGCTGCACGTCGTCGACAGACTCCGCGACGGCGAGATCGTTGATCGCGGTCGAATCGTTGAACAAGTTTGCCAGCTCGGCAACGAGCGCCACATGGGCGTCGGAGGCGTGCACGGCCAGGGCGAGTACGACCTTCACCGGGTCGTTGTACGGATGACCGAAGTCGACGGGAGTCGCCAGCGTCACCACAGCTATGCCATCCTTCAGAACCTCGGGACCCGGACGAGCGTGGGCGAGGGCGAGACCCGGCGCGATCACGACGTAGGGGCCGTGGTTCACGATCATCCGGATCATCTCATCTGCGTACGCCGGTTCCGCGATGCCTGCCGCGGTCAGCGCGGCGCCGGCGGCGCGCACCGCGTCCCGCCAGTCATCGACACGGACGCCGAGCGAGATGGCGTCAGCGGGTATTGCGGGCAGGGACATTCAGCCGCGTCCAAACCCCTGAAGGATCTGGGCGGTGAGGTCCTCGCGGTCTTCAAGTGACAGGAACGCCGCCGCCGCCGCGTTGAGCTGGAAGACTTCGAGGTCGGCAAGGTCGTAACCAAACGTCTCTGCCAGTAGGGACAACTCACGGCTCAGGGTCGTGTTGCTCATGAGCCGGTTGTCGGTGTTTACGGTGACGTTGAACCCGAGCTGGTAGAGCAGGTCGAAGGGGTGGTCGACCATGTCCTCACCCCACTGCTCGATCGTGCCGGTCTGCAGGTTGGACGACGGGCTCGTCTCGAGCGCGATCTCGCGGTCCTTGACCCACTGGGCGATCGGCCCCAGTGTGACGAAGCTGCTCTCATCATCCTCTCGCTCGAGGATGATGTCTTCCGCGATCCGAACGCCGTGCCCGAGGCGCATGGCGCGGCCGTCGAACAGCGCACTCTCGATGCTTGCGAGTCCGGCCGCCTCTCCCGCGTGGACAGTACGCGGCATGTACTCGCGCGCGAGGAAGTCGAAGGCGGACTGGAGGTTCGAGGGCGGGAATCCGTTCTCCGGTCCGGCGATGTCGAATCCGACGACGCCCTGATCCCGATGCCGGACGGCGAGCTGAGCGATCTCGAGTCCGCGATCGAGGTGGCGCATGGCGCTGACAAGCTGGCCGACCCGGATGTTGTGTCCGGTGGCGCGGACATCCTCGACGCCCGCTTCGAGCCCGGCCTGAACCGCCTCGACGACCTCGTCGAGCGAAAGGCCTTTGGTCAGATGCTGCTCGGGGGCCCAACGGATCTCGCCGTAGATCACGCCGTCCGCGCCAAGATCCTGCACGAACTCCCGCGCGACGCGGTGCAGCTGGTCGGCCGTCTGCATGACCGCGATCGTCAGATCGAAGGTCTTCAGGTAATCGACGAGGTCGCCGGAATCGCAACTCTCGTCGAACCAGGCCTGCAGCGACTCCGAGTCATCTGCGGGCGTCTCCAGCCCGATGTCGCTCGCAATTTCGAGGATAGTGCTGGTCCGCAACCCACCATCGAGGTGGTCGTGTAGTGAGATCTTGGGGAGCGTCGTGATGCTCGTGCCATCGATCGGCAGTCGGTAGTCTTCGGCGGCAGCGTTCATGCTCCAAGGCTACTAGGCCGCTGCCGGGCAACGTCCTCTGCTTCAACCCCGTGAGAGGTCGCAATCGACCTTTGGAATCCCGTACGACGGGTCGATTGCGACCTCTCACGGGGTTTTCTCTGCTCGCTCACCGTCGTCAACGTGAGCGGCGAACCGACAAGTTCAAACCGCAGCTCGGCTCGCCCGATGCCGGGCTGAATGCTCGACAGATGACCGTTCGCCGTCAGCTTCCGGAGCCACTTCGGAACCGGCCATTTGCTGTGGGCATCGCCATCATCGGTGGCATGAGCAACTCACGTCTGCGCGGCCGGGACCTTGAGGTACCGTTTTGGGGCGTGCGCAGTCCGACGGGGTTCGCCACGGACCTGCCTGGGCGCGCACTCGCGTACTTCTCCCGAGCATCAGAACTCGCCATCTTGTCGCACGCCACCGCGGCGCGAATTTGGGGCATCCCGCTTCCGTCTCGCTGGCAAGAGGACGAGAGAATTCATGTGTCGTTGCCGCCCGACATGAGGGCACCACGCGGGAAAGGCGTCGCGGGCCACCACTTGCGCCTGCACCCCACCGACGTCGTTTTGCGCGACGGGATCCGACTCACCTCGCAGGAGAGAACTCTGTGCGATCTCGCAACAATTTTGGAAGAGGAAGATCTTCTTGCCGCGGTCGACTACCTTCTCTGGTGGCGACGCGGCGATGAACACCGTTCGACTCGGGCGGACATCGAGCGAGCAATCAATCGGCATCCGACGAGTCGCGGAATGGCGAAACTCAGGGGCGTCGCACGAAGCGCCAGCGACCGCTCTGACTCGCCACCAGAATCAATAGTCCGATTGCGGATTCTCCGTGCCGGACTCCCGGCACCTCGCGTCAACATTGAGCTTTACGACTCCCGGGGACGATTTCTGGCGATGCCTGATCTCTGCTATCCGGAGTACAAGTTGGCGCTCGACTACGAAGGTGATCACCACCGAACCGATCTTGTGCAGTGGGAAAAGGACATCCACCGTGTGCCGCGCCTGCAAGATGAGGGTTGGAGTCATACGCGCCTCTCCCGAGGCGACCTGCGCAATTCGACCGACTTTCTGACCCGACTTCGGCGAAATCTCCGCTCGAAAGGCTGGCAAGCCTCGTGAGAGGTCACGAACAATCCTTCAAACCGCAAACGAAGGGTGGAATGAGACCTTTCGCCGGCTTTAGGCGGTGATGCGGTCCTGGATGAGTGGGCCACCGGTCTCGATCGGCGTGCCAGGGTCGGCGATCTCGTAGGCGCCCTCGACGGCTTCGAGCGCACGGTCGAAGCGCGCCGCGTCGTTTGTGGAGAGCGTGAACAGCACCTGGCCTTCGGTCACTGTGTCGCCCGGCTTGGCGCGCAGGTCGATGCCCGCCGCGTGCTGCACGGGGTCCTGCTGGCGGGCGCGGCCAGCTCCCAAGCGCCACGCGCCGATCCCGAACGGAAGCGCATCCTGCCGAACCAGGACGCCGGAACGGGATGCCCGCACGGCGTGAGTCTCGCGCGCCTCCGGTAGTTCCGCGTCGGGGTTTCCGCCCTGCGCGGTGATCATCCGGCGCCAGGTGTCCATGGCGCGTCCGTCTAACAGCGCCGCCTCGACATCGGCGTCGTGAACCCCTGCCAGCTCGAGCATCTCGCGGGCGAGCGCGACCGTCAGTTCTACGACATCCGCAGGGCCTCCGCCCTCGAGCACTTCGATCGACTCTCGCACCTCGTTCGCGTTTCCGATGGCGAGCCCGAGCGGCACGTTCATGTTGGTGAGGAGCGCGACGGTCGCGACCCCGGCATCCGTTCCGAGGCGCACCATGGTCTCCGCGAGTTCGCGACCCCTGGCCGGATCCTGCAGGAACGCGCCGGAGCCGAACTTTACGTCGAGGACCAGGGCCGCAGTACCCTCCGCGATTTTCTTGCTCATGATGGATGACGCGATCAGAGGGATCGCCTCGACTGTCCCGGTGATGTCGCGCAGCCCGTAGAGCTTGCCATCCGCCGGCGCGAGCGTCGCTCCCGCCGCACAGATGACGGCACCGACGGACTCGAGCTGCGACAGGAACTCCTCTGGCGTCAGGGATGCCCGCCAGCCCGGGATGCTCTCGAGCTTGTCGAGTGTGCCTCCCGTGTGGCCGAGACCCCGACCGGACAACTGCGGGACGGCGACGCCGAAGGATGCGACCAGCGGTGCAAGAGGCAGGGTGATCTTGTCGCCCACGCCACCGGTCGAGTGCTTATCTGTGGTCTTCTTTGTGAGACTCGAGAAGTCGAGCCGCTCACCGCTGGCGATCATCGCGAGGGTGAGGTCGCGAATTTCTTCACGCTCCATGCCGTTCAGAAAAATGGCCATCGTCATGGCCGACATCTGCTCGTCCGCGACGTAACCGCGGGTGTACGCATCGACGAGCCACGAAATTTGGTCGGTGGAAAGCGTGCCGTGATCGCGTTTTGCGCGAATCAGGTCGACGACATCGAAGGGTTCAACCATGAGCCAACGCTAGCCGAGAGGACCTACGACTTGATGTACGGTCGACCGGCGGCGGCGGGCGGGCGGACGCGACCGACAAACCCGGCGACGGCAAAGATCGTCACGAGATACGGCAACATCAGCAGGAAGTCGTTGGGCACGGGAGACCCGAAGGTCCCGAGCGCGCTGCCCAGGTTGGTCGCAAAACCGAACATCAGTGCCGCGAGCGTGGCCCTGATCGGATGCCAGCCACCGAAGATCACGGCAGCGAGCGCGATATAGCCGTAGCCACTCGAGATGTTTGCTGTGAAGCCACCGATGTTGCCGATGGTGAAGTAGGCGCCGCCCAGACCGACGAGCGCGCCTGCGAGAGCAACGTTCCAGAACCGGGTTCGCCCAACATTGATGCCCACCGTGTCGGCGGCCTGTGGGTGTTCGCCCACCGCTCGCAGGCGAAGTCCCCAGCGCGTGCGAAACAGTCCGACCGTCACGCCGATGACGGCGAGGTACATGAGATACACGATGATGTTCTGGTCAAACAGCAGCGGACCGATGACCGGGATGTCGGCGATGAGCGGAATCGCGATCGGCTTCAGAGTTACCGGCGCGTTCAGCGCCTGGATGTTCGTGAGCAGAACCTGCTGATAGAGGAACGTCGTCAGCCCCAGGATAAGCACGTTGATGACGACACCGACGATGACCTGGTTGACCACGTACTTGATGGCAAACACCGCGAGCAGGAACGAGACGAGTACCCCGGCGACCACCGCCGCGAACAGGCCAGCAACAATCGAGTGAGTCACGGTTGTCGTGACCGCCGCGACGAAGGCGCCACCGAGCAGCTGCCCCTCGATTGCGACATTGGTCACGCCGACACGCTCCGAGATCACACCGCCAAGCGAGCCGAAGATGATTGGCGTGCTGATTCCCAGCGCCTGGACCAACAGGCTGGTTATGTACAGCTGGTGCGGGATGCCTGTCGACGACCAGATCAGGAACCCCGCGACGATCAGCACCGCGAAGATGCTGACGTACCAGAGCGGCGTCCGGCGCTGGAGCCGAAGGAGAACCGCGGACCCTGCCGCCATCAGAACCGCAATGATCGTGATGACCAGCGTGGTTGGCCTGCCCGCCATCACCAGGGTCGGCAACTGAATGGCTCCGGCGTTGCTGGCGCTGAAGTTGAATTCGGCCGTTCCGTTTCGCCCGAAGACGATGAGCAGCACAATCGCGAGCACCGCGAAGATGCCCAGAGTTATCGCGGGCTTCTTCGAAACCCGAAGCGCTGGCGCGGCCGATCCCGTCGTCGTTGTCGTCATTGACGTCATTTCGCTTCCACCGCCCTTTTGGCCGGGGTGGAGAGTTTGGGCCGTGCCCCCGGCGTTGGCAGCCGGAAGATCGCGCGAACCAGGGGCGGTGCGGCGAGGAAAAGAACGATGACTGACTGGATGACTGGGAGGACATTGACGTTGACCTGCTGGTCGGCCTGCATCGTGTAACTCCCCGCCTGAAGGATGCCGAACAGGATGCCCGCGGCGAAGACGCCCCACGGGCGCGATCGCCCAAGCAAAGCGACCGTGATGGCCGTGAACCCGATGTTGGCATCAATCCCGCGATCAAAACCCGTGGTCTGCGCTCCCAGCACCTGATACACGCCGGCGAATCCGACCAGGATGCCCGAAATCACCATGACGTACAGATACATCCGGTTGATCCGGATGCCGGCAACGCGGGCCGCGCGTGGGTTCTCCCCCACCGCCCGGAGTTTGAACCCCAGGCTCGAACGGCTGAGAAGCCACCAGCAGAAGATCGTCGCCACGATGACAAGAACGAAGCCGAAGTTGAAGTTCGGGTTGGAAGTCGAGCCGAGAAGCGGGAAGAAGACCGCGGTCGCCTTCTCCGGCGGGCTGACCGGAGCGTTGGACGATGGGTCACGAAGCACGGGCGAATTGAGCAGGTAGTCGATCAGGTAGAGGGCGATGTAGTTGAGCATGATGGTCACAATGACCTCGTGTGCTCCCGTTCGCGCCTTGAGGAATCCGACGATGAACGCCCAGAACCCTCCGCCGATCAGGCCGGCTAGAACCGCAACTATCATGTGGATGCCGGGGGGCAGCGTGAGCGCGAATCCGACCCAGCCGGCACACGCGGCGCCGACCAGGATCATGCCTGTTCCACCGATGTTGAAGACGCCGGAGCGGAATCCCACGGCGATGCCGAGGCCCGCCGCGATGAGGGGTGTTGCGAAGCCGAGGCTGTTGAGGAACGATGTGATGCCATCCCCAAAGTTGTCCGACGTGAAGTCGTATACCCCACCGCGAAAAATTGCCGCGTACGCACCCGCGACTGACTGCCAAATCGCGGCCAACGTGTCGCCGGGGCGCGCGAGGAAGTAACCGGACGCCGACTGGACATCTGTATTTGTCGACGCGATAAGGATCCCCCCAACCACGAGCGCGACGACGACGGCAAGGATCGTCAGGAGGATGTTGCCGCCCAGCATGTCCCGCAGAGCCGCGTTGAGCCTGCTGGTCGGCGCCTCGGGCGGGAGCTCGTTGCCGTGCTGATCGAGGGCGAGTCCGCCCTGGTCGGTCCCGGTGTCCGCGACCGGTACGGATGCCGGCAGCTCGCTCATGCCGCCAGCTTCGTTCCGGCAGGCAGCTCGCCCGCCATCATGAGGCCGAGGATGTCGCGAGGCGTGTCGCCGCTGACGATCCCGACCAGTCGGCCCTCATACATCACGGCGATCCGGTCGGCGAGGGCGATGACCTCGTCGAGCTCGGTGGATACGACGACCACGGGTACTCCTGCATCTCGAGTCGCGACGATGCGCTCGTGAACGAATTCGATGGATCCAACGTCGAGTCCTCGAGTTGGCTGTGCCGCCACGAAGAGTCGCAGGTCACGGCTCAGCTCGCGGGCCAGGACGACCTTCTGTTGATTCCCGCCCGACAACCGTCCGACCGGGGTGTCGATTCCCTGCGCACGGACGTCGAACTCGGCGATCTTCTCGGTGGCGAAGTTCGCCCGAAAGCCCAGCTGCAGCGCTCCGCGCCGGACAAACGGTTCGCCGGCCGCGCGGTCGAGCATGAGGTTCTCCGCGATGGTGAATTCGCCCACGAGGGCATCCTCCTGGCGGTCCTCTGGGACGAAGCCGACGCCGGCGCCGAGAACCCGGTCGATCGGCAGGTGACGAAGGCTCTTGCCATCCAGTTCGATGGTGCCGACGACATGTTCCTGAAGGCCGAGCAGAGCCTCGGTGAGTTCGGTCTGCCCGTTGCCCTGGACACCCGCGACAGCGAGAATCTCGCCGGCACGGACCTGGAAGCTCACGTTGTTGACAACGAGATTGCCCACGGCGTCGCGGATGCTCAGCCCTTCGACCACGAGGGCGTGATCCTTCGTGACGGACTTCGATTTCGCGACCGTCAGCTCGACGGATCGACCGACCATGAGAGAGGCGAGCTCGGCGTTCGTCGCGGACGGCTTTGCCTCACCGACGACCTTGCCGAGTCGCATGACCGTGATCTTGTCGGCGACCTCGCGCACTTCACGCAACTTGTGCGTGATGAAGACGATGGCCGTCCCGGACTCCTTGAGCTGCCTCATGATGACCATGAGCTCGTCGGTCTCCTGCGGCGTGAGAACTGCGGTCGGCTCGTCGAAAACCAGGACTTTCGCTTCGCGTGAGAGGGCCTTGATGATTTCGACCCGCTGCTGGACCCCGACCGGCAGGTCTTCGATGAGGGCATCCGGATTCACGTCGAAGCCGAACCTGGCGGAGATTTCACGCACCCTCGCGCGAGCGGCTGGCAGGTCAAGGAAGCCGGCCCTGGACTCCTCGTGGCCCAGCATGACGTTCTCGGCGACCGTGAAGACAGGGATCAGCATGAAGTGCTGGTGCACCATGCCGATTCCGGCTCGGGCTGCGTCGCCCGGGCCTGCGAAATGCTGGACTTCATCGTCGAGCAGGATCTCGCCGGAGTCGGCGTGATAGAGGCCGTAGAGGATGTTCATGAGCGTGGACTTGCCCGCGCCGTTTTCGCCGAGAAGGCAGTGGATCTCGCCGGGTTGAACGGTGAGGTCGATGTGGTCATTGGCGACGAGAGCACCGAAGGTCTTGGTGATCCCGCGCAGTTCGAGTTTCATGCCGGTGGTGTGCTTCCCAAAATCATCTTCGAACGGGAAATCGCAGCGATCGGGGGGATCCGATTTACTCGAATCCCCCCGACCGACCTGCGATCAGTGTGGAGCGATACTACTTGTTGAAGCTCGACGGCGAGTCGACCGTGATCGACCCGTCGATGATCCCGGCCTTGATCTTTGCGACCTCGGCGGCGAGGCCCGGGTCAACCTTCGACGCGAAGTCGTGGAAGGGGGAGATACCAACGCCGTTGTTCTTCAGCGTTCCGACGTACTGGCTGTTGTCGAAGGTCTTGCTCTTCGATGCCGCTACGATGGCCGCCTGGGTCGGAGCCGCGAGGTTCTTCAGGATGGAAACCAGCATGAGCGACTTGTAGGTCGGGTCCGTCTGGTAGATGTCGGCGTCAACGCCCTCGAGGACCGCATCGCTGCCCGAGGACTGGATGGCCGCGGCAGCGCCCTGGTAGAGCGAGCCAGCCACCGGGATGATGACATCAGCCTTCTGGTCGAGGAAGTTCTGAGTGTCGGTCTTCGCCAGCGTCTGGTTGCTGAAGTCGCCGATGAAGGTGCCCTTCTGGGTCTTCTCGTCCCAACCGAGGAGAGTGACGTTCTTGCCCTTCTGCTGGTTGTAGTACGCGATGCCGTCCGCGATGCCGTCTTCGTAGATGGTCACCGACGGGTACTGAGCGCCACCCCAGGTGGCCACGACACCGGTCTTGGAGTAGCTCGCCGCGATGTAGCCACCGAGGAACGCGGCCTCGTCGGTCTCGAACACGATGTCCTTGACGTTCGGCGCCTTGATGGTGTTGTCATCGAGAATGATGAAGTTCGTCTTCGGGTGCGCCTTGGCGGCATCCGTGTCCGGCTTCTCGAAGTCGAAGCCAGGGGTTGCGATGACGTTGCACTTGTCGGCGATGAGGCTCGCGATTCCGGGGACGAGGTCGTCCGAGGTGGCCGAGGCAACCTTCTTGTAGCTTGAGCCGATCTCCTTGGCGGCAGCGACGACGCCGTTGAGGGTGAGCTCGTTGAACGAGTGGTCGCTGAAACCGCCGGTGTCACCAACTACGCACGGCAGGTACTTCGACGTGGCGGCGCCGGTGCTTGCAGTCGGTGCGGATGCGCAGCCGGCAAGCATGGCGACGGTGCTCGCTGCGGCAAGGACGCCGAGCGCGATCTTCTTGGATGTAATTGGCAATGTGATTCCTTAGGTGAATTGCACGGCCCCAGCTGGGGCATGCGGGGAATGTTGATTCAGGTTACCGACAGCACGCCGGAACGCCACAGCGGATTGAGAACCGAGCCCGGATGGTTACAAATCCGGTACTGCTCCGAAATGTGAACGAAATGATTCTGACGACCGGATGAGCGATACCAGTGCGTCCCCTCCCTCCCGCGCAACATTACTGCGCCGTCGCGGTGTTCTCTGCGGCAAAGTCTGCTAATTGTCTCGGTCCGAACGCGTCCGGGATTACCTCATCGATAGTCCGGATGCCTGACACGGTCTCCAGCAGCATGCCTTCCGCGGAGTGTTCGTAGAGAAGCTGGCGGCAGCGGCCGCACGGCATCAGGACCCGTGAATCGCCATCGACACAGGTGAAAGCCACGAGCCTCCCGCCACCGGTCATGTGCAGGCTCGACACGAGGGCGCACTCCGCACACAGGGTCAGGCCATAGGAGGCGTTCTCGACGTTGCAGCCGGAGATAACCCTGCCATCGTCTACCAGGGCCGCAGCTCCGACCGGGAACTTCGAGTACGGCGCGTACGCGTTGCGCATGGCGCTGGTCGCGGCAGCCCGAAGTGTCGGCCAGTCGATTGCGTGGCCGGCATCAGAGGTCATCTTGCGATAGTAGATCGCCGCGTGACATTCGGCGAGTGCGACAGCTAACTGGTCAGAGGACTTCGCTGCGACCGGACAACTTCAGCGCGTCGACGACAGACTTCACTCGCTGCGCATTTGCCGTTGTCGTCACCAGTAGCGCATCCTCCGTGTCGACGACGACGATGTCCGTGACTCCGATGAGAGAAATCAGGCGCTTGCCCTGGCTGATCACGACACCGGTCGACGAATCGGCGAGGACCCTGGCGTCCTCGCCAAGGATGGCCAGGTCGGATTTGCGACCGCCCGCGTGCAACTTGGCGATGGAGGCGAAATCGCCGATGTCGTCCCAGTCGAAGTCGCCGGGGATGACAACAACGCGGCCGGCGGCAGCACCCGGTTCTGCGACGCTGTAGTCGATGGCAATCCTCGTGAGCGTCGGCCAGACCTGGTCGACGACGGCACCGCGGGTTGGGCCGTCCCACGCGTCGGCGAGTTCGGTCAGGCCTGCGAGCAACTGCGGTTCTGCCTCCCCCAGCTGTTCGAGGAGGACGTCGGCGCGCGAAATGAACATGCTCGCGTTCCAGAGATAGTTGCCATCCGCGAGGTAAGACTGCGCGGTTTCGAGGTCTGGCTTCTCGACGAAACGGTCAACCATGCGTGCGCGCGGAGCACCGGCAATGGTGTGTCGGTCGCCGAAGTGGATGTAGCCGAACCCGGTCGCGGGTTCGGTCGGCGTAATCCCGATCAGCGCGATGAAGCCGGCCTCGGCGGCCGCGACCGCCTCCGTGACGGCGGCGGCGAAACGATCGAGCTTGCCGATGACATGGTCGGCGGCAAACGAACCGATGATGACATCCGGCTCACGCGTGACCAGGATGGCGGCGGCGAGTCCGATCGCTGCGGATGAATCTCGTGGCTCACTCTCGAGCACGACGTTGCGGTCCTCGAGTTCCGGCAACTGCCCCTCGACCGCCGCACGGTGAGCGCGGCCGGTCACGACCATGATCCGGTCTGCACCGGAAAGGGGAACCAGCCGGTCCCATGTGTCGCGGAGAAGCGTGTTCCCCGACCCCGTCAGATCGTGCAAAAACTTGGGCGCATCCGCCCGAGACAGCGGCCAAAGCCTGGATCCGACTCCCCCGGCCGGAATCACACTGTAGAAGTGTTCGAGCCCCTGCGAAGTCATGCGACAACCCTAGACGTAATGTGCCATTCACCTTCCGGCAATTCGGTCGATCTACCCTTCTGACATGCGCGTTCTCGTCGTTACAGAGAGCTTCCTTCCCACCATGAACGGCGTGACGAACAGCGTATGCAAAGTACTGGATCATCTCGCCCTCCGCGGCCACGACGCGTACGTCATGGTTCCGGCCTGTGACGCCCCAAAAAGCTATGCGGGCTTTCCGGTTGAAGAGATCGTCAGTGTTCCCTATCGACAGTTTCCGGTAGGACTCCCGGGACTGCACGTCCAGCGCATCATGGAGGAATTCCGGCCGGACGTCATCCATGTTGCATCTCCGTTCCTGCTCGGGGGTGAGGCCATTGCGGCCGGAAAACGGCTGGGCATCCCGACCGTCGCGATCTTCCAGACGGATGTCGCGGGTTACACGCGACGCAATCATCTCGCCGCGCTCGAGTCCATCGCATGGCGCATCATGCGCCGCATCCACCGGGATGCGACCGTGACGCTCGTCCCGTCCTCGTCCACGATGGCCGACCTACGGCACGCCGGATTTCGACGACTTAAGCGCTGGGGTCGCGGCGTCGATCTTCTGACCTATCACCCCCGAAATCGCAATGTCGCGGCCGCGCGCCAGCTGCACCAGGAACTGTCACCCCGGGGCGAGGTCGTGGTCGGTTACGTCGGCAGAATCGCGCCGGAGAAGCAGGTCGAAAGAATGAATGCCCTGCGCGACGTGCCGGGTATTAGCCTCGCCATCGTGGGCGATGGGCCAAGCCTGCCGCTGCTCAGGAAGACACTCGCCGGTATGCCCGTCACGTTCCTCGGCCAATTGCGCGGTGATGCCCTCGCCACCGCATACGCCAGCTTCGACATTTTCCTCCACACCGGGGAAGAAGAGACCTTCGGGCAGACGATTCAGGAGGCCCACGCGAGCGGGCTACCCGTCGTCGCGCCACGGGCCGGGGGACCAATCGACCTGATCGCACCCGGAGCAACCGGCTTCCTCTACGCGCCGGGCGACTCGATCGAACTGCGCAGAACTATCGAGTTGCTCGCCCGGGATCCTTCGCTGCGCAGACGCATGGGCGAGGCGGGCAGGCGAGGCGTGCTCGGGCGCAGTTGGGAGACTGTGTGCGACGAGCTGCTCGCGCGCTACGTGAAAGTCATAAGAACGACAGAAATTAAGTTGGAGAGAAGAACTCTCTTGAAGTCGAGATAGCCGCGGCCTCAGTTGGCAGCGCACACGCGACGGACGCGAATACACTGGAAGCGTTCGTTGCACCGCTTCACGACCTAAGCCAAGGAGGGTTCCGAAGTGCCCGATAATTCGGCTGGCACCCTGGCGCCATCACCGGCAGCCAAGCTCAAAATCAAACCACCGAAACTGTCTGGCACCCTGTACCGGGGCCGCGAAGGCATGTGGTCGTGGGTATTGCACCGCATCACCGGGGTCGCGATCTACTTCTTCCTTCTGGTGCACATCCTCGACACGTCGATCGTGCGGATCTCCCCCCAGGCCTACAACGGCGTCATCAACGAATACAAGACGCCGCTCCTAGGCCTCGGCGAACTCGCCCTTGTGATCGCGATCGGGTACCACGCGCTCAACGGTCTGCGCATCATCCTCATCGACTTCTGGAGTGTCGGCGCGCGACACCAGCGACTCATGTTCGTCATCGTCATCCTGCTCTGGGTCGTGCTCATTGCGGGCTTCGCACCCACGCAGATCCACAACATCATCCTCGAGGCGCAGGGGCACGCATCCGCATCATGACAACCACGATTCCCTCCCCGCGTTCCGCCTACACGCCGCCCAGGAGGCGGCGCGTCAACTGGGAGAAATGGGGCTGGCTGTACATGCGTGTCAGCGGCCTGTTCCTCGTCGTGCTGATCTTCGGTCACCTCTTCGTCAACCTTGTCGCAGGCAATGGCGTCCGGGCCATCGACTTCGCCTTCGTCGCCGGCAAGCTCGCTGATCCGTTCTGGGTCGTGTGGGACACGCTGCTGCTCTGGCTCGCCCTCATCCACGGCGCCAACGGTATGCGGACGATCACCAACGACTACGCGCACAACAAGACCGTGCGGCGACTGATCCTGCTCGCGATCCTGGCCTCGACCATTGTTCTTCTCGTTCTTGGGACTCTTGTGATCTACACATTCGACCCCTGCCCCGCAAACGCCATCGCAGGATCCCTGCCCGACTTCTGCCCGGCCAAGTAATGCCGACAGCAAAGAAGACGGCGTCCGAGCCAGCGATGATTCCGGACGGCGAGGTCATCGACGGCGTCCACTATCACCAGCACGACATCGTCATTGTCGGTGCTGGGGGTGCGGGGATGCGGGCCGCGATCGAGGCCGGACCGCACGCCAACACCGCCGTCATCTCCAAGCTCTACCCGACCCGTTCGCACACCGGTGCCGCTCAGGGCGGAATGGCCGCAGCGCTCGCGAACGTCGAGGAAGACAACTGGGAGTGGCACACCTACGACACCGTCAAAGGCGGTGACTACCTGGTCGACCAGGATGCGGCTGAGATCCTCGCGAAAGAGGCGATCGACGCGGTTCTCGATCTCGA
Organism: Galbitalea sp.; assembly: GCA_036271795.1. Classification (GTDB taxonomy): domain Bacteria; phylum Actinomycetota; class Actinomycetes; order Actinomycetales; family Microbacteriaceae; genus Galbitalea. The sequence goes on from DATAZY010000035.1 coordinate 27,322, forward strand.
GAACATGGGGCTCCCGTTCAACCGGACCCCGGAGGGCAAGATCGACCAGCGGCGCTTCGGTGGCCACACCCGCGACCACGGTGCAGCTCCGGTTCGTCGCGCGTGCTACGCCGCGGACCGCACAGGCCACATGATCCTTCAGACGCTGTTCCAGAACTGCGTCAAGCTCGGCATCAACTTCTTCAACGAGTATTACGTGCTCGATATGGTCATGACAAAGGTCAAGGGCAAGGATGTCCCGTCCGGCGTCGTCGCGTACGAACTCGCCACGGGCGAGTTG
>DATAZY010000036.1:0-27638 GCA_036271795.1 Galbitalea sp.
CGTCAACGACGCGATGGTCCTGGAGCGGCTTGCTCTCGGCCTCGGCATTGTGCTCGAGCGAACGCATCCAGCGGCGATCGCGCGTCGCAGCCTCGAGGTGCTGCTCGACAGTGAGTCGACAGCGGAGGATCGCGCGTCGGCAGCGTCGAAGCTGCGCTTCAATCCCACGATCTCGCTCCGGATGGTGGCGGTCGCGGCCACGGATCCGCTCGCGTCCGAGCAACACAATGTCGAGCTCGCTACTTCGGTCGGGCGGGTCCGCGCGGTGCTGGTTCTCCCGGGCGCAGCGCTTCCGACCGGACGGATCGGCATCGGTGTTTCGGTAGTCCCCGCGTCGCTGCGGGAGTCGTGGCTGTCTGCGCTCCTGGCGCTCCGACTCACGACCGCCCGTGAGCCCGTGGTCGACGCGGCAACGCTCGGCGCGTTCCTCCTGCTGGCCGAAACCGCTGACGCGCGGGGCGGCGAGCTTCCGGATGTCGCGGTACTCGCCGCGATCGACTCTCGCGACCCTCGCGCGCTCAGTTACCTGGATGCCCTCGGCCGCTCAGACAGCGTGCGATCGGCGGCGACACTGGCGGGCATCCACCACTCGACCCTGCAGGCGCACGCCGCGGAGTGGGGCGTCGCGCTCGGCTTCGACGTGCGCTCGCCGGAGGGCAGGGTGCGGCTGGCGCTCGCGCTGCGGCTATTCCGGCTGGCGAGGTACTCCGCCGACCAGGGATGCTCGACGAACTAGGAGTAGTCCTGCGCGGCCTCTCCCGCGGGCTGGTAGCGGAAAACCTCGTCGGCTCCCTCATCCAGCTCCCAGGTGACATCTTGCGTGGAGTCATCCTCCGCACTCGGGTTGGCGCGAACGAAGCTTTTCTGAGGGAGTCCGTCGATGAATTCGAGTTGGATCGTCTCGGATCCGTCTGAGCCCACCAGCTCCGCGGTGTAGGTCTGGATCGGATCGAGCGGCTCTGCCTCGTTCGTATCTGTCATGGAAGCGACGCTACCTCGTGTCGCCCATCAACAGAACCACTCGAAGTTTGCCGCCCTTTTTGAGGATGGTTGCGGGGATGCGGTTGTTGCTTCGTCCCTCGAGTCGGGTCAGCGCTTCAACCACTGCGGGCTCGAGTCCGCGAGGCACGTAGCCGACGATTCCGGACATCCGCCTGCCTGTGAAGAAGCGCACCGGCATCGGCGCATCCGTCCGCTCCTCCTCAATCGTGCGCGCCGCGATGTAGGTCTGAAGGTTCTCTTCGGCCAGGAGGGCCGCGAGTTCTTCCTGGTATGGATCGCTGTCGGCAAGCCGGATGGTCACGCGTTTGTTCGCGGGGACCAGGTTGTAGCGATAATCGCCGAGCTTGCCTTGACCTGCGTCGGATGCCATTTCGCTGCCGTCTTTCAGTAGGTTGGAATCATCCACTGTACCGAGGAGCAGACATGACTACACCGCCCACCATTCCCCCGGCACCTTCGACCACGATCGGCATTCTCGCCCTGCATCGCGGGCAGTTGCTCGCGGTGGCGATCATCGGCATCATCCTTGGCCTGATCGGCCTCATCTTCCCGACGATCGCGCTCTTGTTTGTCGCGATCGTGTTCGGGATCTTCCTGGTCGCGTCCGGAATCTTTCGGATCAACGCGGCACTCCTGACCCACAGTTTGCCTGCCGGAATTCGCTGGCTCAGCGCGATCCTCGGCGTGCTCATTGTGGCCGCCGGCGTCATTTGCCTGGCCGACCCGTTCGGCACCCTGATCGTGTTGGCCTACCTGATCGGCATCGGCTGGATCGCCGCCGGGATTTCGGATGTCATGGCCGCGATTCAGGGCAGCGTGCGTCCGCGCTGGTTCGGCTGGGTCGCCGGCCTCATTTCGGTTCTCGCCGGAATCGTGATGTTCGTCCTGCCCGCGACCGGACTGCGGACGTTCGTCCTGATCGGCTCGATCCTGTTGCTTGTCGTGAGCATCTCGTCGCTGCTCAGCATGCCGAGCAAGCCGAAGACTCAGAAGGAGCCCGTCACCCCGGTCATCCGGCCCGAAAGCTAAGCGTGTGTCGCCATCCCGTGATGGCGCGCAGCGACCCGCGCCTCATGACGTTCGGCGCGCTTCTCGGCGGCCGCCTTGTCGATGGCCTTGCTCGTTGGGTTGACGATCAGCGCGATCATCCGCACCCCGAGCCCAATTAGCGCGGCAGGAATCGAGAACCACAGGATGAGTCCGATCATGCCCGAGAGCTGCGCCGCCTGGCCGGTGTCGATGGCGTTCTGCCACGCGACCGAATACAGGCCCATGATCGCGAGCGTGACCGCCGCGGTGAGCAGCAATCGCATCGGCCCTCGTCCCCGGAAGTAGAGCACCGCCCCGTCGACCACGAACGATAATGCGATGGGCAACATGATGCCCGCGAGCATGAATCCGCCGAGAAAACCCCCGGGCGCCGTCAATTGATCCACCATGGCTTTATCTCCCCCAGATAGTCGCCGATTGTGGTGCCACCCTATTGCGGGGGTGGAACGCTGCGCGCGCCCCCGTGCGGGGGTCACGATGCTACAGGTCGAGGACTCGCCGCAGTCCTGCGCTGACGTCGGCCATGAGGTAGCCGGGGACCGTGCCGACGGCGTCGCTCAGATGCACCAGATCGATGGTCGACACCTGGGAGACGTTGATCGTGGAGTCTCGCTTTAGTCCTGAAGCGTTGGCCGGCAGGAATACGTTGCCCGGCAGTTCCGACAGCTGCGTGTTCGAGGTCAGACCCGCGACGATGGCGGTCGCGATCCGAGAACGGTTGAACTGGTCCGATTGGATGACCACGACAGGCCGCCTCTTTCCCGGAGCGCTGCCAACTGGCGTTCCCAGGTCCGCCCAGACAATGTCGCCACGCGAGATCACCAGTCCTCATCCTCGGTCAGGTGGGCGAAATGAGCGCGGCTAAATTCGGCAAACCCGCGCGTTTCGTCGACGACCGTCTGGCCGCCGCGCTCCAGTGCCTCGTCGATCTGACGAGTAAGCGTCTCGCCGTCAAGCTGATCAAGGTAGCGTGCTGCGGCCGTGGCGTAAAACTGCGAACGACTGACCCCAAGTTCGGCCGCACGGCGCTCGACACGGCGGAACGTCTCATCCGGCACTGAAATGGCGGTCTTCATTTCACGAGTATAACCCGGTATAACCTGGCTGGCTGCGGACCTCATGCGCCCGAAACTATGCGATTACACCAGACTTCCGTGAGAACGATCCACCGGGCCCTGCCGGCGGTGGGCTACGGCGCAGCGGGTCGGGTCACCGATGTGCCTGCCACCTGGATGCTGCCAGAACTCGACTCGTGAACTCCCATCAGCCCGCCGACGAGAATCCCCGCGACCGCGCCAATCGCAAGGCCCAAGACAATTGAGCCTGCCAGGTGCGGTTTTTCCTTGTGGTTAAGTTCGCCCGCGTTTGGCTGCACTGATCCAGCCATCCTCATCCCCCTAAAGATTTGGTAGCACTGCCATTTCTACTCGCTTAATCGATGAACTGTCGACCCCCGTTCGCGGTGGATTCGCCTGCTGCACACATTAGCGCCGACCGCCCAGCCCCAGGAAGGTCGGGAACCGCCCGCGGGACGTCTGGCGGATGATGCGGACGGCCGGCGAGTACAGCCCGACTTCGCGCTTGAGCTTCTGCCGGATGCGCGTCGGCTTCGTGTAAGCCTGAAACTGCGAGATGCCGAGGCTGCGTCGAACACGTCTCTTGGCCGACGTGATGCCGAGCATCCTATTCAGCGATGGACGGCGATAGCGGAAAAGTCTCATGGCTGAATTGTGCTCTCGCGGGACGACATCCGCGTTATCCGCAGAATTGCCGATCGACCGGTTCTCAACAATGCGATGGTCTACCTTCACCACCTGACAGAGGTGGCAGGCGCATTCCCCGTTGTACAATTACGCGTACAAAAGGGAGTCGGAATGAAGACCATCAGTTTCTCGGAGTCGCGCAAGCACTACGCGGAGACGCTGGATACGGTACTCAACGACCGCGAAGAAGTAGTGATCACTCGAGCGGGTCGAGATCCGGTTGTCATTCTCGCGCTCGACGAGTATGAGTCTCTCAAAGAGACTGCCTATTTGCTGCAGAGCCCGGCCAACGCGGCGCGGATCCTGCAGTCGATCGCCGAGCTCGAAGCCGGCGGTGGTAAACGGCACGAGCTCTTCGAGTGAACTACGTCTTCACCGATAGGGCTTGGGATGACTACACCTACTGGAAGTCAATTGACCGCAAGGTGCTCAAGCGAATCAACGAGCTGCTGCGTGACATCGAGCGCAACGGGGACACGGGGATTGGCAAACCGGAGTTACTGAGGCATGGCTTCCACGGCTATTCATCCCGGCGAATCAGCCGCGAGCACCGACTCATCTACAAAGTCGCTGACCAGGATGTCCTTGTCGCGGCGTGCCGATATCACTACAGCTAGCCGGGCGGTCGTTGCCGCTCAATCCCGTAGACAGACCGGTTGACCGAGCCGTCGGGCAGGCATAGCGTCGAAAGGGAGGCGCCCCCGCCTCAGCAGATCGGTCTCAATGAGGAGTCATGATGATCCGTCGTCGTCTGTTCCTGCCCGCAACAATTGCGGCTCTCGCCCTTGCGTCGATCGGTCTCGGCTCGGCCGGGGCATCCGCGACTCCGACCGCCGCGACCGGCGGACCAGGGGCAACCAGCCACCAGGACCAGTCCCGCAAGGACTGCGTCGGCACAGCCCGCAACACGACATCCAAGATCTGGTTCACGGTTGCGAACGGCGTGCTGTCGGATGTCTATGCCCCGACCGTCGACGCCACCAACGTCGAGACGATGCAGTACATCGTCACCGACGGCTCGACCTTCACCGATCTGCAGTCGCGAGACATGACCTACACCGCGACCTCCGACCCGACGGGCATGATGTGCACCGTCACGTCCACCGCGAAGAACAAGAGCTACAAGCTCGTCAGCACGTACTTTACTGACCCCTCGCGCGACAGCGTCGTCGTGCACACCAAGTTCGAGCCGGTGACGAAGGCGGCGCGAGCCGACCAGCTCTTCGTGCGGCTGGATGCCAACGCCGGCGGCAACGGCGGTGGCGGTTCCGCAAATGGCGGCGCGGACACCGCGGTCAGCGACACCTCGACCGGAACGCCCGTCCCGGTGAGCTTCGACACCAATACGGTCAGCGAGGCGAATCGGACTGCCTACGCTGTCCCGTCCTACCTGGCGCTGAAGGACAGCAGGCCGTTCTCGAGCGTGAGCAGCGGTTTCGTCGGCACGGCAAGTGATGGCCTGACCCAGCTCGACGCGTCGCAAGCGCTCGGCCCCATCACGGACTCGGCCACCGACGGCAACGTTGAGCAGACGGCGGGCATCCAGCTGGATAAGACCGGCGCGACGACGCTCGCGCTGGGCTTCGGCACGACCCAGGCTTCGGCAGTGAAGACCGCGAGCGCTACGACATCATCGCCGCTGGCGTTCATGACCGCGAGTTATCTCGCCGGCTGGGCGAAGTATGACGCCGGGCTCAATCGGCCGCACCTCACTGCGGCGGCCCTTACCTCCAGTCAGCGTCGCACCGCCGAGACCGACTACTACCAGTCGGCAAACGTCGTGAAGGCCTCAGAGGACAAGACCTACCCCGGCGCGATCGTCGCCGGACTGGATGCGCCGTGGGGCCAGTCGATCGCGGCGAACGATCCGAACAACCTTTTCCAACCCGGCTACAAGGAGGTCTTCTCGCGCGACCTCTACGAGGCCTGGACCGCGCTCTACACGGACGGCGACCTGGCGACTGCCCGGAACACCGTGCGCTACCTGCTCCTGCACAGCCAGCAGGCCAACGGGTCACAGCCGCGCAACTCGCTGCTCGACGGGACCAAGGCCGCCGACGCCTTCAACGACCAGCTGGATGAGTCGTCGTACCCGATCCTGATGGCGCTGCAGTCCGGACTCGGCCCCGACAACACGCTTTGGCCGCACGTGAAGCTGGCCGCGAACTTCCTGGTCAGCCACGGCCCGAGCTTCGGCGTCGAGCGCTGGGAGGAGCAGACGGGCTACTCGCCTTCAACGATCGCGGCCGAGATCGCGGGTCTGGTTGCCGCGGCGACGATCGCCAACGAGCACAACGATCCGGCATCTGCCCGGGTCTGGATGGCGACGGCCGACCAGTACCAGCGCATGATCAAGATCTGGGGCGTGACCACGACCGGCCCGCTGTCGAGCTCGCCGTACTTCATCCGGTTGTCGAAGACGGGCGACCCGAATGCCGCGATCAGCTACAGCGTCGGCAACGGTGGCCCGACCCTCGACCAGCGGTCGGTGGTCGACAACGGCTTCCTCGAGTACGTGCGGCTGGGCATCCTGCCGGCGAACGATCCGACCGTCGCGAACTCGCTCACGGTGACGGATGCGACGATCGAGAAGCAGACTGCGAGCGGTCCGGGCTGGCTGCGCTACAACGGTGACGGCTACGGCGACTGCGAGGTCGGCGCGGGTACTTCGTGCACAGTTGAAGGAGCGCCGTGGACGAACGGCGGAGCCAATACGGGCACCGGTCATCCGTGGCCCGTCCTCGGTGCGGAGCGCGCACAGCAGTACCTCGTCACGGGTCAGACGACGAGCGCGGCGAATGAGCTCGTGACGATCAACAAGGAGAACTCGGGCCCCGGCATCGTGCCGGAGCAGGTCTGGGACGACCCGGATGTTCCGGCCTCGCCCTACGGCACCGACCCGACACTCGCATCCATTGGTTTCACAAACGGCCATGCGGACGGTTCGGCGTCGCCGCTGACCTGGGGTTCCGCGTCGCAGGTGCGGCTGACCGCTGACCTGAGCGCGCACACGACGCTCGAGCAGCCGGCGCAGGTGCGCAACCGTTATGTAACGCACACGCAGGGAACCACTCCCCTGGCGGTCACCGCCCCCGTCGACGGAACCGCGACCGGCGCAACGACGATGGTGACCGGTAACGCGGCGCCGCACGCGAAGATCGACATCGCGGATGTCGCGACCGACAACAACAGCGCGACGACGGTGACGTCCACGACGGCTGGCCCGACCGGCGCATTCAGCGTGGATGTGACATCCGCGGCCCAGACCAACGTTCTGGTCATCACGGCGACGGCGCCGAACGGCGGCACCGCGCAGACGGTGCGCTCGGTGGTCTACGACGTGGTGAACGGCACGCTGCTCTTCAGCACGGATGACCCGACGGGCGACGATAACGGTCCGGGCACCTACCAGTACCCGACGTCGGGCGACTTCCAGCCGGGGGCGTTCGACCTGACGAAGTTCCAGGTCTACGACACGGGTTCGACGATCACGTTCCGAGTTCAGACCGCGGACCTGACGCCGACCTTCGGCTCGACCAACGGGGCTCAGCTGGTGGATGTCTACGTGACGCAGCCAGGCGCGACGCCGACCTCGACGGCTGCTTCGTACCCGTCGATGAACTACACGACGGCGACGCCGTGGAGCCGACTGATCGAGGTGCAGGGCTTCGGCGGAAACTTCATCAAGGATGCGACCGGGGCCTCCGCGGGCACCGTGACAGTGAGCGCGAACCAGGTCTCGCGGTACATCACCTTCAGCGTCGACAAGGCCGCGCTGGGTGGGACTCCGACTACTGGATGGGCGTTCGCTGTGGCGCTCACCGGGCAGGACGGCACCCATGGGGTTGACCAAACACGTGGCTTCGCGTCGACTCCGCAGGCGTATGCGTTTGGTGTTTGCGCTGTCGGTGGTTCGGCGCCGATCTGCTCGGCCGACCCGAACTCGGTGCCGAAGGTGATGGATGTTCTGACGCCGAGCGGGGTGGTGCAGGGGACGGAGCTATCGGCGGTGCCGGTGGTGCTGCAGGCGGTCGTTGTCGAATGAGACTTCGTCCGTTCGGATTTGAACGGTAAGCCCGATTTCAGAGCTGAGGAAACGCCTTCTTGGCGACGACACCGACGACTGCGGTAAGCGCAGCATCGACCCCACCGCCAACAACCCCACCGACGAATGGAATCACCTTGGCGATGGCGATCACAGCCCGCTTCGTCCCATATTTGGCGAGCAGCGTTATACCCACGCGAGCGTTTATCTGTCGAATTACGCTCAGGGGGAGCTTATTCAGTGCTGCCTGGGACAGCTTGATGCCGACTTGCACGCCAATCGCGGAGAGCGACGCTTGAACATCCGAACCGACGGCGACGAGAGGGATCATTAGCTGCGTGTGTGGATCGTTGAGGTCGTAGCCGCGTAGGTACGCAATCGCCCCTGCGAGCCGAACGTTGATCACCAACGCGCCAGCGAGGTTCGCCGGAATCGTGAGCGGCAGAGTTACGAATCCACCCAGTCCTGTTAGAAACCCAGCAGAACCAGCGGCTACCACCGACTCCGTAATGAGACGCTTGATCACTTTCTCAACATCCGTCGAAGCCGTGCGCGCGCGGTTTCCGATGTGTGACCCGTCGTAGCGATCTTTCTGCACTGAGCGCAGACGCGACTCTGCCCAGTCCATTGAGCCGGTGATCGGACCGACGCCGTCACGCACGACTCTATTCATGACGTTCGTCAGCGCGATCGCAGCGCGTTTCAACTTCGAGTCGTCTAGCTTTCCATCCGCTCCCTCGAGTTCATCCAGTTCAGGATCCTCGCCGACAATCTCCTCGGGCTCTTCCGGCAGTTGCTTCGCTTCAACATCGCTCATGGCGCAATTATCACAGTTGACGTCCGACATCGCGGCAATGTCCTTCGAACTCTTTCGACGAGGGCTCGTCGCCACGTATTCGGCCAAGAATCGACTGGGCCACTTAGTGCTATCAATACGCTTCTGACAAGACAGTTCCAGTTCGTGTGGGCCTAGTTGTCGAGTCCGGCTGTCGCGGCTGGCAGTTCCGCGAACTTGTCTGTCATGGTCGGATTCCCTCGCGTCAGCTTCTTGATCGTCACGTCTTGGGCTTTGTCATTGGCGAGGCGCAGGTTGCGTGCGGAACCAAGCAGACCCTCTTTGACCTTCTGCAGTCGCGCAATGGACTTGTCGATCTCATCGACCGCGGTCTCCAGTTGTCGAGTCGCAAGATCGAAGTTCCGCGCGAATCCTGTCTGAAACGCCTGCAACTCTGTCTCGAAATTAGTAACGTCGACGTTCTGAGCCTTCACCAAGGCGAGTTCAGTTTTGTATTGCATTACATTCTGGTTGGCGTTCCGCAGCAACGTGATTATCGGGATGAAGAACTGAGGACGAACGACGTACATCCTCGAGAACTTGTGCGACATGTCGACGATTCCTCCATTGAACAACTCGCTGTCAGGTTCGAGAAGCGACACCAGCACGGCGTAGTCACAGCCCTTCTCGGTGCGATCCTTATCGAGCTCTTTGAGGAAGTCCTCGTTCTTGTGCTTGCTCGCGGTGGTGTCGTTCTCGTTCTTCATCTCGAACATGATTGACACAGCCTCAACGCCATCAGCATCGCTATCCCGGAAAATGTAGTCGCCTTTGCTGCCGGAACGCGCGTCGTTGTCTTTCTCGAAATACGCCGTCGGGAACGCAGCCGCGCGGAACTGGTTGAACTGCACCTCGCAGTGCTGCTCGAGCGTTTCGCCGACCATCTTCGTCGATAACTTTGCCTTGAGATCGCGTAGTCGTTCGATCTGCTCGTCGCGATCCTTGATCTGGATCTCGTACTTGTCTTTGAGATTCGTCTCGGCGAGTTGCTTCTCAAGTTCGACGCGATCGAGTCCGTTCTTAAACTCGTCGCGTTCCTTCTCGACCTTCCCGACGGCTTCGGTGATGGCAAGCTTCTGCTCGATGGCCACGGCGCCGAGTTTCGCCTTGAGATCCTGTAGCTCGGCATCCTTCGAGGTGACGGCTTTCTGTAGCTCGATCGTGAGGGTCGCATCAGCCAACGCGATGGCTGCGTCCTTGTCTTGTTTTGCCTGTTTCAATTCGATGGCGAGCGCGTCCCGCTCTTTCTCAACTCTGCCGAGCGCCTCGGTGATCGCTAGCTTCTGAGCTGTCACACCGGCGTCGAGCTTGGCCTTCAGTTCCTGGATCTCCGCATCCTTGGTTGCACTTGTTCGTTGCGCCTCATTGGCGATCTTTGATTCGGCAAGCTCGACCGCGTTGCGCTTGTCCTGCTCTGCAAGTTCCAGCCTCTGGTGAAGGGCGAGTTCGAACTCGCTATCGCGAACCTGTTTGGCAATGTCGGCGTATCCGGCCTCGTCAATCGTGAACTTCTCGCCGCAGTGTGGGCAGGTTACTTCATGCATGATGCGACCCTCCTCTGAACCAGTGCTCAGGCTACCCACCGAGTCCGGCGCCTGTTGCCCGACGCGCTAAAGAACCGAGCCCAGAGCGGTTGCGATAGTCGCACTCAAGTTGCGGCCCGAAGCTCGGTAGACGGATCGAAGATCCTGCCGTGCGCGCGGCAGATATAGCCGCCCCTCTTCAGAAATCACCCCAATGGCGTCGTCGTCTCGCAGCACAACCCAGAAGTGCGCTCGGCTATCGTCCCAGTCCGCATATGTTGTCGTCGCCAGCAGATCCCTCCGTGCGTCAGCAAACCGGTCGAAGTGGGCGTCGTCCGCTCCCGAAATGAATTCGTTGAGCGATTCGTTCCGGACATCCCACCTGCGGCGGTCGTTGACCATTGTCGTCATCAGTGCAGAAACTACGCGAAAAGCGATCGACCGTTCGGTTGTCGCTGGTGTCTTCGCCGACGGATTCCAGCTTGCAACTCGCTCAATCCGCTTCACAAATTCATGAGGATCGGCAGCCGCGATGACATCTGACCAGGTCCCGATCCATTCCGTGTTCGGTTCAACGTATTGGGCAAGTTGCACCTGCACGCTCCCCGACCGATTCAGCATTGCTCGCGTTGAGGCGAAATCCTCTCCCGACCTCGGCCGCACGATGAGTACGTCGTACATACCGTCACCTGGATGCGCCTCACGAAGTATGAACTCGGGATGGCGCCGGACAAGTTCGGAAGCTAGCCACCACGATTGGGCGAGCACGAACCGCTCGGCCGACTCTCGTGGCTCGCTCAATGGGTGCTGCTCTTTCGGAGAACGATGAGCCTGTCCGTCGCACGCGTCATCCCGACAAAGAATAACGACTCAAGATGCGGATTCGAATCGTCGATGTCCGTCAGGATGACTGCGGGCGCCTCCATGCCCTTGAACTCGTGAATGGTGCCCCAGCGGATCAGATTCGGGTCCGTGATGTCGTGGCCGAGGCAATTTTTGAGCGCGGGATCTGTGGTCAACGACGCTGCCGACGCGCGGATCGGACTGAGGATGATGAGATCGCGAACTGTAAACGGCTCAGACAGGATCTGCTCCACTGCGAATCCGAGAAGCTCTTCCTGGCGCTCGGGACTGTCATATTCGACGTTGTGCACGGACACCTGCTCATCGTCTACGCGCCGGAATTCGCTGTAAATGCCGGACTTGCCGCTCATTAGCTCGAAGAAATCGCCGAGTTCCGGAGTGTTGCGGGTATTTACGGAGAGCTTCAACTGAACCGGATGATCGAGGCGATCAAGGAAGAGGTTCTTTGCCTCCGATGCGGTCACGTTGGGTTGGTAGAGATTCTGAGAATCGAAGTCGCCCGCGATCACGGATCGGCCGTCGCGGAGCCCGCCGACCAGCAGTGAATCGAGCACATCCAGGTAGTCCGAATTGGCGAGATCCTGGGCTTCGTCGACGACGAGCATGTCGTAGCGCGGGACGGCCTCGGCGACGGCAACAAAGGCCTTCTCCGGTAGAGCATCATAAAACGCCTTGTCGGCACCCCGGGGGATCTTTAGCCCGGCCAGCTTCGCCATCAGCGCATGGATGCGATAGACGTCAGCATCATCGCAGCGGAGTTGGATCTCGGCTTCGATCAGCCGGTTGTACACCACGAACAGCACACGATCCCCGAGTGCAGACGCGCGGTGAGCTGCCTCGACTGCAAGGACGGTCTTACCCGAACCGGGAGGTCCCTCCACAATCAACCGAGGAGACCCAGCCAGCATCCTCAAAACGTTGACTTGCTCAGCCGTGTGCTTGATGAGGTCGCTCTCACGTCGGCGCGACGCCTCCGAAGGGGTGAGTTGTGCAGTAAATGGCGGTTCGATCAATTGGAGGATCCGGTTGACCTGAGTCTCGGTGGGTGCACCTTCAGCCCATCGGTAACCCTTCACTGTTGCCGCAAGCTGATCGCTGGCCTTGCCCAATACTCGAGCGATCACCGTGCCGACATTCCCCGAATTCAGGTCAGAGGCATCGAGCAGCGACCACTCCTGCACTCCAATCGACTGTGGCACCTTCTCCTTGGAAATTGAGGTCAGCCATACTGCGTACCAAATCGGGAAACCAAAAACGTTAGCGCCGTGACTGTCGAGAAAGTGTTGGATGCTGTGCATCGCGCCGCTAGCCTGGTCGAATGGGCTCTTGGCGGTCCATTCATGGTTGCCCAGTTTCCATCTCCCGGCACCATCGGCCTCGACGCGTTCATGCGACTTAACCTCGATCACGAGAAGCCCGATGCCTGGAGCGATGACGACGAAGTCAGCCTCGCCTTCGACCTGGAACAGGTGCTTCGCGATGTTTAGAGAATGGAAGGCGACCCAATCGCCCGTGCCGGGAGCGTCCCGCAATTTCTCGAAGAGCGCCTTCTCGCCCGGCGGCGCGCTGTCGTCACACAGGTACGGGATCATGCGGGTCATGGGATGAGAGTACCTGCGTGGGCGCGGCTCATGTCCGTGGCGCGGGGCCGATACCTGCGGAGTTGCTGGCGGCCGCGAGAGCAGGGCTCTAGCCCTATGTGTCATCCACGTATGGATGGCGGCACTCGAGGTACTCGATCACTCGAGGACGGAACTTTTCCTAAGGGCGCATCAGGAGGCGGCAGCTCGCTGACCCCTCGGCGGGCGGAGGTCGATTGTCGGCAGTTCCGAAACATCCCCGCCACGGGCGCGCAAAAGAGCGAGCATGTCTTCCTGTCGCGGCTGGCCAAGTGTGAGTCGGTACAGCGCAAGCGCGTCGCGGAGTCGGTCGTACTTCGGGATGTCGCGGCTCAGTGGATACCTTGCGACTACCCGTTCGATTTTCGCTTCGCCCGGATACACCCACCACGGCGAGAATTCCCCCATGCCGTTGTCGACCTTGCTGGCCGCTTCGAAGGCGACGGCCCATGGCGACGGATTGGGCGATCCGAGTACATCGTTCCAATGAGCGGCAGCGACGTTCTTCCGAACGGCGTGCCCCGCGAAACGGTTAACGCGACCCTCTCGCTGCTCAAAGTCGACGGGATTGCCCGGCAGGTTCCAGTGCGTCACCGAGTGGCACCACCAATGGAAGTCGATTCCCTCTTGTCCTACGCTTGTTGACGCGAGCACGAACGGCGCGAAGGGGCTGTTGAAGGCGGCACGTACCTCGCTCTGGCGGGCGCCAGCAGCATCGCTCGCATCACTTTCGGATCGTCCGCCGTATCGAAGCGCGAATCGGGCATTGAACCGGATCTCGCGGCGTTCAGGAGTTGCCTCGCGCGCGGAGTAACGTACGGCCCGCAGGCTCAGTGCCCCCGCCGCGGTCCGAGCCATATCAGACAGTTTGACATCGTCGACGTCAACGACCCCGAGATCGCTTCGAAGCTGGAACAGATACTCATCGAGCACGGCTTGCAGGTTGCCGTCCGCGCAATAGTCCAGAACGCTGCGCCAGTACGTTGGGTCGTCGCCGAACAATCCGACGATAAGCGCGATCGTTTCCTTGCGATTGAACAGGCTCCGAAGTCCCGCAGCGAGTGTCCAGGCTGCCTGCCAAAGCCCTGCGTCGGAGACACTTGGCCCCGCTATCGACTTCAGCGCGCGGTACGAAATGTTGCCAGGCGAGTGGATCGCGAGTGAGGCCAGATCGGGGTGGGCTGTGGCGGCGGCGACGTCAGACATCCTCTCCATCGCGAGCCGTACGTGCTCGACAAGACGTGTCGAGGTGGTGGTGGCCTCATCGTCCTCGGAGTCATCAGTCTGCCGGATATCAATCAACCATTGCGGCTGCCTGGCTTCCAGTTCCTCGGGGAGCGCGCCCGGCGAAGAAAAGAATGCCTCCCAAGCAGCGTTCGAGCTAGTCGATGGTGAAGGCAGTAGTGCCCGAACCGCTGCAGTCGCGTCGTCAGCGCTCAGCAAGCGACCTGCACTCCGCACCGCTCGCAGCGGATCTCCAGCGATCGCGAGCGTCGGGTGCGGCCAAAACAACGCGAGGGTAGACATATCGGCGGCTCGTCCGTCAGGGCCGATTGCATACGTGAGGCGAGCCGCGACTGCCTTACGCGCGATCGCGGTGTTTTCGAGCAGGAGTTGGCCCGAGGCCGCTCCTAAGCGATCTGCTTCGTAGCTCAGTAACGACGCGACGGACGTTGGCACACCACTCCAGGCCGAGAAGACTACGCGTTTTGAAATACGGCTTGCGGTAAGCGGCTCATAGATGCGCCCGGGCTTCAGGTACGGCATCGAAGGAGGGAGCCAAAGCATCTTCCACCACCCGGCTCCCACGGTCTCCGCATTCAGTGCTCGCAGGTAGCCGTTCCCAAGATCGATCGCGGCGAACCCTTCAATGTCGTCGCGGCTCAAGCCGCGAGTGCGTAGCAGCGCGGATCGTGCGGCTTCTTTCGCCGAGGAGTCCAGTGCGTCATGGAGCTTTGTCGCAGTTTTGTAGCCCTCCATGAAGCTGGCGAAGTACGGGATCGACTTCCAATATTCGATGTCGACCGATGCCGAGACCTCGCGGCCGAGCGCGCGCAGGCTAGACCAGTCGCGCAAGTCGTCGGCCGTCGGCACTCCCCCATTCAGTTCACGAACGCTCAACAGATCGTTCTGGTCCGCGAGCTGCGGACGCTCGGATCTAGACATGAGCGGGAGAAGGCGCTCGCGCACGCGGTGCGCCGCGTCGGATGCGTCCTCGCCTGAAACGAGAGCTCGGCGGAAGTCTTCGAGCGCGCTGCGAACTTCAGTGGTCGCGTTCGATTCTTTCGCAAGGAAGTGCACCGTCGCGAGAAAGTCGCGGTAGTGATCATCCTCCGCATCACCACCATCAGTGAACGGCTTGTACGGGGTAGCAGACAGCAACAACACCTTGGCGTCCGGATAGTTGAAGAGGCTATGCGCGAGGTCGCCGGCGCTGCCGGGTTCGGCGTCGGCAAGGAGCTGACGAAAACGCTGAAACTCATCGAGAATGATGAGGTCGGGTTCGAGCGTCTCCACGCCGGCCTTCGACAGATCGTGACGAAGTCGGGCCATTAGGTCAGCAGCCCGCTCCTTGAGATCGGGGTTGAGCTTCGAGCGGTTCCGACCATCTTCACGGAGGACGAGAAAGTCGTCGAGCGCACGACCTGCCTCGATAACTGCACGAAACGCGTTCACAATGCGCGGGTCGGGAGCACCGCGCAACTCCGCATGCAAGGGTTTTACATAGCGTTCATCGAACCGCTTGGCCGAACTCACGGTCCCCTGGAACAGCATCCGAGTCACGCGACGGTCTGAGGTGGTGCGGTTTACCAGCTGATCGAGAATGATCGTGATCATGGCCCGCTCCTCCGCGGACCCCTGCCGAAAACCGCCCTCACTGAACGAGGTGCCCGGCGTGAATGAGACCAGGTTGACTTTCTTGCCTATGCCACCACCAGCCTCGGACAAACGCGAACTTTCGCGCGCGAGCATCGTCAGCCTCGTTGCCATACCGATGTGTGGGTTGTCGGTGACGTTCAGACGTTTCAGATTCTGCCCGGCGAGGTCAACGTTGCTGCAGATGTACACAACGTCGATGCGCTTCACGTCGTCGACTGTCTCGAGGTGCTCGATCGCTCTAGCAATCACGCCTCTAGCGATGACGCTCTTTCCGAGCCCCGTTTCATCCGCGATCAGAAACCGTCCCGATGCGCCCGGGTGATTGCCATAGAAGCGATCGATCACATGATCAACTGCGTCACGTTGGAACTCCTTGAGTCCTGCCATCACTTCATCGACGTTGACCTGGCTCATCCGCTGCTCTCCTCTGTCCCAAGGCTTACGTTGGCTGCCCACACGGCCTCCCAAAGCTCCACGAAGCCGTCCGGAAATAACGCGGTGCCCTCGCCATTGGCGGCCAGAAAGTCCACGAGCCTGCGAACTTCACCGAGGCCGCTGGCCTCCGTCCCCACTGCTCTCACCAACGCCTCGAACAACCCGCTCGCTGTCTCTTCTTCGCCGGTTCCCGTCCCGAAGAATCCCAGACCCCCTGCGGCGCCAACTCCTGCACCAAGCCCGGTGAGCTCGAGCAAAAGCGTGAGCAAACGGATGAAGGATGCGGTGTCGGTCAGCTGCCGGGCAATGATCGCATCGCGTCGCTCGGCGACATCGTCAATGAGCTCTGCGAGAAGGATGGTCCTTCGTTCACGACCCGCGGTGTCACTCGCGATCATCACAACAAACGGCGTGATGTCGGTCAATTCCAGATAGCTCAGGCGAGCGGGGCGGTCAGCAAGCGGAGGCACGCCCGGCGCACCGAGATCCGGGCGCGTTAGCAGCTCCCACCGCAGATTTATGTCGGCCTCGGCTGCGAGCGGCTCATCCGCCCAAACTGCGAGCGAATATGGCTCGCCTGCTTCGACGCGAGCAATCAGTCGTGTTCCCGCGGCGGCGCGCAAATAGCTCTCCAGCGAGCGGAGAGCTTCTTCGTCGGCGTTCGGTTGCTCGCCAGCCTGGAAAATGTCCTCGTAGATGAGCTCGCCAAGCGCGTCGATGGTCGGCTGAACCCCGTACCTTGGGAGCGGGCCGACCAACTCCACCATGACCTCGACATTCGAGAGCAAGGCAGCGCCGGTTGCGTTCGCCGACCCAGCGAAAATGTGCGCACCATCGGCGCGATCAACGACAAATACCTTCGCGTGTAGTCCAACGAGGGCCTCGTTCGTCGATGAACCTGGCTCGTTTGAAGAGTCCGTCTGGTCGGTCGCTGGACTTTGTGCTGCGCTGTCGTCAAGCACATAGGTGTGCAGTTTCGGATCGAGAGAGCTTGGGACGAGCCGTTTAATACTCTCGGCTCGTGAGATGAGATGCGTCTCGGTTCGAATCGCGGAGCGCAGTTCTCGCAACCCGCTGTCGGACAAGAACGGCGAAATGATCAGGGCACGCTTTCCGGAAAAATCGAGCGATCTGCTGTGCTTCATTCCGAAAACATGAAAATCGATGTCACGCAGGTCGGCCGGTGCTTCCCACTCCACGGAGCGCCATCTTTTCGCTAATTCGTGGATCCTGTCCATGCGGCCAGAAGCCAGAGGTTGCACCGCCATCCTTGGTAATGCGCTCAGCAGCCCCGCGAGCGGCGCGTTGCGGACGCTCGCCTCGCGCTTTGCGGTTGCGCCGTACGCGACCGTGCCGTCAAGGCGAACCACGACGTCCCAGCTGCGATCCGTGGTGAGGTTCCGACTGGCACAAAGAAATCGATACGCAAGTTGGTTCTCGGATCGGTACTCGAGAAACCAGACCTTTGGGTGAAACAACCCTCGACGATGAACAACGGGATGCACCATCGGCTCCAAAAATGCGACCAGATCGGATCTTGTGCCCATCGCAAGCTGACCTGCTTGGGCGAAGATGTCGATGTTGTCAGCTGCCCGTCGCACGGCATCGAGCACACCGAGTGCGCCGTCAGATTCTGAGACGCGGTGGGCCGCAAAAGACAAAGGGATAGTAAGAGCTGTCTCTAAGTTCAGCGTGAACGTCGTCCCGACGGCGTGCACTAGTTGGAAGCCCTGCGGCGGACGCAGCTGATCGGTCAGAGCCGCCCGGGTGCTCGGTTCAAGCATCCTGCACGAGCCCATCGTGGATATCGCGGAGGATCCCACGCACGGTGCTCCAGCGGAACTGCAACTGCCCGTCACCGGAGCCCCCGCGCCACCCGCCTAGTCGCCGCGGATTTCCTAGTCTGGCCTGGGCGCCCTTGTGGGTCCGTTCGCGCACTCGTACGAAGTCGTGAGCGGCGAGTGAATCGGCAACGTCGCCGCCTGGTGTCGATCGAATAATCGCGAGCCAGTTGTCGACGAACTGCGTCGTGCGCGCAGGAATGCGGGCGTGCCGAGCGGACAACAACCTCCAGAGATCGCTCTCACGCCAGTTTTCGAGAGCGGCGAAATCCGCCGATGCCGTCCACTCGGCAAGGCGCCCGCGGTAGCGATCGGAGAGTTCTTCGGACGTGTCTTCGCTCAGGGCGGCAGCCTCGTTGGCGAGCAGAAGGTTATAGAGCAGTTGCGCTCCGTACATCGCTGTCGAAAAGTGTCGCGCCGCATCCAGTACAGACCGAGCGTCTCCCTGAACCCGAAGCGCTGCTTCGTCGTGCCATGGCATCGCGCTGTCGTCCGCCGGTGCGTCATTGATCAGATGTGCGAGAAGGCTGCCGGGCGCCGACTCGAGAATCTTCTCTCCGAGCCAGCCAGCCTCTTGACGAGAGAGCTGAAATCCCCCGGCGATTTGTGTCGGAAATCCGACCGGGCTGGGCGGCAACGTGGAAGACCACGGGTTGAGTACAGTCCGGTGCCCGTCCAGGTCATCGTCGGTCACGATCGCTGCTGCCTGCTCTAGGGCGTCAGGATCGACCAGAATGCCGTATGCGCGTAGGGGTGTCCAGTAGATCGTCGACGGCAGCGTCTTGAGCGCGTCGCCCACGCGTACACCGATGAGACCCGCGAAGTCGCCGCCAGCGTCCCGAATTCCGTGAATGAGTTCACGCTGATACCGATCAACCGCGACGATCGGATCCGGCTTCCGCGCTGCGAGTTGGTAGCACCATGGCACGAATAGAAGATATCGGGCTCGCGTAAGCAGAACGGATGTGCCGGGAAACAACGCATCGGACAACCCGTCACGTATCGACCCGATCCCAAGCTCATCGCGGCTGTCCCGATCGGAAAACAGTTTGATGATCTCCCGCATCCGCCGCTGCTCGTCGCTCGACGCATCGAGCCACGCGATCAATGACGGCATTCGGGCAGGTCCTTTCCGGTGCCCAGACTATCGAGCAGAACGAGCAAGGCGTCGCGTGATAGCGGTAGTTGTCGGGCGCGTTCAGCGTGACCATTACATCCGCGACGCAGACCAACGCGCTCGTCAACACGGTAACCGCGCCGAATCGCGGTGGTGCGTTCGGTGGTCAATGATGTGGTCAACGAGACGCTGCTGTTCACAACGGATGACCCGACCGGCGACGACAACGGACCGGGTACCTACCATCGTCGTCCTCACGCGCGTTCGACCTGACGAAGTTCCAGGTCCACGACGGTGAACTTCCACGCGCCGACCGCGGACCTCGCCCCGACCTTCGGTGCAACAAATGGCGCCCAGCCGGTGGATGTCTACCTATCGAAGCCCGGCCGGGTCGCCGACATCGTCGGGTGCGTCCTACCCTGCGATGAACTAATTCCTTGCAACTCCGCGGTCTCAACTAATTGAAGTGCAGGGCTTTGGCAACAGCTTCTTCGAGGATGCGACTGGTGCGCTCAGCTGGCGCGGCGACGCTGAGCGGGGTGTTGCAGGCGACGGAGCTGTCGGAGGAGTCGGTGGTCCTGATGGCGGTGCCACTCACTTAACTGTCCTCGTCGGTTCCGAACTCACGCCGTGTGCGTAAGGTGCGCCGGCCGCACAGCCTGAGCGCAGCCTGCAATCCAACAACCGAAACACGGCTGAGACGGGTGAGACGGCAGGAACTCATGCCAACTTGTACAAAGACCCGTGTTTGCTCGTCATGGTGGCCTCGATCGAGGCAGCGAGCGCGGGATCACGCACAAGCACACCGAACTCGATGTTGCGATTCTCAGCGGAATAGCTGAAGTTGGCGCTCGTGATCAGAAGCAGTTCGTGGTCGACAATGATGAACTTCGCGTGGCTGACGACCTGCTTCCCGTTCGGCAACATGGCCGAGCGGTAGACCGTTGCCCGAGGCAGCTGTAACTTTATTTTCACAGCATCGGCGACGCCGGCGTCGACGTACACGGTGACGACGACGCCAGGCTGTTCGGACGCCTCCCTCAGCGCCGTCCTCATCTGGGAGGTGTCCTGGAAGTTATAGGTCGCGGCGGTAACCGTTTGCCGAGCCGCGCCGACGATGCGGTGGAACTCGCTGGTGAGGTGGCCTGTGCTGGCTTCGTTGCCGGGCATCGTCCAGACTGGGGTCAGTTCACGCAGTACCGTCTTCGCACCCGATATCGCGCGCAGAACACTGACTGCGCGATCCCGATCGTCCGATCCGAGGCCGGCCGCCGTCAGCAGCCCTCTAACTGCTTCGCGCCGACTCATCGCGATCTCGCGCACTGCGATACTGGATGGGGCTCCGGCCCCAAACTGCAGAGCGAGCCGCGCCGCCTCGGTGGCACTGAGGAAACTGCCGAGTTCGGCGAACGGATCAGAGGGCATGGATGTCGCCGAAGAAGCTCGGCACGACGGGGCCATTCGCGGTCGGCAGATCGAGTAAGAAGCGGCGGTCGAGGAAACGGTTGGCTTTCTCGCACGAGGTCTCCGAGGCAAAGCAGCAAGTGTGGCAGGCCGCGCCGTGGAGGAAGTCTTCGGGATCTGAAGGGGTGCGCTGCGCGCACACGGGATCTGACGAGCATCGTGAGGCTCGTCGTAGGGCCGAAATTACGATGGCCTGCAGACGTTCCGGCTCCGACAGCGCGACGAGACCTCCGAGGGTTCCCTCGCTGTCGGATGCCGTCGTGCAGATCAAGAGTCCAGCAGCGGCCTCGCGCCCTGGTGCCTCGCCCCACGCGTAGACGCGCTCAGTGAGGCTGGCCGCGCCATAGCCGGAGTACATCGCCATCTCGCGGATCAGGATGTGAGAGAGAGTGTGGACTAGCCAGTAGCGCGGCCCGGGAAGCCGCGTGTCCGGGTTGACCTGTGCGGCGGTTTCCGAGAATCGCCTCGCGAAGTTGCGACGATGGGCTTGGACGTGGGCGTCCCATAGGGCGGTGGTCTCGATGTGCCGCTCCCACTGCTCGACCGCGCCGAGGTCGAGCTGGAGGAACACGCCCTCGCCACGATCCTCAGTGGCGGGCACCCATGTCGGTCTGCCGTCGCGCGTCAGGTCAACCAGTCGCGAAGCGGCATCGTTGACGCGATCCATTTCGTCGAGCCGGGTGAAGCCGAGGACGGCGTTAACGCGCTTCATTCGGTTGACACCCACGACACGCGTGATGCGGGGATGCAACGCGGTGCTGCGCTGCATCTCAGTGACCATTAGACCAGTGTCGTTCTGCTGTTCGGGGAACAGCGACGGACGCTGAAGGTAGCGCCACTCGGGGATCAACAGCTCGATGGGGTCCCAGTTGGCGCGACGATCCTCGCGGTCCTCCTCGGATTCCGGCGGAGCGAGAACGTCGGCGACGGCAGCGGCAATATCATCATCGGTGAGCTCGGCGATGTCGATACTGTGCGCACCAGCTAGCGCGCGAATCACAGCGGTCTGACCAGCGAACTGTTGGATCTGCTCTACCCCGAGGGCGACTCGTAGGTGGTCAGCGAGTGCTTCCTTGTTCTCCTCATCCGTTCGGGGCATAACAATGATGCTCTGTGTTGAGGGGAACCAGAGGTTTGAGGCGCCCATCATGATGAGTGCAGGCTGCGCCTTGCAGCCGGGAAAGAACGCACCGAGATGCGGGTGGCGTCCGCGGCAGCTCTGTGGCAGCTTCAGACGGCCCCTGGCGCCCTGCGCCTCGGCCATGCCACGACTCGCGTTGCAGGACTGGCATATGATCGTTGCCCCGACGCTCTTGCCGACGTTGGCATCGCGCATTTTCAAGTCGGGGTTCTCGGCGTTGGGGCACTCCTGGCCGTGGTGCACCCACAGTGTGTAGGGGAACTCGTCGAGGTGGCCGTTCGTGCAGGTCAGCAGGTGCTGGGCGGGCACGGCGGGGCTGCCTTGGCGGCGCCCGCGCCCGCCGCGGCCCGGGCAGGGCTTGTGAGTGAACTGCGCTAGGTCGGGCCGGAACGGGTGGGTGTTGGTGTAAGTGAACCGCGTGAGGGGCCCGAGGTAGTCGCAGCCGGTGCAGCGGAACCATTGGGGGAACACGCGAGCGGGCAGACCAAGATCGGAACCCTCGGTCGGTCTGGATCCCTTCTTCGGCTGCCACGGGAACGGGCGCAGCGCGTCGACCTGCGGGCCGAGGTGGAGGCGCACGACGTTGAGCAGGCGCGGCTCGATGATCGACGGGACAACCTCTCGGCGCTTCCAGATTGGCTCCCAATCGTCGAGCCCTGCGGGCATCACCGAGAAGCTGGGCAAATCCATGATCGCGCCGGGGCCGTAGGTGTACAGCAGGGACGACGGACGCGCGGAGCCGACCTTCGCCCGGTTCTTTGCCTGGCTCTGCTCGGCGTCGCCGAGTGGGTCGAGCGCGTCGTTGTTCTCCGGCAACGCGACGGTCGAAGTGTCGCTCATCAATCGTCCTCCTCTGCGGGAAGTGTCCAGTTGTCAACACCGTTCGGGGTGCGCGCGAAGAGCCGTTCCGGGACAGGTGAGACGAGGATGTTGATCTCCGGCTGCACCTCGCGCATCGAATTCGCAATCACGAACGGCGCCTCGGCGGAGCCGCCGACGTTCGCCCGGTGATTCTCCGGGCTGATCACCAGCGGCAGATACTTATCACCGTCTCCGGTGCGGTCGTAGACGAGGGTCTTGTGGATCTCGGTGGCGTAACGCGCGCGGCTCGTCCACCGGTCGACGCGGTTCGTGAGCAGGTCACTGGCCTTCTTGGTGAGCTCGTCGTTCTGCGATGCAGCAAGGATGCGCGCCTTGAGTCGGTCGACGATCGCGGCGACCGCGGAATGCTGCGGTGTGATCTTGCCGGCTTCCCGCTCGGGCGACAGCCCATCCGAGACCGTCGCCTGCGCGACGCGGGCTGCGCTAACGAGCAGTCCGTCGATGCCGCGCTCCAGGGATGTGGGTGAGAAGGGGGTGACAGAGAGCGCCTCGACCTGCTTATAGAAGGTGTCGTGGTAGTGCCGAAACTGTTCAAAATGGGCGAGGTCGCGAGGTCGGGCCCAGTTACCGAGCGAAACGACCAGGCCAGGCCGAGCCGAATCCCGGCCGACACGGGAGGATGCTTGAATGTACTCGGCGGTGTTCTTTGGTTGGCCGACAATGAGCATCAGCCCGAGCCGCTGAACATCAACGCCGACCTGAAGCATGGAGGTCGCCAGCACCACATCGAACGGCGACTCGCTGTCGCGCTTCGGTGCGGACTTATCCTCCCGGCGCAATGCGATCCTCGCCTGGAATGCCGCCGTCGTGTCGTAGCTTGGGTCGAACTCGAGCCCGAGCTTGTCGAGAGTCTTACCGATGTCAGCGCCGGAGATGCGCGAGGTCAGCTCGGCGACGTTGAGACTGCCGAACGCGGTGCCATAGCGGCGTGGGAATCCCGAATCCCGGCGAGGGTTCCCGACCCGGGTGCTCACGTCGTCGTCCACGTAGCGGCGCATACCGGCCAGCTCGCGGGTGGCGTTGAAATAGCCGACGAGTGTCATGTACGGATCAGCCGCGATGCCGGTCCGGTCAAACAGCAGCTGCCCCGCGAGGAGTAACCCCTCGGCCAGACGGATCTCCGCGCTTGACAAGCGCACACCCGGGGCGCTCACGCCGATGTAGCGGCGGCCGGGGTTCGGCTCAGAGACGGCGACCTCGCGGGAGAAGAAAGTGTCAGCCACGTCGAGCACCTGGGGCGGGAAAATCTGTACCGTCCTGCCGTACAACTGACGCACCTGCTCGACGGCGTTGCGCACCGTCGCAGTCGAGGCGACGATTAGCGGCTTGACCGGTTTGCCGTCCGGGGTTTCCCACGAGCACAGTGTCTCTACGGCGACCTCGAATAGTCCAACCGCGGTCCCCAGCGCGCCAGTGATCAGGTGCAACTCATCCTGGATGATTAGGTCAGGCGGACGCAACCGCCCAACCGGCACCACCGTCGCAGCCGGGTGTCCACCATTAGCCGGGTGCGAGCCGACCGTGCAGGCGGCGTAGTCGGGATGCACATAGCCGTGCCTTCCGCATCGCTTGCTCACGAAGCCGAACAGCGACGCAGCCTCGCCCTCACGGGCAAGACGGGCGAACTTGTCGACGGTCGCGATGACGAACGCGGGGGCGAGCCGGTAGATCTCTTCGTCGATCGTCAGGATTGGCAGTCCCTCGACCACGTCGCCGCCCTTGGAGAACGGGCAGCGGGCGAGTTCATCGCCGCAGTGCACAAACACCCGTCGGGTCGTCGGGTCGCCCTTGACGTTGGCCGGGGCGATCTCGGTTCCGCACCACGGGCAGCGCTGGATCTGGAGTACTGTCAGCCGGTGCGACCCGCCGTCATTGACCTTCTTGAGCTGTTCGTCGGCTTCCTCGAAACGCTTCGGGCTGACGTCCGTGCCGACCCACAGCCCGATGCGGAATGGCTCGATGCCCCAGGTCGCCTCATCCTCGCGGCGGGCCAGTTCGGCCGCGCACACAAGCGCTGTCGCGCGCTGGAACTGCTGCGCCGTGAGCAAACGCAGCGTGTATCGCATGAGCACCGCAACGCCGCCGCCGCCGTCGAGTCCCCCATCGGAGCCTTGCACGACCGCCTGCCGTCGCCGGACGGCGAAGGTGTACGCCGCCAGTCCCAGGTATGCCTCGGTCTTGCCACCACCGGTCGGGAAGAACAACAGCTCGACCATCGAGAAGTCCTTATCGCTGCGCATCTTCGCCGTCGGGTCAGTCAGTGCTCCGAGCTGCATCAGGATGAACGCGAGCTGGAATGGACGCCACGACGCGACCGGCTTCCCCAACGCCTCGTCTATCTCCAGGTTCTGCCGCGCCTGCGCGATCGTGAGCGCCGAGTCGGCCTTGCGGGCCTCAGCGACCTGCGAGGCGAGTCGCTGGTCGCGCATCACCCGGTTCATAAACCGGAAGCACTGCAGGGCCGTCGCGTCGGTGGTGACGAACTCCAGCCCCTTGACCAGCCGTTGTTGCACCTGCCGCGCTTCCCACAGCACGGTCTCGGCAGTCTCATTCAGATGTGCTGGTAGCGAGTTTGCGGTCGCGTCCTGCCGGTCCAGCCACGCGCCGTAGCCGGACACCAGCGGGGCGAGTCCTGCCCGCAAGTCATCCGGCAAGACCTCTCCAAGCGCCTTCATCGAAAGCGTTGCACCCTCGACCTCGCCGGCCGTCGTCTGGGGCGTCTCCGCGATTGGCAGCCACGTCGTCGATACCGACGTCGCTCGCCGCCAGCCTCTGCGCACCACCCAGTCCGCCGAGCATGTGCGCCCTATGGCGAACTCGAGCCGGTCTTTGTATTGGAGGTCGAGCCGGCGCACCTCGTCGTCGTACTCGGGCCATTCCTGCTCCAGCACATCCCGCACTGGCAGGAACACGTCGGTCCCGCCCGCGTCGATGTGCAACTTGGTCTGGAACATCCACATGTTCGACGGGATCGGCAGTGGCGTCTCGCGGTCGTTGCACAACGCGACCTCCACGAGCACGCGCCCGTACTCCAGGTCGTCGTACCGGTCGATCCGCAGGCAGATCGCATCCCGCAGCACGATCGTCTCCGTGCGCCCCGGAGTGAGGTCGGCGAGCGCGATCGTGCGCACCTCCTCGACGGGCGTGCGCTGGTACTTCCGGATCGGATGGCCAGCCTTTGACACCTCGTCGGTCTCGATAGTGTCGTATGTCCCCCACGTCGCGGTGATATCGAACGACCCTAGATCCATGGGCACCTGAAACCGCAACCCCATCGAGGCGGGGATCATCAGTCCTTGCCTCGGCGTGCGGTCCTCGGCGTCGTCGTCCTCCGTATCGGCATCGGAGTCGTCCGAGGCCACAGTCGGCACGCCGCGACCTTCGGCGACGCCGTCCTCGTCGAGGCGCACCTCCGCGAGGTCGTCGGCGTCGTCCTGCTCAAGCTCCGAGGCCGCCGTTCCTGTCAGCTTGACAGGTGCGATCAGTCCAACCAGGTATTGCTGCTTCGGGCTGAACGGAAGCAACTCCCGCTCGCCGTTGATCGGGCCGAGCAACTCCCGCTCCAGGATATCGACGAGGTTTTCGCGCACCTGGACCGACGTGCCATCCATCGTGTAGTTGAGCACGTAACCCGAATCCGCAGCAGCTACCGTCCCTTCAGTGTCGTCCGTCATGCTGCTCAGTCTGCCCTAGACGGCGGACCTTGATCAGATGTACCGCGCCGATCGACCCGCGCTTACACGTCGGAACCCTCCCAGCGCAGCAACACGCGGTCCTCATCGAAGTAGCGACCGATCACGCCACGACGGATGCGGAGGCTTTCTAGCTGCGACGACAGCACCGCACGTCGAGATAGCTCGTCGCGGCCTGCCCTCGTCCAATTCTCCTCAACAGTTTCGTCGCCGAGGAGCTTGGTTCCTCGCTCGACGAGCAGACGCTCCTCGAGGTACGGGTCGAGCGCGGTTCTGCCGATCGTTTGTCTGCATGTCGGGCAGTAAAGTACGGGACGCTTTTGGTTCGTACCGCGGCACATGTAGACGTCACAGTCGTCGCAACGAGCGAGGCGAGACAAAAACGGACTCGTCGACTGCCGTTCGGAGCGCCTGCGGGTTTGAGGGCTCGTCCGCGCGCCGAGCATGCGCTGGAGCGTCTCGAACTCCTCGATCGCGATCACGGCCAGCGAATCGTTGACGATCGGGTTTCCGGACTCATCCCGGAGTACGGCGAATGGATCGACGCGCTTCGCGCTCTTCGGCCTACCAGGGTTGCGAGGTGTCATGCCCGCGAGTACGGGGTTCCGCAGTAGGCCGTCTACCGTCTGGCGATTCCAGCCAAGGTTCTTCGCGGTCTGTCTCGGTCGGCCCGGGAGCGGGGCGCCGCTGTCGGTGAGCCAGGTCGCGATCGCGTTGACGGTGTCGCCTCGCAAGGCCTTCCGAACGGCTTGGGTAAGCCAGTCGACGCGGTCGGGGTCCTTGACGAGCACACGGCCGGGTCCAGTAGGGTTCGCGATCGAGCAATAGCCGTAGGGGATGCCACCCCCGGGCCAACGGCCGTCTTTTAGGAGCTGCGCCCGCGCGGCACGCACGCGAGCGCGGATCGCTTCGGCCTCCATCTCGCCAAAAACGGCAAGCATCACTGCGAACGCGCGGCCCTGCGGGCTAGTCATATCGATCGGGTCTTCGACCGCGACGAGACCGGCACCGCGCTTCTGAAGGGTCTCATCGGCGTGGAGGAAGTCAAGAACGCGCCGCGCGAGGCGGTCAACCTTCCAAATTATGACCGCGTCAAATTCGCGTGCGGCGAGCAAGGACTTCCAACCCTGGCGCTCCTCCGGCCGATTGGCCGTTGCCGAGACACCGTCGTCAATAAACTCGCCGATGATCTCCCATCCGCGCGCTTCAGCGTATCGGCGGCAAGACTGGAGCTGTCGCGCGATCGAGACGGATTCTTCCTTGGTGACACTGAGACGGGCGTACAAAACGCAGCGGCGTGCTTGATTGAGATTCATGGAGCCAGTCGATCAGGTTCCTTGACGACGTGCGACCTCGCTCTTGCAGAGGAACGGTACTCTCGGGTTGATCGCGACAAACACTGTCGCTCAAGGGGACACTCGCGAGGTCGGCCTGGACGCGATGGTCAGTGATGGATTCACGATCACGCGCGCGATTCAGTCGCGT
>DATAZY010000037.1:0-52138 GCA_036271795.1 Galbitalea sp.
ACCTGCAGACCGTCGGCAAATGATGGTCGTGGCTGGCGGTGCTCGGAGATGTCCACCACGAAGTCCCTGACCTGATGCGAGAACGGATGCTCGTAGCCGAGCCCGTGCCCGGTCGGCCACCACGCCGCCGCGTAGGGATGCTCCGGCTCGGTCACCAGGATGCGCCGGAAGCCCTTCTCTCCGACGGGGTCCGCAGCATCGTAGAACTCGAGCTCGTTCATCCGCTCGAGATCGAAGGCGATCGCGCCCTTCGAGCCGCTGAACTCCAGTCGGAAGGCGTTCTTGCGACCGGTTGCGTAACGAGTCGCCTCGAACGTCCCCAGCACACCGCTGCTCAGCCGACCGGTAAAGAGGGCGATGTCGTCAACCGTAACCATGCCTCGCTTCGTCGAGGCGACTCCACCGAGGCCCACGGACTCCGCGAGCAGCGGTCGTTCCCGCACCAGCGTCTCGAGAATGCCACTGACCGACTCGAGCCGCTCCCCCGTCACGAACTGCACGGTATCCACGGCGTGCGCCCCGATGTCCCCGAGTGAGCCGGACCCCGCCTGCGCTTTGTCGAGGCGCCAGGTCATCGGACCCTCCGGATCCGAGAGCCAGTCCTGCAGATATTGGGCACGCACCTGTCGCAACCGACCGAGACGACCGGCAGCGATCAGATCCCGTGCGAACGTAATCGCGGGAACGCGACGGTAGCTGAACCCCACCATCGCGAACACGCCATTCACGACCGCGACATCGGCGGCCGTCGCCATCGCCTCGGCTTCCTCGACGCTGTTCGCCAGCGGCTTCTCGCACAGCACGTGTTTGCCTGCCTTGAGCGCCGCTATCGCGATCTCGGCGTGGCTGATTCCGGGCGTGCAGATGTCGACGATGTCGATGTCATCGCGGTCAATGGCCTCGCGCCAGTCTGTGGCGGACTCGGCCCAGCCGAACTTCGCGGCCGCCGCCGCGACCCGGTCCGGATCACGTCCCACGATCAGCGTGCGCTCGGGCTCCTGGGGCAGGTCGAAGAATCGCGGCGCAACGCGCCAGCCCTGCGAGTGCGCGGCACCCATGAACCCGTATCCGATCATGGCGACCCTCAATCGATTCTTGGGCGGCATCTGTACCTCCTTGGGTTTGTACTAGGCCGGGATTCTTCGAGTCTGGATGAGCTCCGAGAACCACAGCCCGCTGTCCTTGACGATCCGCTCCTGTGTCTCGTAGTCGACGCGAACGATCCCGAATCGCTTTGAATAGCCGTAGCTCCACTCGAAGTTGTCGAGGAACGACCAGACCAGGTAGCCACGGAGGTCGACTCCGCGCGCTCTCGCGCGATGCGCGGCGGTGAGGTGCCTGCGCAGGTAGTCGACTCGGTCGCGATCGTGTACACGCCCATCGACCTCGGTGTCTTCGAACGCGGCCCCGTTCTCGGTGATCACGAGAGGCAGTTGGGGAAACTCGGCCGAGAGCGAGACGAGCAATTCCTCGAGAGCCTCTGGCGCGATGTTCCATCCCATGGCAGTGAATGGTCCTGCCTGTTCCAGGAACTCGACGTCCCGGCTGCCGGGCCAGGCCGAGCCGCCGACGTCGCGATGGCCGTCGTTCGTCGCCTTCTCCGACTTGCCATCCCACATTCGTACGGTCGCCGTCGAGTAGTAGTTGACGCCCAGAAAGTCGATTGGCTGCGCGATCGTTTTGAGATCGTCCGCGCGAACGAAAGACCAGTCCGTGATCTCCCGCGTGTCTTGGAGCAGGTCCGCGGGGTAGTGGCCGTGCAAAAGGGGACCAGTGAAGGACCGGTTGCCGAGCGCATCGATGCGGCGGATGGCTTCCGGCGATGTCTCATCGACACCACGCAGCGCGTGGAAGTTCAGCGTTATCGAGTACTCCGCGTCCGGCTTGGCAACCGTGCTCCGGAGCTCCTGGACGGCGAGACCGTGTCCGAGGTTCAGGTGGTGCACTGCCCGCAGCGCAGAGAGGTCGTTCGTGCGACCGGGCGCGTGCCCGCCGGACCCGTAGCCGAGAAACGCCGAGCACCACGGTTCGTTCATGCTCGTCCACACGGCAACCCGGTCGCCCAGCGCCCCGCCGACGATTGACGCGTACTCGGCGAACCGCAGCGCGGTGTCACGCTCCGGCCAGCCGCCGGCGTCCTCGAGAGCCTGCGGAAGGTCCCAGTGATACAGCGTCGCGATGGGTCGGACGCCGCGGGCCAGCAGCCCGTCGACCAGCCTCGAATAAAAGTCGAGGCCATTTTCGTTCGCCCGGCCGGAGCCCTTGGGCTGGATGCGCGACCACGCAATCGAGAACCGGTATGCCTCGAGGCCCAGTTTCTGTATCAGGTCGAGATCGCTGTCCAGGCGGTGATAGTGATCGTCTGCGACATCCCCCGTATCACCGCCCAGAGTGCGACCGGGAGTGTGGCTGAAGGTGTCCCAGATCGATTCGCCCCGCCCATCCTCCTGGTAGGCGCCCTCGATTTGGTAGGCCGCAGTCGCCGAACCGAGCAGGAAGTTCTTGGGAAATTCGAGGCCGGCGTCTCGGAAGTCCGGCGATCCTGTAGTCATGTGTGTGTCGTCACCTTTCAAGCTGTGCTGAGAAACGGGCATCGGGGATGTCGCAAAAACGCTACCCGACATTTACCAGCGGTCCGGGCTCGCACCCTTTGGCACTGCCGCCGGCCTCTCAGCGGTGCTGCGAAGCGTCACGATCGAGTGCTCGCGACCCGCTCGCAGGATGCCATCCATGATTTCCAGCACGTGAAACGCGAGCTCGCCCGACGCTCTGTGCGGGCGATCTGTCGCAATCGCGTGTGCCATATCCGCCAGCCCGAATCCGCGGCTGGCGTCCTCGTATCCCGCCAGGGTGTCGATCGTGCGCCACTCGCCCGACTCGGCCGTGAAGACGCTGACCGGGTCGGAGAATCTGTTTGGGTCGGGTACGGCGACAGTTCCCGCGGTTCCGTGGACCTCGATGCCACCCATTCGAGTCGCCCACACGTCGAAACTCATCGTGACGGTAGACGTGACCCCGGATGCGTGCTCCAGAAGGGCGGTCACGTGAGTTTCCACATCCACGGGGATGATCTCGCCGGATCTTGCGCCTTGCTCGACGACTCGGGTCCGCGCCGATCGCGACGTCGACCCGGCGACCGTCACCACCGGCCCGAGAAGCGTGACGAGCGCGGTCAGGTAGTAGGGTCCCATGTCGAATAGCGGTCCACCGCCAGCCTGATAGTAGAAGTCGGGCGCGGGATGCCAGCGCTCGTGACCCGGGGAAGCCCAGGATGCCGCCGCCGCAACCGGGCTTCCGATCATCCCCTCGTCGAGAGCTGCCCGCGCCGTCTGGATCCCCGTGCCGAGAACCGTGTCGGGGGCGGATCCGATTCGCAGCCCGCGATCGGAGGCAAGACGAAGAAGGTCGACGGCATCGGCCGGAGCGAGCGCGAGCGGCTTCTCTGCATAGACGTGCTTGCCTGCCTCGAGTGCCCTCCGGTCGATGTCGACGTGCGCCGCCGGAATTGTGAGATTGAGAACCGCCTCAATCCGTTCATCGAGCATCAGGTTCTGGACGGGTAGCGACTCGACCCCGAGCTCCGTCGCGACGGCGAGTGCGCGCGAGTCATCGACGTCGGCGACGGCGATGAGCCGAATCCCCGGCAATTTCAGCAGCGATGCAAAGTATTGTTCACTGATCTTGCCGACCCCAACTACGCCGAGGCGCAGAGGTTCGGTTCGCCAAACACCTGCTCCAGTTTGCTTCGTCATGGTGTCTCTCTACGTCTCTCCGCGACACGCGAATCACGAAATGTTTCGCTAATCCGCGTCCGCTGCGCTTACTCTACCGCCGCGGTGGGCGTTCGCCTTGACAGTCTCTCTACCGCGTCCATAGGCTGACGGAGTCGCACTCATTGCAAAAACGTGTCGATTCATCGTAGTAAACATTTCGCGCCAAAGGAGGCCGCAATGGGCGGGCGACCATCACAACCCATCCAGACCGGAGGGTCGCGGTTTCTCGACGCCGAGGGCAACGCGATACGGCTGCGGGGGGTGTGCATCGGCGGGTGGCTCAACATGGAGAACTTCATCACGGGCTATTCCGCCAACGAGTCGCTCATGCGCGCCAAGGTGCGCGCAGTGCTCGGGGATGCGAGCTACGAACGGTTTTTCGATCGATTGCTGAGCGTCTTCTACGACGAGGCGGATGTCGCATTTCTCGCCGACAACGGGTTCAACGCCGTGCGCATCCCGATCAACTATCACCATCTGGAGGACGACGCGCACCCGTTCGAGATCCGCGAGTCCGGATTCCGCTACCTGGATCGGGCGATCGAACAGGGCGGTGCTCACGGCGTATACACGATCATCGATTTGCACACCGTGCCCGGCTCGCAGAACCAGCACTGGCACTCCGACAATCCGACGCACATTGCCGCTTTCTGGCAGCATCCGCATTTCCAGGATCGCGCGCTGGGAATCTGGAAGGCAATCGCGGCCCGCTACCGGGACAACCCGTGGGTGGCCGGCTACAACCTCCTCAACGAGCCGGCAGATGAGTCGCGAAGGGCCGTTGGGCCGTTCTACGAACGCGTGGTCGCGGCGATCCGCGAAATCGATGACGCTCACATCATCTACATCGACGGCAACACGTATTCGACCGAGTTCGATATTTTCGATGAGCCGTGGGACACCAACACCGTCTATACCCTTCACGACTATGTTGCCGCCGGGCTCGGACGGGGAGGCGACTATCCGGGATACACGGACGGTATCTGGTACGACAAGGACACCGCCCGCCAAAAGTTCCTGCAGCGTGCAGAGTATGCCCGGTCGACTGGCACTCCGATCTACGTCGGCGAGTTCGCGCCGATCTATGTGGGCGACGAGAAGGTGGATGCGCAGCGCCGCCAGATTCTCAGCGACCAGCTCGATACCTATCGCGAATACGACGTGAGCTGGTCATCGTGGATGTACAAGGATCTCGGGCGCCAGGGCGTCGTCTATGTGAAGCCCGAATCGCCGTACCTGCAGCGCTTCGGCGCATTTGTCGACAAGAAAAACCGCCTCGGCGCAGACCAGTGGGGAAGCACGGGCGAGGGAGTACGTGAGGTGACGATGCCGGTGCAGGACCTCGTCGCGAGCGAGTTCCCGGACTTCACTCCGTACCCGTGGGGGCGGTTCGACTGGGTCCGCACACTGCTGCTCAACATCACGATCGCGCAGCCGCTCGCGGAAGAATATGCCGAACTGTTCCGCGGACTGAGCGGCGACGAACTGGACTCACTCGCCGACTCCTTCGCGTTCGAAAACTGCGC
Organism: Galbitalea sp.; assembly: GCA_036271795.1. Taxonomy (GTDB): domain Bacteria; phylum Actinomycetota; class Actinomycetes; order Actinomycetales; family Microbacteriaceae; genus Galbitalea. Next base: position 5,300 of record DATAZY010000037.1, read on the forward strand.
GATCCGCGAGTCGCTCCTCGAGCAGCTGAAACAGGGCTGACCGTGCGCGCCGCCGTTCTTCGCCGGGCTGGCGAGCCACTGACCATTGAGGAGGTGACGCTGGCGGCGCCGCAGGTCGGCGAGGTGCTGGTCCGCGTCGAGGCCGCAGGCATCTGTCACACCGATCTCCACTACATGAACGGCGATATGGGGTGCCCTCTGCCGGTGGTTCTCGGCCACGAGGGCGCTGGGATCATCGAGGAGGTCGGACCGGGTGGCACCGGCCGGGTTCGGGTCGGTGACCGGGTCGCCCTCATGTGGCGTCCTCGCTGCGGCGAGTGCGAAGCGTGCGTCAGTGGCAACCCCGTACTCTGCGTCAAGGGCCGCGTCCAGGCCACCACCGGTGGTCTTCTCGACGGAACGTCCCGACTGTCTGAAGGTGCGGAGCAACTCCACCATTTTCTGGGCGTATCGTGCTTCGCAGAACATGTCGTGACGTCGGGGCGATCGGTGGTCGTGGTGCCCGACGGGGTACCCGCCGAGATCGCCGCGATCGCTGGCTGCGCGGTCATCACCGGCGTCGGCGCGGTGTTGAACGTTGTCGAGAACGCCGCCGGTCGTCCAATCCTGGTGTTCGGCGCCGGCGGTGTTGGCCTGTCCAGCGTTATGGGTGCACGCCTGGTCGGCGCGTATCCGATTATCGCGATCGATGTGGATGACGCCAAACTAGAACTCGCCAGAAATCTCGGCGCGACCCACACGATCAACTCGACGACGGAGGACGTGCTCGCGTCGGTCCTGCGGATTGCGCCGGACGGCGTGAGCTGGGCCATCGAAGCCATCGGCCGCCCGGCAACCTTCCAGCAAGCGTTCAGTTGCGTTGCACCCGGAGGTACAGTGGTCGCCGTGGGGCTGGGTCCGGTCGATGCCTCCTTCGCCGTACCAATCAACGAACTTGTCCAGCGCCAGAAGCACGTGGTCGGAAGCCTGTACGGCTCCGCGAATCCTCGCATCGACCTTCCGAAGATCTTCGAGCTGTACCTGGCCGGGCGACTCCCGCTCGACCAGCTCCTCGGCGAACGCACCACCCTCGAGAATGTGAACCAGGCCTATGAACGACTCGCACAGGGATCCGTCGGCAGAGCGGTGGTCGTCCTGTGATTGACAACGGCAACGCTGCCGCATTCCCGCAGCGCAGTGCGCAGTGGTACGGAGGCACCGACAGGAACGGTTATCTCCATCGCGCGTGGATGCGCCGCGGCCTTCCCGCCAACGCCTTCGACGGTCGGCCACACATCGCAATCGCAAACACCGCCTCGGACCTCACTCCGTGCAATTCCCACCTCAACGAGGTGGCTGAGAGCGTTAAGCAGGGCGTGTACGCGGCCGGCGGTATTCCGGTGAATCTCCCGGTTGTTTCTCTGGGCGAGACGCTCGTGCGTCCGACCGCGATGCTCTGGCGCAACATGGCCGCGATGGCTATCGAGGAGATGCTGCGGGCAAACCCTATCGACGCGGTGGTTCTACTGGGCGGGTGTGACAAGACGATTCCGGCCCTGCTCATGGGTGCTGCCTCCGTCGACCTCCCCGCCATCGTCATCCCGGGTGGCCCGATGCTCAATGGCACGTTCCGCGGTGAGCCACTCGGGTGCGGGACGGATGTCTGGCGGTTGAGCGAGGAGGTTCGCGCCGGCACCCTGGACGAGCAACTCTTCCTGCGTTCAGAGTCCTCCATGATTCGCAGCCGTGGACACTGCAACACCATGGGGACCGCGTCGACCATGGGGATCATGGCCGAGGCGCTGGGGATGACCATCCCCGGCATCGCGGGCACACCGGCTCCCGACAGCAGGCTGCTCGAGAGCGCGCACGAGGCGGGCGAGCTCGCAGTCGAGCTCGCCCGCACGGGGCGCACGATCAGTTCGGTCATCACCCGTGAGTCCTTCCACAACGCGATCGTCGCGCTCGCCGCGATCGGCGGGTCCACGAATGCGGTCGTGCACCTGCTCGCCATCGCTGGCCGCCTCGGTATCAAACTCGACCTCGACGATTTCGATCGCATCGGCTCCGGCGTGCCCCTTCTGGTCAATCTGCAACCCGCGGGCGAGTACCTGATGGAGGACCTGTTCCGGGCGGGTGGCGTACTCGCTGTACTCGAGCAGGTGCGCGATCTGCTCGATCCGGCTGCGATCACCGTCACCGGCGCTCCGCTCGTCGACGCCCTCCCCAACCACCCGATCTGGGACGAGACGGTGATCTCGAAACGACAGACTCCCCTGCTGCCCGACGCCGGAATCGCGGTGCTGCGGGGCAACCTCGCACCGAACGGAGCCATCATCAAGCCGGCAGCGGCATCCCCTGAGCTGCTGACGCATCGCGGACGGGCGGTCGTGTTCGAATCCGTCGAGGACCTCCACGCCCGGATCGACGATCCGGACCTCGAGGTGGATGCGACATCCGTGCTGGTGCTGCGCGGCTGCGGCCCTAAGGGCTATCCGGGTATGCCGGAAGTCGCTAACCTGCCGCTGCCGCCCAAGCTTCTGGAGGCTGGCGTACGCGACATGGTGCGCATCTGCGATGGTCGGATGAGCGGCACCGCCTACGGGACGGTCGTGCTTCACGTCTCGCCCGAGGCAGCCGTTGGCGGGCCTCTCGCGCTCGTTCAGAACGGCGATTACATCGTGCTCGATGTTCCGAACCGCTCGCTTCGGCTCGAGGTCACCGATGCGGAGCTGGCACGCCGCCAGGCATCGGTGGCGACCGTGGCCGCCTTCGCCGCGCCAACACGAGGATGGGAGCGACTCTATGTCGACCACGTCACGCAGGCCGATGTCGGGGCAGACCTGGACTTCCTGGTCGGCTCGAGCGGCTCTGCCGTTTCGAGGGAGTCGCACTGATGACCGTCTCCAGGGTCCTGCTTGACGGCAAAGTCCGGTGGGTTACGAGTAGGGCCGACAATGTCGCGATCCTGCCCGTCTCTCTCGCGGAACTCCTCGCCTTGCATCTCGACGACGCTCGCGCCGCGATCGAGTCGGCGAGCGACCTGATCGATCCGGGACAGCTGTCGGTCCTCGCGCCGGTCGACGAACAGGAGGTCTGGGGTGCCGGCGTCACCTATCGACGCAGCCGTGACGGTCGCGCGGAAGAGGCCACGGACGCATCCATCTACGACCGCGTCTACGAGGCGCACCGCCCCGAGGTGTTCTTCAAGTCGATCGCATCGAAGGTCGTCGCAGACGGGGAAGCCGTCGGTATCCGCGCCGATTCAGACTGGAACGTCCCCGAGCCCGAACTGGGCCTGGTGATCAACTCTCGAGCCGAAATCTTCGGATACGTCGTGGGAAACGACATGAGCAGCAGGTCGATCGAGGGAGACAATCCGCTCTATCTCCCGCAGGCAAAGGTCTACGACAGGTCGTGCGCGCTCGGGCCATCGATCGTGCCCGTGTGGGATGCGGGGGCGGCCGCAAAGGCGATCTCCGTATCGATTCTCCGCGGCGGTCTCGAGGTGTTCGCCGGCACGACAACCACGGATCTGATCGCGAGACCCCTGACGGAACTGGTCGAATGGCTGTTCCTCGCGATGTCGTTCCCAACCGGAGTCGTGCTCCTCACCGGAACGGGTATCGTGCCGGAGAAGGACTTCACTTTGGAGCGCGACGACACGGTCACCATTACCATCGACGGGGTCGGCACACTTGCCAACCCGGTCGCCATCGTCGGGGCAGCCCAGCCCGAGGTCCCCGGCAGATGACACCCAGCAGCGCGGTCGCGGACACGGATGCCGCCGAGCTGGAGCGTGTCCTCACGGCCGCGTACGGCTCGACAGCGAGGCTTGCCGCCAGCCCACCGACCGAGCGGGCGGGCTGGTTGACTGCAGTCGCAGACACGCTGGACGCCGCGTCGAATCGGTTATTGCCGCTCGCCGCACAGGAGTCCCACCTCACCGAGGCCCGCCTCGCGAGCGAGCTCGCCAGAACCACCTTCCAGTTGCGGCTCTTCGGCGACACGCTGCGCGAGGGGTCGTTCCTGCAGGCGACAATCGACCACCCCGATCCGGCCTGGCCGATGGGTCCGCGCCCCGACCTCCGTAGGACGCTGCGACCCATCGGCCCGGTCGCCGTCTATGCGGCCAGCAATTTCCCTTTCGCCTTCAGTGTCGCCGGGGGCGACACGGCGGCCGCCATCGCGGCGGGGGCGCCCGTTGTCGTGAAAGGCAGCCCCGGGCATCCGGGCCTGTCCCAGCTGACCGCGGAGTTGGTCGGGCGCTCGCTATCGAACGCTGGCGCACCCGACGGTGCGTTCGCCCTCGTACTTGGATTCGAGATCGGACGGACACTCGTCCAGGATCCGCGGATCGCGGCCGCCTCGTTTACCGGGTCACTCGCGGGCGGTCGCGCACTCTACGATCTCGCGGTGAGCCGCGACCACCCGATTCCGTTCTACGGAGAGCTGGGCAGCGTCAATCCGGCCTTTGTGACTCCGGCTGCCGCCTCCGCGCGCGCGGAGGAGGTCGGCGCGGGCTTTCTGGCCTCGGTCTCGCTCGGAGTTGGACAGTTCTGCACGAAGCCCGGATTCCTCTTCGTTCCCGAGTCGTCGACGATCCCGACCATAGTCAAGCGGCTCTCCGCGGACTATCCGCCGGCGCCAATGCTCAATGACCACATCAGCCAGGGCTACGTCGAGAGGCTGGTGCGCCTGACGGGGCATCCGGCCGTTCGCCGGATCACGGGAGACATCGCCGACGGCTCACAACAAGCGCTAACCATGCTGCAGACGTCGACGGCAGAACTGCTCGCCGATCCCCACGAACTCATGGTCGAGTGCTTCGGGCCGACCGCGATCATCGTCACCTATGCGAACGAAGACGAGCTGCTCGCGGCGGCAGAGGCATTCGATGGACAACTCACCGCGAGCATTCAGGGGGAACAGGAGGACACGGTGGGCCGCAGCCTCGTCGAGCTGCTCACGCCGGTCGTCGGACGACTGCTCTGGAACGGTTGGCCGACCGGTGTTTCGGTCACCTACGCCATGCAGCACGGCGGACCATACCCCGCGACCACCGCTGCCGGGTTCACGTCCGTCGGTACAACCTCGATCGAACGCTTTCTGCGGCCGGTCTCCTACCAGGGCGTCCCGAACAGCCTTCTCCCTCCCGAGGTGCGCGACGGCAACCCGTGGCAAATCCCCCAACGAGTCGATGGGGTCCTCCGGCTGCCGTCCTAGCCGGCGAACGCGAACGGGACCACGCCACGAGCTCCGACCTCCGCGCTGAACAGGGAACCCGCGAGAGGCTGGGTCCCCTCCGCGACCTGAAGGCGAGACGTGGTGATGTACAGCGTGGAGAGGTCCGTCCCACCGAAGGTGCACGCCGTCACATTCGTGACCGGGAGCTCGATGACCCCGACCAGGTGGCCGGCAGCGTCGTAGTGCTGCACCTGGCCGCCGCCCCACAGCGCGACCCAGATCCCGTCCTCGCTGTCGATCGCCATTCCATCCGGGATGCCGCCATCGGGAATCGCCGCGAACACTCGTCGATTCCGAAACTCGGCGGTTGACCCGTCGAAGTCGAACACGTCGACGCGACCGCTCGGACTGTCGTTGTAGAACACCCGAGAGCCGTCTGCGCTCCACTGGAGACCGTTGGAAATACTGACAGACGACAGCACGGTGTGAACGCTCAGATCGGGGTCGAGACGATACAGCGTGCCCGCTCCGGGGGTCTCCGCATAGGCCATCGAACCACAGTAGAAGCGACCCTGCGGGTCGCAGCCCCCCTCGTTCATCCGCAGTTCGCGAGAGGAAAAGACCTCCGGGAGCACGTCGATCGGTCCCAGGTCCACATCAGCGAGAACAAAACCTCGCTCGACCGCGAGAAGGTAGCCGCCGCTCGCGCGCGCGCGAACCACCGCGGCGACGGATCCGATCGAATGTCGTGCGACGATCCCGTTCTCGAGCGAGACGACGACCCCGGCAAGCATGTCGACGAACAACAGCCGCTCCCGGGACGCGTCCCAAAAGGGCCCCTCGCCGTGAAAGGCGACCGGATCGGTGACCTGACTGGCTTTCACATCCAGCCTCCGTCCACAATCCAGTTCTGCGCGGTGCACGAGCGGGAATCGTCGGCGGCGAGCCACAGCATCAGGCGCGCCACGTCGTCGGGGTACAGCCTCTGCGGCAGGCACTGGTTTCGCTCGATCGACTCCACCGCCTCCGGGGTCACCCAGTCGTCAAGCTGGCGCTGAGTCATTATCCAGCCGGGGATGATGCAGTTGACGCGGATACCGTCCGGTCCGTATTCGCGCGCCAGGGTCCTGGTCAACCCCTCGACCCCCGCCTTAGCGGTGATATAGCCGGGCAAATCCAGGAGGTCGATGTGAGCACTGATGGATCCGAGATTGATGATCGAGCCCCGACCCTCCTCGCGCATCATGGGCGCCACCGCCTGGGCGGCAAAGAACTGATGGCGCACGTTGACGGCGATCCGGTCATCCCAGAGGGCCACATCCATGTCGGCCACCTTGTCGCGCGTGTCGTTCGCCGCGTTGTTGACGAGGACCGTGACCGGGCCTAACTCACTGGCGGCATCCCGAATTGCCACCTGCAGGCTGGAAATGTTTCGCACGTCGCACTCGCCGAACCATGCCCGCGGTGCGCCCGACTCCAGCAGCTCCGCGAGCACCGTCTCGCCTGCATCGCGATTGAGGTCCACGAAGGCAACTCGCGCCCCCTGTGCGGCGAGCTGGCGCACAAACTCCGCCCCGAGACCGGTCGCTCCGCCGCTGACGAACGCCACCCGATCCTCAAGACTGGGATATCGTGCGAACCTGAACGGCGCTGTTGGGGCTGGCATCGGCCTCCTCTGTCACGAAACTTTTCTTCGCCAAGCAAGCGATGTTTCTACGATAGTTTGAGAGTGCAGTGAATTGCCAGTACCAGTCCGCGCGCATCGGTAAACCTGCCGCCCGACCCGGTTCTAAAGGAGATCAAGAGTGCTGAAAATCGGAATCCTCGGCGCCGCCGGAATAGCTCCGGCGTCGATCATCCGTCCGGCCGCGCGACGATCCGATGCAATCATCGCGGCGGTCGCATCGCGGAACGCCGAACGTGGCCAGCGCTACGCGGAAGCCCACGGGATTCCGCAAAGCTACGACTCCTACGAGGCACTGATCGCGGACCCCGGCGTCGATCTCGTCTACGTGGCGTTGCCGCCCTCCGAGCACGCCCGTTGGTCGATCGCGGCGCTCGAACACGGCAAGGACGTGCTCTGCGAGAAGCCGATCGCGTTGAACGCGAACGAAGCGCGGTCGATGGTCGAGACCGCGTCTCGCACGGGCCACCGACTGATCGAGGCGTTCCATGATCGCTACCACCCGCTGAGTGCGGCGATTGACGCAGTCGTGGAATCGGGGCGACTGGGAGCGATCAGGACTGTCAAGGCTGACTTCTCCGTCGAGATTCCCTTTGATCCCGGGTCCATCCGACACGCACCAGAGCTCGGTGGCGGCGCACTCATGGATCTCGGGTGCTACCCGGTCCACTGGGTTCGTGCGCTCGCGCGGGAGGAGCCAACGGTCGTCGAGGCGAACGGACACCCGAATCTCCTCGGAACAGATGAAAGCATCTCGGCACTGCTCGCGTTCCCATCGGGCATTCGCGCGACTGTCACCGCGAGCATGGCGGAGGGACTCCCTCTCTCGTCGACGCTGGTGATCCAGGGCGAACTGGGGACGCTCGAGGTCAACAACCTCGTGTTTCCCTCGAACGGGCACAGCGTGCGAGAAACCGTCGCGGAGCTCGAACGTCCAAGTACCGTCGCCGGCCTGGCGACCTACGACCACCAGCTGGCGGCCGTTGTTCACGCGCTCGAGAGCGGTACGCCCACTCTCACCGAGGGCGACGACATTATCGGAAACATGGCGACCATCGACGCGATCTACCGCGAGGCCGGTTTCCCCCCGCGACCGTAAGGCCTCACGCCAGCAAAGACCCCGCAGGCGGGGCGAGCGCACTTAACTTCGCCCAGAGGTCATCCGAAATGTTCACCGCGAGCAGATCGAGAGTCTGGGAGACCCGCTCGGGTGAAGAGACGCCAACCACCGTGGACGTGACCCGAGAGTCCCGCACGGAAAACTGCAGCGCCGCGGCCGCCAGCGACACGCCAAATTCGTCGCATGCGGACTGCATCTCGAGGACGCGGTCGCGCAGCTCGCTGCCGCGCGTGCCGTACGCGTATCGCGGTTGCGCATCCGGCCCCTTCGCGAGCATCCCGCCGCCGTAAGGCGCCGCGTTGACGAAAGCCGCTCCCCGCTCGATCGTCTCCTCCATGAGGGGAACCGCAGACTGGTCGACCAGGGTGAACCTGTTGTGATTGAGCACGATCTCGAAGTCGCCCATCCGAAGGTACCGGGTAAGCACGCTCAGGTCTCCGCCAGCCACCCCAAGATGGTCGACAACGCCCTCGTCCCTCAGTGCGATCATCGCCTCGACGGCCCCTCCGGCCGCGGTCCCCTCCTCAAACGAGATTCGCTCCGGGTCGTGCAGGTAGAGCACCTGCAGGTGGTCAAGCCCGAGCCGCTCGAGACTCTCCTCGACGGATGCCCGAGCCCGCGACCCGGAGAAGTCTCCGGTGGACGGGTCCGGGTCGACCTTTGTTGCGAGGACGAAGCCGTCGGGGAGCCCACCGGCCTGCGCAATGGCTGCTCCGATTCGCCGTTCGCTCTCGCCATCCGCTCCGTAGCCGTTCGAGGTGTCGAGAAACGAAATGGGACTGTCCAACACCGAGCGAACCGTGGCGATGGCCGCCTCCGCGTCGACCTCGTAGCCGTAAAGTCCGGGCATGCTCGCGAGCGGACTCGTGCCCACGCAGAGCGACGACACAGTCAGGCCGGTCCCGCCAAGCGGCCTCGGATCGAGGGACGGCGCCGCCATCACGTGCCCTTCGGCGCGAGGGCCGCGAATGCTGCTCGCGAGGCCGCGTACCCCTTCGCCATGCGGTCGAGTACGGCGTTGACCTCATCGTTCGGCCCGGTGAGATCCGGGTGCTCGAGGCGCCACGCCTGCATCCGGTGGGCGGCCCGATGGAACGTGAGCGTCGGCCGAAAGCCCGGCACGAACCGGTGGATCTTCGTGTTGTCGAAGATCGCACTGTGGCCAAGATCGCCCATCAGCAGCTCGGACCAGAACCAGTCGGGTGCGCCGACGAGGAAAAGCTCCGACGGGACGTGCACGAGCTTTGGTTCGACGCCCACCGCTTCGCCGACGATGGTGTAAATCTGGTCCCACGTGTACACGTCGTCGCCCGTGATGTGGAATGCCTCCCCCACCGCGCGCGGGTTGCCGAGCAAGCCGACGAGACCCTGCGCGAAGTCATCAGCGTGAGTCAGCGTCCACAACGATGTTCCATCTCCGTGCACGACGATCTCGGCACCGCGCTCGATGCGGTCGAAGATCGTCCAGTCGCCGGGCAGCGGGGGGTTGGCGTCGTCATAGGTGTGCGACGGCCGAACGATCGTCATGGGGAACTCGCTGGAGCGGTACTCGTTCCAGAGCACTTCTTCCGCCGCAATCTTTGCTCGTGAATAGGCGACGAACCTGTTGTGAATCGGCGTGGACTCGACAATCGGAACCTGAAGGACGGGTTTGCCGTATAGCGACGCAGTGCTGATGTGGACGTAGTGCTTTGTCCGCCCGCGGAATGTCTCGACCGCGAGTTGCGCGCCGGCGGCATTGAAGGTCAGGAAGTTCACGACCGCGTCGAAGAAGAGCCCTTCAATTGCATTGTCAACGGAGGATCGCTCTGTGATATCGCCCGTGAGGAACTTTACGGAAGCTGGCAGCGATCGACTCTTCGCATTGTTGCCGCGATTGAGTACATACACAGTCATCCCGGAGTCAACCGCAAGCCGAACGGATGACGCGCTAATTGTTCCGGTGCCACCGACGAAGAGAACGCTGAGGGGTGCTTTGTCGAGAGCCATTACTTTCCCGCGTACCAATCCTCGAAGCCAACCTCGACGACACAGATCTGGATGTCCTCTGGCCGGATGCCCAGTTTCTGCCAGCGCGCAACGATCGCCTCAAACAGCTTTCGCTTGGTCGCGACGCCGTACATATGCACCATCGTGATCCGCACGATGATCAGGCTCTGCCTGTCGACCCCGCCGTACGTCGGGTCGAACTTGATCTCGCCCGGCTCGTGCGGGCGGAACACCTGGAACAGGTCATCGGCCGGGATTGCCAGCACGTCGATCTGCGCCTGGTGGATCTCCGAACTCATCTGTTCGTGCTTGTCGTCGTAGAGGGTGCGATCGAGATCGATCTGGATGAGTGGCATTCCTTATTCCTTCTCTTTGGTGCCCGGACGGGCAGGGATTCCGCCGGCCCATTGCATGGCCTTGCGGAGAATCGCGAGGTGTTCGACGGACGCGTATGACTCCGTGCCGTGTCCCATGGCGTCAGCGACCACCCTGGTGCGCCGGAGTTCTCGCACCCAGACCAACGGATGCGCGACGCCCTCATAGTCGTGCACGACGACGGGCTCGCTCTCGCCCTCGAATTCGAGGAAGCTGTAGAGCTCGTCATCCAGGGTGAACTCCCGGAGTCCCGCGGCGATCGGATTCGACCCGACCGACCGCACGCGGGAAACTCCGCGCGAAGGGTGCATGGTACGACCCTTGACCCAGCGCGCTCCGATCAGGGAGCCCCACGAGTCAAGGCCGATCAGGGTGGTCACAGAAACATGGAGTGCGACCACGCCACCCGGGCGGGCCAGGAACGCCTCGAGCCCGAGCTTGGCCTCCCGCATTGCAGCCGGATCCAGCTCCTGGTCCGGCACGGGCGCGTTGGCGATCAGCAGGTCAACGCCGGCAACGTCCGCGAGACGCGAGACGACGTCCGTCGCAACCTCTACATCGAAGCCGGCCTCCTCCGCGACGCCGGCAAGCAGCTCGGAGGTCTGGCCGAACGGATGCCACGGATCGACGTACGGTGCTACGCCGCCAGCGAGGACGAGAGCCTTCGGCGGACTCACTTGATTGCGCCCGCGGACAGCCCTCTTTCGAACAGCCGCTGCAGTGCGAGGTAGGCGACGACCTCCGGGATCGCCGTCAGCACCGCTGACGCGAGAACCTTTGTCTGGTCGTCGCTGAACTGGCCAATGAAGAACTGCGGGATGAGCGTGATCGTCTGCAGTGACTGATCCTGCAGGAACACGAGTGGCATGAGGTAGTCGTTCCATGCGCCGATCAGAGTAAAGATCACGATAGCTGCGGCGATCGGACGGGTCAGCGGGATCACCAGGTACCAGAAACCGCGGATCGAGTTGGCTCCGTCAACTCGAGCTGCTTCGAACAGTTCATTCGGGATGCCGTTGATGAAGTTGCGGGTGAGCAGCACGCCGAAAGGGACCTGCAGGGCCGCCAGCGGAAGAATGACCGCCCAGTACGTGTCGTAGAGGCCAAGCGTGGTGTCGGTGGCGAACAGTGGGGCGAGGAGGACGACCTCTGGCATTGTGAGGCAGGCCAACAGCATCCAAAAGTAGACCTCGCGCGCGCGGATGTGGAGCTTAGAGAATCCGAATGCCGCGAGCATTGTGACGACGTAGACGAGTGCGATAACCGAGACCGCGATGATGGCGCTGTTCAGGAAGAACTGGCCGAAGCCGGGCACGTTGAAGACTGCGACGTAGTTGCCCCAACCAGCGCCGGCCAGAGATCCCTGCACCATGACGATAAGCGGGAAGAGGTATGGCAGAACCAGCAGGGTGACGACGATTTGCAGGACGATGGTGGCCCAGCGGGAACGTGTCTCGAACATTATTCGGTCACCCCATCGCGTTCGCGGCCACGCACGTTGATGATGATCGCCATCACGAGGGCGACGACGAGCAGGATGATGGAGAGGGCCGCACCGTAGCCGACCCGGTCAAGTGGAATGGTGATCCGGTAGATGTAGGTTCCCAGGAATTCGGTCGAGTACACCGGCCCACCCTGCGAGGTCACCAGCCAGGGAACGTCGAAGGTCTTCAGCGCCCCAATCGCACTCAGAACACCGAGCGCCACCGTAGTGCCACGAACGCCCGGCCAGATGATGCTGATCAGAGTGCGGAAATTGCCGGCACCATCAATTCGGGCGGCCTCGAGTATCGACTGGTCGATCTGGCCCATGGCCGCGAAGTAGAGGATGAACGTGACGCCGGTGAATTCCCAAACCGTGATCGACATGACCACCGCCAGCGACGTGCTGGTCTGCCCGATCCAGGGCTGCTGCAGAAAACCGAGGCCGATGTGTGCGAGCACCCAGTTGAACTGGCCATCCGGCGCGAACAGCTGGCGGAACACCGGGGCCATGATCGCAGGGGCGAGTACGACGGGTACGAAGATGATGATCTTGTAGACCACCGCAAGTTTCACCTTGGAATGCAACAGCACCGCGAACATCAGTCCGAGGAACGTCTGGACGACGAAGGTCACGACGAAGAAGATGACCGTGTGCTCGATGGCGTCCCAGAACACCGGGTCCTGGAAGATCTGGACGTAGTTGTTAAACCCGACCGACACCGGGTTCGGACTGATGCCGTCCCAGTTCCAGGTCGAGATGACACCGGTGTAGCCGATGCAGTAATACAACAACCCAACGGACAGGATCAGTGCCGGAAGAATCCACGGCAAGCCGGGCGGCTGCGAGAGGCGGCGGCGCCTGGTGGTGCCGCCGCCCCCCGTGGAGCGAAGTGGTTTCGTCCGGCCGAGTTTCTCGCCAGTCAATGACGCACCGGTCATAGCCACTTCGCTCCCTTGCCTGGTATTGCTTTTGCTAGTTACTAGGTAGTGCTGTATCGCTTGATTACTTGAAGGTCTCGCCGGCTGCTACCGCCGCCGCCTGCAGCGTTGCCGCTGCGGCTGCCGGTGTCGCCTGTCCGGATGCTACCGAGGTCGAGGCCGCGAGGATAGCCGTCTGCACTCCGGAGGAGAGCAGCGACTCGCGAGCCTCTGAGACTGGGCCGACCGTCTTGATCAAGCTCTCGACCGGACCCTGCTGCACCGACTGGCTCGGCATAGCAATGGTGTTGAAGTCCGGCGCCACTCCGTTCAGGGCGGGGATGTCGTCCAGCGCGTTGCCAACGACCTGCTGCCCGGCCTTTGAGGTTGTGAGCCAGCTCACGAAGGTCTCCGCCGCGGACTTGTTCTTCGACTTGGATGCGACCGCGAGGCCGTAGTCCGAGTCACCATACATGTGGTACCCGGCGTGACCGGCCTTCGCGACATCCGGGAAGGCGATCGGCAGGATCGGGAACGGCTTGGCTCCGGCGACACCCGCGGCCGAGATGGCGGCGGTCATGCCGGTGGTCGTGGCGTACTGCATGTACCACGTGCCCATCATGACCATCGCGTACTTTCCGGTAAGGAAGTCGTTGTTGGCGTCAGGGTATTGTGCGTAACCGATTGCTCCCGGCTGCATGATGTTGTCGGTGAACAGTTCCTTCCAGATGGTCAGCGTCTTGACCATTCCCGGATCCGTCCACTTGGCAGCGCCGGTCGACATCTTCGTCCAGAGACCTGGTTCGACCGAGTCGGCGATCGACTGGAGCGTGTCCTGGTTGAAGCCTTCCTGCGATGCGCCCTGAACGAAGCAGCCAACGCCGTTCGATGCGAACGTCTTGCAGTCACTCACCCACTGCGCAAGCGTCGTCGGCGGGGTCAGGTTGTACTTGTCGAAGAGGTTCTTGTTGATCCACAGGGTTCCGGCGTAGGTCGAGCCAACCGACAGGGCGGTCAGCTTGCCCTTCTCGCTGAGGCCGCTGATGCCGATGGGTGAAACCTTCGACTTCCAGTCGGCGCCGAGCGACTTCTTGATGACCGGGGTGAGGTCTTCTGCGAACGAGCCGAACTCGGTGACGTACGCGCCGGGCTGGACGTCGAATACGTCGGGTCCGCTCGAGGACGCGAGCGCCGGGCGAAGCGCGGCCTCCCAGTCGGCGATGGTGACCTGCTTGTAGTTGACTTTGATCTTCGGATACACCTTGTTGAAGGCGGCGATGTAGCTCTTTGCTGTCGCGAGCTCGGGCGTCCACCCCCACCAATTGACGGTTCCCGATGTTGCGGAACTTGAGCTTGGGGCGGAACTAGAGCTGCAGCTGACGAGGCCTAGCGCGGCCATACCAGCAACGGCGAGAACTGCGACGGAACGACCAACTCGTTTCGTTGCCAAGGACTTGAGCATTCTCTCTCCTAGCGTTTATGCGAGCACTGCTTCGTGCCCGCCAGGCGTTGCTTCACCGTTCGCGGGGTGCGCTCGGCGTGCTGTGGAGGAGGGGACCATGGGGTTGGCGGCTGGGCCAAATCTGGCCGTTCGCGCTGTGAACTCCATTGTCTCCAACCCCTCGAATCGGAAGACCGAGTCGATTTGTCGCAACAAGCCACAAATTACCCTCGGCGTTCTGGCACGTCAAGTTTCAGGGCAAAACGCGAAACATTTCGTTGTCAGATCGATGCCGATTGAGAACCGCAAAGTGTCCTCTGGCGCGGTCGCACGAGTGGGCGGCAGCGCCAAACGCGGCTAGCTGATGCGGCGAGTGCTGCTGCGCACGACGAGGCTCGTCGCAAGATCGATTCTGAGCCGTTCGTCGGGATCCGCGTCGCTCATCCTCAGGACAAGTCGCGTGGCCTGCTCCGCCATCTCGGTGAGCGGCTGCCGAACGGTGGTGAGGGGTGGGCCAAGCCACTCCGCCATCTGCAGGTCGTCGTAGCCGACAACGGAGAGGTCGCCGGGAATCGTGAGACCCCGAGCGCGTGCAGCCTCATACACTCCGAGCGCCTGGAGGTCACTGCCGGCGAAGATCGCGGTCGGCGGGTTGGCGAGCGACAGCAGTTCGTCGCCGCGAACAACCCCATCCTCGCGATGGAACTGACCCGTCACGATGAGTTCCTCGCGGATCGGGATGCCCGCTCCCTCGAGCGCCGAGCGATACCCGGAGAGTCGCGCCCTGGAGCACATCATGTCGTCCGGCCCCGTGATCATGGCGATCTCGCGATGACCCATGTCGATGAGGTGGCGCGTCGCGAGCACCCCACCCGACCAGTTTGCCGAGCCGATCGATGCTACATCCGGCGCGGGATCGCCCGCCGGGTCAACGACGACGAACGGGATGTTGCGTGTCCGGAGCTGTCTCTTGTGGTCTGGTGACAGGTCCGAAAAAACCAGGATGACTCCGGACGGGCGACGCTGGAGTACGCCATCGATCCATTCCGGACCGGGCGAGTGTCGGTCACCGCTCTCGGTGAGCACCACGCTCATCCCGTTCTCTCGCGCCACCCGCTCGACACCGGTGATGATCTCGATCGCCCATGCAGTGTCGAGCTCGCTGAACACCAACTCGATGAGGGGTGCGGTCTGTGCAATGCCGCGCCGGTTGTATCCGTGGCTATGCAGCAGGTCCTCGACGCGGGAGCGTGTGGCCTCGGATACGCCCGTTCTGCCGTTCAGGACCTTGGAAACGGTTGACATCGAAACGGAGGCCTCTGCGGCGACACGGGCGAGCGTCGCTCGTGAGGTACGCGGCGCCGGCGCCTCCTTGGACATCTCCAACGTCATGCGAGAACTCTATCCTTTGGCGCGGAACTTGACTGGTGAAGAAGCGAAACTCTAGACTCCGGACACATGGAGTTTCGTTACAATCTACGAAACATTTCGCTAGTCAGCAAGAGGTTGCCAATGACGTCACTCAGCACTCGCGCGGAGGTGCCTGCGCGTCCATGGGCTGATACCTCCCGGCCCGTGGGCGAGCGGGTGGCTGCGCTCATGTCCGCAATGACTCTCCGCGAGAAGGTTGCCCAGCTCTACGGCACCTGGATCGGAGCATCGTCCGACGGCGAAGAGGTTGCCCCGCACCAGAACGAGATGGGCGAACCGGTCGGGCTCGACGAACTGCTGCAATTCGGTTTGGGACAACTGACACGGTCATTTGGCACCACTGTTCTCGATCCCGCGGTTGGTGCGGCTCAGTTGGCCAGGAACCAGCGCAAGATCGTCGCCGCCAACAGGTTCGGCATCCCAGCGCTCGCCCACGAGGAGTGCCTCGCGGGCTTCACGACCTGGGGTGCAACCGCCTACCCCGTGCCGCTGTCCTGGGGCGCAACCTTCGACCCGGAACTGGTTCGCACGATGGGCGAACGAATCGGCGCGAGTATGCGCTCCGTCGGCGTCCACCAGGGACTTGCCCCAGTGCTCGACGTGACCCAGGACCCACGCTGGGGCCGCACCGAAGAAACCATCGGAGAGGACCCATACCTCGTCGGAACCGTCGCCACTGCATACATCAAGGGCATCGAGTCCGCGGGGATTGTCGCAACGCTCAAGCACTTCGTGGGCTACTCGGCCTCAAAGGCCGGACGTAACCTTGCGCCAGTAAGCATGGGCCCGCGTGAACTCGCCGACGTGATGTTGCCGCCCTTCGAGATGGCAATTCGCGAAAGTGGGGTGCGCTCCGTGATGCACTCGTACGCCGCGATCGACGGCGTCCCGGCTGCGGCCAATGAAGAGCTACTCACAGGACTCCTGCGTGACACCTGGGGATTCGACGGGACCGTCGTTGCTGACTATTTCGGCATCGGGTTCCTGAAGCTGCTGCACAGCGTTGCGGAGACCTGGGGCGAGGCCGCCGCGCTCGCCCTGACCGCCGGCGTCGACGTCGAGCTCCCCGGCGTCAAGACCTACGCGGAGCCACTGCTCGGCGAGATCGCCGCGGGCCGCATCGAGGAGACGCTCGTCGATCGGGCTCTCGAGCGAGTGCTTCGCCAAAAGCTTGACCTCGGACTCCTCGACGAAGACTGGGATCCCATCCCCAGCGCACTGCGTGGCCGAGACATCGACGATGACGACGCACTGGTCGCCAGCATCGATCTCGATCTGGGAGCCGATCGTGCCATCGCGAAGCAGATTGCGGAGCAGGCGGTCATCCTCCTTCAAAACAACGGGACCCTGCCGCTCGCGCACCCGACGAGCATCGCGCTTGTCGGGCCGGGTGCCAACGACCCGATGACGATGCTTGGGTGTTACTCGTTCCCGAGCCACGTCGGCATCCACCATCCGGACGTACCAATAGGAATCGACATTCCCACTGTGCGAGATGCGATTGTGGCCGAGTTCCCGGACGCAACCGTTACCCTCTCGCCCGGCTGCTCAATCGACGGACCCGATCGGGCCGGACTCGCCGCAGCGGTTGAAGCCGTCGGAGCCGCCGATGTCGCGATCGTCGTACTCGGCGACCGCGCCGGCCTATTCGGCAGGGGTACCTCCGGTGAGGGTTGCGACGCCGAGTCGCTCCAGCTTCCTGGCATCCAGTCCGAACTGCTCGAACGCATCCTCGACACCGGCAAGACGGTCATCCTCGTGCTCGTCTCCGGGCGCCCCTACGCTCTCGGCTCGGCTCCGGAGCGCGCGTCCGCGATCGTGCAGACGTTCTTCGCGGGCGAAGAGGGATCCGGGGCGATCGCCGGTGCGCTGAGCGGACGAATTAATCCGTCTGGACGGCTTCCGGTCAGCGTTCCGGTCCACCCGGGAGCGCAGCCCTCCACCTACCTCGGAGCGCAGCTCACCGAAAAGAGCAGCGTCTCCAATATCGATCCCACCGCGGCCTTCGGTTTCGGGCACGGCATTGGTTACACAACCTTCGACTGGTCGGAACTTGAGGGCGACGAAGCCGACGCCGCGACCGACGGAACAGTGTCCCTGTCATTCCGGGTGCGAAACACCGGCGAGCGCGCCGGAACTGAGATCGTGCAGGTGTACCTCCACGACCCGGTCGCCTCGGTGAGCCCGCCTGTCCAGCGCCTGATCGCCTACGCCCGGGTCGCCCTCGAACCGGGCGAGTCCGCGCGGATCGGTCTCGAGATTCCGGCCGATGTAACGAGCTTCACCGGACGGGACGGCGAGCGCATCGTTGAGCCCGGAGAACTCGAATTCCGGATTTCGGCATCGTCCCAGGATGCGCGTCTCGTTGCCGCCGTCCGGCTCACGGGTCCGGTTCGAGTCGTCGATCACACCCGCGCTCTGCATTGTGCGGTAACCGTCGTCCGGTAGTATGTTGGTTCCGACAACAAATCATCGAAACTCCGAAGGACCTTCTCCCATGGCTCTAACACCGACACCTGCCGACAAGTTCTCCTTCGGGCTCTGGACCATCGGCTACAACGGCTCCGATCCCTTCGGTGGCCCAACTCGCGCACCAATGGACATCGTTCACGTCGTCGAGAAACTCAAAGAGGTCGGCGCGTACGGACTCACCTTCCATGACGACGACCTGTTCGCGTTCGGCTCGACGGATGCAGAGCGCCAGAAGCAGATCGACCGCCTGAAGGGCGCACTCAAGGACACCGGCCTGATCATCCCAATGGTGACCACCAACCTGTTCAGCGCTCCAGTGTTCAAGGACGGCGGCTTCACCTCCAACGACCGTGCCGTTCGGCGTTTCGCGCTGCGTAAGGCGCTCCGCCAGCTCGACCTCGGGGCAGAACTTGGCGCCAAGACGTTCGTCATGTGGGGCGGCCGCGAGGGCGCGGAGTACGACGCAGCCAAGGACATCCGCACGGCGCTCGAGCGCTACCGCGAGGGCGTCAATCTGTTCGCCCAGTACGTGACCGACAAGGGTTACGACATCCGCTTCGCAATCGAGCCAAAGCCCAACGAGCCACGCGGGGACATCCTGCTGCCAACCGTTGGCCACGCCATGGCGTTCATCACAACGCTCGAGCGTCCAGAACTGTTCGGCGTCAATCCCGAGGTTGGACACGAGCAGATGGCCGGGCTCAACTTCGCCTCCGGCATCGCGCAGGCGCTGTACCAGGGCAAGCTCTACCACATCGATCTCAATGGCCAGCGCGGCATCAAGTACGACCAGGACCTCGTGTTCGGCCACGGCGACCTGTACAACGCGTTCGCGCTGGTCGACCTGCTCGAAAACGGCGGACCGAATGGGGGGCAGGCCTACACCGGCCCGCGCCACTTCGACTACAAGCCTTCCCGCACGGAGGACGAGTCCGGCGTCTGGGACTCCGCTCGCGCCAACATCGCCAACTACCTCATGCTCAAGGAGCGCGCCGCGGCCTTCCGCGCCGATCCAGAGGTCCAGGAGGCGCTCAAGGCGTCGGGTGTCATCGAGCTGCAGACGCCGACGCTGGCCGCAGGCGAGACCTACGACGACCTGCTTGCCGACCGCGCATCCTTCGAGGACTTCGACCCGACGCCCTACTACAACGGCAAGGGCTTCGGCTTCGTGCGCCTGCAGCAGCTGGCCACCGAGCACCTCCTTCGCGCCCGCTAACCCATGACGCTGGTTGCCGGGGTCGACTCGTCGACGCAGAGCTGCAAAGTGGTCGTCCGCGACCTCGAGACGGGTGCGGTCGTGCGGACCGGGCGTGCGTCGCATCCTGACGGCACCGAGGTCGATCCGAACCTGTGGTGGGATGCCCTCCTCGCAGCGATCGCGGACGCTGGAGGACTCGAGGATGTTGCCGCCATCTCGATCGGCGGCCAGCAGCACGGGATGGTCGTGCTCGATGACGCCGGGACGGTCATCCGCCCGGCGCTTCTCTGGAACGACACCCGCTCTGCACAGGCGGCGCTCGACCTGATCGGAGAGGTGGGTGCCGCCGAATTCGCCCGTCGAACCGGTTCGGTACCGGTCGCATCCTTCACCGTCACCAAGCTCCGCTGGCTCGCGGACACAGAGCCGGAGAACGCCGCCAGGGTCGCGGCCGTGGCGCTCCCCCACGACTGGCTGACCTGGCGACTGCGCGGATTCGGTCCCTCCAATCCGATGCTGACCGAGCTGACCACCGACCGTTCCGACGCGAGCGGCACCTGTTACTTCAGCCCCGTCACGAACGAGTATGACCCCGACCTCCTCGGCCGCGCCCTCCGCTTTCACAATTCAGGAGATCGGGCCGCCATCATCCTGCCGAAGGTGCTGAATCCGGGGGATACCGCCGGTCACGTGGGCTATTCTCCTGAATTTCGGAGGCAGCAGGTGGTGATCGCAGTCGGCGCTGGCGACAATGCGGGCGCCGCATTGGGCCTCAGCGCAGCGGACGGCGACGTGATCATCTCGATCGGCACCAGCGGCACCGTGTTCGCGGTCACGGAAACGCCATCGCAGGATCCGACGGGAACCGTTGCCGGATTCGCGGATGCCGCAGGAGGCTATCTTCCGCTCATCGCGACCCTCAACGCCGCGCGCGTTCTCGACGCGGTGTCACGCCTGTTGGACGTCGATCACGAGGAGCTCGGTCGACTGGCCCTCGAAGCCGAGCCGGGTTCCGAGGGCGCGGTGCTGCATCCGTACTTCGAGGGCGAACGCACCCCGAATCTGCCGAACGCAACGGCGACGCTGTCCGGCCTGACCCTGGCATCCACGACCAGGGCGAATCTCGCGCGCGCCGCCATCGAAGGGATGCTCTGCGGCCTGTCCGACGGGCTCGACGCCATACTCGCCCAGGGTGTTGTGGCGAAGCGTCTCCTGCTCATCGGCGGAGCCGCGCAGAACAGTGGCGTCAGCACGATCGCCGCCCAGGTCTTCGATGTTCCCGTCGAGGTTCCGGAGCCCGCGGAATATGTCGCGCTGGGTGCTGCGGCGCAGGCAGCCTGGGCGCTCACGGGCGAACGCCCGCAGTGGCCGGTCCAGGTGAGCACTCGTCACGCAACCGATCACCGTGCCATAATTCGCGAGCAATACGCCCGTACCTTCTAGCGCCACTCAGCTCAGAGAGCCGCGAACGCGCGAACCGGAAACGTGCCGAACCCCTCGATGAGCGGCGGTGTTGCCGTGAAGCGGGCGCCCGACGCCGGAAGGCTGGCGAGGTTCGTCAGGTGCTCGACGACGTGGATGCCCGCGGCCAGCAGTCGAGTGTGCGCCGGGCGCTCGCCCGTGCGCTCCGTGTTGTCGATGTTGAGCGAGTCAATTCCCACCAACGCGACGCCCTGATCGACGAGGTAGTCGACGCCATCGGGCGCGAGGTACGGGGCACCGGTTGCGTAGGACGGCGAGCCGAAGTGCCGGTCCCAGCCGGTGTGCAGCAGAACCGCCTTGCCCGCGACCTCGCGATCCCAGAGGGCGGATGCCGGGATGCCGCGCTCGGCCGCATCATCCAGATGGAAGACCTCGGTCGGCAGGTTCACGAGCGTCTCGAGGCTGAGGCCGGCCAGGTCGGTGCCGCCCTCGTAACGATGCCACGGGCTGTCGAGGTAGGTGCCGGTGTTGCCGATGAGAGTGAGGATATCCATCGCGAACTCGGTGCCGGGGGCGTACCTCGACTTCGAGTTCTCCCGGGTCAGAAACGGCTCGATAGTTGGCGCAGGCAGTCCGGGATAGGTGATCAATCCCTCGCGGATGACATGGCTGAGCTCTACGAATCTCCCCGCCTCCGAGGGCGCTTCGACCTCGATACCGCGGCTGCCGCGGTGCTGCTCTTCCACGATCGTGAGGTTGGTCAGCCGCACACTCCCGACGAGAGCGAGGCCGAGGTGCTGAACGAACAGCCGCGCAACGGTCGGTTCGTCGACATCCTTCGAGGGCAGGTCCAGTCGGAATTCGCTCGCGGTCAGCCCGCCGCCATTGGCGAAGTCGACCTGCGCATCAAAGTGGGCGCGATACTGCGGCATGCCGGCTCCTCTTCTGTAGCTGATGTCTCTTGTAGAGGGCCACGAGAACCGCGGCGACGGCGAGCGCCGCCGGGACGACGAGGTGCCAGCCCGCGAGCACGAGCAGACCAGCCACGAGGACGACCGAGATCACGGCCATCCACCAGCCGGCACTCCAGCGCTCCAGCAGCCGAACCGCCGCGACCATCCCCAGCGCGTAGACAGCGACCATACAGCTCGTGTTGATGAGGATGAACGGGGTGAGGTCGAAGCCGGTGATGACGAGCAGCACGAAATAGACCAGGTCGATGATGCCCACGATGAGGAGCGAGCGGCGCGGTATCTGCCCGGCCTGCGAACCGCGTGCGATCCACTTCGGCAGGTGTCCGTCGCGTCCAAGCGCGCTGCCGAGTTTCGCGAACGCGGCGAGATAGATGTTGAGAACTCCGATGGTGACGACAAGAGCGATTCCCGCGATGATCCATGCGCCGTATCCGGGTGCCGCCTGCGAAACGAGGCCGAGGAGCGGCACCGCGGACGTGTTGTGGGTACCGAGAACCGCGACTGTGACGAACTGGAGCGCAAGGTAGGCGGTGCCAACGGTGGCGATCGCGATCGCGGTCGCCAGCGGGATGGTGCGGCGCGGGTTCTTGAACTCCCCCGCGATGTGCGTTACGGCTTCCCAGCCGGCAAACGCCCAGATGAAGAGGCTCACTCCGGCGCCTACTCCCAGCCAGCCGTGCGGCAGGAACGGCGTGAACCGTGACACCTTCGCCTCGGGCAGTGTCAGCACGACGACACCGATGACGACAACCAGGAGAATACCCGTCAGCACCAGCTGCAGCGATCCGGACACTCGCACGCCGAATGCGTTAACAACAAACGGCGGTACGTAGATGAGCAACCCAATCACGATGATGAGCCAGCGTGGCACCGACGCGTGCTCGCCGTAGATCGCCGCGACCACATACTGGGCGCTCAGGATGCCGACGACGGGAGCACCGACGGCGACGCCGAAGAAGAACCAGTATCCGGCCATCCGCGACGCCGTCTTGCCCAGCGCCAGTTGGACGAAGGTCGCGACGCCGCCCGCATCCGGGAAGCGCGACGCCAGCGCCGCGAACGTTCCCGCGAGCGGGATCGACAGGATCAACACCGCGAGAACCGAAAGCATGGACGCCGGCCCGGCCGCCTTGGCCGCGAGCGAAGGGAGAACGAGGATGCCCGTTCCGAGTACCGCGGCAACGTAAAGTGCCGACGCCCGCACCAGGCCAAGCCGCCCCGGAAGGACTTCGGCGGCCGGTGGCGCAACTTCGGTGGTCATCGCCTCAGTCTGTCAGCGACCACAGACGCCGACCACGCAGAAGCGGACACGGCGCCACTAACTCGCGCCACGTCCGCTTCTACAAGCGACGAACTACTTCGTCAGGTCGTAGAGCGTCACCCCATCCACGGTTGTCGCGGTGTAGTGCGCCGCGACCCAGCTGGCAATCTGCGACGAGACATTGGAGCCTCCGTTCGAGGCGCCCAGCGTCCCGCCGATGAAGTAGTGGATCTCGCCCTTGGCGACGTCGGCCTTGAACTCGGCCAGCGTCGGAGAAGGATCGCTCCCGTTGAAGCCGCCGACCGGCATAACCGCCTCTTGCGTAGCGAGTTGGTAGCCAGCCGCGCTGTTCGATCCGACTGCCGCCGCGACCCACTTGTAGCTGGAGGCATCCGCCTTCAGCAGCTTAGATAAAGCCGTTCCGACACTGCTGCTATCGAGCAAACCTGCAGCCCCGCCGCCGCGCGCTCCCGTTGCTCCCTGACCCGCAGCACCGCGTCCGGTGCCGAAGCCTGGCCTGGTTCCCGTCGGCGCGCCCCCGGCCTGCGCTCCCGGAGCGCCACCGAATCCACCCCGACCGCCCGCAGCACCGGGAGCGCCGCCGCCAAAGCCACCGGTCGAGCCGGCAACCGTCGGGCCGGCAGTAACAATGGACCCGCTGTGGCCCGTGGAGACGGTGTCGAGTGTCCAGGCCGTCGGGGCGAGCAGGGATGCGGTGATTGCGACGGCGATTGTCGCCCCGGCCATCCGGCGTCCGCGCTGCGGGAGAAGCAGGAGAACCGCGGCCACAACGCCGAGCGCCACGACGACCCAGCGAAGCCAGGGCAGCCAGTCGCTTGCTTCATCGAGGAGAACGAACCCCCAGGTCGCAGTTCCGAGCACGACCACGGCGGCGATGATGCGCGACCAGAGTTCCCCGCGATAGGCCCACAGCACCGAGGCACCCATGGCCACCACACCGGCGATCGCGGGCGCCAGGGCAACAGTGTAGTAGTCGTGGAAGATGCCCTCCGCGAAGCTGAAGGTAAGCCCCGTGATGACGAACCATGCGGTGAACAGCATCAGAGTTGCGCGGCGAAGATCCGTGCGCTTGCCGCGCATGACGATGAACGCGACGAGTGCCAGGACGAGGGCGGCGGGCATGAGCCAGCTGATCTGCCCGCCCGTCGTGCTCTCGAACATTCGCAGGATGCCCGTTGCGCCCCACATCCCACCGGTCGTCGTTGCCCCGGCACCGCCGCCGGTTACGCTGCCCGTCTCGCTCCCGGTGAGCCGCCCGAACCCGTTGTAGCCGAAGGTGAGTTCGAGGAAGCTGTTGGTCTGCGATCCGCCGATGTACGGCCGCAGGTTCGCCGGCACGAGCTCGACGATCGCCACCCACCAACCGGCCGAAATGATGGTCACGCCGAACGCCAGTAGCAGGTGCCAAATCCGTCGCCACCAGTTACCGGGCGCGGCGACGAGATAGATGCCGGCGAGAGCGGGCAGGATGACCGCGGCCTGCAGCTGCTTAGTCAGGAAACCCAGTCCGACCATGACTCCGGCCCAGAGAATCCAGCGCAGCTTTCCCGACTGGATACCGCGAATCGTGAAGTACACCGACAGGCTCATCAGCAGGACCAGCATCGCATCCGGGTTGTTGAACCGGAACATCAGCGCAGCGACCGGAGTGAGAGCGAGAACACCGCCCGCGAGCAGCGCGGTCCGAGCGGAGAACGATCGCCGCACCGTCAGGTAGACCACGGCGACGGTTGCGACGCCCATCAGCGCCTCGGGCAGCAGGATGCTGAACGAGCTCAACCCGAACAGGCGAACCGAGAGCTCCATCAGCCACAGGCTCGCGGGCGGCTTGTCGACCGTGATCGAGTTCGCGGCGTCGGAGGAGCCATAGAAGAACGCCTCCCAGTTGGTCGAGCCGGCCTGCACGGCCGCGGAGTAGAAGGAGTTCGCCCATCCGCTCGACGCCAGGTTCCAGATGTACAGAACTCCGGTGAGAACCAGAAGGCCAAAAAAGGACGGGCGCTCCCAGCGTGCGGCTGTCGCCGAACCGCGCAGGATGCGCCGGGCCCACGATGCGCGAGCCGGACCGGCCGTTGCCTGGACCGGAAGGGTTGATGTCGTCATGATGCGCTCACTGTCTGGCTGTTCGACGGAATGATGGTCTGAAGGCTGTCTCGACTGAACGTCTCCCGCGATGCGAAATCGGCCGCCGCGAGCGGTGCCGGCCGGGACCGGAACACCCAGGCGCGGAAGAGCACGAAGCGAAGAACCGTTGCGAGCAGGTTGGCAAACGTGAGCACGATGAGCTCGACCGTCGAGTTGGCACCCGGATTGATCGCGTGGAGTTCGAGCAGCGCTCCACTCGTGATCAGCCAGGCGATACCGAACACGATCAGACCCTGAAATTGGTGGGTAGCGAGTCGGGATCGGCCGCGAACACCGAACGTGAAACGCCGATTGGCGGCGGTGTTGGCGATAGCCGTGACGAGCAACGCGAGGAAGTTGGCCAGGAATCCGATCATCACCGACGAGAAGAGCAGGTACAGGAGTGCGTAGGCCGCGGTCGACAGGACTCCGACAACGCCGAAGCGCACCACCTGCCCGAAGAAGGACGGTGGGCGCTCGACGGCGAATGGATGCCGTCCCAGTTCCGCGTAGACCCGGTCGACGGGGATTCGGCCGGAGACCAGCCCGCGAGTCACTCGCCACATACCGGCGAGATCCGCCTTCGCCGTGGACACCAGGTCGACGCGACTGTCCGGGTCATCCACCCAGTCGACGGGGACCTCGTGGATGCGCATCCCGCTGCGCTCAGCCAGAATCAGGAGCTCGGTGTCGAAGAACCAGCCGGTGTCCTCGACGAGAGGAAGTAGCTTGGCCGCGACATCCGTGCGCATGGCCTTGAAGCCACATTGCGCATCACTGAACTGGGCTCCCATCAGGCGCCGCAGTAGAAAATTGTAGGAGCGGGAAATGAACTCGCGCTTGCCGGCGCGAGTGACCCGCGCCGAGGCCGCCAGCCGAGTCCCAATCGCGATGTCGGAATGTCCGGACAGGAGCGGGGCAATGAGCGGGGGCAGGCCCCGAAGATCAGTCGAAAGATCGACGTCGAGGTAGGCGACCACCCTCGCGTTCGACTCGAGCCAGGCCCGCTTCAGGGCGCGGCCGCGACCTCTATCGTCGAGGTGCAGAACGGCGACGCGATCGAGATCGTAGGTGAGAAAGGTCGCGAGCTCTAGGGTCGCATCCGTACTGGCGTTGTCCGCGATCGTGATCTGCCATGGCACCTCGATCTCGGCCGCCAGATACTCGTGGAGAGTTCGGATGCTCCGCTCGAGCGAGGCCTGCTCGTTGTAGACCGGAACCACGACCTCGAGGGTCGGTGGCTGTGTATTCTGCCGGTTGGTCGATTTATCCATGCCGAAAGCATCGGCGGCGTGGCTATGCCAATCCTATGAACCGTCTATGGCATGCCCATGACTTCCGGAGTGCTAGACCGAAGACAGTGCCTGCAGAACGTCGGCCAGGAGATCGGCCTCGTCCTCGATGCCGACGGAGAGTCGAACAACGTTGTCCGGAACTTCGAGCTCAGTTCCCTTGACAGAAGCGTGGGTCATCTCCGACGGGTACCCGATGAGCGACTCGACGCCGCCGAGCGATTCCGCGAGCTGGAAGACGGTGGTCGACTCGGCGAACTGTCGCGCGGCCCCTGAGCCGCCCTTGAGCGCAACGGACAGCATCCCGCCGAATCGAAGCATCTGCCGCGCCGCCAGGTCGTGGCCGGGATGCTGCGTCAGACCGGGATAGTAGACCGCCTCCAGAGCGGGATGCCCCACGAGCGCCTCCGCGATCGCTTGCGCGTTCGAGCTATGGCGCTCCATCCGCAGAGCGAGCGTCTTGATCCCCCGAATCGTCAGCCACGCGTCAAACGGCCCGCTAACCGCGCCGACGCCGAACTGCAGGAACCCAATCTTCTCCGCCAGCTCCGCGTCGCTCAGGATGACAGCACCACCGAGCACATCGGAGTGGCCGCCGAGGTACTTCGTGGTCGAATGGACGACCACGTCGGCGCCGAGAGCGAGCGGCTGCTGCAGGTAGGGCGACGCAAAAGTGTTGTCGACGATGACGAGCGCGCCGGCCTTGTGACCGATCTCGGCGAGCGCAGCGATGTCGCTGATCTTCATGAGCGGGTTGCTGGGGGTTTCGATCCACAGGATGCGCGTTGCCGACGCGTCCACCGCATCTCGAACCGCGTCCAGGTCGCTCATGTCGACGGTGATGAGCCCGACGCCCCACGGGACGTGGACGCGGGAAACCAGCCGATGGGTGCCGCCATAGACGTCGTTCCCCATGACGACCCGGTCCCCGGGCTTCAGGATGGCACGAAGAAGGGTGTCCTCAGCGGCGAGCCCGGACGCGAAGCTGTAGGCGTGCGTTCCGCCCTCGAGCGAGGCAAGCAGCGTCTGCAGCGACGTCCGAGTCGGGTTGCCGCCGCGCGCGTACTCGTAGCCGCCCCGGAAACCGCCGATCCCATCCTGCACGAAGGTCGAAGTGAGGTAGACGGGAGGCACGACCGCACCCGTCGTCGGGTCAAACTCCTGGCCCTCGTGGATGGCGCGAGTGGAAAAGCCCGGAATTGCGGGCTGCGAATCTGTTGGCACTGGGTCTCTTTGCTGTGGTTAGGTCGATAGGTAGTTGAGCAGGTCGGTCCTGGTCAGGACGGCAATGGGTTTTCCGTCGTCGACGACCAGAAGGGCGCTCGCGCCGGCCAGAGCCGAGCGAGCCTGGGTCACGGATTCGTGCACCCCGATCAGTCCGAGCGGCGGACCGACGAATCCCGCGATCGAGTCGGTCATGCTGGCGGCACCACTGAAGACCAGTTCGACAAGTGATTCCTCCGCGAGCGCGCCGACAACTTCGCCAATCACAACGGGTGGCTCGGCCGAAAGCACGGGCAGCTGCGAGACCTCGTGGTTGGTCATGATCTGGATGGCGTCACGGACCGTATCGGACGGATGCGCGTGCACGAGATCTGGCATGTCGCCGGACTTCAGCCGGATGAGATCAGCGACGGTGCGCTCGTCCGAGACCTGCGCGAAACCATAGGACTGCATCCACTGTTCGTTGAAGACCTTGCCGAGGTAGCCGCGGCCGCCGTCGGGGAGCAGGACGACCACGACGGCGTCCTTGTCGAGGTCGGCCGCGAGCTTGAGCGCAGCCGAAACCGCGAGCCCGCTCGAACCACCAACGAGGAGTCCCTCCTCGCGCGCAAGGCGAAGCGTCAGGTCGAACGATTCGGCGTCGGATGACGCGATGATCCGATCGACGACGGTCGGGTCGTAGGCAGTCGGCCAGAAATCTTCGCCAACACCCTCGACGAGGTACGGGCGACCGGTGCCACCCGAGTACACCGAGCCTTCCGGGTCCGCGCCGACGATCTGCACGGCACCGTGTGAGACCTCTTTGAGGTATTTACCGACCCCGGAGATGGTTCCGCCGGTGCCGACTCCGGCAACGAAATGGGTGACCTTGCCTTCGGTATCGTGCCAGATCTCCGGGCCTGTGGTCTCATAGTGGCTGAGCGGGCCGTTCGGGTTCGAGTACTGGTCGGGCTTGAATGCTCCCGGAATCTCGCGCGCGAGGCGATCGCTCACCGAGTAGTAGGACTCCGGGCTCGACGGTTCGACGGACGTCGGCGTGACAACGATCTCCGCGCCGTAGGCCTTCAGGACGTTGCGTTTCTCTTCGCCCACTTTGTCCGGCAGCACAAAGACGCAGCGGTACCCGCGCTGCTGGGCGACCAGGGCCAGCCCGATGCCGGTGTTGCCGCTCGTCGGTTCGACGATCGTCCCGCCCGGCTTCAGCTTGCCTTCGGCTTCGGCGGCATCAAGGATCCGCGCGGCGATGCGGTCCTTGGATGACCCTCCCGGGTTCAGATATTCGACCTTTGCGAGGATGGTGGGCTGGTAACCCTTGGCCACGCTGTTCAGTCGTACGAGCGGGGTATTGCCGATCAGGTCGAGCACCGAGTTCGCGTACTTCATGGTCCGCCCAATCTATCAGCGGCGTTCGAAGTGTTACGGGAGGCCCCTCGTGTTACGGAGGCCCCCTGCTGGCCCAGCTACATGTTGCTGCGGTTTTGGATCGCGGCCGACATGGTCAGGATGTACGGCCGCATCACGTGGGCCGTGAGTGGCGCGAGCGCGACATCATCCATGCTGGCCGGATCGATCCAGATCAACTCCTCGATCTCCGCCGCGGCAATGCCCTCGGTTTCGACCACCGTGAAGTGAACGTCGCAGTCGACCAGGTGGTCCCTCTCGTTCGCCGCAGCCGCGGAGAACCGGCCAACGTATTCCAGATCGTCCGGCTCGAGGTCGAAGCCCAGCTCTTCTGCCAGCTCGCGAATGAGTGCCTGCTGACCCGTCTCCCCCGCCTCGAACTTGCCGCCGGGCTGCATGAATGTGACGGTGTCGCGCTTGCGGACGAGCAGTAGCTGACCCTGCGAATTCAGGATGACGGCGGCGACGATCCGGATCACGGGCAGTTCCGAGACGGTCATCACCGGTTTCCCGCCGCCGCGATTGCCTCCGTGCTGGGCGCATGGGCGAGACGCCAACTCGAATCGAAATAGAGGTAGGAGAGAGTCGCCGCGAGAATCGCGTTCACCAGCAGTCCCGGCACGTCGGCAACATCCATGTGGGGGAGATTTGAAACGGAGAGACCCACATATCCGGCGACGCTGAGGAGTGCGACAATCGCAAAGAGCGAGCCGAGCGCAAGGCCGGCGGGCACCCGGGCGGTCGTTCGCCACCACGGGCGCGGGGAGTCATCTTCGTCCGCGCCGCGAAAGACGCGCGCGCCAAGAACGACCAGCACGAATGCGAGAGCGCTGCGGAGGATGCCTGGGCCACCGGCCCCAGCGGGGATGGCCGCAATAAGGTACACAAGCACGCACGACACCACCACATACGCGAGCTTCGCGTACCAGCGGCGAATGCGGGGTATGCGACTGGCTGCTGGTTGATTCGTCATTGCAACAAACCTATCGCCGCTCAACGTGATCGACGACGCGTGTGAGTTGTCCACAGATCGCAGTTTTCGTTTCCGAGGTTCGAAGGTATGTTCGATAATGGAGGCGCTGATATACTTGACACACCCGGTAAGCGAGGTGGAGAATGACTAGGCCAATTTCACTGTGGCCGACATTCGTTTGGTGGTTCTACCGCAAGACGGGAAAGCAACTTCCTGTCCACGCTGGAGTCTTCGACACGGACGGCCTCCGACTCCGAAGGCTGACCAAGAATGAGTCCGAACAATTCAGGATCGAAGCCGCCCGTACACGTGACGCTTGGGATCGTGCCCACCCCGGCCAGCGACGTCAAAATATCGAGGCCGCCAATGAACTCAACGATGGCGTCTCGTGAACGCGAAACGAACACCTACCTCGACTGCGGAAACTGCGGCCACACAATCGTCGTCACGGACGGCATCATCAAATTCGGAGACATGCTTCTCTACTGCTCAGATTGCGGGACGTACAACAAGGTTCCGTGACGCACCCGTTCAGGATGGGACAGTCTCGTGAACGGGCCTAACGATCTAATCGCGCGCGATGGTTGGTTGCTGAGTTTCCCCGAACGCGATAGCGACACCGGGCGCGATCCAGAACCGTTGACGCAACCCAGTTTCAATGTCGGTCAACTCGAAGAATTGCGCCTTTCCATCCTTCGTCTCGCGGACGACCTCGGAAATGTTATCGACCTGCTCGATAGTGATCGGGGCGAAACTCCGTCCCGCGTAGTAGACGGTCCAAGAGGTGGGTGTGATTTCGGTCATGAAGTTTCTCCTTCAGTTGGGGGGACGGAATGAACAAGTCAGTTGTCTGGGGCGAAGAAGTACCGAAAGAATCCGTTTCCGGGGCTGTGCCCGAACATTTCGATGCGCATGGCGTCGAGGTCCGCTTTGGTGAGCAGGGTGAGCGGCGCATAGTCGATGGTGCCGAGACTTGTGGGCCAGACGCGGACGAACCTGTCATCGTTATCGGTTCGTTCGATGAAATCGAGGGCGCTGTCTACATCGCCGGACACGACCTCAATCGCAAGATTCCCAAGCGCGGGATAGCCAAACCATCTGATTTGTTTCATTCCTTGAAGGGAGCCGCGCAAACTCTCAGCAGGTCGATTAGTCGGGTCATCATCCGCCAGGAACCGAGCGAGCCGCACGCTGAACCCATCGGGGACCGTCTCCCTCTCGTTCATCTCGAAAAGCGCGTTGCGTTCGACCTCGTAGTCAGCTCGCTTACTGAGCGCGTCCCGAATGACGGACAGAAGCGTCGTCTTGATAACCCAGCGACCGATCAGTCCCTGTCGCTCGGGGGTGAGGCCATTGACGAATAGGTCCCGCATCATGGGTTTCAAAAGGGCGGAAGTTGTGTCCTCGTACAGCGATCCCATTTTGCTGTTGCAGTTCTCGCAAATGCGGAGTGTGACGTGCGGTGGCCCTTGCTGCCCAATCTTCGGCGGTACGAGTTCAAGTGCAAGGGTGCGTGCCCATTTCGGCAGAACGTCCTCGCTGTTTCGCTTGCGGTGCAATCCGCAAATCGGGCACGGCTTTAGCGAACCTTGTGGTTGCGAAATTAGACAGCCTTCCGCGATTCAGCGCGCCGTTTCTCGTCCACTTCGGTTTTGGGGACTTTCAAGAGCCGTTTCGTTAGGTCCTCGAAAGCCTCGAACGGGTGATCGTCGTGTTCTTCTGGCGGTGGGTGCGGGTCGTCGTTTTCGTTTTGCATCATGCCTTCCCTGTCAAGGTTTTGTAGTCGAGGCGACGCCCCGCAACGTTGTTGAGGGCGATGGTGAAGCGGTCGAGGTCGGTGGTTTTGCGGTTGTTGAACGCGAAGGCTCGTTCGTCAACGTAGCGGAAGAGGTGGTCGGCTGCGACGTGAATGTAGGTGCCCTTGAGGGAGCGCTTGAGCAGGGACCAAAAGTTCTCGATGCCGTTCGTGTAGACGACTCCGTTGACGTACTGGCCGATGTGGTGGTCAACCGTGTCGTGGTCGAAGTCGGCCTTGATGGGGTTGTAGGCGCGAAGGGAGTCCGTGTAAACGGTCGAGTTCTGCTCCACGTTGGCTTTGATGAAGGGGACCAAAGTTTCGGAACGTCTGCTCGGGATGATTTCGGCCCGAACTTCGCCGCCACGGTTCAGAGCGCCCGCAACAATGATCTTGCCGACACCGCCCCAACCGGGCTTCTTGCCTTCCTTCTGGGCCGCGTGACGGTTGCGCTCGTCCCCACCGATGTAGGTTTCGTCAACCTCAACGATGCCGTTGAACTTGTCGAACGTGCCGGTCTGCATTGCCAAGCGGATGCGGTGGAGCATGAACCATGCCGACTTCTGGGTGACACCCAAAGCCCTGCCGAGTTCGTGGGAGGACACACCGTTCTTGGAGTTGGCGATCATCCACACGGCAGGCAACCACTTATCAAGTCCGAGGGGCGAGTCCTCGAAGATGGTTCCGACCTTGACGGAGAACTGGCGCTTGCACGCTTTGCATTTCCAAATCCTGCGGGTGGTGAGGTAGGAGGTTTCCACACCGCCGCACTTGTCACATACCGGACCGTCGGACCAGCGGAGGTCGGCTACGAAAGCGTTGGCTACGTCGAGGTCGGAGAAGTAGCGGATCGCTTCGATCAGTGTTTGGGGCTTGCGTTCGTTCATAGGTCAATTCTACGAAAGAAGGCTGGGTGTGTCAAGTATATCAGCGCCATAATGGATGCATGAGTTCAGCCGCCATCGAGACGATCGACCCGCTTGCTGCGTGGTCCGATGCGGTCACGGTGCTCGCGAAACTACCGGCCGACGTGATGGGTTTGCGTGTGCTCGACGAAGCGACCCTCTTGAAGCTCAACGACCTGCAGGCTCAGGCATCACGCTATTTCGGTGCTGCCGGAGCCGCCATTGCCGGTGAGGTGGCTCATCGCTCGAGGCCGGCACTGGGGATGAGTGGTCTCGCCCAGCGCACCGGGTTCCGCACTCCGGAACGTCTGTTGACCCAAACCACAGGGGCAACGAAGCAGCAGGTGCTGGTGGCGCTGAACGCGGGCAAGCTTCTGGCGGAGATAGCGGATGACGGCACGGTGGATGAGGTCACCGGTCAAGTGTTGGCGCCCTCCCAGCCGTGGTTGCGACCGGTTGCCTCTGCTGTCGCGGCGGGACGGCTGTCGACTTCGGCGGCGCAGGCGATCGGCACGGGACTGGGCTGCCCCAACTCTGTGATCTCCGCCCTACAACTTGAGAGCGCCGCCGCCCGACTGGTCGAGGAGGCCATCGCCGGGACGGATGCGGACAGGTTATGGAGACGAGCCCGGGACTCCCGCGACGAGCTGGATGTTGCCGGCGTGAAAATTCGCGAAGCTGAACTACTCGACACCCGGGGCATCACCCACTTCCCGCTGGTCACCGGCGGCGGCAAGGCGATCTGGACAATGGACCCGGAAACCTACGCCGCCTTCAAAGACATTTACGACCGTTCCACCTCACCCAAGCTCGGCGGGGTCCGGTTTGTTACCGGGGAGCAGTCCAAACGGGCGACGGTCATCGCCGACGACGAGCGCACCCCTGTCCAACTCGCCTCCGACGCACTTATCCAGCTTTTGAAGCTCGGCGCTGACATCAGCCCCAACTTCCTGCTCGGTTCCGGTGCTCCAGTCATCCGCATCACGGTGGCCGAGCAGGCCCTCGAAACCGGCATTGGGTTCGGCACGATCGAAGGCCAGGGCGCACACCTCTCAATGGACACCGTCCAGCGGTTGATGTGTGGCGGGGACGCCATCCGGATTGGATTCGACCGACACGGCAATGTCCTGGACATTGAAAGCGAACAACGCCTCTACTCCAGACGGCAACGCGAAGTCCTCGCCGTCAAATTCGGTGGCTGCATGGACCCGAACTGTGACCGGCCGCCCTCCTGGTGTGAAAGCCATCACATCCACCATTGGGTGCGCGATCACGGCAAAACCGTTATCGAAAACGGGATCCTCTTGTGCAAATGGCATCACCTGAAATATCACAACGAGGGTCACGAAATCGAAATCGATGACGTTGGCGGCTACTGGCAGATCCCACCCGAATCCGTCGACCCCGAACAGAAACCCATCCCAATGCCGCTCAAGTCCAGCGCCATCGCCGACCTCTGGCGCCGACGCCAAGCCGGATAGCTGCGAGGAATCGCGATTCAGACCATCGACGCATCTGCTCGAATGCGCGCCGCCCCGGATCTCGCACCAAAGCACCGTGCGCTCACTACGAATTCGCTCGTGCGAATTCTGACGATATTCGTGACTGACGCTGCCTCAATCTCAACCGAGCGGATGGAACTAAACGGCGCAGTTATTGTGCCGATCCCGGCAGCCAACGAAACGTAGGTGGAGCGATTCAGGGCATTCGGCATGAAGCTGACATCGAAGTCGAAAATGGACGGCACACCGCCGACCCACGAGCCCGGAGAGAGGATTTCAAACTCATCCAAAGAATCGGCGAGGTCAGGTAGGTCGCGAGCCGGTTTGCCGGTTTTCAGTGTCGACGCAGTGGCCTCTACGAGCGCGTTCGCGGTACGAGAGAAAGTCGCAGCCGCCACGCTTACAGCGTTCCGAGTGCTGCCCCGAGTCGCCGCTCGGGTTACCGCGGGCTGAGCGAACCGGCCTGTTCGGCGAACAGCCGCGAGTACTCCCCGCTTGCCGCGAGAAGCTCCGGATGGGTTCCGGTCTCGACGATCGCACCATCCTGAACCACAAAGATGACGTCGGCGCCGATGACCGTAGAAAGGCGGTGCGCGATCGCAATCGTCGTTCGGCCGCGAGCCGCCTCATCCAGCGCCGACTGCACGATTCGCTCCGAAATCGTGTCCAGTGCACTGGTCGCCTCGTCGAGGATGAGCACGGGCGGATCCTTCAGCAGCACGCGCGCAATTGCGACCCGCTGCTTCTCGCCGCCGCTCAGCCGATATCCGCGCTCACCGACCACCGTGTCGTAACCCAGCGGGAAAGTGGCAATCGTGTCGTGGATGTTGGCGGCGCGCGCAGCGGCCTCGAGTTCGGCGTCCGTCGCATCGGGTTTCGCGTAGCGGAGGTTCTCCGCGATGGTGGCATGAAAGAGGTACGTCTCCTGGCTCACGATCCCGATGTTGCGGACGAGACTGTCCTGCGTCAGGTCACGAACGTCGTCGCCGGCGAAGACGACCCTGCCACCCTCGACGTCATAGAAACGAGGGACCAGGTAGGAAACGGTGGTCTTACCCGCACCCGACGGCCCCACGAATGCGGCGTACTGTCCGGGTTTAATGGAGAACGAGACCGACTTGAGCGTCGGCGGAGTGTCGGAACCGGCATCCGGATAGCGAAACACGACATCCTCGAACGCGACCGTTCCGACCTGCGATTCGGCGACCGGGTGCGCGTCCGGGGCATCCACCAGCGCCGGATGCAGGTCGAGGTACTCGAAGATCCGGGCGAACAGCGCCTGCGAGGTCTGCAGGTCGAGCGCCACTCGCAGCAGACCCATGAGCGGGAAAGTCACTCGTGCCTGCACGGTCGTAAATGCGACGATCGTGCCCGCGGTCACCGGGACATTGTGGGTGATGAGCCACGCCGCGACCAGGTAGATGACGGCGGGGATGACGGACAGGAAGATTCCGACCATCGCGAAGAACCACTGGCCACTCATCTGCTGACGAACCTGGAGGGTGACCTGGTTGCGGTTCTCCGCCTCGTACCGCTGGACCTCTGCGGGCTGCTGGTTGAAGCTCTTGGCCAGGAGGATTCCGCTGACGCTCAGCGCCTCCTGGGTGATCGCGCTCATGTCGCTCAGCGACTCCTGCGTCTTCGTGGCGATTCGGGCGCGAACCTGGCCCACTCGGCGCTGGGTAAAAACCAGAACCGGGAGCAGGATGATCGCAACGATCGTCATCTGCCAGCTGAGGATGATCATCGAGACGAGCGCCGCGATGACGGTCACGGTGTTACCGATGACGCTGGAAATCGTGTTGTTCAGGACCCCGGCGACGCCGCCGACGTCATTCTGCAGCCGCGATTGGATGACTCCGGTCTTGGTCTTGGTGAAGAACGCGAGCTCCATCCGCTGCAGGTGGGTGAACAGCCGGATGCGCAATGCACCCATGACCGAGTTGCCCACCGTGGCCGTGAGGTAGGTCTGCCACACCCCGAGTCCCGCGGACAACACCCACAGCCCGACCATGATCGAGACGAGCGTGACGAGCACCGGAACGTTCGGCTGGCCGTTCTTCGGAAACAGTCCGACATCGAAAAGCTGACGAGTCAGGAGCGGCGGCGCAACGCTGAGCGCCGCGCTGACAAGTACGAGCGCGATCGTGATCGACAGCGCGAATCGATGCGGCTTGAACAGCTCACCGACACGGCGCAGCAGGTGCTCGATCTTGGGCGCCTGGGCGTTTTGCGCTCGCTGGGACATCGCATCCCCTGAACTCACTCGCCCGCGGCCACCGCCGCCTCGCATGCTCACCGAATTACCCTAAGCGCTAGGGCCGACGTGTGAGAGCGACGGTCAACTCTTCGGCCAGGACCCGTCAATCGTGGTGAGCACTTTGGTCATCGGGGTGCCATTGATCCAGTCGACCATGCCGGAGAGGAACGTTCCCTCGCCGACGACAGACGGCATGAGATCGCTGGCGCTCAGACGGATCGTGGCGTTGCTGCTCTCGAGCAGTGCGTCGGATGCGTTGAGGAGCTCCTCCGGCGAGGTCGAGGGGGTGATTGCGGTCGCGGGACTGATTGCACCGCCGAGCTTCACCCGGCTGGTCGCCCACGCGTCACTCGCGAGGTAGTTCTGCACCTTGATGGTGTCGGCATCATTGGAGAACGCCGCCACGAAGTCACCGCTGACGGTGAAGGGAGTCGAACCCGAGTTGATGGGCGGCAGGATGAACGCCCAGATATTCTGCTGAGGCCCGACGGTCTCGACGCCCTTGCTGGTGGTCTGCAGGTCGTCGAGGAATGAGGACGACTGCATGGTCATCAGACACTTGCCGGACTCGAGAGCCGTCGCAACCTGTGCGGTTGTCGTCGTGTTGATGGATGCGACACCGCCGAAGCCTGCGTTCACCCAGTCCCGGTTCTGGAGGATCTCGGCAGCGTCGTTGAACGCTTTCTCAATCGCCGGATCGGTAAAGAGAATCTTGTGCGCAGCCCATTCGTCGTAGACGGTCGGCCCGTCCTCGCGAAGAACGAGGTCGTTGATCCAGCTCTCCCCCGCTGCGCCGCTCGAAGCATCTGAGGCAAATCCCTCACACCACGGCGCCTGCCCGGAGTTCGCTCGGAGGTACTCGGTGAGAGTCAACAGTTGCGACCAGTTGGTCGGAACCTTGAGGTTCAGCTTGTCGAACGCGGTGGGTGAGTAGAACACCCATCCGTTGAGCTTCGCGAGCAGTGGTGCCGCATAGTCCGCTGAACCCACGGTCGTGTAATTGACCCACTCGGACGGGAAGGTCGAGTCGACCATCGATTTGACGTTCGCCGGGAGCTTTTGGATGTAGCCGAGCTTCGCGAGGTCGTCAATGAGCCCCGGCTGTTCGAAGATTGCCAGGTCGGGTGGGTTGCCCTGCTGTGCCTCGCCGCCGATCTGCTCCTGGAAGTTTGAGCTGCCGCTGTACTCGATCTTGATGTGGTTCGTTTTTTCCCAGCCCGCCCAGGACTGCTCCAACAGCTTGGCGTCGTTGCCAATCAGTGGTCCTTCGATTTTGACCACGCCGTCAGCGGTTCCGGTCTGGCCGGCAGTGGATGCGCCCGATGAGCATGCGCTCAGCGCAAGTCCAAGAATCGCCAGCGCCGCAATTGGCAGCACAATCCGACGTGTTGCTGACTTCATTTTTTTCCCCCCACGGCGCAACGATGCACCCCCAGAGGTTACGTGCACGCGGTGTACCCCGGCAGTCCCCACTTAGAGGGACCGGGCCCGCAGGGACGGTCCCTCTAACAAGAACGACACAGTTAGGGACCGGGAGAACCGAACCGAGTGGGCCGGCCAAATCCCACGGCCCACACGGTGTTTCGATTGCTGCGCACTAATTTTCCAAGGCGAGACACGCGGCCGAATCGCACACTCGGGTTGAGCTAGACGGAGGGTAAGGCGGTCTAGTTCGCGCGCGGGGGCGGGCGTAGCTCGAACAGGGGGTGACCGATCCGCTGCCGGGGGTACAGCTTGGGACCGGTCCCCATTATGGTGGACATGGATGTGCGACGCAAGGGTTGCGAGCCTGATTCAGGTCGGGCATATTATTCATGCGATTGCACAATCTGATTGCGACTTCGCAACGAAGTAGAACTAGCGAGTGCCCGAACTCTCGGTAGGCGTACTGGTGCGCGCCTCCGTCACGGATCCGGGCAGCCCGCCGTCGGACTGTTCGGTTATTGAAGTCGGAATCCGGACCTGATCCCGGAGTTCCGACAACGACGGCAATATGGGCGGGGCGAGCCGAGTGGTTACGGTTCGCCCCGTTCCCTTTTTTCGTTAAATTTTTCGTTAAAGCAAGAAGCGACGGCATCCGTAGACCGGATGCCGCCGCTTCCTGGCTAGTTTGACTACTTCAGCGTGACGGTGGCGCCAGCCTCTTCGAGCTGCGCCTTTGCCTTCTCAGCGTTCTCCTTGTTTGCACCCTCGAGCACAACGCCGGGAGCGCCGTCAACGAGTGCCTTCGCCTCGCCGAGACCGAGGCTCGTGAGGGCGCGCACCTCCTTGATGACCTGGATCTTCTTCTCGCCAGCCGACTCGAGGACGACGTCGAAGGAATCCTTCTCCTCGACCTCTTCGGCGGGAGCAGCAGCTCCGCCGCCCGCAGCCGCGACCGCGACCGGGGCAGCTGCAGTGACCTCGAAGGTCTCCTCGAACTTCTTTACGAACTCGCTCAGTTCAATGAGCGTGAGCTCCTTGAACGCGTCGAGCAGCTGGTCTGTGGTCAGCTTTGCCATGATTTACTCCTTAGTTGGTTTCTTGCTTTGCACGCAGCGCGTCGACCGTGCGAACGGCCTTCGACAGCGGTGCGTTGAACAGATACGCAGCACCGAACAGCGACTGCTTGAACGCGCCGGCCAGCTTGGCCAGCAGCACTTCGCGGCTTTCGAGGTCGGCGAGCTTGTTGACCTCTGCTGCGCTCAGGGCGTTACCGTCGAAGTAACCGCCCTTCACCACGAGCAGAGGGTTTGCCTTGGCAAAGTCACGCAGAACCTTCGCGACGGCGACGGTGTCGCCATGAACGAAGGCGAGCGCGGACGGCCCGGCGAGCTCGGCGTCGAACGACGCGATTCCCGCCTGGTTGGCCGCGATCTTGGTCAACGTGTTCTTCACCACGGCGTACGTAGCGTGCTCACTGATCGACTGCCGAAGTGACTTCAGCTGTGCGACGGTGAGACCGCGGTACTCGGTGAGCAGAACGGCATTCGAGGTACGGAACTTGTCCGTAAGCTCGGCAACCGATGCTTCCTTGTTCGCCATGGCGCTCCTTCAAATGGTTGGGTGATTCAACCTGGGGCCGCTGGTCTAAAAGCAAAAAAGCTCCGGCGCAGACGCACGGAGCTGAGAAACAACTTCACACACCTGCGCGGGATGCTGGGCGAACCTTGCGATTCATCCAGACCTTCGTTCGATGGTTACCCAACGAAATCCAGCGGTCTTTGGCCTCGTCAAGAGTACGGGATGCGCGCGCGCCGCGCAAACCGGCCGTCAGGCGAGCGGCGTGCGTGAGCGTCGCGGCAGCAGCAACACGAGGCCGATGATCACCGCAATCAGCACGAGCGTGATCGCTCCGCCGATCACTCCGGGGTCGAGCACGAGCGCGGTGCCGGTCTTCGAACCGGATGCGGCGGCCCGTGGGTAGGCGTCAAGCGACGTCGCCGTGGTCAGGTTCGTTGACCCGGATTCGATCGGCGCGACTGTAGTTCCGGTCAGCGACATCCACGCCTTGTGCGCCGTGTCGTGGATAAGTTCTGCCGCCGCGGGCAGAGCGGGAAGCGCCACCGCCAGCTGGGTGTCCGGCGAGAAGCTGATCAACTCCGCCCCGGTCGTCACCGAATAGCCCACCCTCGCGACACCGACCAGCTTCTTGTCCACCGTGACGCCGGTGAGCCAGGAGTTGAGCCGGCGCGCGGCAACGGCGTCGCCATCCTTCGTGAATTTGACGGTGCCGGAGTCGAACTCGGGCGTGAATGCGAAAATCCGGTACGTCGTCGAGTAGGTCGTCGTCGCGTTGAACTTCACTCCCCCGCCCGACGCATCCGGTCCGTAGAACTCGGCGAGCTTCGCGGTGAGCGGCGCTCCGACGAAGTCCGCGACCTGCACGGGTGCAGACCCTTCGGATGCGGCCGCACTGCCAGCCCCACTGATGATGCCCATTACGACGAGCAGTGCGCCCGTCAGCGCCCCCAGGAGGAGGCGTCTACGCATCATCCCGCCACGAATGCTGCGGCTCAAATCCCAGCAGCCGGCGGGCCTTCTCGATGGACAGCAGGGTCTCCGTGCCGATGAGCTCCCGCTTCAGCGGGACATCCGGGAACACCTCGGCGGCGAGCTCGGCGCTCGGCCGGCTCATCACAGTGTCGGCGTTCGCGATCACGAATGTTTCGAAGCCGGGCAGGCGAGCTTCGAGCGCGCGCAGCACGGCGAGCGCGCCATCCCGGGTATCAATGTAGCCCCAGAGGTTCCAGCGGCGGAGCGCAGGGTCGGTGTCCCACGTTGACTGGTTCGCATAGTCGCTGCTGTCGAGCACGTTAGAGAAGCGCAGACCGGTGATGCTCAGCTCGGGGTTCCAGCGCACGAGCTTCTGAGCCAGTTCCTCTTCGAGATGCTTCACAACCGAGTACATGGACTCGGGCCGAGACGGATACTCCTCGTCGACGGGAAGGTACGGCGGGTCGGTTTCAAACGGGATGCCCAGCAGCGTCTCACTCGACGCGTAAACCACCTGCGTGATGCCGGCGCGACGTGCCGCCTGGAACACGTTGAACGTCGCGATCATGTTGTTGTGGAACGTGGCGGAGTCGGTCTCGAGGCCGCCCGCGGGAATCGCGGCGAGGTGAACGACCGCATCCAGACCGTCGTGACGATCGTTGATGGAGTGGAACGCGTCGACGACGGAGCCGTAGTTCGTCAAATCGATGCGGGTGAACCGGTCACCCCTCGCGCCGATCGCGTCGAGCGTGATCACGTGGTGACCCGCCTCGCCAAGACCCCGAACCACCGCCCGGCCGAGTTTGCCGTTACCGCCCGTTACTGCAATTCGCATCGTTGCTCCCTAGTGAGAGCACCAGTCTTTCACGCGCGTGCGTCATGCCGGGGGGAGAACGCCAGGCAACTGCACGGTGAACACAGTTTTGCCCGGCTCGCTCGCCGCTGTGACCTCGCCGCCGTGCGCATCGACAACGGCACGCACGATCGCGAGGCCGAGCCCCGTGCTGCCCGCTACCCTCGATCTCGAGGAATCGCCGCGAGCAAAGCGCTCAAACAGGTCGGCCTGCAACTCGGGCGCGATGCCCGGCCCATCGTCCCCAACTTCGATGACCGCGCCGCCCTCGTCCGTGCGCCGAAGCGACACGATGACATGAGTTCCTGCCGGGGTGTGCAGGCGCGCGTTCGCGAGCAGGTTGGCGACAACCTGGTGGATGCGCTGCGAATCGGCCTCGACCATGACGGGTTCATCGGGCGCATCCAGCTCCCACTCGTGGTCGGTGCCCGCGACGTGCGCATCGCTCACGCAGTCGATCAGCAGCCGCCCGAGGTCAACCGGCGCCGTCTCGATGTCTCGGCCTGC
This sequence comes from Galbitalea sp., assembly GCA_036271795.1. Taxonomy (GTDB): domain Bacteria; phylum Actinomycetota; class Actinomycetes; order Actinomycetales; family Microbacteriaceae; genus Galbitalea. The sequence goes on from DATAZY010000037.1 coordinate 47,068, forward strand.
ATCCAGCCTCGCGAGCAGCAGAAGGTCTTCAACCAGCGAGGTCATGCGCACGGCCTCGGACTCGACGCGGCCGAGCGAATGCGTGACGTCCTTCGGCAACTCGTAGTTGCCGCGGCGAGTGAGCTCGGCGTAACCACGGATGGAGGCGAGCGGTGTGCGCAGCTCGTGACTGGCATCCGCAACGAACTGGCGCACGCGACTCTCGCTCGCCTGCCTGGCTTTCAGCGCGTTATCGACGTGACCGAGCATGGTGTTGAGCGCGGAACCGACCTGACCAACCTCGGTGCGCTGATCGGTATCCTCTTCGGGCACTCGCACGGAGAGGTCGACCTCGCCGCGGTCGAGCGGCAGTTGCGCGACCTCGGTGGCGGTGGCCGCGACCCGACGCAGCGGACGAAGCGCATACGACACGATGGCCCAGGTAGCGAACGCGATAAGCAGGATGCCGCCCAGTGATATTCCGCCGAGGACAAGCGCGAAACTGGTGAGCGTCGCCTGGGTCTCTGCAAGCGGCAAACCGTAGTAGAAGTAGTGGATGTTCGGCTCGATCGACGACACATCCACCCTGACAAATTCGAAGCTGCCGAGCCCCGGGACGTTGACCGCCTTTGGAGCATCGGACTTGACCTGGTCATGAATCGTCTTCGACTGCGCGGAGGTTAGCGACTTGGACGTGCCCCCGAAATTTGGCCTTTGTGCCCCCGCGATGGATGAGCCATTTGCCAGCACGACGATGGAGCCTGGCTGCAAACCCGGGAACGAGCCCGAACCACCCGGCGCGCCACCTCCATCTGGACCGCTACGGTTCGCTGTGTTGGCGACGCGCGTCAACTGGGAGTCGATGCGAGCCGTGAGATTGTTGCGTAGCGCGAGCACGCTCACACCGCCGATCACGATCGCAACGAGGGTGAACAGCGCAACGACGCTGACCACGAGCCGACGACGCAGGGTCCAGGGCGCGCGACGACGCAACCACTTCATCGCGTTGGCTTCAGGATGTAACCGACACCCCGCACGGTGTGAATCATCGGGGTGCGACCAGCGTCGATCTTCTTGCGCAGGTAGGAGATGTAGATCTCCACAACGCTTGACTTGCCGCCGAAGTCATAGCTCCACACCCGGTCGAGAATCTGCATCTTGCTGACCACGCGGCGGGCGTTGCGCATCAGGTAGCGCAGCAGTTCGAATTCGGTCGCGGTCAGGTCGATGACCTCTCCCCCGCGGCGCACCTCGTAGCTGTCCTCATCGAGCTCGAGGTCGCCGATTTCGAGGTGAGAATCGGCCGAATCATCCACTGTCATGCCCGAGCGACGGATGAGCCCGCGCAGGCGCGCCACCAGTTCTTCGAGGCTGAACGGCTTGGTCACGTAGTCGTCGCCGCCGACGGTGAGACCGGCGATGCGGTCATCCACCGAATCTTTCGCGGTGAGGAACAGGATGGGGGTCTGGTTGCCGTCTGCACGCAGGCGCTGGAGCACCTGCAAGCCGTCGATGTCGGGGAGCATGATGTCGAGCACGATGACATCGGGGCGGAATTCCCTGACCGTCGAGAGTGCTTTCTGGCCGTCCCCGGCGAGGCGCACGTCCCATCCCTCGTAACGGAGGGCCATGGAGAGCAGGTCGGTGAGCGAGTCTTCGTCGTCGACGACAACGGCACGAATGGGGCTGCCGTCGGGGCGTCGCAGCCGCGGCTGGGATGCGCTGGGGGCGGTGTGACGGGACTCGGTGGGAAATGCGCTCATAGTTCCAGTATTGAGAACTTTCTATGAGCCACCTGTGAGGGCCGCCCCATCCCTCACGCGCCGCCCTTGTGGCGCTACAGGTCACCGGCGCAGCGCACAATGGACTCGTGACCATCGTGCAGCCCATGCTCTCCCTCTGGGATGAGCCGGCGCCCGATCACCGCCAGAGGGTCGTCGCGAACTCGGCAGACCGGGCCGCGTGGCTTCGGGCACGCAGCCGCGGGGTGACCGCCACCGACGTCGCACGGCTGTCGAGCATCCGCGCGGTCGAATCGGTGGCCTACGAGAAGCTCACCGGCACCGGATTCGGCGGCAATGCGTACACCGATCACGGCCGCGCTCGCGAGCCCGAGATCGCGCGCTGGGTACTGCAGAACCACGGCATTCGGCCCAGCTCAGACCTCTATCACGCGCACGGCCAGCCACTTCACCTCGCGACTCCGGATGGCGTGGGCCAGCAAGGCTCGACCCTGGTGCTCTCAGAGATCAAAACCACGTCGAGCACTTGGCGCAGCATCCCGAGGTCGTATCTGCGACAGGTCTGGTGGCAGCAATACGTGCTCGGTGCCGAGCGCACGCTCGTTGTCTGGGAACAGCACGTCGACTTCGTGCCGGTGTCGAGCGAGCCCCGATGTCAGTGGGTTGAACGCGACGAAAACGAGATTCACGTGCTCGTCGGGCTGGCCACACTACTGCTCGAGCGCATGTCGCGCCGCTGATCGCCGTCGCTTCGCCGGTCGCTGTCTCGCATTCGCCTTGCCGCGATCACGACGCCATAGACGGCAACCCACGCAATCGCCAGGCTCGTCGCCACGAGCTCGAGCCTGCTTCCGAATCCCACCTGAAATCTCGCGAGCGCAAGGATGCCGCCGACCGCGGCAATCGCGCCGACCGCAGCGCCCATAACCAGTGAGAACAGGGCGAGCACTCGGTGTCCCTGCGCGAAGGCCGCCTGCAGCATCGCCCAGCACGCCACGATGAAGGCGCAAGTCGCGAACAGGGTGTGGCCGAAATCCTGCCAGTCGAAAGTCGCTCCGTACGGCACGGGGCAGGTGTACGTACAGGTCACTTGAGACGCCGCGAAAAAGAAGCCGCAGGAGATCCAGAGCGAGACCGCGGGCGTCCAGAGTGCGAGAAACCGGATGCGCGAGCGAACATCCCGGCCGGCAAAGGCGATGAGGCTACCGCCCGCCACGATCATCAACAGGGCGACCTCGAATTCGCGTGCCGTCGGCATCGCCGCAGCACCGAGCTCGCTCACGTACACGTCGTGGCCCACCGAGATTCGGGCGACCCAGATGATGACCAGGGCGGCCAGAACCAGCGCCGCTCCCCCAATGGACGCGGCCACCTCGGCGAAACGGCGAGCCGTCATGCCGAGCCGGGTTGGTTGCGGCGCGAGACCCAGATCGCGCCGGCTCCGACCAGCCCGAAGAAGATCGCGATGAGCACGACATAGAAGGCGACGGACCAGTACCCCTCGTTCGCGAGCGACGGGTCGAGGAACGGATACGGGTACCACGGCTTGTTCGTTCGCTCATCAATCGCGAACGGCGCCCGGATGAGGGTGTACCCGGCCCACACGATCGGGAAGATGACGATGGCCCTGATGGTGCGCCACGGCAGCGGTGTGCGACCCGGCGCGAACAGCCAGTCGATGATCAGGTACGCCGGCGCAACCACGTGCAGAACCTCGTTCGACCATTCGACCGTGGTGCCCTGCGGCAGTTCAATGCCGCGAAGCAGGAGGTTGTAGACGATGCCCGTCACGCCCATATAGGTGACCACCATCACCCGAAAAATCGTGTACCAGCGCGGGTCATCCCGCTTCATGAAGACAAAAATGGCGCCAATGGCGAGCACGACCACGCTGAAGACATTCGACTCGATCGTGAAGAAGCTGAAGAAATTCACGATCTGGAACGTGGTGTTGGTCACGCCCTGCGATGGCCACACCTCGAGACTGCGATGCAGCTGAGCAATGACCGCCGCGATGATTCCGACGGCCACCACCAGACGAAGAATCGCAAACAGCAGCTTCATTGTTCTGTTTTCCCCTTGCCGTCCAGCCAGCGCTCGTAGTCGAATCGTAGCGGGGGAGGCTAAAGGATGCGCTCCCGAACGAAGTCATCCTCGTAGTTTTCGCCCACCAGGAACCGCTTTGTGCCCACCCGCACGAACCCACTCTTCTCGTAGAACCGGTTGGCGCGCGCGTTCTTCTGGTTCACGCCGAGCCAGACCGCGGCGACTCCTCGCTCGCTCGCGGCTTCGATGGATGCCCGCACCAGCGCCTGCGCCACTCCGCTGCCGTGGCTGCCGGGCAGCACGTACACCTTGCTGAGCTCACAGCTGGGGCGCGTGGTGATCGCGGCAGCGGCATCCCGATCATGAGGTTCACCGAAGACGAGCATCGTGTACCCCACGATCTCACCGCCGTCGTCGGCGACGAAGAGGTCGCGCTCTGGGTCGGAGAGGTAGTCCTCAAAGCGCGCTTCGGAGAGGTGGTTCTCGATGAAATGCGCGTTCGACTCGGGCAGGGTCTCCGGCGGGCTCGCAAGCGGGAATGTGGCCGCGGCCACGTCGTGCAGGTCCGCAGCATCCGCCGCGGTCGCCCGTCGAATCCTCACCTCCGAAAACTCAGGAGATTCTGTCAATGGGATGCTCGTGGAGGGTGTTTCGGCGCTGGTCACACTCGATTCTCCTGCACTTTCGCAGCTCACCGCTTCGGGGCCAACACAAAAGGGGCCCGCCGAAGCGGACCCCTTTCGTTGCGCTGAGCGCGGGGTATTACAGAACGTTCACATCGAGCGGGATGCCAGGACCGAACGTGGTCGAGACGGTGCCCTTGGTGATGTAACGGCCCTTCGAGCTGCTTGGCTTGGAGCGAACGATCTCGTCGATCGCAGCCTTGATGTTCTCGGAGAGCTGCTCCTCGGTGAACGCGGCCTTGCCGACAACGAAGTGCACGTTGGAGTGCTTGTCGACGCGGAACTCGATCTTGCCGCCCTTGATGTCGGAGACTGCCTTGGCAACATCCGTCGTCACGGTACCGGTCTTCGGGTTCGGCATGAGGCCACGTGGACCAAGCACCTTACCGAGGCGACCGACCTGGCCCATGAGCTCGGGGGTCGAAACAGCCGAGTCGAATGCGGTGTAACCGGCAGCGACCTTCTCGATGAGCTCGGAGCCACCGACCTCATCTGCACCCGCGGCGATTGCGGCCTCAGCGGCAGCACCCGTCGCGAACACGACGACGCGAGCCGTCTTGCCGGTGCCGTGGGGCAGGATGACCGTGCCACGAACCATCTGGTCCGCCTTACGGGGGTCGA
>DATAZY010000038.1:0-13296 GCA_036271795.1 Galbitalea sp.
ACTTCGTCTAGGTCGGCTTCGGTGTGGATCGAGAGGTCGGAGCCTTTTGGGAAGTACTGGCGCAGCAGGCCGTTGGTGTTCTCGTTCGTTCCGCGCTGCCAGGGGCTTCTTGGGTCGCAGAAGTAGACCTGGACGCCGGTGTCGATGGTGAAGCGTGCGTGGGAGGACATCTCTTTGCCCTGGTCCCACGTGATCGAGCGGCGCAGTGTCTCGGGCAGTGTCAGGATCTTCTTCGCCATTGTCTCGCGGACCTCGTCGGCGCTATAGCGTTCGAGCCTGAGGAGCATCACGTAACGCGTTGTCCGCTCCACGAGCGTCCCGATCGAGGTTTTGCGTTTCCCCATGATGAGGTCTCCCTCCCAATGACCAGGGACCGCGCGGTCCGCGACCTCGGCAGGGCGTTCGGAGATCATCACCATTCCGGGGATCTTCCCCCTGCCAACCGGCAGTTCCGACTTCGCGCGCCGCGTCGCACGACCAGATCGGAGCGCCTGGTGGAGTTCGCGTCGCAAAGCCCCGCGACCCTGGACGAACAGTGACATGTAGATCGTTTCGTGACTCACTCGCATCTCCGGATCGTTCGGATAGTGCCGGGACAACCGCATCGAGATCTGCTGCGGTGACCACCGCAGTTCCAGCTTCGCCTCAACAACGGCCCTCAGCGTTGGCACGTCGGCCAACTTCGCACGTTTCGGTCGACGGGCTTCGCGCAGCGCCCGGCTATCGGCCGCGATAGCGCGGTAGCGGCGTCCGCCACCATTGCGGGTCAATTCCCGCGACACGGTCGACGGAGCCCGACCGATCATTGCCGCAATCGACCGAACCGATAACCCCGCCGAGAGCCCGCGTGAGATCTCCTCGCGCTCCTCCAGACTGAGCGCGCGAAGCGAGCGGTGACGAACCGCGGGACGAACCCCGCCAGTAGCGAGCTGGAGCGCCCGAATCGCACTCGGATACCTTCCCAGCGACCGGGCAATCGTCGCCGCCGGCTCGCCAGAATCCAAACGATCCCAAATCGCCTGCTTCTGCGCCTCAGTCCATCGACGCGGCTTCCGTTGTTTCATCGCAACCTCCCCATAGAGCAACCATCAGCCACTCAGGAAACCGTTGCAATGACCACCTGAATCCGCCCCTGAGACATCACATACATCACACGCCTCTGCGCGAGTAGTCTGCCCCCACATTTCCCCCATAACTTGTCGCGAACGCGGGCCCGTTGTAGTGATCACGTGGTGTCGAATTCGTTTGAATTCAACTCAGGGGGAATCATCCGCATCGTCCAAGTCAGCGTGGAGGGGGCTCGCGCCCTTTCCGTTGACGGCACCGTTGTCGACGACCTTCAGGTGCGTCCGTGGGGCGACAGCGATGGGGCAGGTTCGCGACAAATTCGGGCGGCTGTCGCTCATCGGGTTCGAGCCCGGCAAGTAGAGCTCAGCGTGGCGCTCGCAGCAGTCAGGCCTCCCCTGGGCTGCCGCCGAACAATCGCTACTAGCTCGTGCGGTGCCATCCTCGCGTCGAGAATGAGCGGACTCTCAACTTCGGTAGGTATCTCGAGAACGTCCAACTGCGACGCCAGAAGGGACGGGGGCATGAATTCATGGGTTCGTTCGGCGAGTCGATCGGCCAGGAGATCGGGATCCGCTTTCAAGTAGACGATCTCAAGCGAAGGAGCAAGTTCGCGAAGACGATCCCGATAGGCGAGCTTGAGCGCGGAGCAGGCCACTACGACTGGTGATGCTGCGAGTGCGATGCCCACCGCGGTGAGCCAGGGCGTACGATCCGCGTCGGTCAACGGATCGCCAGCCGCCATTTTCGCAACATTGGAGGGGGGATGCAGCTCGTCGGCATCAATGAATGGTATTGCGATCTCGGCCGCGAGCAGTCGCCCAATCGTGCTCTTACCGGAGCCGCTGACGCCCATAACTAGGATCGAGCGGGCATGAGACATTTATGCGGCTCAGTTCTCCGCGATCGCAAGCGTGGACGGTTCGCGGGCCGGCCGCCACCCCAGCTCGTGAGAGATTGCCGCGGTTGTCTCGAGAAGATCCGGTAGGTATACGCGGAGCGCTGCGATGTCGGCTTTCTCGCGGAACGCCGTAATTGATATCGCGCCGGCTACCCGGTCGGCGTGGTCCCACACGGCAGCGGCGACGCAGTTCGAGACAACATCAAACTCGCCTTCGTCCGTCGCCCAGCCCCGTTCCCGCACGATGTCGAGTCGCTTCTCCAACTCCGCAGCGGACGTGATGGTGTTCGCGTTGTACGCCTCGAACGTGGCGCCGGCGATGATGTCCTCACGACTCTTCGGATCGAGGCTCGCGAGGATCGCCTTACTGACGCCCGCAGTGTGAACTACGACGAAACCGCCGATCGTCGTGTTCAGGCTGATGCCCTCTGCGGGTTCGATTTTGTCGACGTAAACGATGTGCTTGCCCTGGGGAACGGCGAACTGGATCGTCTGGCCAGTGCGCTCGCTGAGTTTCACAATGTACGGATGCACGATGGTCCGCAGGTCGAATTGCTCGAGTGCGGACTGCGCGAGACCCGCCAGTCGGAAACCAACGCCATACCGGCCGAAGTCGTCCCTGCGCATAAAGCCGCCCGCGGACAGGGTCTGCAGCATTCGAAGAGCAGTAGTGCGGTGAACGCCTAATTCGGTCGCAATTTCTCGCAGCTCACGCGGACGAATGCTGCAAAATTCAAGAATGTCGATGGCCCGACTCACAGTTTGAGGCACGATCCTCCAATACAAGCCCGGCGCGATATGTGCACCATAGAGGTGATCTTTGCACACCATGCGACCGCACGGGATATCCCGGCGACAGTCAGGATGGTGCGGTTCCTGAGCCGACCGTAAGTATCACGTTGGCAAACCTTCGCGTATCCCCTGTGACGATGCATAGCGCGAGGTCGACCGATCGAGCCAATGCGTAGAAGTCGTCGCGCTCCAGGTTCTCGCTCGGAACACCGTTGCCGAGCAGGCGTTGCACCTCTAGCTGAACTTCATTCGACCCGCCAGCCGGAGCCCTCATGCCCGTACACTGTTCGATCGGCACCATGCGCGCGATCAACTCGATGACCCGCGTGACGGTGGGGGAACCAGCCTCGAGGTTGAGGTAGACACGATCCGCGTTGGGTCCGGTCGTCGTCGAAGCGGCGAAGTAGCCGTCGGTGACAAGAATCATCGACTTGTGTCCAGCCGAAGCTAACCCGGCGAGAATTCCTGGATGAACGATTGGAGTGTTGAGCACGGCTGCTGTCACCCGAAATACTGGGCGCCGTTGATGTCGATAACCGTGCCGCTAACAAACCCCGCGCCTGGGCTCGCTAACCATACGGCGGCAGACGCGACATCGGACGGAGTCCCCGCTCTGCCCACCGGAATGCTCGCGATGGTTGCTGCTTTCGACTCGTCACTCGTGAACGTGTCGTGGAACGGAGTGCCTTCGATGAAGCCTGGAGCGAGTGCATTGACGGTCGTCCCCGACGGTGCGAGCTCCTTAGCCAAGCCGCGCGTGAAACCGAACACGGCCGCCTTCGTCGCAGCGTATGCGGTTGCTCCGGCATGGCCTCCGTTGCGCCCGGCTAGGGAAGCGACATTGATGATTCGACCATCCGGGAAGTCGAAGTGTCGTAACACGTGGTGAGTAACCAGGAACATGCTGTCGAGGTTGAGCGCCACCACGTCCTTCCACAGCTCGTAATCCATGTCCCGGATCGAGTTCCGGCGGACAAGACCGCCCACGTTGTTCACGAGGATGCTGAGCTCGCCCGCGGAATCGCCCACCGTGGTTAGCGCGCGCTGGACTTCAGCCGCGTCGGTGGCATCCAACTCGACGCAGATCGCGTCGCGCCCGGATGCTGCGGCGACCGCGGTGCGAAACCCGTCGTCTGGTGCGTGGCGGTGATAGGTGACAGCAACGCGTGCACCAGCAGAGGCGAGCGCCAGTGCGATCTCGCGACCGATGCCGATGCCTCCGCCTGTAACCAAGGCCGTCTTGCCCTGCAGCGGTTTCGCCATCGGGTCTGGGTCGCTTGCCATGGCCGCGCACCTTTCTCTCATCATTGAATTTCTCAAAGGTAACAATATGTGCACATGTGTTGCAACACTTGCACACCCTCAGAGTTCGATGTAGCTTTTCCTCAACCCCAGTGGGCGACAAGGAAGTCGAGCAATGTGCGAACACTTCCTTCCCGTGGCTGATGTGAAACGAAGGATGACTGTGCCGCTGCAACCAGAACCCCAAGCCTTGCTCAAGCGGATGTTGAGCATGCCCTTCACCCACGAGGGCAAGACGCTGCCTCGCGAGTACATCGGTCGGATCACGAGTCCGAGAGAACATGCTGACCCGATAGTGCGAGTCGACGGCGTTGCGACTATCAAGGACGTCACTATTTCGTCCTACGACGGGGGCACGTTCACCGCTCGGCTGTACACGCCCGCGGGATCGGGGCCGTTCCCCATCCACGTGTACTTCCACGGCGGAGGATGGATCGTCGGGTCGGCTTACGACGATCGCACTGACCTCTTCAACCAGAGTCGCTGTGCGGAAACGCATTCCGCGGTTCTGAATGTCGACTATCGGCTGGCCCCCGAGTTTCGATTTCCGACCGGTCCTGAGGACTGCTACAGCGCGGTGCTATGGTCTCACGACCACGCTGCGGAGTTCGACGGCGACGCGGACCGGATCAGCGTCGGAGGTGCCTCGGCTGGCGGCAATCTCGCGGCAGTCGTGTCCGTGATGGCGCAGGATCGAAAGGGTCCTAAGCTCATCCTCCAGCTATTGGAGATTGCCGAACTCGACTGCACGAAGTCAACGTACATGTGGAGGTACGGCAGTCCGAATTACGACGTCACCCGCGAAGACGATCTTCTGGGCGTCGACATGTATCTTCCGGATCCACGCGACAAGGTGAATCCGTACGCGTCACCGATGATGGCCCCTGACTTGTCTAACGTCGCTCCCGTGTACGCGCTCTCGGCCGAATTCGATCCTCGTCGAGACAGCGTCGAAATGTACGCGGCGCGCATCCAGGATGCCGGGGGCGAGGCAGTGACCCGCACGATGCTCGGTCACATCCACGGCTCAAACATGCTCATCGACAACTGGGAGCCCGCGCGTCAATGGCAGGCCGAAGCAAACGCCGCACTTCGACACGCAAATACATCCAAGAGCGGACGGGTCTTCGACGACTTCGATCCCGAACGTGATTCAACCCGATAGCAATCCCATTCCAAGAGAGGTACGCAAAGCATGAGAACAACAAAAATGGCAGTATCCGCTGCGGCTCTGGCACTCATCGTGGTCGGCGCAACCGCGGCGTGTTCGAGCGGCGGATCATCCACACAGCCCACCGGCGTACCCAAAGGTGGGACAGTGACAATCGGTGGTGCGTTCGGCAGTCTCGCCAACGGATGGGATCCTGACAAGCAGTCGTATGGGAACGTCGAGGTTCCATTTTTTCAGGCGCCCTACGCGACGCTGCTCACGGTCACAGATAAGAGCAAGATCGAGCCAGGACTTGCGGCGAAGTGGTCGTACCCGACTCCGCTCTCCTTCTCGATAACGCTGCAGCCGAATCTCAAGTTCGCGGACGGCACCCCACTCGACGCTGCGGCCGTGAAGACCAACATCGAACGGGTGATTGATGGCTCGATTGTCGGTCCGACGACCGACCAGCTCTCGAACGTGACGTCCGTGTCCACGTCCGGCCTGACGGTCACGCTCAAGTTGAAGACTCCGGACACTTCCCTGCCGCTAGACTTCACCGAGAATGTGGGCGCGATGGTGAGCCCAAAAGCCCTGAAGGACCCCGCGACTCTGGCCATCACTCCATCTGGTGCGGGTCCGTACGTCATGGAGAAGTCGGCGACAACAGCGGGTTCGTTGTGGACGTTCGTTCGCAACAAGAACTACTACGACCCCCAGGGCTACTCGTATGACACGGTCGTGTTCAAGAACATCACCGACCAGACGGCAGCATTCAACGCTCTCCGGTCGGGTCAGGTGGATGTCACTCGCATCAACTCGATGCAGTTGGCAGCGGCCAAGGGCGCGGGAGTCACCACGCTCAACTGGCCTTCGGCCATCAACGGACTGTGGCTTGACGACCGTGATGGAACAACAAACCCCGCGCTGAAAGATGTGCGCGTCCGCCAGGCCATTAATTACGCGCTCGACAAGCAGGCGATCATCAAGGTCAACGGCGGTGGAACCCCCGAATCCTCGATGTTCTGGAAGAGTTCGCAGGCGTACCTCAAGTCCGCCAGCAACAAGTACTCCTACAACCCAAGCAAGGCGAAGGCGCTGCTTGCCGCCGCGGGGTACTCGAGCGGACTGAAGATCTCCTTCCTGTCGAACCCGTTCTTCGACAACGTCAACCAGGTCATCGTCGCCGACCTGAAAGCCGTCGGAATCACCGCAACGATCGACGACCAGAACGCCGCATACATCACCGACCTTCCGAAGTCGGGCATCGTGTACTACTTCTGGTTTCCGCAGGGTGCCTACTACGACGCGAAGCGACTGCTTCTGCCGAACGGTGGCTTCAACTACCTGCACACAACCGATCCGAAGGTAGTCTCGCTGTTCAACGCAGCCGCGACAGCCAAGACGACGGCCGCGGCAACGAAGAATTGGCAGGCGCTCAACAAGTACGTCGTGGACCAGGCCTGGTTCGCACCGATCTTCGACGACGGCAGCCAGTACTTCGCGAGCAACTCGAAGACGCACGTCGCCTACAACCCCGGCAACGACTGGCCGTTCCTTCGGGACATCACGCCGAAGTCCTAGTTAGCTCAGTACCAACGAAAGGCCAGGAATCATGCTGCGGTTTGTCGCGCGTAGAGTCTTGATCGCCATTCCCATCCTTGCCATCGTCGTTTCGTTTACGTTCTTCCTGGTTCAATTAATTCCAGGGAATCCGGCGCAGACAATTCTCGGCAAGGGTGCGACGGCGGCTCAGATTGCGGCTGTGAACCACCAGCTCGGACTCGATCAACCGATCGGCATCCGGTTCCTGGCCTTTTGGGGCAACACTTTGCAGGGCAATCTGGGCGTTTCGCTCATCAACGGTCAGCCAGTTGCACAGTCGATCGCGAACGCTCTGCCGGTCACCCTGTCGCTCGCAATATCGGCGACGCTCCTCACTGGGATTGTCGGCATCGGTCTCGGCGTGCTGAGTGCTGTTCGCGGCGGAACAGTCGATCGGATCGTCCAGGGCGCGTCGAGTGTCGGGATGGCGCTGCCAAGCTTCTGGCTCGCAGTCACACTCGTCTTAGTCTTCAGCATCATTCTGAAGTGGCTGCCGGCCACGGGGTATACGCCGATAACTCAGTCACCGGGTCAGTGGGCCTACGGCATGGTGCTCCCCGTGGTCGCGATCGGGCTCGCCGGCATCGCATCCATCAGTCGCCAGACCCGCAGCGCGATGCTCGAAACGCTCGGCAAGGACTACATCCGATCGCTTCGGGCGCAGGGACTGCCGACACGCTCGATCATCTATAAGCACGCGCTGCGAAATGCGTCGATCCCGATCGTGACCAACATCGGTTTCCAGTTCATCGGGGTACTCGGCGGTGCCGTCATCATCGAGCAGATCTTTGCCCTGCCCGGCATCGGCCAGCTCACAAACACGGCGGTCTCGCAGCACGACATCCCGGTCGTGCAGGGAGCTGTCATCGTCACGGCCGCCATCGTTCTGCTCGTCAATCTGCTGGTGGACGTGGTCTACCTGATCCTGAATCCAAAAACGAGGCGCGCGTGAGTACCGCACAGGCCGAGGTCGTTGCTACCGAGCCAGATCACCTGACTTCCACCCGCCGGGGTGTGCTCCACAACTTGATGCGGAAGCCAGCCGCGTGGGTTTCTGGGGGCTGGATCCTTGCCGTCATCCTGACGAGCATCTTCGCCAAGTGGGTGGCGCCGGATGACCCGTACAAACAGGACATCGTCCACAACCTGGCGCTGCCGTCTGCGGCGCATTGGTTGGGAACGGACTCTCTTGGACGCGACATCCTTACCCGCCTCATCTATGGCGGCAACCTCGCCCTCATCTCCTGCGTCGAGGTCGTGGTCGTCGCTCTGGTCATAGGGGTTCCACTCGGTCTGCTCGCAGGCTACTTCGGCGGCTGGGTTGACGCGATTATCGCGCGCCTCGCGGATGTCTTCCTCGCCATTCCCGCGATCATCGTCCTGATGGCAGTCGTGGCCGTCGTCGGTAACAACCTGACGCTGGCGATGGTGACGCTCGGCATTATCATTTCAGCCAGCTTCATCCGCCTCGTTCGCGGGTCGACGATCGCAGTTCGTCGTGAGTTGTTTATCGACGCTGCACAGGTCTCCGGCCTCGCCGCCCCTCGGATCATCCTTCGTCACGTCCTTCCGAACGTCGTCGCGCCGCTCATCATCATCAGCACGCTCACGTTTGGAATCGCGCTGCTCGTGCAGTCGGGGCTGGCGTTCATCGGCCTCGCGGTGCAACCGCCCGCGGCGAACTGGGGGGCGATGATCTACGAGGCGTCCCAGAATATCTATCAGGACCCGTGGCTGATGGCACCGACTGGCGGGATTCTCATTCTGACGATTCTGGCCTTCAACACCCTCGGCGATGCCATCAACACCGCGCAGGCTGGCAGCGTTTCGGTTTCGCCCGCGGGTCAGTTTCGGGCGCAGAGTCGACGCGAACGCGGGCCTCGGGTTGCTGCGACTCCCACTCAGGAATCGTCGGATGTGCTGCTCCGAGCGACGGGGCTCACAGTAGTCGCGGGCTCAGAGGTGTCGCCAACCGCGCTCGTCGAAGACCTGTCGTTCGAGGTGCGCAAGGGCGAGGTCCTCGGCCTGGTCGGCGAGTCGGGCTCTGGCAAGACGATGACGGCGCGGGCCATCATCGGTCTGCTGCCGCCCGGCTGCCGAGTGCAGTCGGGCACGATCACGTTCGCCGGCGGCGGCCTGACAGCTTCCGAATCGGTCGCGGCGGCGCACCGCGGCACAAAGATCGCACTCATCTCGCAGGAGCCGATGGTCGCGCTCGATCCGTCGTTCACCATCGGCAGCCAGCTGCGCGAGCCGCTGCGGCTGCACAAGAAGATGAGTAGGTCGGAGGCGAAGGTCGAGGCACTTGCCCTGCTGCGCAAGGTCGGCATCGATCGGCCGGATGCGGTGTACGCGAGCTTCCCGCACCAGATCTCGGGCGGCATGGCGCAGCGCGTCTGCATCGCGATCGCATTGACGGGGCAACCCGAGCTGCTGATCGCCGACGAGCCGACGACCGCGCTGGATGTGACGGTGCAGGCCGAGATCCTCGACCTGCTGCGGTCGCTCAAGGACGAGTTCCACATGTCGCTGATTCTGGTCACTCACAATCTCGGTGTCATCGCAGACATCGCCGACCGCACCGTTGTGATGTACGCGGGCGAAGTCGTCGAGCAGTGTTCGACCGAGGAGCTGTTCGCTGCTCCGACGCATCCCTATACCGCCGGCCTGATGGCGTCGTCACCCGACCGGGCCGAGATCGGCAAGCCGCTCGGTGCCATTGCCGGGATCGTTCCGCCGCCGGAGCAGTGGCCGATCGGCTGCCATTTTGCCGACCGCTGCGCGCTGGTGACCGAGGCGTGCCGAAAGGCGCCCATACCGCTGGTCGCAACAGGCAAGGACCGTGAGTCGCGATGCATCCGCACCGACGAGGCGATGAAGTTGGGAGCTTCGCGATGAGCCTGATCGATGTTCGCGACCTCGTTGTCGAGTTCACAACGCGCGGGTCGAACGGATCGAAAGTGTTCCGCGCCATCGACGGTGTCAGCTTCACGATCGAACCGGGGGAGACCGTGGGCCTGGTTGGCGAGTCCGGGTCAGGCAAGTCGACGATCGGTCGCGCCATCCTCGGGCTCAATCCAGTTGCTGAGGGATCCATCGCCTTCAAGGGCGACGACATCACCCGCGCGCACGCGCGCCAGCGTCGCGCTCTGGCCGAGAATATCCAGGCGGTCTTCCAGGATCCGTACAGCTCGCTGGACCCGCGCCGCACGATTGAGGACGCCCTCACCGAGCCTTTGCGTGCCGTCAAACGGTCGTCCCGCAAGGACGCGGTCGAGCGGGTCAGATGGCTGTTGGGGATGGTGCGGCTGCCAGCGAACTCGGCCGAGCGACTGCCTTCCGATTTTTCAGGCGGGCAGCGGCAACGCATTGCGATTGCCCGTTCGCTCGCGAACGACCCGGAACTTGTCGTTTGCGATGAGGCCGTTAGCGCGCTCGATGTGTCGACGCAGGCACAGGTCATCAACCTGCTGAGCCAGCTGCAGTCAGAGCTCGGGATGTCGTACCTCTTTATCTCCCATGACCTGTCGATCGTGCAGTACCTTTCGCAGCGGATCGTAGTTCTGTACCGCGGTCGCGTGATGGAATCCGGTCCAGCCGAACAGGTCGGCACACAGCCGCTGCATCCGTATACGCGAGCCCTGCTCTCATCCGCGCCGGTGAGCGATCCGGCATCGCAGAAGAGGCGGCGCGATGCTCGCCGTCAGGCTCTCGTTCGGAATGAACCGCCCGCGACCATCGGGTCCGACCAGTGTCCGTTCGCCGCGCGCTGCCCGCTGGTCGCGGACGTCTGCTGGACCGCTCGCCCGAAGCAGGTCACCGTCGACAAAACAACCGTCGAGTGCCACGTCTTCGACCCTGAGTCAGGCCACCCCGACACCAAGCAGCCCAAGGCGGCCAAAGTCGCCGCAACCGCCTCCCCGACCGCATAGTCGTAGTACCCAGTTCACGTTTGCCTTATGTGGGAGGTCGAGGGATGCGCCGACCCCGACCATCGGGATTTCCATGCACTCTTCGAAGGACGCAGGAACCTCATCCGGCCGGAATTTCTCGGTCACGAGCGCTCCGCTCCGTTCTTCTAGCCTTATCGTCCCATGCAGGGGTGACGTTACGGCAAGTCGTGAGTCGCACGATTCAGATTCTTGAGGTCTGTAGTAGTGATCCCGAGAAGTCCACGAAATCACCACTGCACTGGGCGTGCGTAGAACGACGCCTCTTCCTGCGCTAGAAGCCCTCCCACGACCGGTCTCTACGGCTCCACGAGCCCGAAAAGTTTGCGGGTATACCTGACGCCGCCAGGGGATAGCTCGCGGCTACTTGGTCTTCTGTCGGCTCTTCAACCCGTCGCCTCCGTACGGTTCATAGATGCCATCCCAGAAGCCTCGACTTTCTGCGCCTAGATCTTTTACTGACTCCGAATCCTCATCGAATCGGACGATTCTCCTGTTTGTGAGGTCGAAATCAGAGAACTCAAAACCTGATTCCGAGAACGCGGTTCTACCGAAGCAAAACTCTCGATACTTCGTACCAAATGCAACGTCTGTCTCGTCAAGCCGACCGTTCGATTTTGGGCTCGATCCGAACAGATAGACGGAGTCGCATCCATGAACTGCGCCCAGAGCATCAAATGGCGGAGTTCGTGGTGCACGATCGAGCCGAATTGCACGTGACCGCCCTCCGCCATCGCACTGTGCCTCAAGCAGTGATATCGCGGGAAGTACGAAATGAAAGTCCGTCATCATGACTTCATACCAATTGGGGCCGAACTCGCGATAACGCTCACATACAATCTGCCAATTGTCTTCCCCGAAGCGCTTCCTAGCTGATAGCTCTTCCTTCAGGGCCCCCTTCTTCGGATCAGGAATGAGAAAGGTGTTCATCTCATGCTTAGCCCAAATCTCAGTAAGGATCACGGCTGATGATGAACCGGCTCGCACCGAGTCCAAAGGGAACTGTGGGAGAAAGTCGTCGCCCGCCACGGGAAGAAACGCCTCCCCATCGAACGCCGAATCGACCAAACACTGCCTCGCTATTTCCTTCGACGCTTGGAAGAGGTCCGAAGATGGGAGTTCGGGAATAAGGTGCGCTTGCGATCTATCCAGCCCTAACTCATCGAGATATCGCAGCGTGAGTTGGGTCGATCCCTCGCGATCGCGGACGAGCTCCGCCGATCCACTGAAACAGATTGCCTGCTGGAAGAGCCCTGCCGCACTCGGCGCACCCAGAAGGTTGGCTGACTGCATACCGCCCGACGACAAACCGCTGATGGTCACCTGCGTTGGATCGCCGCCGAACGCTCGGATGTTGTCTTGTACCCACTCAAGCACCGCAACGTGATCTCGTAGCGCAAGATTGGAGTCCGAAATGCCAGGGGCAAGATCATCGAGAAACAAGAAACCCCAAGGTCCAAGGCGATAGTTAACACTGACGAAGACAACGCCTTGTTCCAAGGCAGCCAGCCTCCCATTGTCAATGTTGCCGCTGCCTAAGAGAAAGCCACCCCCGTGGAACCAGACCACGACAGGTAGGCGGGCCTGAGGATCAGGACTCCATATATTGACGTAGAGACAGTCTTCGCTTCCCGTCCCCAGCTTGCCGAGTGGCGTGCTGGCGTGGTCATCGACCGGAGGTCTCAGTGGTGTCTGCATCGCTGGGCTCGCGAACATGCGCGCATCGCGAGTACCCGTCCACGGCTCAACGGATTGAGGCGCTCGGAACCGTAGCGGACCTAACGGCGGCGCGGCATATGGCACACCAAGCCACTCGTGTCCGAACGCCGACTCGTTGCCCTCAAGCTTTCCAGCTCGCACCTCAACAACGCTCATTTTGACCTCCCGGGAAGCTGCTTCCCACTCGCTCGAACCGGCTCATCCTCAGCACCCTTGGACCGATGTCATCCATTACCGTCACGAGTGTTGCCTTGAGCCCCCGATCGGACCCGGTCACGAATGCGAGGCGACACCAGCACAAGAATATGCTCGAGCTGTCTATTGTGCAAGTACTGCACCGGTTGTGCACATGATGGACCCCGCTCATGATGTGAGGACATGCCTAGGCGGAGAAGCTCCGGCAATTAAGGGAGCGCGCCACAACCCCCATGCTTTGGGCAGGCTAACCGCAGATCCTGAGACACGTGCCCGCGCTGGTTCCATTCTTCGCCCCATTGTCCTGCAGACCACGGCCACGATCACCCGGCCACCATCACGGCGGCCGGTATCGACGGCATGGTCAACTATGTGCAGGACCAGCGCCCCACGCTCAAGTTCACCGACGACAAAGGTGTCGACCGATGCAAACGCGCGATCGGCGTCGGCTACTCGGGCCTGCCCGGTCATTGTTCACGACTCGAGGTCTTGACTAAAAGAATTCCAACGATATATCGTTATCTATCGCTGATAAATCGGCGACACAGACTCAGATCGATTCGGAAGGAACAGTCATGAAACTCCAATATGCAGCCGGCCACCATTATCGTGGCGTC
>DATAZY010000039.1:0-114335 GCA_036271795.1 Galbitalea sp.
GAGTTCTGGCACGTCATCCACCTGTTGAGCTACGTCGCGGTCGCCTTCGCGATCCCACACCAGTTCAGCGAGGGTGGCGTGCTGGCTGCCGGATTCTCGCGCTACTACTGGATTGCGCTCTACGTTCTGGCGCTGGGGTCCATCCTGGTGTTCCGATTTCTTACTCCGCTCGTGAGAAGTCAGAGGCACGATGTTCGGGTCAGCGGGATCGAGGTTGTCGGCCCGGATGTCGTCTCAGTTCACCTCTCGGGACGGAATCTTGAGGCGCTCGGCTCGGCCGGTGGCCAGTTCTTTGTCTGGCGCTTCTGGACCGCGAAGACGTGGTGGCACGCCCACCCGATTTCGCTCTCCACGGCGCCAACTGACCGTTCTGCTCGCATTACGGTGCGCGCGCTCGGAACGGGCTCGACCGAGCTGGGGACGCTTCCCGTTGGAACGCGGGTCTGGTTCGAGGGCCCATACGGCCTGTTCACAGACGCGGCACGCACGTCGCCAAAGCTGGCGATCGTTGCCGCCGGGATTGGGGTGACGCCGATTCGTGCGCTGCTCGAGCATTCACGACTCGCTCCGGGAGAAGCGACGATCCTGCTGCGTGCATCGTCCGAGCGTCAGAAATATCTGTGGGACGAAATGGAGTCGCTCGCACACGACCGTGACGCGAACTTCTACACCATGATCGGCCCGCGTCCAGCTGGCGTCGCCACCTGGATGTCCGCAACCGATCTGAGCAGGAACGTGAGTCTGAAATCTGCGTTCCCCGATCTCATCAATTCTGATCTGTACATCTGCGGTCCCGGGCCATGGACGGATCTCGTTGTAAGGGACGCCCGGGCGTTGGGATTGCCAGAGCATCAGATCCACACCGAAAGATTCGACTGGTGAGAGGGCAGGTTCCATGAGAAGGCGTGCGGCGATCGGCAGCGTCATTGTGAGCGCCGCCGTGATCACGGTTGGTTGGGTCATCGGGACCGTCAGCTCGACGCCCGCCGCGACGCCCGCAACGAAGCTCACGAACGGGACATACGCAGGCAGTGTCGAGCAGACTCGCTATGGACCGGTCCAGGTTGAACTCGTCGTTTCCGGGGACAAGATCACTGATGTCAAGGCGCTCCAATTGACGAACGCCGAACAGAGATCGATCGAGATCAGTAACGAGGCGGCACCCATACTCCGCTCCGAAGTTCTCGCCGCACAATCAGCCAGCGTTGCTACCGTCAGCGGCGCAACCTTCACAACCGAGGGTTACTTGACCTCGTTGCAATCGGCACTGGATAAGGCGAAAGCATGATCTACGTCTTCGAAACCATGGGAACAGTCGTCTCGATCGAGCCGCCGCTCCGAGTGCGCGAGATCGAGGCCGTGTTCGCCGAGCTCAACGAACGGTTCAGCCTGTACCGAGCGGACAGCGAACTGAGCAGAATCGCGGATGGCTCGCTGTCGATGATCGACGCGAGCCCCGAATTGCGGGGAGCGTACGCGAGAGCGCTCGAGTGGCGAGCACTTACTGCGGACGCTTTCACACCCCACCGACCCGACGGTGTTGTCGATCTGTCCGGCATAGTCAAAGCCCTGGCCATGGATGCGGCTCGTGACCTGCTCGCGGACTCTGAGCACTGGATCCTGAACGCGGGAGGAGATGTCCTCACGTCGGGCCAGGAGGCAACGGTTGGCATCACGGATCCCTTTGACCGTACGCGACTCCTCACCTCGGTACGGCTTGGGGGTTCGCGGCGAGCGGTCGCTACTTCCGGAACCGCAGAGAGAGGCGACCATATCTGGGGCCGCGGCGGATTCGCTCAGGTAACCGTCGTCGCCGACGACATCATCCAGGCCGATGTATTGGCGACCGCGATAATCGCAGGCGGCGTCGATTCGCTCAATGCGTCAACCTCGTCCTGGGACATCGACGTGCTTGCAGTCGACCTGGCCGGCAACCTCTTTGCAACGCCGGGCTTCACATCCGCGATCGCATCCGCCCTCGTGACCTAGCGAACGAGCCGCGTCTCGAGAATGTCGGTACCCATGAGCGGGCCCATTTTCTCTATGCCATCGGGCACGAATCGGTTGCGCGCGTAGAACGCCCGAGCACGCGGGTTGTCGTCGGCTACCCACAGGGACGCGGGTTTGTCACTAAGAACGGCATCAAGCAGTCGCTGCCCCGCGCCCGTGCCGTAGTAGTCGGCCAGCACGTACAGTGACTGCAGCTCGAGGTCGCGCACGGGTTCAGGATCCTGGCTGGTTCCGCCGCCCGCGAATCCAATCACCCGATCGACATCCGTGGCGACCCAGATATCTGCGTTCGGATGCGGGATGATCTCGGCCCAGCGCAGCTCACGCTGGTCGACGCTCAGGCGGGCGAGATTCTCCTCAGGCACAAGATGCGCATACGCTTCGCGCCAGCCCTGCACGTGAACCTCGGCAATGCCTCGCGCGTCCGAGAGTTCGGCGCGGCGAACGAGAATCGTCATGCCTCGACAATAGCGAGGGAGGCAAACGGGCCGACCGTACGCCGGGTTCTGTCCCGAGACTTACGTCTCATCGACGGCCATCTATCTACGATGTACGTTGCCGCACACCTCTAGCGGTCTACCCGGAAACTGGGCGAGCAGCCCGTAACGCTTCCTGTCTGACCTTGCTCCGGGCGAGGTTTACCCAGCCAGCCCGATCACTCGGGCTGCTGGTGGTCTCTTACACCACCGTTTCACCCTTACCCCGAACCGAAGTTCGTGGCGGTCTGCTGTCTGTTGCACTTTCTCGCGGATTGCTCCGGGTGGGTGTTACCCACCGCCCTGCTCTATGGAGCCCGGACGTTCCTCGGGAGCCATTGCTGACCCACGCGACCGTCTCATCGACCCGTTTGCTGCCCCAAGGCTAGCCGAAGGCGGGAGCAAACCGACAGCAGGGCCAAGCACCAAAGCCACTCGACGCGCTATTCGAAGCGAACCGTTCGCTTTTCGTCGCCCGCGGCCCCCCGCTGGAACGACCTCTTCGTGTCCATGACCTCGTTAGCGATCTTGTCCGCGCGTGAGTTGTCCAGGCGCGGCATCCACTCGAAGCTGACCGGCGTTCCGGTGAGCAACTGCCGCGCTTCCGCAGCCAGGTCCGCCATGTCGGGATGCTTGATCTTCCAGCGACCGCTCATCTGCTCGATGACCAGTTTTGAGTCCATCCGGATGTGCAGGTTCGCGTCAGGTTCGATCTCCAGTGCCTTGCGGATACCCGCGATGAGTCCGCGATACTCTGCAACGTTGTTTGACGCGATGCCGACGTAGGTGCCGACCTCGGCGAGGACTTCGCCCGTACCAGCGTCGATAACGATCGAGCCGCTACCTGCCACACCGGGATTGCCGCGCGAACCGCCGTCCGCCTCCACGATCAACTCGCGTGCCGCCATCAGAGGCCAGACTCGTCCGTGCGAACGAGGATCGCGTTCGAATCCGGGCACATGACCACTTCATCGGGCGCGGCCGAGCGGATGGCAACCATGTCGCTCTCATTGAGCTTCACTCCGCTCGCGAGCGAGACGCCGCCGCGGAGCAGGGATGCACCGCTTCCGTAGCGCTGGCGCTGCTTTTCGTAGAGCGCGAGCAACTCCGGAGAAACCTTGCTCGCGATGCTGGAGCGATTTGCGGTGGCGTTGGCACGTTCATCATCGATGGTCGTCATCGAGGCATCGCGCTCGCCCTCGAGGTCCGCCATCCTGCCCTGGAGAGAACCGGCCTGCTCGCCGAGGTGACCGACGACGGCGTCCTGCTGCTCTACCTTCTCCATGACAGTTAGTTCGATCTCCTCGAGGTCGAACTGGCGCTTCTTGAGTGCCGTCAGTTCCTGCTCGAGCGCCGCGACGTCCTTTGTGGATGAAGACGCCTGCAGCCGAGCCGAGTCGCGGGTAATGCGAGCCTCGACCACCTGTACGTCGGACTCGACCCGCTTGAGTTCAACCCTGGCGTCCTCAAGCACACCCTTTTGCTCCGCGAGTGTCACGAGCAGCTCGGAGTTTTCGACGGCAAGCAGCTGCAGTGCTGCGTGCTCCGGAAGGCTCTTGGCGCGGTGATCCAACTGTTGCAGCTTTGTGTCAATCGCCTGAATGTCGAGCAGGAGGGCCTGCTCCGACGGTGCGGCCTTCAATGGCATAGGTGATTCCATTCCCCAAAGTTGATCGAGCGTGACCCGGCAGTCATTGAACCACCAGAAAATCCCACGGGTCTGTGCGCAACTCGCTGACAGTGACTGTAACGCCCGGCAACGCTAGCCGCAGTTGCTCCGCGGCCGTGTCGAGCCAGAGCCACTCACTTGCCCAGTGCGAGACGTCAAGCAGGGCTGGCCCCGCTCCCAGTCTCGCGTTCTCCCGGAATTCGGACGCCGAGTGGTGTCGGAGATCCGAGGTGATGTAGACATCGGTCGCCAGTACCGCGGGCAAGCCCAGAAATGCGTCGCCCGCGCCGGCACACAGCGCCACGGTCGAGACAGGCGCATCGTATTCACCGGCGCCGCGAATCCCGCCCGCGGTGGGCGGCAGTATGTCGGCGAGTTGCCTGGCCAGCCGCCCGAGCGTCGTGGGAGTCGGCAGCGTGCCAACCCTGCCGATGCCGCGCTCGGGGCTCTCACCCGCGACGAGAGGACCGACATCCGAAAGCGCGAGTCGCGCGGCCAGGGTTGCGGACGTTCCGCTCTCAACCACGTCGGCGTTGGTGTGGGCCGCGAGCAGCGCACAGTTGCCACGGATCAGGCGCGCGAGCACGGCACCCTTGTAGCGGTCCTCGGCAACGGTCGTGACCCCGCGCAGCAGCAGCGGGTGGTGCGTGAGCAGGAGTCCAGCGCCTGCCGCAATCGCTTCGTCGACCGTGTCGAGCACGGCATCCACGGCGAGATGGATGCTCGCCACCTCTGCCGCGGGATTGCCGGAAACGAGCCCGACAGAATCCCAGTCCTCGGCCCCGGATCGCGGCCACAGCTTCTCAGAAACGACGAGGATGTCAGCGAGGGTGGTGGCCACCGGTCCAGTCTATTCTGGGACCCGCGTGGCCTTCTCCTGCCTGCCAATTCCACCGTGTCCGGCGATCAGCGGGACCAGCAGGCCAAGAACGAGCGCGACGAGGACTCCGAGATCCGAAGTTGCCAGCTGGCCCGTGAGCGGAATGCCGAGGGCCGCGAACAGGTATCCCTCCCAGTTCAGCGCCGGCATGGTCGCGCTCAGTAACCCGAATCCGATCGCGCTAATGGCGACCAACGCGACGAGGTTAACCCAGCGCACGTCCTCATAGACTCCTCCGCGCTTCAACAGCGATGTCGAATCGAAACGACGCTTGCGGATCATGATCTCCGCACCGAACAGACCCGCCCACGCCGCAATCGGTACAGCAACTGTCGTAGAGACATCGCGGAACAACTGGGCGAAATCGGTGATGGAGCTCGCGAGCAGCAATGCGAAAACTCCCACGAGGAGACCCACGAGCAGCGTCGAGAGCGAACGGCGTAGCCGCAACCCCGCCGCCTGCAGTGCGAAACCGCCGGAGTATATGGCGAGCACGACACCCGAGAGCAGGCTCAGCCCGGTAGCGGCGAGCAGCGGAGCGGGGTACCAGAGCGGAAGCAACCGACCGAGCGAATCCAGCGGATTTGCCGCGATATCGGCCGCGAGCTTGGCATTCGACGAGGCAAGGAGGGCACCGTAGGCAATCAGCAGGAAACTCGGGATCGCGACGCCAAACGTCGCCCAGAGCATCGACGCCGCACCGGATGAACCGGGGCGCTGGTATCGGGCAACATCCGCGCTGCTGTTCGCCCAGGCGAGACCCACGAAGCTGAAGACCAGCACTGCACCCGTGACGACGAGAATCCACGAACCATCGGGTGTGGCGAGCGCAGTCGTGAAGTTGACGTACTGCCAGGTCAGCGCGATAAATCCAAGAATCGCAATGCCGGAGATCACACTCACGACGAGCTGCACGATCGCGATGAGCGCGTAGCCGAAGTAGGCAAGCACGACAGAGACGACAAATCCGATCGCGATGATGATGACCGTGAGCTCGTCCTGCGTGAACCCATCCGCGAGTTTCGCCCCGACCAGGATGTCCGCCGTGCCGACCCCGAGTAGCCACAGCAGGGCGGCCGCCCAGAACAGTCTGCTGAGCAACGCGAGCAGGGCCGGCAGGATGTTGCCAACGAGTCCGAAAGTGGCCCGTGAAATGACCATGGTCGGCTGGCCACTCCGCTTGCCGGCGAGTGTGCCGAGCCCAAGGGGAATGAACGACAGGGCGACGCCAGCGAGGGTTGCCACAACAGCCTGGCGCAGGCTGACACCAAGCGCGAAGATGATCACGCCGAAGACGACGGCCGCGATCGACGAATTTGCCGCAAACCAGAGCCAGAACAGCCGAGCCGACCGGCCGACCCTCTGCTCGATCGGAGTTGGCTCAAGACCGATGCGCTCCGCCGGTAAGACCTTCGGCGCGACAAGCGCAGCGGGTTCGTCGTCGCGCGGCGGTGTCGTCATCGGTGTCGGCTCAATAACCGGCGATTCCGGTACGACGGCCACACCAGCCGTATTCACGCTTACCGGAGCCGGTGGGGCGCCAAAGATGCTGTCTGAGGGGTCAACCGCTTCGTCGCGTTCGACCCCTTCTCCAAAAGGGCGCCGTTCCCCTGTCGCTGCATCGATTGCCGGCTCCGTGAATGGATTGGCATCTCCCGCGATCCAGCCGGAGCTGGGCGGCTTCGGATCAGGGCTTCCGCCGCCCGCGAGCAGATCCTCGAACCCAGCGGGCGCCTCGGCTGGTGGCGGAGGTGACGGAACAGCGGGCAATTGCTCCACGGGAGCTTCAGCGGGAGGCGTTTGCTCTGCGGGTGGCGCCGGCGTCGCGGAGTCCGCCGAATCGTCCGCTGAAGCGTCTCGCCACAGGTCGGCTAGGCCATCGGGTGCGGGCGGTTCGACGAGCGCTGGCGGCGGATCAAAGACCAGCTCGTGTGGATCAGCGGGCGCGGCGAAATCGATCGGCGCCGCGTCGGTAGGTGGGCCGAAGCCGGGAAAGGGCGTTGCGTCGCTCGGCGCGGGAGACGAGTTCGTCGCGTCTGGCGAAGGTGGTGCCAGATCGAACGCTGGCTCCTCGGATGGTGGTGCCAGATCCAACGCCGGCTCCTCGGATGGTGGTGCCAAATCGAATGCAGGCTCGTCGACCGGCGGAGCCAAATCGAACGGGTGCTCGTCGGCCGGCGGAGCAAATCCTGCGACAGGCTCGTCAAATGGCGGAGGCAGGAACGACTGGGCGGGTTCGTCTTCCGGTGCAGGCAGGAACGGGATCGGCTCCTCTTCCGAAGGCGACGGAGGCGAAGGTTGTGGAGGTGAAGGTTGCGCCGGTGCGACACCGGCCCGCTCAGCCTGGGCCTCCTCGACCGCAGCGAGCGCTTCCGGAGTGCCGACCTGGAGCATGGAAGACTCCCACGCCGCATATTCGCGTGCTTCCCGATCTCGTTCGTCGAGTTGAGCCTGTAGCTGCTCCATTGCACTGAGCGTGCCGGAACTGCCGTCCTCCTCGGAAAGAGCCCGGCGTCGGGGCCGGAGGTCACCGGGCGTGCTCGGCGAGGAGGCCGCTGGACTCTGGTCCGGCGGAGCCGACGCTTCGTAACCGGGGGGCGGCGGCGCATCCGCGGCCGGCACAGTTGGTGCGGGCGCAGCCGAGTACAGCGCTCGAAGCGCTTCCGCGTCTGCCACCTGGGCTGCGGTTGGTTCCGGTGCGGGAGTTGCCACCGCTGCGGGTTCCGTCGGTTCGGCTGCGCCAAAAAATGGCGATGGCGGCGGAGTCGGCGCGGACGGTCCGGGAGGCGGGAACGGCCCGTTGGACGGGGCGAACGATGGCGCGCTCGGTGCAAAGGGATCGGACAGTGGCTCGGCCGGGGCTTCCGCGGTGGGCTCGCTGAACAACGGAGTGGCCCAGTCCGGCGGACCCTGGGGAACCATCGGTGCCGGCGGGACGGCTGCCGCTGGTTCGGGTTCCGGTGCCGGTTCCGGCGTGGGCTCTGGAGTCCGGGCCGGCTCGGGTGCGGTTGTCGGAACCGGCTCGGGCGCGGTTGTGGGAACCGGCTCGGGCGCGGTTGTGAAAGCTGGCTCAGGCTCAGATACCGGCTCGACGGGAGGTCGCTGGATCGGGATGGGGCCGGAAGCGACCCGCGCAAGCTCGGCCGAAAGGGCTGCGGCAATTTCATCGTCATCGAAGACGTTTGCAGCTGCTTCGCGAGATTCAGCGTCGTTCGGAGCGGGCGTGAAGCTCGAGCGGCGAGGTCCGGTTGGAGCGAAAAGCTCCCCCGGTCCGGGCGCACCTCGAACGTCGTCGTCGTCAGCCATTCCAAAATTCTACGGGCGTCGCTCACTTTTGGACGGGAACCGGGCCGTGACCCACTCATTCCCGTGATCAGTTCATGACTCGTTAGTCTTGACTCTTCATTAGTACCGATATATCGTTAACCTGTCACTGACTAGTTAGTGATGCACGGTCTCCAGACTTCTTGAAAGGAATATCACAATGAGACACGACTACCCAACCCATCACCACCACGATCAGGATGACCACGGCCGCGGCCGCGCCGGCTGGTCCGGTGGCTACTCTGGCCATCGCGAGGGCCAGGGATTCAATCCCGGCGCCTCCGGTTTCGGTGGCTTCGGTCCACGCGGATTCATGCCGCCCGGACCCCAGCGCAAGCGGCGCGGTGATGTTCGCATCGCCATCCTGTCCCTCCTCGCAGAGCAACCCCGCAACGGCTACGGCCTGATCAAGGAGATCACCGACCGCTCCGGCGGAACGTGGTACCCGAGCCCAGGCTCGATCTATCCGACCCTCCAACAGCTGGTGGACGAAGAACTCATCGAGCCCACTGGCGACGGCAAGCGCACCGAGTTCCGACTCACTGCCAGCGGAACCGAGTGGGTCGAATCCCACACCGAGGAGCTGGCGCAGGTCTGGCAGAGTGCCGAGGCTCGCCTCGAGGCAGACGCCGGGCTGCATGAAAGCATCGCGAAGCTCATGGGCGTCATCCACCAGTTGCGGTTTGCCGCGAGTGACGCACAGCGCGCCAAAGCGATCGAGAAACTGGATGAAGCCCGTCGCGCTCTCTATGCCATCCTCGCCGACTGAAATTCGATTTGCGTTAGACCACAACAAATCGAGCGACACGATCTCATTTCAGTAACGGCGGTACTTGCCCAGATGAGTCTGGCGGGAGTAACGTCCGGCTAGGAGTCCGGCAACGACGCTGGGCCAAAGAAGGAGTTGAAATGACCGGAGTTAACAACTCGGAAGCTGCCCCCGCCGCTCGCTTCGCTGATCCAGCGGGCCTTGGACTGGCAGGTTTCGCGCTTACCACCTTCGTTCTCAGTTTCGCCAACGCCGGGTGGATTGCGGGCGCTGGGAGCGCTGTTCTTGGGCTCGCAATGTTCTACGGTGGCGTCGGGCAAATGATCGCCGGCGTCTGGGAGTTCGCCAACAAGAACACCTTCGGAGCCACCGCATTCACCTCGTACGGTGCATTCTGGCTGGCTGCGTGGTACCTGCTCACCACAAAGGGCGTCGCGGAGGCGGCCGGAGCCAACGGTATCGGACTGTTCTTCCTGGCATGGGGCATCTTCACGCTGTACATGACCTTTGCCGCCATCAAGACGAACATGGTCATCCTGCTGGTATTCATCGCTCTGACGCTAACCTTCGCCTTCCTGGCGATTGGCCAGTTCGCGAACTCCACAACCATCGGCCACATTGGCGGCTACCTGGGAATCCTGACCGCGATCTTCGCGTTCTACGGTTCCTTCGCCACGGTGATGAACTCGACGTTCAAGCGCGTCGTGCTCCCGGTGATGCCTGCCAAGTAGGCCAGACGCAATTACGTCGACCAACTAGATACGCCGATGCGGGAGGGAATCATTCCCTCCCGCATTCGGCATTTACCCGGTTGCGCAATCGATGAGGATGCGCAACGCGCGGTTGGGTGGCTAACGTGGGATTTGAGCCGCCCAATCCACGCAAGTTACACAAGGCCAAAACGCCAGAAAAGGACAGGCCAGTTCAAAGATGACTGACACAACAGAAGCCGCCCTCGACAATCTCTCCCGGGAAGAGCGTCGGTTCCCGCCGAGCAAAGTGTTCGCCGCCCAGGCGAATGTCAAGGCCGATATCTACGCGGAGGCAGCGAAGGATCGCCCCGCGTTCTGGGCCAAGCAGGCTGAGCGCCTCACCTGGACGAAGAAATGGGACCAGGTACTCGACTGGAGCAACCCACCGTTTGCCAAATGGTTCGTCGGTGGACAGCTCAACGTCGCATACAACTGCCTCGATCGTCACATCGAAGCCGGTCTCGGCGACCGGGTCGCTTACTACTTCGAGGGCGAGCCCGGCGACACCCGTGTCATCACCTACCAGCAGCTCACCGACATGGTGTGCCAGGCGGCCAATACCCTCGTCGAGCTCGGAGTCAAGACCGGCGACCGGGTGGCGATCTACATGCCGATGATCCCCGAAACGATCGTTGCGATGCTCGCATGCGCTCGGATCGGAGCTCCGCACACGGTCGTCTTCGGTGGGTTCAGCGCCGAGGCGCTCGGCACACGAATCGATGACTGCGAGGCCAAGATCGTCATCACCGCGGACGGCGGATATCGCAACGGTGCCGCATCCGCACTGAAGCCGGCGGTGGATACGGCGCTGTCGACTCGACCCGAAGTCACGACTGTGCTGGTGGTCAAGCGCACCGGCCAGGACGTGGAGTGGACGGACGGTCGTGACCACTGGTGGCACGACACGGTCGAAAAGGCGAGCACCTCGCATACCCCGGAATCCTTCGATGCCGAGCACCCGCTCTACGTGATGTACACCTCGGGCACGACGGGCAAGCCGAAGGGCATCCTGCACACCTCGGCCGGATATCTCACGGGCTGCTCATTTACCCAGTGGGAGGTCTTCGACCTGAAACCGGAGACGGACATCTATTGGACGGCTGCAGACATCGGCTGGGTCACCGGGCACAGCTACATCGTCTACGGTCCACTGTCGAATGCGACCACCTCGGTCATGTACGAGGGAACTCCGGCTACCCCACACAAGGGACGCTGGTGGGAGATCATCGACAAATACAAGGTCACGACCCTGTATTGCGCGCCGACGACCATCCGCACGTTCATGAAGTGGGGCGCCGAGATCCCCGCGGAGTACAACCTGTCGAGCCTCAAGGTCATTGGATCGGTTGGTGAGCCAATCAACCCCGAGGCGTACATCTGGTACCGGAAGAACATTGGTCACGACAACACACCGGTGGTCGACACCTGGTGGCAAACAGAGACCGGGTCGCTCATGATCAGCCCGCTCCCGGGAGTAACCGCCGGGAAGCCGGGCGCCGCGATGACGCCGCTTCCCGGCATCGCTGCCGACGTCGTGGATGCCTCTGGCAAGTCGGTTCCCAACGGCGGCGGCGGATACCTCGTGATCACCGAACCGTGGCCGTCGATGCTCCGCACGATCTGGGGCGACGACGCACGATACAAGGAGACCTACTGGTCGAAGTTCCCCGGTCTCTACTTCGCCGGCGATGGCGCGAAGAAGGATGAGGACGGCGATTTCTGGCTGCTGGGCCGGGTGGATGACGTGATGAATGTCTCCGGTCACCGACTGTCGACGACGGAAATCGAGTCGGCCCTCGTGTCCAACCCCAAGGTCGCCGAGGCGGCCGTGACGGCGGCGAGCGATGAGACGACGGGGCAGGCCATCGTCGCGTTCGTAATCCTTCGCGCGGAGGCCGGCGACGGCGGAGA
Source organism: Galbitalea sp. (assembly GCA_036271795.1). Classification (GTDB taxonomy): domain Bacteria; phylum Actinomycetota; class Actinomycetes; order Actinomycetales; family Microbacteriaceae; genus Galbitalea. The sequence goes on from DATAZY010000039.1 coordinate 11,792, forward strand.
GCACATCGTCAAGGAATTGCGTGACCACGTTGCCAAGGAGATCGGCCCGATCGCGAAGCCGCGGCAGATCTTCATCGTGGCTGAGCTGCCGAAGACTCGGTCCGGCAAGATCATGCGTCGACTGTTGAAGGATGTCGCGGAGAATCGTCCCGTCGGTGACGTGACGACACTCGCGGACTCCGGAGTGATGGATGCGATCCGCACCGGGATGGAGACCCGCACGGGCGCGGACGACGAGTAACTTGAGTGTTGGGTGGGCGAAGCTCGCTCACCCAACACCAGGTAGTGGAGAGTTCCGATTCAACCCGCAACCATAGGCCGTCGGCGAGTGATAGCTCGCTGGGTCTGGCGCGCGTTCCTGCTCGTGGTGCTGGTGCTGGTCATCTGGTTTGTGCTCGTTCCGCAGTTCACCGATGCGCACACCGCTCTCGACTCGCTCGGGCACATCTCGTTCCCGCTGCTTGTCCTTGGGCTCATCCTCGAACTCGCGTCGATTGCCTGCTACAGCGCCCTCAGTCGCGCCACGTTGAACCGCGCAACGCGGCCGCGCTACCCAACCATTCTGCGTATCGATGTCGCGACGCAGGGCGTGAACAACACGGTGCCGGGGGGCGGACCGACATCCACCGCTGTCAAGTACCGCTGGCTCACGCTCGCCGGGACCGGCGCAGCAAACGCGGTAACGGGAACGACGATCGAGATTGCCACTTCCGTGCTGACCCTCGGGGGGATATTCGGGATTGCAATCGCGGTGTCTGCCACCGCCGTCCGCGGCAATCCCGAGTACATCGTCGCCGGAGTTGTCGTGGTCGGCGTCGCGATCCTGTCCCTGGTCGCCGTCGTCCTGCTCAGTTCGAGGCGTGAACGCACGCTCGGAGTCGTTCGACGGATGGCCCGGCGTGTGCCCTATTTGCGTGAAGAGACGGCGGTCCGGTTTGTCGGTATGCTCGCGGACCAGCTCGACGAATTCCGCTCGAAGCGCGGACGGATCGCCATCGCGATCGCCTGGGCCGCGGTGAACTGGATCCTGGATCTCGCGTCGCTCTGGATCTTCCTGCTCGCCTTCGGATTTACCGAAAACCCCTGGCACCTGCTCGTTGCCTATGGGCTTGCCTGCCTTGTCGGGCTGGTTCCGATCACTCCGGGCGGTCTTGGCATCATCGAGGGCGTCCTCGTCCCAGCGATCATCGGCTTCGGCACGCCACACGGAATTGCGCTGCTTGGCGTCCTCTCGTGGCGGCTCGTCGAATACTGGCTGCCGATGCCTCTGTCGGTGGTCGCCTACCTTTCTCTGCGCGCGGGTCCACTGAGGCGCAACCAGCGCGAGGCTAGGGAAGTGCCGGCTGCTGCTGGGTGATGCAGTGGATGCCGCCGCCGCGCGCAAACAGCGGGCGAGCATCCACCGTGACGACCTCGCGGCCCGGATAGGCATCCCGCAGGATCGAAACGGCGTTCGCGTCGTTATCGTCGCCGAATGAACAGGCGATCACGCCATCGTTCACGAGTACGTGGTTGACGTAGCTGTAGTCAACGAATCCCTCGTCATCGCGAAGAGTCCTGGGCGCGGGCAGATCGACGATCGTGACGGCCTGGCCGCGGGCATCCGTCTCGCCCTCCAGGACCGCCCGCAGCTGCCCGGACACTGCGAAGTCGGGATGCGACTCATCGCGCTGATCGTGCAGCAGCACGACGCCGGGCGCCGCAAACGTCGCGACGATGTCGACGTGGCCGCGCGTGCCGAACGTGTCGGAGTCGCGCGTCAACCCGCGGGGAAGCCAGATCGCCTTCGTCGTTCCCAGGGTTCGCGCGAGTTCGGTTTCCACTGCTTCCCGAGTGATACCCGGGTTGCGACCCGGATCACGTTGCACAGTCTCGGTGACCAACACCGTGCCGACGCCGTCGACATGGATGCCGCCACCCTCGTTCACGAGATCGGAGTCGATTCTGCGAGCTCCGGCCCAGCCGCCGAGCGCCGGACCAAGCGTGCGGTCGTTCTCCCAACTGGCCCACTCCTGCGCTCCCCAGCCGTTGAAATCCCAGGTAACGGCGGCGAGCTCGTCGTCATCGATCACGAACGTTGGACCGCTGTCGCGAACCCACGCGTCGTCGATTTCGCGAACGTGCAGCTCGATGGATCGGTCCAGATACCGCGAAACGATGTCGACATCCCGCGGGTGAACGACCACGCTCACTGGCTCGAATCGTGCCGCGACGTTCGCGACCGCTGCCCAGGTCTGTCGTGCCTCCTCGGCGTCCTCGGCGGTATCACCGAGGGTGTAACCGGCGGTAGGCCAGGCGAGCCAGAGGCGATTTTGCCGGTCTCCCTCAGCGGGCATCCGCCTGGTCACGATTCGACCGGTTTCACCAGTGCACCGTAGGTGTCGGGCCGACGAGTCTTCAGGAACGGGAACAGGTCGAGCCAGTCCTTTCGCTGGGCAAGATCGAGGTCCGCAACCAGAACACACGGTTCGTCGCGGGGCGCGTGGACGAGTACGCGTCCGTACGGATCACTGACAAAGGATGACCCGTAGAAGGTGTTGCCCGCCGTCCCGTCGGGCTTCAATTCCATACCGGTGCGGTTCGGCACGACCATGAACAGCCCGTTCGCAATGCCATTTCCCACGATGACCTGCTGCCAGAGCGGCTGCGTGTCGAAGTCGGGATGATCGGGCTCCGACCCGATCGCAGTCGGATAAACCACGATGTTCGCACCGCCGAGCGAGTACGCGCGCGCGACCTCGGGGAACCACTCATCCCAGCAGGTTGGCAGTCCGAAGCGTGCGCCGTCCAATCCGGCAAGCTCGTACACGGGATACGGATTGCCGTCCGCGCTCCCCGGCCGAAAGTATTTGTCTTCGTAGTACCCCGCGGTGACCGGAATGTGGAGCTTGTCGGTCGTCGCGACCAGGTCACCATCCGGGCTGAGGATGACCGCAGTGTTGAGTCCGAGCACGTCGCCTCCCTCGGCCGCTCGGTACAGGGACGCGTGCACAAAGACGCCGGCACGTTCCGCCGCTCGCCGTGCGAACGCGACCGTCGCCCCGGTCGTCAGGGCTTCGGCCGCGTCGCTCGCATTTCCCGTAGGGATGGTGTCGGCGGGGTATCGGCTGAGAGTGATCTCCGGCAGGAAGACAATCCGGGCGCCGGCCGCCGCGGCCGCATCCACCGCTGCATCCAGCCACTCGACGAGTGCTCCTGCGTCGGAGCTCCACCGGTGCTGGACGAGACCAACCCGCAGCGGAGGCTCGGTCGGCTGGTTGACACGGGCGAGAGACGGCAGCAGGTCTGCCGACTGGATAACGCGGATTTCGGTGCTCACGATTCCTCATTCGTCATGGGTCCCATTGTGGCGCCGCCGACAGGCAAGTCGAAAAGTCCGATCGGCGTGAGCGTCGGTACGTGCCACTCTTGATTCCGTGACAGTCAAACCCGCGGAATCCGCACCGTCCGCGCTGCAGCATCGTCTCCGCAGGATGACCGGACGACGCACCGACGAGCCGCACCGGGCATCCACGCCGCTCGAACTCCTCTTCGACCTCACCTTCGTTGTCGGCTTCGGCCAGGTGGCCGCGCAGACCGCAAGGCTGCTGGCGGACGGACATCCGCTCCCGGCGCTCGAAGGTTTCTCGTTTGGAATGCTCGCGGTTTGCTGGGCCTGGGTTAACTTCTCCTGGTTTTCTTCGGCCTTCGACACCGACGACTGGTTCTTCCGCGTGACCACGATGGTCCAGATGATCGGCGTGCTGGTCCTGGCGCTCGGCCTGCCCGCTATGTTCACATCGCTCGCTCGCGGGACCGGCATCGACAACAGCGTGATGGTCGCCGGGTATGTCGTCATGCGCGCAGCCATGGTCGCGCAATGGCTCCGAGCGGCCCAGCAGGATCCGGACAAGCGCCGCATCGCCGTCTCCTACGCCGTCATTATCGCCGTTGCCCAACTCGGCTGGGTTGGGCTGCTGTTTCTTCACGCTCTCGTCGTCCTCATCCCGGTCATCGTCGTCGTGTTCGCGATCGAGGCACTCGGTCCGATATTTGCGGAACGCAAGGATGGTGGGACGCCGTGGCACGCGCATCACATCGCGGAGCGATACGGCCTCCTCACGATCATCGCGCTCGGTGAAGGCGTGGTCGGCACGATCGCGTCGGTGTCGGCGGTAGTGCAGCGCGAGGGCTGGAGCAGCGAGGCCATTCTGATCGTGGTCGCGGGAACCGGCCTGACTTTTGGGCTGTGGTGGAGCTATTTCACGGTGCCGTCTGCGGAGGTGCTCGAACGGCATCGAGAGCGAGCCCTCACCTGGGGTTATCTGCACATTCTGCTGTTTGCCGCCATCACCGCTGTCGGGGCGGGCCTGCAAGTCGCCGCCCTCGTGATCGAAGGACGCTCGAAGGTTGGCTCCCTGGCGGCGGTCGAGATAGTTGCCGGTGCCGTTCTGCTCTTCGTGCTGACGCTCTTTGCCATATACACCTACCTGATGCACACGGTTGACGCGTTCCACGCCGTGCTCTTCGGCGCGGTCCTGGTTCTGCTGGCACTGGCGATCGCCCTGGCCTGGGCAGGGGTGCCGATGGGTGTGTGCCTCGTGGTTGTCACTCTCGCGCCGATTGCCGTTGTCGTCGGCTACGAGACGGTCGGATATCGCCATGCTGGTGCGGCGCTCACGCGAGCTCTCGGCAAATAGCGGAGCTCAGCCGCCCCAAGAAAACGTGGGCCCTACCGGGATCGAACCGATGACATCCACGGTGTAAACGTGGCGCTCTACCAGCTGAGCTAAAGGCCCGTCGTCCGCGAGGGAACAACGCGTCACAATCGTACAAGCATAAACTCGCGGCCATGAGCGCACAGGCTGCCCCAAAAGGTCTCCCCAAGGACGTCCCCAAGGAGCAGACGGATCCGAAACCGCAGCCCGAGCACCGCTGGGCGGTTTTCGTCAGCGTCGCCGTTGCGTTGACGCTCTACTTCTTCATCCCACAGAAGGTTCAGCCCATTCCGCACTGGATCGTGCCGGCCATCGGCGCCCTCATATTGATCCCCCAGGTCATCCTGAATCCGACCCGGTTGGTGCGAGAGCGCGCGTGGTCGAGGTGGATGTCAATCTCACTGTCGGCCATTCTGGTCCTCGTCAACCAGGTGACGATCGTCCTCGTGATTCGCGAACTGGTGGAGGGCGACAGCACGGGCCCTGCGGTTCTGCTCACCGCATCCATGGTCTGGGTCACCAACGTCATCGCGTTCGCGTTCGTCTACTGGGAACTCGACCTCGGCGGACCGTTTGCCCGGCGACTGCACGACTCCCGGCAGTACCTGCAGATGGACTTCCGCTTTCCGCAGCACGACGGCGCACCCGGAAACAAGTACTGGGAACCCGCGTTCTTCGACTACGCCTACTTCTCGCTGTCAAACATGATGGCATTCAGCCCAACGGATGTCATGCCCATGACCAGCCGCGCGAAAGCGCTGATGGGATATCAGGCGCTCACCGGGTTTGTGCTGCTGGCGCTCGTTATCTCGCGGGCGATCAACATCCTGCATTAACGGGTTTCGAGACGCGAGCCTTCGGCGCGCTACTCAACGACCGGTAGGACCCTCAGACGAGGGCTGCGGGAAGAACCTTGTCGAGGGCGGCGCGGTACTCGTCGATCGAGCGCGCCTCACCGGGTGAGGTCTTGAACGCGGCACGGATGATGCCCTTGGCGTCGATCACGAATGTCGCACGATTCGCGAAGCCTTTTTCCTCAAGGAACACGCCGTATTCCTTGGCAACGGCGCCATGCGGCCAAAAGTCCGCGAGCAGGTTGAAGTCGTAACCTTCCTGTTCTGCGTACGCGCGAAGCGTGGCCTTCGAGTCGACGGAGATGCCGAGCAACTCGACGCCGTGCTGCTTGAACAGGGCGAGGTTGTCACGAAGTGCGCAGAGTTCCGTTGTGCAGGTGCTCGAGAAGGCGAGCGGGAAGAAGACGAGCGTTACGGGCTTCTTGCCCACGAAGTCGCTCAATCGCACGTGCTCGCCAAACTGGTTGGGAAGCTCAAAGTCGGGCGCCCGGGTGTCAATCTCCAGAGCCATCAGGTCAATTCCTTTCGTGCCGGCTAGCCATGAACCGGAAGCACGAGTGTCAATGTTACGCCGAGCAATGCCCCGATGCCGGACGCGACGTGCGCGCGCACACCGATGAGGAAACCGACACCTAGAATTGATCCGGTTAGTCGAATCCTCTAAACCGCAACCCGGCCAAGGAGCGTGGCTAGCGCACGATCTATCTCTACCAGGAAGAGGTCAAGGTGACGGTAAATGATCAGGACCCGTACTCGGTGAACCACATCGACAGGGACCCTGAAGAAACCGCCGAGTGGAACGATTCGCTTGAAGCGGTCGTCGATGAGAACGGTCACGAGCGTGGTCGGGAGATCATGCTCAGCCTTCTCAAAAAGTCGAAGGACCTACACCTTGGCGTTCCGATGGTTCCCACCACGGACTACATCAATACGATTGCGCCGGAGAACGAGCCCGAGTTTCCGGGCGACGAAGAGATCGAACGCCGCTACCGCGCCTGGCTGCGCTGGAATGCCGCGATCACCGTGCACCGCGCGCAGCGCCCGGGTATCGCGGTCGGCGGACACATCTCGACCTACGCGTCATCCGCCGCCCTCTATGAGGTCGGCCACAACCACTTCTTCCGCGGCCACGACGACCCGAGCGGCGGCGACCAGATCTTTTACCAGGGGCATGCCTCCCCCGGCATGTATGCCCGCGCATTCCTCGAAGGGCGTCTGGGTCCCGACCAGCTCGACGGTTTCCGTCAGGAGAAGTCACACCCGGGCGGCGGCCTCTCGTCGTACCCGCACCCGCGTCTCATGCCGGATTTCTGGCAGTTCCCAACCGTCTCGATGGGTCTCGGCCCGATCAACGCGATCTACCAGGCACAGCTCAACCGCTACCTGAGCAATCGGGGCATCAAGGATGTGAACGACTCGCACGTGTGGGCGTTCCTCGGCGACGGCGAAATGGATGAGGTCGAAAGTCGCGGCGCGCTTCAGCTCGCTGCCAACGACGGCCTCGACAACCTCACATTCGTCATCAACTGCAACCTGCAACGACTAGACGGTCCGGTGCGCGGCAACGGCAAGATCATCCAGGAGCTCGAAAGCTTCTTCCGCGGCGCAGGCTGGAACGTGATCAAAGTCATCTGGGGTCGCGAGTGGGACGACCTGCTCAAACGAGACACCACCGGTGCACTCGTTAACCTGATGAACCGCACGCCGGATGGCGACTACCAGACCTACAAGGCCGAGAGCGGCGCGTACGTGCGCGAAAACTTCTTCGGGCGCGACCCGGTCGTTGCCGATCTGGTCAAGGACATGACGGATGACCAGCTCTGGCACCTCAAGCGCGGCGGCCACGACTACCGCAAGGTCTACGCCGCATTCAAGGCCGCGTCGGAGCACCGCGGTCAGCCAACGGTCATCCTCGCGAAGACGATCAAGGGCTATGGGCTCGGCCCGTCCTTCGAGGGCCGCAACGCGACGCACCAGATGAAGAAGCTGTCGCTCCCGGACCTCAAGCAGTTCCGCGACGCCATGCAGATCCCGATTACGGATGCCGTGCTCGAGGAGAACCCGTACCTGCCGCCCTACTACCACCCGGGCGAAGGCGACGAGGCGATCCAGTACCTGCAGGAACGCCGCCGTGCACTCGGTGGGTACGTGCCGGAGCGTCGCTCCCGGTACACCCAGGTTTCGCTTCCCGACGACGCGTCCTATGCGATCGCGAAGAGAAGCTCCGGCAAGCAGGCGATCGCGACGACCATGGCATTTGCGCGCCTGCTGAAGGATCTCCTGAAGGCTCCGGGCTTCGGCAACCGGATCGTTCCGATCATCCCGGATGAGGCGCGCACGTTCGGAATGGACGCCTACTTCCCCACCTCGAAGATCTACAACCCGAACGGGCAGCACTACACCTCAGTGGACCGGGACCTGCTGCTCGCGTACAAGGAGAGCCCGCAGGGCGCCATCATCCACGTTGGCATCAATGAGGCCGGCGGGTTCGCGTCCTTCACTGCGGTCGGGTCGTCGTACGCGACTCACGGCGAACCGCTGATTCCGGTCTACGTGTTCTATTCCATGTTTGGATTCCAGCGCACCGGAGACGCCATGTGGGCGGCAGGCGACCAGATGGCGCGCGGCTTCATCGTTGGCGCCACCGCCGGTCGCACGACCCTCACCGGTGAGGGCCTGCAGCACGCCGACGGGCACTCGATCCTTCTCGCATCCACCAATCCGGCGGTCGTGGCCTATGACGCGGCGTACGGCTACGAGCTCGGCCGGATCGTCCAGGACGGCCTCAAGCGGATGTACGGCGGCGAACACCCGGATCCGAACGTCATGTACTACCTCACCGTGTATAACGAGCCAATCCTCCAGCCAGAAGAGCCAGAGAACCTCGACGTCGACGGTCTGCTTCGCGGCATCTACCGCCTCTCCGAGGGACCCGCGGAGGGACCGAAAGCCCAACTGCTCGCCTCGGGAGTTGCCGTGCCGTGGGCTCTCGAAGCGCAGGAGCTGCTCGCGAAGGACTGGAACGTCTCTGCGGATGTCTGGAGCGTCACCTCCTGGACAGAGCTGCGCCGCGACGGCCTGGCCGCCGACGAGCACAACTTCCTGAACCCGTACGAGGATCCGCACGTGCCCTATGTCACCCAGAAACTGCAGGACGTGAAAGGCCCGTTCATCGCCGTCACCGACTTCATGCACGCCGTTCCCGACCAGATTCGGCAGTTCGTGCCGGGCGACTACGCGACCCTTGGGGCCGACAGCTTCGGCTTCTCGGACACTCGCGCCGCCGCTCGTCGCTATTTCAAGATCGATGGGCCGTCACTCGTTGTCAGGACGCTCGAATCGCTTGCCAAGCGGGGCGAAATCGACCGTCTGGTGGTTGGCGCGGCCATCGAGAAGTACCGCCTGCTTGACGTGACTGCCGGAACCACCGGAACCGCGGGGGGCGAGAGCTAACTTCCCGTGGCGCCCAAAACGAAGGCACAGACGCTGGCATGGCTGCGCACCATCTCCGGTGAGTTGTCGACTGCCACCCTGAAGCGCCTCGAAGACACACTGCCCTGGTACGGCGACATGCCGCCCGGGCGCCGGTCGGCGGTCGGACTGGTTGCGCAGGCCGGCATCACGTCCTTCATCAGCTGGTTCGATGACCCGAAATCCACGCCATGGATCGCGGCCGACGTATTCGGTGCTGCCCCGCGCGAGCTGCTGCGCTCGGTCAGCCTGACCCAGACCCTCCAGCTCATCAGGATCACGGTCGAGGTCGTCGAGCATCGGGTCACAGCCTCGGACGAGGTGCTGCGCGAGGCGATCCTGCTGTACTCGCGCGAGATCGCGTTTGCCGCCGCGGATGTCTACGCTCGCGCCGCCGAAGCGCGCGGACTCTGGGATGCCCGCCTTGAGGCTCTGGTGGTCGATTCAATCCTCTCCGGCGAGTACGACAACGAACTGCCGTCGCGAATCGCCGCCCTCGGCTGGAACGGTCACGGCGAGGTTTGTGTGCTCGTCGGGACAACTCCGCGAGTGCTGGATGTCGACCAGCTCCGTCGCACGGCTCGCCATCTCGACGCCGATGTGCTCATCGGCGTGCAGGGCAACCGGCTGGTGCTGGTCATCGGTCGCGCCGAGCCCGCGCCGGCGGAAAGCGATGACACCAAACCTCCTCTGCCGTTCATAGAAATCGCCAAGCAGCTCGAACCAGGGTTCGGTCCCGGCTATCTCGTGTTGGGTCCCGAGGTCCCGACACTGGTCGAGGCGTCGAAAAGTGCACGCGCGGCCCTCGCGGGCTTTGCGGTCGCGCGCGCATGGCGTAATGCACCGCGCCCGACGCTCGCTGACGACCTGCTGCCCGAACGAGCCTTTGCCGGCGATTCCCTCGCACGTTCTACCCTTATCAACGCCATCTACAAGCCGCTGCAGGCGCACTCCACCGAACTGCTCGCAACGCTCTGGTGCTACCTCGACAACGGCCGCTCACTCGAGGCCACTGCGCGCGAATTGTTCGTGCATCCGAACACCGTGCGGTATCGCCTGAAGCGCATCAGCGAGGTCATCGGCTGGGACGCGACCGGAGCCCGGGAGGCCCTCATCCTGCAGTCTGCCCTCATCGTCGGCTCGATCGCGGAGCCCGACGGGGTACGCAAGCCGTAACCAGTTGAAGGATTCGTAAGGGGATCGAAGATGATCAGCAACCAGTGGAAACTCGTGAGCCGGCCAACGGGAGTTCCGGCTGCGACCGACTTCTCGTACGAGAAGGTCGAGCTGTCGCCACTCGCCGAGGGCGAGATCCGCGTGGCCAACGAGTTCGTCTCGGTCGATCCGTACATGCGCGGCCGGATGAACGACATGCCGTCGTACATTCCCTCGTTCGAACTGGGCAAGACGATGCTGGGCGGCGCTGTCGGCACCGTGATCGAGTCCAACTCCCCCGACTTCACGGTCGGCGAGCTCGTCGAGCACATGTATGGCTGGCGGGATGTCGCCCAGGGCAAGTCGGGCGGTTTCACCCGGCGCGCCAGGCTTCCCGGCCTGCCGCCATCGATCTACCTGGGGCCGCTCGGCGTGCCCGCTCTCACGGCATGGATCGGCCTGTTCGTGATCGCGAAGATGAAAGAGGGCGACAGTGTTTTCGTCTCGGGCGCCGCCGGGGCCGTTGGCACAGCCGTCGGCCAGCTCGCCAAATTGCGCGGCGCATCACGAGTCGTCGGCAGCGCGGGCAGCGCAGAAAAGATCGCGCTGATCACCTCCCGTTACGGCTACGACGCCGCCTTCAACTACAAGGACGGCAAGATCTCACGCCAACTGGCCGCGGCCGCACCTGATGGCATCGACGTGTACTTCGACAACGTCGGCGGCGACCATCTCGAGGCCGCGATCTTCTCAATGAATCGCGGCGGTCGCGCGGCAATCTGCGGTTCGATCTCGAGCTACAACGCGGAGGTGGCGCCGCCCGGACCGCGCAACCTGTGGATGCTGACCACGAAAAGCCTGACACTCGAAGGCTTCACCATCCCGAGTCTCCTGCAGCACGCCGACGCATTCGCGGCCGAGGTGGCGCCACTCGTCGCATCCGGAGATTTCGCCTACGACGAGACCATCGTTGACGGCATCGACAACGCGCTCGAGGCCTTTTACGGACTCATGCGTGGCGAGAACACCGGCAAAATGCTGGTGCGAATGTGAGTCGATCCTCACGCATCGGGCTAGAGGACTCGCACAACGATTTCCGCGATGTTTGGGACACATACCACAGCACGGCCGTCTCATTGTTGGCAGACTAGACGCGTGATTGTTGTCGTTGCCCCCGGCCAGGGATCCCAGACTCCCGGTTTTCTCGAGCCCTGGATCGCGGAACCCCGCTTCAGGGAGCACCTGCAGCGAATTTCCGACAGCGTCGGAATCGACCTCGTGAAGCATGGCACGACCAGCGATGAGGACACGATCCGTGACACCGCAATCGCCCAGCCACTCATCGTCGCCGCTGGGCTGCTGGCATTCGAAGGTCTCGTTCCCGACAACGGCAAGCTCGCCATCGGCGGAGTCGCGGGACACTCGGTTGGCGAGATCACCGCATCCGTGTTGTCCGGAATCCTCAGTGAGGAGGAGGCTTTCCGCTTCGTCAAGCAGCGCAGCCAAGGCATGGCGGACGCCGCGGCGCTTGTGAGGACCGGCATGAGCGCGGTCATCGGCGGGGATGAGGATGCCGTGCTCACGCACCTTAAGGATCTCGACCTGGAACCCGCAAACTTTAACGGCGGCGGCCAGATTGTGGTCGCGGGCGAGCTCACGAAGCTCGCGAAACTCGCCGAAAACCCGCTTCCCGGCACCAGGGTCATCCCGCTGAAAGTCGCCGGTGCGTTCCACACGCACTACATGGAGCCGTCGGTCGCGGCGCTGCACGAGGTTGCCGCCTCCATCTGGGCCAGCGACCCGCTATTGCCGATTTGGACAAACCGCGACGGTTCGCTGGTCGAAAGCGGTACGACATTCGTTGATCTCATGGTCTCGCAGGTGACCTCCCCGGTACGGTGGGACCTGACTATGGTGGCGCTGTCGGCAGCGGGCGTCACAGGACTGATCGAGCTGGCCCCGGCCGGCGCGCTGGTCGGGCTGGCCAGGCGTGGGCTCAAGGGAGTTCCGACGGTCGCGATCAAGACGCCAGACGATCTCGCCGCTGCGCACGACATGATGAACGGCAAATGACACGATGACTACCCCCACAATTACGCAGTCCAGCGGTGCGACGCACACCCGGATCTATAGCTATGGAGCCGCCCGTGGCGACCTGATTGTGCCGAACGATGACTTGATTGGTCCGATCGATTCGAGCGACGAATGGATCCGGCAGCGCACGGGGATCGTAACTCGCACGCGCGCATCCCACGACATTTCCGCGACAGAGCTCGCGACCGAGGCGAGCGTCGAAGCGATCGAGAAGTCGGGGATCGCAGCATCCGACATCGACCTGGTCATCGTTGCCACCATCAGCAACACCCAGGTGACCCCGTCCATGGCAGCGGTTGTTGCTGACCGGGTCGGCGCGAATCCTGCAGCCGCCTACGACGCCAATGCCGCCTGTGCCGGATTCAGTTATGCCGTCACCCAGGCAGACGCCCTGATCAGAGCCGGTGCCGCGCGCTACGCCCTGGTCGTCGGGGCGGAGAAGCTCTCGGAGTTCGTGGATCCAACGGATCGCTCGATCTCGTTCCTGCTCGGCGACGGCGCTGGCGCGGTGGTTATCGGGCCGAGCGAGACACCCGGTATTGGCGCAGCCGTGTGGGGCTCGGATGGCTCGAAGGCCGACTCAGTTGGCATGAACCGGACACTGACGGATACCCGCGTCGACGGCGAGGACTGGCCGACACTGCGCCAGGACGGGCAGGTTGTCTTCCGCTGGGCAGTCTGGGAGATGGCCAAGGTCGCCAAGCAGGCGCTCGAGGCCGCTGGCGTGCAGGCGAGTGACCTCGCTGCGTTCATCCCGCACCAGGCGAACATGCGCATCATCGACGAGCTCGCGAAACAGCTCGGCCTGCCGGACACGGTGTTGATCGGACGAGACATCGAGACGACCGGGAACACGTCCGCCGCATCCATCCCGCTGGCAACGCATCGCCTGCTTGCGGAACACCCGGAGTTGAGCGGCGGACTCGCGCTGCAGATCGGATTCGGTGCCGGACTCGTTTTCGGCGCGCAAGTCGTAGTGCTGCCCTAACTAATAAGCTATTCAACGGTCATAACGACACCTCAAGGAGATAAACACATGGCATTGTCCACCGAAGAAGTCCTCGCAGGACTCGCCGAACTCATCAACGATGAGACTGGTATCGCAACTGACACGGTCGAGCTGGACAAGTCCTTCACCGACGACCTCGACATCGACTCCATCTCGATGATGACGATTGTCGTGAACGCCGAAGAGAAGTTCGACGTCAAGATCCCCGACGAAGAGGTCAAGAACCTCAAGACCGTTGGTGACGCCGTCAGCTTCATCACTGCAGCACAAAGCTAGTTTGGCTCGCCGCCGCCCCTGCGGCGCGCTGAAAGGCCGCGACGTACACGTCGCCGCGGCCTTTCGGTTGACTTATTAGAAACCGCAAAGAAAAAACGTCATGACCAAGAAGATTGTTGTAACAGGCATCGGCGCGACGTCGCCGATCGGCGGAACGGTTGCCGACAGCTGGGCCGCGCTTCTTGCCGGTAAGTCGGGTGCCCGCACCCTCGACAACGACTGGGCGGAAAAATACCAGATCCCGGTCAACTTTGCGGCGCCGGCTCTCGTCCCCGGCACGGAGGCGCTCGAGCGCACCGAGGCCAGGCGTCTCGACCCGTCTGCGCAGTTCGCGCTCGTTTCTGCGCGCGAAGCGTGGGCGGATGCCGGCGCGCCCGAGGTTGCGCCGGAGCGCCTCGGAGTCGACTACGCGACCGGGATCGGCGGTCTCTGGACGCTGCTGGATGCCTGGGACACGCTCCGCGAGAAGGGCTCGCGCCGCGTCCTGCCGCTGACGGTTCCCATGCTGATGCCGAACGCGGCCTCCGCGGCCATCTCGATGGCGCTGGAGGCGCGTGCGTTCGCTCGTACGGTTGCCTCGGCGTGCGCATCCAGCACCGAGTCGATCGCAAACGCCTACGAACATCTGCAGTTGGGTCTCGCCGACGTGATCATCGCTGGTGGCGCTGAGGCGGCCATCCATCCGATCACGCTGTCGTCGTTCTCGTCCATGCAGGCGCTGTCGAAGCGTAACGATTCGCCAGAAACGGCATCGCGCCCCTACGACATCAGTCGCGACGGCTTCGTCATGGGCGAAGGTTCCGCGGCGGTCGTCATGGAAACCGAGGAGCACGCGCTCGCCCGAGGCGCGAAGATCTACGCGGAAATCGCGGGTGGCGGGGTCACCTCTGACTCGTATCACATCACAGCTCCCGAGCCAGAGGGTCGCGGCGCTGCCCGCGCCATCGGCCTTGCTCTCGCACAGGCCGGGGCCGATCGCGACGAGGTCATGCACATCAACGCGCACGCAACGAGCACGCCCGTCGGTGACATCGCAGAGTACGAGGCACTGAAGGCATTCTTCGGCGATCGGGTGCACTCGATCCCGGTATCGGCGACCAAGGCGGCGACCGGCCACCTCCTCGGTGGGACGGGAGCACTTGAGGCGGTCTTCACGATTCTTGCTCTCACGGAGCGCACGGCTCCCCCAACGATCAACATCACGGAGCAGGATCCGGAGATCAAGCTGGATGTGGTCACCTCACGGCGCACGCTCCCCGACGGGCCCCTGCTGGCGATCAGCAACTCGTTCGGCTTCGGCGGCCACAACGCCGTCCTCGCCATCCGTTCTTACGAGGCTTAGCGACGCGCGGCGTCGCCTAGATGGAGGTGCAGGCGATCCAGGCAGTCGTTCCAGCCCTGCTCATGTGCGGCTCGGGACTCCTCGGTTGCGAAGTTCTCGTGGACGAGCGTGAAATGCGTCCCCTTCGGCGTCGGCTCAAAGGTCATCGTCAGGCGTGACTCGTCGGTGTCGTCGTGCCAGCGCCAGGTCAGTGCCAGTTTGCTGAAAGGCTCGACCGTAACATAGGTGCCGCGCACCGACATCTGTTTTGGTGCGGACGCCACAGTGAACGTGCCGCCGACGCGAGGATCTATCTCGCATGTCGTCTCCCAGCCCGCCGGCCAGATCCACGCGGCGTACTGGCTGGCATCCGTGAATGCGGTCCAGACGCGCTCCGGTGGTGCCGCTATGTCTCGCGTGATGGTGAAGCCGTTCATTTGTTCTCCTCAACGAAGGCGACCATGGCGTCGATGCGCTCGTTCCAGAAGTTCTCCTGGTCGGCGAGCCAGGCCAGGGCATCCAGCAGCGAATGCGGGACGATGGCACAGCTGCGAACACGGCCACGTTTAGTAGTGCGGATGATGTGGGCAGACTCAAGGATCGCGATGTGCTTGCCGACCGCCGCGAGCGTCATGGCCAGCGGCTCGGCGAGCTGGCTGACGGAGAGGTCGCCTCCGCGAAGGCGGTCGACCATCTGCCGACGAGTCGGATCGGCGAGAGCCGAATAGACTGTGTTCAGATTGTTTACCACACGGTAAAGTATTGCAGACAGGGTGCAAAAAACAAAGAAGGGCGGTCGGGCCTTCGGGGGGAAGACTCGACCGCCCACGGCACCTAGCCGGTTGGGGGAAGCTAACCTAAGGAGCAGGGCTAGTCCGGGTGGACTGCGTATCGGGTGATCGGGATGAACGTCGAACGGTGACGCCCCGGGGAGTGCGGGAGGAGTTCCCTGAGTTCCGCGCGAAAATCCCTACGCTGGCGAGCACGGCGGCCCACAAGCCCGGTTGCTCCGAGTTCCACCGGACGCACCGCAGTCACTGGTGGAGCGCTCAACGCCAGATGCGCAGACATCGGTCTAGCCGACCTTGTGAAGCCAGACGACTGCCGAGTCGTCGGTGGCGTGGCGGAATGCCTCGAGCTCGTCGTCCCAAGCCTGCCCGAGGGCGAGACGCAGTTCGCGATGCAGCTCGAGTGCGTTCGAGCCCGCGGTTTCCATCGCGTAACGGATGCGGTCCTCAGGGATCACGACGTTGCCGACAGTGTCGGTCTGCGCGAAGAAGATGCCGAGGTCTGGCGTGTGCATCCAGCGGCCGCCGTCGGTTCCTAGCCCGGCATCCTCGGTGACCTCGTAGCGGAGATGTTCCCAGCCGCGCAGCGCGGATGCCAGGGCCGCGCCGGTTCCCCGCTGGCCCTCCCAGTAGTACTCGGCTCGTTGCGAGCCACGAAGCACCGGTTGGTCATCCCAGTTGAAGTTCACGCCGCGCTCGAGGGCGCGACCAGCAGCCCATTCGATGTGTGGGCATAGCGCGCGCGGTGCGGAGTGGATGTACAGAACTCCGCGTGCAACGACGCTGCGTGCGGTTGATGCAGTCACGGTTTTCTCCATTCGTTCAGGTGCGACTTCCCCATCGACCTAATGAACGGATATCCGTGTATTGATTGAATTATTGCCGAAAACCCCACGAAATGACAAGAGTGTCATTCCGGCGTGTTATTTCGTGCAGTTGGCCGCCTGGGCCTCGGACAGCAGTGAGCCCGTTTTTGCGCTCATCACGACGACGGTTCCGTCGGCGTTCTGGACGAACTGGCACGACTCTGCGGGCGTCGACGGTGCCTGGAAAAGCGCGCCGCCGTCGAGGCTCGATCCGGTTGTGATGCGAGGAGCCGGCATTGTGCTGGTCATCACGCCGGTGAGCGCCGCGCCCCAGGTCGTGAGGCAGACGCACAAGCCAGCAGCGATGAGCAGCCAGGCGGCAACGTACCGTCGTGCACCGGAATGCGGGGACAACCCATCCACCCCTTCATCTTCTCGCGATCTACGCCCAATATGTTTAGCGGCCCGGGCAACTTGCCCGCGAAATTACTGTGCCGATCTGGGACTCGACAATGACGAAGCTCGGTGCAGGCGAGATCTCCGCGCAGAGAGACTGGGGACTCGCGGTGCCATCCGGCGTGTAGTCGGTCACGATGTTTGGCGCGACGGTGGATTGCGGCGCGACGATTCTCGGCGTTGCCAGGGCCACTGGCCCCAGCTCGCGGCCCAGGCTGACGCCCCACGCTGCGACGACAGTGCAGAGCGCAACCGCGATGAGGAACCAGGCCGCCCTGAAGAGCCTCGACCGATCCCCCGCTAGTGATCGTCCCATTCGCCAATCTTCCCGCGCCTGGCGCGTCGTGCGGGAATTGTTTCGACGCCGGATAAATATGTACTGCGTAAGCACATACCGACCCGGAGGTGGCGTGTCCGTTCGACTCAGCCTGCTTGCCCTGCTCGACCAGGGCTCCTGTTATGGCTACCAACTCCGCACGGAGCTCGATTGGCGTACTGGTTCGTCCGGTCCGATAAACGTGGGCCAGATCTACAACACCCTCGATCGTCTCGAACGCGACAAGTTGGTTCGCAAGACCGGAGATAACAACTGCTACGAGATCACAACCCTCGGATCGGCCGAGGTTGCCGGTTGGTTTGAATCGGTGTCGACGTTAGCTGACCTGCCGGCAAAACTCGCTCTTGCGGCAACGCTCCCTGGAGTCGATGTCGAGGCGATCATTCGGGGCCAGCGCACCAATGCCGACAGGGTAGCGATCGACTCCGACACGCCAAAGGACGCCGCGGAGCTGGCCGCGGTGATCGTGGCACGAGCAGACACCGCGGCTGCCACCTCCGAGGCCCGGCTGCTCGACGATGTGGAGTCGCTACTGGAGCTCGGGATTGCGCCGCGCGCAATTTCCAGCGAGGTTCCGCGCCGCGGACGGCCGAGAAAAGTGCCAGCGGCTCGCTGAGGTTACTGATTCGGGCAGTGCAGCGTGGAGATCATCTCACCCGTTGGAGTCTCCACCCGAATCGTGGTCGTACCGGGCGAGAGTTCGGTGCAGAGCCAACCGGCACGGCCCGTGTGATCCGTTGTGTACACCGTGATGACGGGTGGCGCAGCCGGAGACGGCGTGCTGTGCGGCAGTGAAATCGCGGAGACGGTGTGCCCCGCGTGATCCAGCGCGGCCGCGATCTGGATGCCCCAGAGCGCAATCATCGCGCACAGCGCGGCGGCGAGAACCAGCCAGGCGGCGGTGAACTTCCGCGACGATCGGATGCCTCCTTGCATGAATCCATCCTCCGCCTATTTCGCCTGCCCGTAGTTATCGACGATGGCGACGGTGAGGGGAAAGTCCACCGGAAGATCGCCGAACAGCAGGCGACCGGCATCCGCCGCCGCGGCGCGAACCTCGTCGGCAACCGATTCGGCCAGCGCCTCTGGACAGTGCACGACAATCTCGTCGTGCAGGAAAAACACCAGGTGCGGGGCGTTCGTGAACCAGACGCCCGGCTGAAGGGCGGTGAGGCGATTGCGCAGGCTGGCCATCCAGCAGAGCGCCCATTCCGCCGCCGTCCCCTGGACGATGAAGTTGCGGGTGAATCGTCCCCAGCTGCGCGCATAGCTACGCGCGCGATCGGCGGCCGCCGGGGTCGCCTCCTCGCCGTAGGCGCCATCCTGTAGCTCTCGCCAGGTCGCCCCGGGTGGCGGCGAGCTGCGGCCCAGGCGCGTGCTCACGATTTCGCCGCGTTCGCCGGCCCGGGCGGCATCCTCGACCATCGCAATCGCACGCGGATAGACGCGCGCGAGCTGTGGCATCAGCCGGCCGCCGTCGCCCTGGGTCGCACCATACATGGCGGCGAGCAGCGCAACTTTGGCGTGTTCGCGAGTGTCGATAGCTCCGCTCGCCACGATGCCGGCATAGAGGTCGCCCGCGGCGCCGGCCGCGACCATCTCCCGGTCGCCGGCCATTGCCGCGAGGATGCGCGGCTCAAGCTGGGCCGCATCTGCGACGACGAGCTTCCAGCTGTCGTCGGCAACGGCCGCGGCGCGGATCTGACGGGGCAGCTGAAGCGCTCCACCGCCGCTGGTTGCCCACCTCCCGGTCACGACGCCGCCAACAACATAGTCGGGACGAAATCGATTGTCGGCTACCCAGGTGTCGACCCAGTGCCAACCGTTCGCACTTGCGAGCCGGGCCAGTTTCTTGTACTCGAGCAGTGGCGCGATTGCGGGGTGCTTGATCTTCTTCAGTTCCCATGACCTGGTACTCGTGGCGAGAATTCCGCCCTTCGCCAGCCCCTTCAGCAGCTCGGCGGGCGAGTCCGGATTGAGGTCCGGAACATCCAGCAGCTTTCTCGTCTGTTCCAGCAGAGTCTCGATCTTCGCCGGTCGTTCTCCCGCCTTCGGACGCTTCCCCAGCAACTCGACGAGAAGCTGCTCGTGAACATCGGCGCTCCAGGGCATACCGGCAAGACGCATCTCGGCGGCGATGAGCGCCCCCGCAGACTCCGCCGCCAGCAATCGCTGGATGCGCCCGGAGTCGGTGGATGTCGCGATCGCGTCGCGCTGGATGACCCACTCCTCAAGTGGGTCGACTTCCGATCCCGGCTCGTCATCGCCCAGGTCGAACAGAGCTCCGTCGGGTTCGCGCTGCTCTCGCGCGGGGCGGTCCCACTCGCCAGGTGCGGCGCGCGCCAATTTAGACGCCGCCGTGAGTACGGAGTTTCGCAAGATCGCGTGGCTCAAGCGCAGGTCGACGCAGCGGCCAACCCGAACGCCCGCCGCGAGCAGCGGCGGGTACCAGGTACCGGTGTCCGCCCACACCCACCGCGGTTCGCTTGCCTCGAGCGTAGTCACCCGATCCGCGAAACCGCGCTCGGCGACCACCTCGGGTTCGCCGTCGTCGGGAGTAAGAAGGATGCCGCCGGGAGCGAACCCGACCACAATATGCACAGAGCCAGTCTGCCGCTCGCCTGAGACATCCGCTCCTGACTACTCCTCGTGCAGGAGCGAGCCGTCCTTCTTGAGCACGTTCTTTTCGCCGGCCTCGATCCGGACCGCGAACCGGTTCTGCTTCGGCGGCAGTGGGCAGTTGAAGTTGTAGCTAAAGGCACAGGGCGGCAGGATCGCGCGGTTGAAGTCGAGAGTGATCGTGCCGTCCGGATTCGGCGCAACGAACAGGAACCGCCCGACCGAGTACGTCGTGTCGCCGCTGGTCCCATCGGCGAAGACCAGCTGCAGCGCGCGACCCGCCTTGAACGCGGCCAGGTCGTAATCGACGCCGTCCTTGGTGAAAGTGATCGAGCCCGGAACGACCTCGTCCCGGGTGGACCCATCGTCCTTAAGGTGCTCGAATCCGATGGTCATCCCGCCGGGAATCTCCTTCCACGACGCCGTGATAACCCACTCCGGGTTGTACGCGTAGGCGTCAATCGATCCGAATTCCTGGATGCCCTCCGAATTCGCATCCCAGACTCGCAGCGCGTATCCGCCGGCCTCGCTCGCGATGACAAAGCCGGTGACGGTGTCGCTGAATACGATCTCGCTCGGGTTGGGGTCGTTCTTTCCGCGCACGACCGCAGAACCATCCACCAGAGCACCGTCGACGACGATTCCGTCGGAGGCCGCGGATGCGACGCGAAGCCCCGACTCCCCCGCTGGCAGCGGCGCCCACACACCAGGCACACCCCAGATCGTCTGCTCTGAGTCGATCCACTGGGTATTTACCAGTGCGAGACTGCCCTTCGGTTGAACCACCGACAGCTCGCGCCGCTCGTGATAGGTCGCCAGGAGTTCTTCAGCGCTTGGGGTGCTCGTTGCGGTCTCGGTCATGCGTCCCATCCTCGTTCAGGTCACTGAACCCAACGACGAGCAACACGAAAATATTGCACAGTTTCAGTACGGCCCGTCGCTCACCCGAAGAGCGCGGGCCGCACTGATTTCCCTGATCTTCGCCCTACAGATTTTCGCGCAGCAGCGTTGTCGTCGATTCGGTTGGACGGATCTCGACGCTCCTGATGTCCCCGAACGCGATATCGGACGAAGCTGACAGACCCACAGCATGCGGGCCAGTGGAACTCCAGGTGGCCACAATTGACTGCGCCCCTGATTTCTTCACGACCACGAGGTCATATGACACGGCAGAGCTGTAGATTCCGGAACCGACCGGATAGCTGCAGGACCAGTCGAAACGAGTGCCCCACGCCTTGGGCGTTACCGCCATCGAGGCCGTGATCAGGTTTTCGTGCTGGATGGGTGCCATCGCGACCGTCGCGACGGTGGGAGCCTGGCCAGCTGTGAAGGCAACCCCACCAATCGTGATCAGTGCGACAACCGCGACGGCAGCTCCCAGCATCCCGAACCGAATTCGACGACGCCGGCGAGTGGCAGCAACAGCGAGTCGCTGGACGAGCCCCGGCGTGTGAACTCCGTCGCGAATGTGATCATCGACGCCGATAGTGACGTCATCGTCGGCGAGGAGCGCGACGGCATCCTCGGCGGACAGCTTGCTCAGGATCCCAGGAAGACCCGCGAACTCCGCGACCGCTGCCGAACAGTGCGGGCATTTCGCCAGGTGGCGCTCGAACGCGCGGCGATCCTCGGAGTCGAGCGCGCCGAGGACGTAGGCGGCATCCCAGTCGCGGAAGCGATCGGTCGTGTCAGTCACTGGGTTACTCCCCTCTCCTGCAGCGCGATTCGCATCGCGCGAAGTGCGTAGTGCAGGCGGGACTTTACGGTTCCCTCCGGCAGGTCGTTACGCCGCGCGATCTCCGCGATGGACTGGCCGAGGTAGTACGCACTGACGACCGCGGTCCGGTGTTCGAGCGAGAGTGACGCGAGCGCATCCGACAGCACCCAGGCGTCGAGAAGGGCATCGGCTCCGTCGGGGGTGCCCGCGTCCGGCAGGTTGTCGGTGAGGATCTCGCGGGCGTGACGCGCGCTACGGCGATCGTCAATCACGATGTTGCGAACGACCGTGAAGAGCCAGGCCCGAGCCGATTCATCGCTCTGCTCGAGGATGGCCGGCTTCTTCCACGCCCGCAGCAGAGCCTCCTGCACGACGTCCTGCGCGAAGGTGTAATCGCCGGTCAATCGCAGGGCGAAGCGCAGCAGAGCGGGGCCGTGGGCATCATGGATCGCCCTCAGCAACTCTGACTGGTCAGTCGCCATGCTCACTTCCTCCATCCCATACAACGAAGTCTGCGCGCAATAGGTTCAATCCGGGCACTCTTGCGGTGCATCGCGTGCGGTAGCGTTCCGGCATGACAGAGGTACGCACGGCGCCCAGACGCCCGACACAGGCGCACTGGCGAGCGCTCACGGACATCCCACTCAGTATCGCGGCCGCAGTCTTCCTCGGGGCGTACGCGTGGCAGGTGATTGCGAATCTGCAACCACCGGATGACCTCATCACGTCGACGATCATCTGGATCGTGTGGGGCATTTTCGTCGTCGATTTCGTCATCAACCTGATCCTCGCCGAGCGTCGGGTGCGATGGTTTTTCACGCACTTTCTCGAATTCCTCATGGTTGCGCTGCCCGCGCTGCGACCGCTCAGGCTGCTGCGACTGGTCACCCTGCTTGCGGTCCTGCAGCGCGGCGCGGGGCGGGCGCTTCGTGGACGCGTCGTGATCTACGCGGCCGGCGCATCCATCACCATCGTGTTTATCGCCGCTCTTGCCGAGCTGGATGTCGAGCGCAATGCCATCGGCAGCCACATCCACACGTTCGGTGATGCGCTCTGGTGGGCCTGCGTGACCATCACCTCGGTGGGCTACGGTGACATCGCGCCGGTGACCCTGATCGGACGCCTGGTCGCGATCGGGGTGATGATCGCGGGCCTCGCGCTCCTCGGTACCGTCACCGCAACCCTGGCGTCGTTCTTCCTGGATCGCGTCGAAGACACGACGAAGGAAGAGAGCGACGAAACGCAGGCCGCTATCGCGACCCTCACCTCCGAGATCACGGCACTTCGCGCTGAATTGCGCGCGGTGCCCGGCAGGAACGCATAGCTGTCGCGTCGGGAACGGCCTTTCGGTGGGCGCAGAATAAGGAAACGAAATCCTCTTAGGCTCGGAGAAATCATGACAGGCTCGGCCCCCGTCTCAACTCTTGAAGGATGGAAGCAGTCACCGTTCAGCGGTGGCGGTCGAACCCACGACGTGTACGAAAAGGGCAGCGGCCCGGGTGTGGTATTCATCCCAGAGGTCCCGGGACTGACGCCGGACGTGCTCGGTCTCGCGCAACATCTCGTCGACAGCGGTTTTACGGTGGTCGTCCCGTCGCCATTCGGAACACCAGGTCGCGAGGGAACAATGGGATACACGCTGCGCACGGTGGCGCGTCTGTGCGTCTCCGCGGAGTTCCGGGCTTTCGCGCTGGATGCCCATCGGCCGATCAGCGACTTTTTGCGCGCCGTCGCCGCGGATCTCGCATCCAGAACGCCGGGAGCCGGCGTTGGCGTCATCGGGATGTGTTTCACCGGCGGATTCGCGCTGGCGACCGCGGTGGACGGCTCGGTGCTGGCATCCGTGCTCAGCCAGCCGGCTGTGCCATTCCCGACCAGCAGGGCGCGCAGGATGGACCCCGGCTTGTCGGCATCGGAGCTTGATGCGGTTGCTGCGCGAACAATGGACGATGGCCTTTGCGTTCTCGGGCTTCGATTCAGCGAAGACATCAGTGCACCGCGAGCGCGATTCGCGGGCCTGAAAGCAAGACTCGGCGACGCATTCGAGGTGATCGAATTGGACTCCTCGCCCGGAAACACCGGTGGGTACGGCAAGGGTGCGCATTCGGTTCTGACCGGCGAGGTACGCGAGACTCCGCAGAATTCCGCCTACGACACCCGCGCGCACGTCGTGGAATTTCTGCACAGAAACATCCGCCGCAAGGCTGACTAGTTTTACTCACAGGGCTGACCCGCCAGTGCGAGCCCGCTCAATAGACTGTCGCGCATGAGCAAGATCTGGAGCGAGAACGCCTCACGTTATCTCGCACGACGAGACCTGTGCCCGCGCTGCGACTATCCCGTGACCGAGGGCGGACGGTGCCCCAACTGCAGGGCAGATCTGTCCAGCCCGATTGCCGGACAGGTCGCGGCGACCTCCCAGATTGTGGTCGAAGCGCTGGCCGCGCGCCAGCGTCTCATCGACACTCTGCCGACTCTGCCGCCGCTGCCACTACCAGCTCTCGTTGCGCCACCGGTCGGTGTCGAAACGACCGCCGCGCGCGAGGGATCGCAGATCAGCGTCCAGTCCGTGTTGGCCGTCGTTGGTGCCGCGCTGCTCGCCGTCGCGGCGATTGTCTTCACTTTCCTGAACCCCGACCTCACCAACTTCGCCACCAGGACGATCATCGTGGCGGTGACGACAGCGATCTTCCTCGGCGGCGCCCTGCTGCTGGCGCGCGCGAAACTGCAGTTCTCGGCGGAAGCCGTCGGCGCGCTCGGCATGGTCTTCGTGGTGCTCGACGTCTGGGCGTTCTCTCACAACGCACCACCCTCGGTGAGCCCGTACTATTTCGCAGGGATCGGGACCCTGTGTGCCGCGGTCGTCATGATCGGCATCGCGAGGATCGTTCGCATCCGCACCTGGCTCTGGCTCGGGTTGCTCGGGCTCGCGATCACTCCGGCCTGGTTCGGTTACGCGGTGAATTCGACCTGGTCGACCATCCTCGGGCACCTGGGGGTCGTCGTTGTCGCGCTGGCCGTCCACGACGTGGTGCGGAAACTGCGAAGCAGGTTCGGCAGCGAACTTCGCGCGGATCGCTGGATGGCCACAGTCATTGAACTGGTTGCCTTGATTGTCGTTGGCATTCAACTCCTGTCACTCTTCAGTCAGCCCAACGCGACGCAGATTGCGGCAGTGCTCGCGGTCGCAGCACTACTCGCCGCGCTCAGTACGCGCAATGAACTTCGACGCCTGTGGAGTTTTGCCGCAGGCGGTCTCTTCACGCTGGCAGCGCCTGTGCTGGTTTTCGAGCTGCGCCTCGACGACTCCGCCTGGTTTGCCGCACTCGCCCCCGTCGCGGCAGCCGTTGCGATCGTCGTGCTTGCCGGACTATCTCGCATCCGGGCAACCGCTCCCGAGCCTCGAGTGTCTCGCATCCACGTCGTCACCGGCTCACTCGTGGTCCTGTTGGCCACGGCGGCTCCCGCCGTCTTCGTAACGATCGGCCAGTCGGTCCTGCCGCTCGGCAACGGGATCCCTCACGTGCTCAGCCTCGCCGCAGCACTCGGCCTTGCGGTCACCGCCGCGGGACTCCTCGAAGTCCGACTGCTTGCGCCAAATGCGATTTCAGCCCGTTTCCGGCACGGAATTCTCGTGCTCAGCCTCTGGTTCGGAATGCTCGCCCTTCTGGCTATTTCGGGTTGGGGTGCGCTTCCGCGTGTGGCTCAGGTCTCGATTGGACTCGGGGTCGCGCTGGCGGTCAGCGTGCTCATGGTTCGCGTTCGCAGGGTGGGGCTCGCCCGGACCAGCATCCGCCTGCCCCTCCTGGTCGGCGTCCACCTGCTCGTGCTGCACGCCGCCGCGGTCGCCTGGACTGCGCCGCTTCTGGCCGAGCTCGGCGGCGCCGCGGTGGTCATCGTCTGGATCGCGGTCACGGTCGCGATGCCGAACATTGTCCGGCCCGTGCACACGGCGATTGGTTTCGCGTATGCGCTCATCGTGTTCGCACACGTCCTCCAGCTCGCCCATGTCGAGACCATCGCGATCTACTGCGTGACGACCGCGCTTGCGTCGGCGTCCGCGCTGGCCGTGACCCTCGTCCGGCGTGTTCCGGCGCGTTACTGGTACGCGGTGATCATCGTCACCGCGGTGCCTTTCGTGATTGGGGTCGTCACGGTTCTGTTCGTCAGAAGCGGATGGACCGCGCTCTCGACTGGAGTCACATTCGCACTCGCGCTAACTCTCGTGCTGACCAGTCGTCCGGGACTGAGCCGGGTTCTCCGAGGCGTTGCGGCCGCTCTTCTGGTGCCCGCGCTGGCCGTCGTCGTTATCTGCCTCGGAGCGCAGCTCATCATCGTCAGCGCCTCGCCGATCACGCTGCCGATCATCGCGGTTATCGTTGCGTGCGCGCTTCCCAGCACCGAGCTGATCCGTGTCGGCCTCCGTCGGCTGGGGCGGTCAGAGGCGGATGCGAGAGCCATCCGGTTTTGCATTGAAGGCTCGGCCCTGGTCACTGCGGCCGTCGCCGTCCTGCTCGCCTTGGTGCGCGAGGCGGCGGGTCTGGGCACGAGTTTCATCGTTCTGCTGATCATCGGAGTCGGCGCTGCAGCGACCGCACTTATCAGCCGGCGTCGGTATGCCTGGATTGTGGCCGCGGTGAGCTGGACCGGCGCACTCTGGTGTGTCTGGGGCCTCCTCGGTGTACAGGTGCTCGAGCCGTACCTCTTGCCGCCCGCAATTGCCGCCGTAATCGTGGGTGCCGTTGCGGTGCTTCGCGGGCTGCCGGGATTGGCGCTGTACGCCGTGGGACTCGCTTGCGCGATCGCCCCCTCGCTCGTCGTTCTCGCGGGCTGGGGCAACGGCGACTCGACGCCCTGGCGCACGTACGGTCTCGTCGCCGGCGCCGTCGTTCTCGTCGCGATGGGCGCGATTGCCGCTCTGCGTCCCGTCGGATCCCGGTTCGGGATGCTCGCAACCCCGACCCTTGTCGTCGGGATTGTCGCGGCGGCTGCCGCATCCATCGAATCATCGAGGGTCGCACTCGGCCTGGACCGTCTGTGGCTGGTCGCCGACCAACCCGTGACTGTCGCCGTCCTCGAACTCAGCGTCATTGCTGCGATACTCGCTGGCCTCGCAGCTCGCTTTCTCGTTACCCCAGCCCGACTGGACGGTGGCAGGTGGCGCTGGGTCTATGTGCCGGCGACGCTGTACCTCGCCTTTGGACCCATCACAGCCATGCGCCACGGCTGGCTGCCCGTGTGGACCATGTTCGCGCTGACTGTGGTGCTGCTTGCGCTGATGATCGCGACGGTAGCGCGTGCTCGCGTGCGGTCTGTCGCGCTTCCGCCAGTGTGGTTCATGTTCCTCGTTGCCTGGTGCACTGCGGTCGCGGGCTGGAGCAGTCGGTCTTTGCGCGTTGAGGCCTTCTCGCTGCCCCTCGGACTGGCCCTGCTCGCGGTCGGAATCATCGCGATGCGCGGCACGAGGATGCCTCGACGAGGCCCGACCTCCTGGCCGATCGGATTTGCTGGATCATGGCGACTGCTGACCCCGGGAATCGTGGTGACTTTTCTGCCGTCGATTCTGGCGACCGGAACGGATCCACAGACGCTCCGCGCCATTCTCGTGATCGCCCTTGCGCTGGTCGCCATCCTGATCGGCTCGCTCCGCAGGCTGGGCGCACCATTCCTTCTCGGCATCATTGTGCTGCCGATCGAGAACATCACCGTATTCGCGGCTCAGATCGGTCACACCATTAGCGCCACCTCGTGGTGGATCACACTCGCAACTGCGGGAGCAGTGCTCCTCGTGATCGCGGTGACCTATGAGCGCAGGAGCGGAGGCGAAAAGGGTGTGGCGGCCCGCCTGCGCGACCTGCGCTAATCCCAACACGACGGAACCTTCGTGACTTCCGTTTCCCTATGTCGCTCTCGGTGAGGACGTTACTCCGGGGTCCTCGGTCCCTCTTCGCCGTGCCCCGACCGGAGCCGGAACAGCGCCCAGATGCCGACGGCAACGAGCGCGAAGGCGACGAAGAACACGCCCCATCCGAGTAGCGGCGCACTCTCCGGACCCCAGTTGTCCGAGATCGGCGCGATCACGAAGATCAGGATCAGCACGGCACCGAAGTACGCGACGGCCCACGCCCACTTCTTCCAGGCAAAGATGGCCGCGCCGTCGAGGAATCGAAGGGGCAGTAGCGAAATCACCAGGGTCGCGAGTAACTCGATCGTCATGGCGCTCAGTACTTCAGACCAGAGCAGGTTCCAGAAGCTTGGATGAGCCTGCGCGATCGGCGCGATGGCGCTGTAGGCGAGCCAGGTCCCCAGTCCGAGAATGACCGTGACACCGACCGAGACGATCGCCAGGATGCCGCTTCTCCGCCGCCCAAGCTCCGCGCCGAACGTCACGCCGAGCACACCGGCGAATAGGAAGCCGGGCTCGATATGGCCGATCCGCGAAATCACCGCCGAGACGAGAACGAGAATGAGTGCCGCAGGAAGTGGCCGCAGGGACATCGGGGCAGAAAAGGCCCGACGTGAGACGATGCCGGTAACCGCGGGAACGATCACGTTAACGCCCGCGAGCGAGAGCACCAGAGCGAACCACAGCCGCACAGAACTTCCGTTGAAGCCGAAACCTGGTTCGGCAAATCCGAGTAGCAGGGCAGCGATCAGGATAATGACCGACCCGCCAAGCCACGGGTTGATCTTCACCCGCTTCGCACGCCGCTTTACGCCCGCAAACCAGCGGCGTGTTGGGGCGAGCCACCGGAAGGCGCTCTCGTAGTTCTCCCGAATGGTGTTCTTGAGCAGTTCCGCCGGAAACGCCACGAACAGGACGAATCCCCCGGCCACTCCGCCAGACACTGCCGCGCCGAGCGCGGTGATCTTGATCGCGGTGATCGAGTGCAGCGAAGTCGAGAACGTCGTCGGCGAATCGAGAGTCTGAGCCGGGGCCGCTGAGGCGGGGTGCCCGGGGTGCGCAGCGTGCGCAGCGTGCGGCGTTTGCTTGTTTCCCGTGATCGCGAGCGGCGAGTCGCCCGGGGAACTCGTCGGATCCGGCGTCGGTGCCACGGTTGGGGTCGGCGTCGGGGTGGGACCTGCCGTGGCGGGTATTACATCCCCCGCCGGCGTACTGATCGTGAACGACTCGGTGCTGCTCGGCGACGAGGTCGTGCCGTAGGGGTCCGTCGCGACCGCGGAAATTGTGTGGATGCCCAGAGCCAGCTTTGCCGTCGAGCACGACCAGCTTCCGTCTTCGGTGGCCGTTGTCGTACACGCGCTTGCACCGTCGATGACGACACCGACTGTCATCCCGGGACCACTCGTGCCCACCACGGCCAGCGTGCGTGCGATCGTCTTGAGTCCATCCGTTGGCGTCGAAATGCTGGGTGCACTCGGCGGAGCAAGGATCGTGATGGTTACCGGTTCGGTCTCGCCCGAACTCGACTCGTAGGCATCCGTGGCAACGGCCGTCACGGAGTGTGCACCGATCGCGACGCTCGAGACCTGGCAGCTCCACTGGGCGCCCGAGACCAGTGCGACGCAGGCGTTCGTGCCGTCGATCAGCACCTGAACCGTGACGCCGGTCGCGCTCGAACCGCTGACCGTCAGCGGCCTCTTCGAGCTCTCATAGAGGTTAGTTGGCGCGACGATCTGCGGAGGCGCGGGGCCGTCCAGGATGGTGATCGTCCTGCTCGGGGCGGACTCCGAATTGGTCCCATAGCTGTCGGTCGCGAATGCGCCGAGGGTGTGCTGGCCGGGCCCAACCGAGCCGAGGTCGCAACTCCATGCGCCAGCGAGAACAACCGTGTTGCAGGCATCGGACGCGTCAAGCGTGACGTGGATGCTCGTGCCGTCGACTCCGTTGCCGGTCGCGGTAAGCGCGGGCTGGGAACTCTCGTACCCGTTCAACGGCAAGCTGATTGAGGGTGCGGCGGGTGGGGGCAGGATCGTCAGGATGTGCTCACCAGCGGAACCGGAGCGGTTACCGTACCGATCTGCAGCGTAGGCGCTCAGTGTGTGCGGTCCGGGCGCGAGCGCCCTCGTCCTGCAGTGCCAGGTGCCGCCGACCACGACAGAGGCGCACGCGCGCACACCGTCGATGACGGCATGCACGATGTCGCCATCATCCGCGCTCCCTGACACGAGAACGGTCGGATGCGAATTCGTGTATCCGCCAGCGGGCGTAGAGATAGTCGGAATCGACGGCGGGTTGATGAAGTCCATGAAGAAAAGGTTGGTCGCGCCGAGCGAGTTCGGATGAACAGTGTCGATCTGTTCCGCGCGGACGTAGTACTTGTTTCCGACCGTCATCGCCGTCCCGCCCGAGAATGGGCAGGTGAAGTTGCCGGAAGCGTCGGCAACGACAGAGCAATATCCGCCGCTGCTTGGGAAACCATCGAGTCCGTAGGTCACATTGACGTTCGCGTTCGGCTCTGCGGTTCCGACGAGTGTCGGGCTCGTATTCGTGAGGTGAGCCGTTCGCGCTCCGCCGGAGGTGTTGACCGGAGAACTGAATGCGGGGTCTGGCAACGGACGAAGGAGCTTGTACGTGTCGGCAATGTAGTCGGAAGTGCGCCCACCGGCCCAGGTCGGGGTCTGATCTGCCAGCAGGCCGAAGACCGGGTCGCCGTACCCTGCGGCATCAGGAAGGGCTGGCGAGATGGTGCAACTCCATTTGCCGCTGCCGTCTGCAGTGGTCGAGCAGCTCGACGAGTTCAGCCCAACATTGACGACCGCGCCAGGATCCGCAGTTCCCGTGAGGGCTGGCTGCGGGTCGCTGCTCGTGATTCGCTGTCCAACCGCACCGTTGATGTTGGGTATCCAGATCAGTGAAAACGTGCTGGTGTCGAGGTTCGGCGGCGCGTCGCTGAAGTTGCCGGTGGCGGTCGCCGTAATGCTTTCGCTCGTCGTCAGACCGTCGACGTCGCATGACCAGTTGTCGGTCGCATCAGCGAGCGCTGTGCATCCAAGTCCCTGTGTCGTCGTCAGAGTGATCGCCTCGCCCGGTGTCGCGATCCCGCTGAAGGTCGTGTCCGTCGAGTAGGAGTACGTACCGGTCGCCGGACTCAGAATCGTCACCGGCACGGGACCGGCGGCATCCGCGCTTTCCGCTTCGAGGATGAGAAGCACGCCCGAGCTGGCGATGACGATGCCAGCGAACAGGCTCGCGCTGAGCACCTTTCGCGCGCGTTTTCGGGTAAACGGGCTCATTGGAGTCGCTTCTCAATAGAAAGCTTGAGCCCCACCCGCTCGATTCGCGTCGGGTACGCGAACTGGATGCAGTATATGGCCCAAGAGTTCCTCTGCGCAGTAGAACGAATCGGCTCCAAAGCGCCGCCCTGAGCCAAAACTCGAGGTCCGCCACTGCGGGCGCGATGCTCAGCTCACGGCGAGTACCCTGAAAAGCGTGAAACGGGATGGCATTCGACCCCCGATCATCGTCGCCGTCGTCGCCCTGTTCTGCATCGTTATGGCAATCGGTGCGGGGCTGGAGGGGCAGTTCAGCTTTTCCGGCCCGATCTGGAGCCCTTCGGATGGCAATGACCAACCGGTAAAACTCACGACGCCAACACCCGATCCTGTGTCATCATCGCCGTCGCCACTTCCCGTACCCAATCACCTCGAGATCACTTTCAGTTGGGTTCCTATCGCCATAGTGATGGCAATCCTGGTCCTGGCAGCACTGGCCGTCATCGTCCTCCTCTGGATTCGCAAACACCCGCGCCGCGGGACACGGCGGCAGTTCTCGACAGTCGACTCCGATGCCGAGGATGTCCTCGTCGGCCAGGAAGCCGTGCCGGACCTCCCAACCCTGCGCCGCGGTCTGGCACTGGCTAGCGAGGCGCTGGAGACTGACCGGACGCCTCGGGATGCGATCGTCCGGGCGTGGGTGGGACTTCAGGAAGCCGCGGAAGACTCGGGTGTCAGCAGGCGCCTCTCAGAAACGCCAACAGAATTCACCGCCCGCGTGTTTACTGCCGTCAGCGCGGACAGGAGTGCCGCCGACATTCTCCTCGCCCTCTACCTGCGAGTCCGGTTCGGCAGGCACCCCGCCGGTGCCGAGGACCTGCGCTCAGCGAAGGACGCCGTCGAAGCCCTGCGCGCCAGCTGGCCGGACCGGGGTCCACAATGAAACGCTTTGTCCCCGTGATCGTGATTGCGATCCTTACGGGAGCTATCGTCTGGTTCTTCGGGCTCGGCATCCTGCCTGCAATTGTCGTCAGCCTGGTGGCCGGCGCGATCGGTACTGTGCTCAGGCTCGTGACGACGGCGACACCGAACCGAGACTGGCCACTCCCGCCGCCGCCGATCACGGACGGGGCCAGGCGCGAGGCCTTCGAGTTGTCGTGGGCGATGCGGACTCGCAGCGGGATCGTGGATGACCGCGTTGTGCTCCGTGTGCGGTCGATCGCGGCGAACCGGCTGGCGTTGCGCCACCTGGATCTCGACAACCCAGCGCACAGGCCATCCATTGAGCGGCTGATCGGACCGCAGGTTTACGACCTCCTGACCTCGGTCGACGAACGGCACGTGCGCCTCGCGACCGTGCTCGCCACGCTCGACGTCCTTGACTCGCTCGGAACCCGCCCTCCATCGGCCACCATCCCCATCCCCATCAGTGAGAAGCAGGCATGAAAATCGAACCCACCGACACGACCCCGCTCAGCGTCGCCGAGATCTCGCGACTCAGTACCGCCATCCTCGAACGAATTGCAACCGTCGTGGTTGGCATGAAAGAGCCCGTCGAACTCGCGTTGGCCAGCATCCTGGCGGGGGGCCATGTGCTCTTTGAGGATGTGCCGGGTCTCGGCAAAACGCTCGCCGCCCGCAGTCTCGCCGCCGCGATCGGACTCGACTTTCGACGCGTTCAGTGCACGCCTGACCTCCTCCCATCCGACATCACCGGATCGTTCGTGTACGCCCCGGCGACGAGCGAATTCGTTTTTCGACCCGGTCCCGTGTTCACTGGCCTGCTGCTCGCAGACGAGATCAACCGCACGTCGCCCAAAACCCAGTCCGCCCTGCTCGAGGCCATGGCGGAGGGGCAGGTCACGGTCGAGGGCAACAGCTATCCCCTGCCGGTTCCGTTCCACGTCATCGCGACGTCAAACCCCATCGAATACGAGGGAACCTATGCCTTGCCCGAGGCGCAGCTCGACCGATTCATGGTGCGACTTGCCGCCGGTTACCCGTCGCGCACTGGCGAGCAGCGCGTGCTGCTTAATCGAGTTCAACGCCAGGCAGAGGTCGCCAACGTCGAAGCAGTCATCACCGCCGATCAGCTCCGGGCGATGCAGCGCGGTGTCGAGAGCGTGCAGATCGACGACGACATCGCCCTGTACTGCGTCGATCTCGCGGCGGCAACGCGCACGCACGGCGCCGTGCAGGTCGGAGCATCGCCTCGCGGTGCCCAGGGACTGATGCTGGTCGCGCGTGCTCTCGCGGTGATGAGCGGTCGAGATTACGTCACGCCGGAGGACATCAAACGCATCGCCGTGTCGGTGCTCGCGCACCGTTTGTCCCTGACGGCACAGGCTTGGGCCAACGGCACCGATCCGTCCGAAATCATTCTCGATGTGACGGAAGAAGTCGCCGGTCCGCCGGCGGTTGGAGCGTCACCGCCTCGATCGGATGTCCCGTGACCGAATCCGGCTCCGCCGCTAGCGGACGGAGGGCCGATGCCCTGGACGCCACGTCCGCTGAGCCGCGCTGGGTGACGAACCGCGGTCTCATCTTCGGGGTCATCGTTGGCGCCGGTCTCGCCGGCGTCGGCCTGTTGCTTTCCCGTCC
Organism: Galbitalea sp.; assembly: GCA_036271795.1. Classification (GTDB taxonomy): domain Bacteria; phylum Actinomycetota; class Actinomycetes; order Actinomycetales; family Microbacteriaceae; genus Galbitalea. The sequence goes on from DATAZY010000039.1 coordinate 45,170, forward strand.
GGAACTGGTCCTGGTCGCTGCACCGATTCTGGTCGCTGTTGTGTGGACTCTGGCACGCCGCCCAAAAACACTGCCCCGCGTCGAGGTCGGCACCCTGGTGGGTTCTCGGTCATCGACGGATACGGTCTCGTACCACGTGTCGTTCCAGCTGCCCGATGATTCCGACGGCATTGCCGTGCGGCTCTATGCGCGGGGCAGGGAACGCTGGGAGGTGGTCGTCGACCGGGCGACCGCAACGCGGCTTGCCGGGGAAATCGGGATCGTGCACTCCGGCCCTCAAGAGATCGTGCGGGTCGACTACGAGCTTCTCGCGGCGGATGGCGGCTATCTGACCGTCCCGCTGCCCGGGCCGCGCAGCCGCCGGGTCATCTCGCCGAAGACCGTGTCCCTGCGTCGACTTCCGCTGCCCTTCAGAATGCTGGGGTTGGCCGGCGGCCACAGTTCCGCTCGACCAGGTGACGGCGGAGAATTCCGTGACATCAGCCAGTTCGCGCCCGGTGATCGTCTCCGCAGGATCGACTGGAAAGTCACCGTTCGGCGGGCACAGGCCCCAGGGGATCTCTACGTTCGGCGCAGCTTCGCGACGGCGGACGCAACCGCCCTCATCATGCTCGACGCACGTGATGACGTCGCCGAACTCGTGACCAACTGGAACTCAAGCACGACGACTCTCGACCAGCCGACATCGCTCGACATCGCCCGGGACGCGGCGGCATCCATCGCGACCGCGTACATCAAATCGGGCGACCGGGTGGGCTTTCAGGATCTGTCGTCCCTCGGCCGAATCATCGCTCCCGGCGGCGGTACGCGGCAGCTTCATCGCGTGCTTCCCGCGATCGCCCGCACCGCTCCGAAGGGGGCGCCGGTGAGGCGACTTCGCGCACCCCTCATCCCGGCGGGGGCCATCGTCTACGTGATATCCACCTTTCTCGACGACGAGTCGGCCAGAATGGCGGAGCTCTGGCGAGTGGCAGGCCACAGAGTCGTGGCCGTTGACACTCTTATCCCTACCCCGACAGCGAAACTCGCGCCGGCGCAGCGGGCGGCCGTACGCATCATTTCAATGGAGCGGCAGGATCGACTCAGCGCGCTTTCTTCTCTGGGAATCGATGTCATCCACTGGACGTCGCAGGACGGTGTCACGCCCGAGTCGCAGCTGAGCGTGCACGCGCGGATCTCGCGAGGACCACGATGACGAAGACAGAACTCGGCGAGGTGAACCGTCGCTTTCGGCCCGCGATCGGGCGAAGCGTCCCCGTCTCCATCGTGCGCCTGGGAATTGCCGTCGTTCTCCTGACACTCTGCTTCGGGATTATCGGCTTCAATCTGTACCTCCCCTTCGGCCTGCTGCTCGCGGTCATGACGCTCGCTTTCCCCAAGACGCCGGCCGCCTGGGGCCTGGCAATCCTGCTGGTGGCCCTGACACTCGGTTCCTACAACGCGGCACCGACCTGGCAATTCTTCGTCGTGCTTGCCGGTGCTCACGCGCTCCACCAGTTCGGGATGATGCTGGCGTGGCTCCCGGTGAGCGGACGCATCCAACTGCGCATCCTCGGCAGGATGCTGCGGAGTTACCTGATCATCCAGATTCCCGCGCAACTGATTTCGCTCGTGGTACTGACGTTGCTCTCGGGAACGTCGGTGGTGGCAACCCTCACGTCGCCGCTGTTCGGCGTCGTCGCCGGGGTTGGGCTCCTGCTGTTGGTGATCCTCGTGCTTGTGCCGATCCTGCGCGCTGGAGCGGACGAGCCGGAGTAGTGCCCGGCTCACGCCGCGATTTGGTAGGGCGGATGGGACTTGAACCCATGACCGACGGATTATGAGTCCGCTGCTCTAACCAGCTGAGCTACCGCCCCTGAGCCGCCCGATCGCGGCATCCTTACGATACAGGCTGCGGTGTCCTATTTCCGGCTCCGCGAGAGGACACAAATCACCCTTCCCGAACCGAACGAGGGGTCGAATGCGACCTCTCACGGGGTTGCTGAGTTACTTGGCGCGACTCAGGCGTGGCCGACGCGCGCGGACCCTGGCGATGCGTTCGCGAATGATCCGGTGGAAGGGCAGCGACGCCTCGATCAGCGGTTCGACGACCTTGTGCCCGCGATAGAGTTCCTCGAAAGTCGAGATCGTGCGATTGATGTCGTGGGCCTGGACGATCTTGAGGCTCTCGTGCTTGAACTCCTGCAGCTCGTCTTCTGGCATTGTCAAAACATCAGTCAGTCGCGCGGCGAACTCTTCGACGTCCCCCGGCTCGAACAGGTAGCCGTTTTTGCCGTCGTGCACGAGGTGCGGCAGCGCCATCGCGTTCGCGGCTACCACTGGCAGACCGGATGCGAGAGCCTCCATCGTGGCGATGCTTTGGAGTTCCGCGATCGACGGCATCCCGAACACGGTTGCACGGGTCAGGGCCTCCCGCAGGAATTCGGTTGAAACATAACTGTCGAACTGGACACGATCGACGACATCAAGCTGTTGCGCCAGCTGCTTTAGGTCATCCTCGAGCTCGCCTCCGCCAACGATCTCCAGCTTCGCATCCAGCGCGGGATCGAGCAGCGCAAACGCCCGAATGAGCTTGTCGATCTGCTTCTCGCCCGTCACACGACCGACAAACATGATCAGGTTTTCGGTTCTAGGGGCGAAGTTAGGCGTGTAGTTGCTGGAGTCCAGACCGCACGAAATCGCCAGCACGCCACGGATGTCGGTGTTCGCCTCGACCAGGTCAGCGGCGCGCCGGGTCGGACTCGTCATTGCTTCCGCCCGTCCGTAGATGCGGTTCGCATCCCACCACGACCAGCGCACCACGATCATCTGCGCGAACCTGGGTACGAGGCTGAACTCGAGCAGGTTCTCCGGCATGACGTGGTTAGTGGCGATGAGCCTGATCTTTCGCTTGAGCGCCTGCTTCGACAGGCCGCGGCCGACGACGATGTTCGACTGGAAGTGCACGACATCTGGCTTCACCGAGTCGAGAATCCTCGCGCTGTTTGCCTGTATGCGCCACGGCAACGCAAATCGCAGCCAGGGGTGCGGGCGGTAGCGCCAACTCCAAAGCCGGTGCACTGTGACGGTTTCGCCGCCGTGCACTTCCTGGAAGGTGCCGTGCTGGTGCCTGCCTGCCGCCGGCGCCACGATGTGCACGGTGTGGCCTCGGCGAACGAGACCGCCGGCGAGACTCGCAGAGAACGTCGCGGATCCGTTGATCTCCGGGGCGAACGTGTCTGCCCCGATGACGATCGTGAGCGGCCTGGTGTCTGAATCGGCGGGCGCGTCGGGGACGGCGTCGTACGCAGCGGCGCCCTCTATGGAGTAGCGCTGGGGGGCGTCAGTCAAGTTGGGGATTCCCTCGTCCGTGCAGCCGGGGCGGCAAGCCACCTGCTGCGTAGTGCACTGGAAAGCTACGTCTACGGTACCCTAGCGACGAATCTGCGGATGATGTTTTGACAACTGGAACACACCATAGATCGCGACGATGCCGGCCAGCACGAATACGAAGGCCGCCCAAAGCGGAGCACCGGACGCCTCCCCGAGCACGACAATCCCGATCGTGACACCGACGAGCGGATCGATAACGGTCAGGCCGGCAACGACGAGATCCGGTGGTCCGGACGAGTATGCCGTCTGCACAAAGTACGAGCCAAGCAGGCCGGCAAGGATGAGCCCGAGCAGGCAAACGATCGTGAGTATGTCGCCAACGTGGAGGCCACGGTGCTCCGCAATAATCGTGTCGATTCGGTCGATATCGACCTTCGCCAGAGTCGCAACAAACCCGAAGAGGATGCCGGCGCCGACGATGTAGAAGAGCGTCGTGAATCTCTTCCTGAAGAAGGCAAAAATTAGCGCTGCAGCCACGAGGATGACCGCGAGGATAATCAGCACGACCTCGAGCTGGGCATCGTGAATCGGAACTGAAGTCGTCGTCAGCGATGCGATTGTGACGAAGATGCCGACTCCGATAACGCAGAACGCGATTGCCCGAATTGAGGCGGCATCCAGGTGCTTGTGGCTGACGCGCGAATTCACGATCGAGGTGATCACGAGCCCGAGGACTCCGAGAGGCTGAACGACCGTCAGCGGCGAGAATTTCAGGCTCACGAGTTGGAACACGATGGCCAGGCCGAGCAGGAGGGTGCCGAAGAGCCACGACGGTCTCCGCGCCAGCGACAGCAACTGGCCGATCCGCAGGCCGAACTTATTCTCCGGCGCGGTTGCCGCATCCACCTTGTTGACGCCGCGATGTTGGAATTGTGCGCCGAGTGCCAGGAACACAGACCCGACGAGCGCTATGGGAATCCCGAGCGCCTCCTGTGGAGTCAGTGTGACGAGGTGGAGGGACACCCGATGAATCTACCGGTCTGCGGCCCGATAATCTGTCTGAATGGCCGTTCTCCCGATCCGAATCAGTGGTGACCCCGTTCTGCACTTCGCGGCGGAGCCGGTCGAGAGCATCGACCGCGCACTGGAGCGGCTCGTCGCCGACATGTTCGACACGATGGCGGCCGCTCCCGGGGTCGGGCTCGCGGCGCCGCAGGTCGGCGTGCCGCTTCGAGTGTTTGTCTACAACTGGACGGATGATGACGGTGTCGTCTGGCGCGGAACCGCGATCAACCCGGAGCTCTGGATCACTCCAACGCCCGCCGGCGAAGCCGACGAGGAGACCGAGTCTGAGGGCTGCCTGTCCATTCCGGGTGAGCGTTTTCCGCTCCGACGGTCACCGGACGCGATCTTGAAGGGAACAGAGCTCGACGGGTCGCGCTTCGAAGTCACGACGACGGGATGGCTGGCCCGTATCTTCCAGCACGAGTACGATCACCTCGACGGAACGCTCTACGCCGATCGCCTGGAGTCCACGCACGCGAAGGATGTCGCGAAGGCGCTTCGCAAAAACGGCTGGGGCGTGCCGGACCAGAGCTGGACTCCCGGAGTGGACCACCTGGAGGGCTAAAAGCCGAACTCCCCCGGAGCCTGACGGCCCAAGGGGAGTTCGGTTCAACTAGTCATTACTTGGGGGGCTGAGGGGTGCCGCTATTGGCACGGAGTACCTCAAGACGGGCGCGGTACTCCTTCTCGTCGATGTCGCCCTGTGCGAAGCGCTCGGCGAGGGTCGACTCGGCGCCACGCGCGGCGTTGCCCCACGGTCCGAACCCGCCGTGTCCCCAGGCGCCCCAGCGGGCCATGCGACGACGACGGCCGCCGACTGCGAACGTGATGATCAGGATCACCACGATGAGCCAGAAGATGGGGCCGATGATGAAGAATGGCCAGAATGCAAAGCCCCCGTGAAACGCGGAGGCGGCTGCGGCGAGCGATGTGAACACGATGATTTCCTTCTGTTATGAGGCTCCGAATGAACCTCGTGAATACAGCTTCGTCGTGAAGGACTGTTGCCAAATCTGCTCGGCGGATGCTCTTCGCTACTCCCGGGAGAGCATTCCTGCCGCGGGTTGTACTCCCGAACCAGAGCTAAATCCAGCTGGCACATGCTCCAGCCGGCCCTAGATCCAGCCCGCTTTGACCAGTCCGGTCTCGTAGGCGATGACGACGAGCTGCACGCGATCCCGAGCCGCGAGTTTGGACATGATCCGCGAGACATGCGTCTTTGCGGTCAGCGGGCTGAGGAACAGCTCCCGTCCGATCTCCTCATTGGTGAGTCCCCTGCCGACGAGGGCAAGAACCTCGCGCTCGCGATCGGTGAGTGCACGCAACTGGGCCGTGTCCGGCACATCCTTCCAATCCACCGCGACCCGCTCGAGCAGGCGACGGGTCACGCTGGGACTCAGCAGTGCGTCCCCTCCGGCAACCACGCGAACGGCACGGATCAATTCGACCGGTTCCGTGTCCTTGACCAAAAACCCGCTCGCGCCCGCCCGGATCGCGTGGCCGACGTATTCGTCGAGCTCGAACGTCGTGACGATGACGATGTGGGTGCCCCCCAGCTTCGGGTCCGCGACGATCTGTTCGGTCGCCCACAGCCCGTCGCCATCGGGCATCCGGATATCCATGAGCACGACATCGGGGCGCTCGCGCTTGACCAGCTGAACGATCTCAATCCCGCTGCCGGCTTCCCCGACGATTTGGATGTCGGGCTCCGCTTCGAGAAGACTGCGGAACCCTGCACGGATCAGCCCCTGGTCATCCGCAATGGCGACGCGGATCATACGACCCCGCCGCTCGTGCGCACCGGGACACGGGCGGATATCCGAAATCCGCCGCCGTCAACCGGTGCGGCTTCGAGCGTGCCACCGAGGAGCTCTGCGCGCTCGCGCATCCCGAGAAGCCCTCGACCTTCGGTCTCGCCACTCGGCGCGGGCGCGGTCCCGTTGTCGGTGATCGTGACCTCGTAGTAGCCACCCTTCTGGGAGAGATGGACCTGGGCAATGGTCGCCTTTGCGTGACGCACGACGTTGGTGAGCGACTCCTGCACGATTCGGAACATGGCCAGTTGGGTGGCCCGCGGTACCGATCCGGGGTTACCGGTCACCGTTACCTCGATTCCCTGCGTGCTGACGGATGCGGCCAGCCAGTCCAGGCGGCTGAGGTCCGACTCAGGGACCAGCGGTGCGTCGTCCTCGCCCCCACCGTCCGCGCGCAGCACTCCCAACACCGATCGGACCTCGTCGAGCGCGGATTTACTGGTCTCCTTGATACTGGCGAGGGCATCCCGGGCCTTATCCGGCTGGGAATCCATCAGGTGAAGCCCGACGCCCGCCTGGACGTTGATCTGGCTGAGTGAGTGGGCGAGCACGTCGTGCAGCTCGCGCGCGATGCGAACGCGCTCCGCCTGAACCTCGCTTTGCCGTCGCTGGGTCCGGATGCGCGCGATCTGTGCGAACCGTTCTGATCTCGTGCGGGCGGACTCCCCCAGCCCGAAAACGATGAGGATGCCGAGTGTCGTCGCGGCCACGCGGAACGGGCTCCAGGTGGTACCAAGCACGATCGAGACGACAAGACTCAGAACCCATGCGGATCCCACGGAGATCCAGGCCCAGACCCGGGCTCCGTGAGTGATCGCACTGACGATCGCGAAAGCGAGGGCGATGTAGATGGGCGCGTTGTCCGGACCGACGACAAACTGGTCGATGGCAGCCGCAGCGGCGACAATCGCGACCACCGGGCCGGGAAAACGCCGTCGGAGGAGGAGTGCGAGCGGTCCGAGAACGGTCAGGATGAGGGCGGTCCAGAACTCGCCGGTCGGAAGAACGAGCCGTTCTGGCCGATGCTCCGGGTTAAATGTCGCGAACACCGACGGCAGCTGAACGATGAGCGAGAACACCACCGGAAACACCAGGCGACCGCGACGAGCGGCTCGAGCGTGCTCGGAGTCTATCCACGGGCCGTTCCAGCGCGGGTGCTCCCGGGGCGTCCGTACGCGAAAGGACCCGGGCTGGTACATGGCTCGATCGTACGCGGGCGGGATAGGGACGGGCATCCACTGCCCGGAGGCGACGACTACTCCCCCGGGAGTACGGAACGCCAGAGGTTTCGGCGACGGGGGCGCCGAAACCACGCGAGCACAGATCGAGCCCCCAGCCGTGGAGGGCTGGGGGCTCTGCTCCCCGACTTGGACTCGAACCAAGAACCGCCGCATTAACAGTGCGATGCTCTGCCAATTGAGCTATCGAGGATTGGCTGAAACAGCTTAGCTACTTTACCAAAAGATGCCCTCCGGCCAAACCAGTCTGCTGCCTGCGTCAGCCGAGCAACAGGCAGGTGGGCGACGGGACGACGAGGGAACTGTGGAGAACCGGAAGGCCGTCCGGACCGAGCGTGAACGTCACGACAGAACTCGTGAGCTGGTTCGCCACGCGCAGGTACTCGCCGTCCATGACCAGATGCCGGGGCCATCCGCCACCCGACGACACCGCGCCGACGGGCGAGAGAGTCCTGCCATCATCGCTGAGCGCGAGGACCGCGACGTTGTCGGAACCGCGGAGAGCGGAATACAGGAAGCGACCATCCGCGCTCAGCGCCAGGGCGGCGGCGTGATCGCCCTCGGCCGCTCCCGGTAGCGCCACCTGCCCTGAGATCGCATATCCCTGGTCTGCCCGCTCGAGCACGAACACTTCGTTGCTGAGCTCCGCCAGCAGGTACACGACCCCTGACGAATGGAGCAGGAGGTCGCGAGGTCCACTCCCGGTCGGAAACGTCAGCGAACCAGAGCGCGTCAGAAGATCGCCGTCGAGTGTGTGAATGTAGACGTCGTCGGTTCCGAGATCTGTCGAAAGCACCGTCGTCGCGGCGACCTGCAGCGCCGCGTGGGCGTGTGGGCCGTCCTGGTTGATCCGCGTGCCCTTGCCCGCGCCGCGAAGCGACTGGACGGTCTTGCCAATGACACCATCAGGGGCGAGAGGATGAACGTCAAGAATCCCATCGCCGTAGCAGGCGACGGCAAGCGCCGCACGTTCGCCGAGCACGGTCAGGGCACACGGCAACTCCCCGGCGGTGTCCTGCGCGCCCAGAAAGTGCAGCTCGTCACCGGCGATCCGATAGGCCGTGACCTCTCTGGCACCCTCACCAGCCGCATACAGCGTGTCGCCGGAGCTGACCAGAAAGGACGGGGAATCTGCGGCCGCCGCGAGCCCGTGGTTCTCGAGGGTGCCGTCCGGTGCGACGCGCAGGACGACGATGCCTTCCGCGGACCCGTTCATGTCGTCGGTGTAGCCGCCGATCCAGATCCGGCTACTTGACACTGAGTTCCTCGGCGGCTTTCAGATCCTGGAGAGCGCGCGCCAGCCCGGTGACGTATTCGTGCTGCGGAGAATCGAGCACCTCATCCACCCCGCCCATCCCCACGATGACTCCACGATGCATGACGGCGACGCGATCGCCGAAGCGGCGAACCTCGCTGACGGTGTGGCTCACGATGAGCGCGGAGAAGGAGCGATCTTTGTGCAGGTCCGCGATGATGTCGAGGATGGTTCCGCGCACCGTCACGTCGATGCCGGCCGTCGGGTCATCAGCGACAAGCAGCGACGGCTCCAGGATGAGCGCCTTCGCGATCGCTACGCGCTGTCGCTGCCCGCGGCTGAGTTCGTGGGGATACGAGTTCATGATCGTCAGCGGAAGACGGACCGCGTCGATGACGGTCGCCACCGCGATGCCCGCCTCGAGCTGGTCGAAGTGCTCATCACGAGAGTAGATCGGCTCGGCGACGTTCTCGCCAACCGTCAGCCGGCCGTCGAGGGCAGCGCCGGCATCCTGCGGCACGTAGCCAATACGTAGCGAGAGACGGTCACGCTTGCGCTGGGAAATTTCCCGAACGTTGGTCCCCAGCACGTTCAGAGTTCCACCGCTGATGACGGGGTTAGGTCCCCCGGTTCCGGCCATCCCAGCCACCGCGCGGGCAAGCGAGCTCTTCCCGGACCCGGACTCGCCAATCACGGCAAGAATTTCGCCCTGTGGAATCTCGAACGTCACACCATTGACGGCCTGGTGCCGCGAGGTGGATCTGCTCGCCGAATAGCGGATGGAAAGGTCATCCGCACGAACTGCGAGCGGTCGGTCGTCTGACACCCTAATCCTCGGTCTGGATCGCGCGAAGCTTCTCGCGCCGTATCGCCTGTTCAACGGGATCAGGCACCGGCAGTGAGGCAAGCAGTCGTTGGGTGTAGGGATGCTTTGGCGCGACAAGCACCTCTGCACCGGTACCCTCTTCGACGAGTTTGCCCTGGTAGAGCACGGCGATGCGGTCCGCCAGCAGGTCGACGACCGCGAGGTCGTGGCTGATGAACAGCGCCGCAAAACCGAATTCTCGCTGCAACTCCGAGAATAGCTCAAGCACACGGGCCTGCACGGACACATCCAGCGCGCTCGTCGGCTCATCGGCGATCAGGAGCGTCGGCTCGAGCGCAAGCGATCGGGCAAGACTCGCCCGCTGTCGCTGGCCGCCACTGAGTTCGTGCGGATACCGGTCGCCAAACGACTTCGGCAACTGCACGGCCTCGAGTAGCTCGTTCACGCGCGGCCGCGCCGCCGCGGCATCTCCCGCCCGACCGTGCACGACGAGCGGCTCGGCGACACATTCCGCGATCGTCAGCAACGGATTGAAGCTCGACGCCGGATCCTGGAACACGAACCCGATATCGCCGCGCAGGGGTCGGAAGCGACGCTCCGTCACGCCGTTCATCTCCTGGCCGAGCACCGTGAGCGACCCACCGGTCACCCGGGTGAGGCCGCCGATTGCGCGCCCGATGGTCGTCTTGCCGGAACCGCTCTCGCCGACCAGCCCGAGAACTTCGCCGGCGTGAATCACGAAACTGACATCGTCGACCGCGCGGAATCCCTTGCGTCCGAGGCGCCCCGCGTACTCGATCACCAGATGTTCGGCGGCGACTACCGGCGCCTTTTCGACCGATCCGCGCGCCGCCGCGCGAGCCTGCGTGAGGGCAACTGCGGTCCCCAGTTTGGGCACTGCCGCGAGCAGTCGTTTGGTGTAGTCCTCTTTTGGATGCGCGAACAGGTCGTGTACCTCGGCCTGCTCGACGACCTCGCCGTTGTACATGACCGCCACGCGGTCGGCCAGGTCGGCGACTACTCCCATGTTGTGGGTGATCAGGATGATCGCAGCGCCAAACTCATCGCGGCAGCGACGCAGCAGGTCAAGGATCTCGGCCTGCACCGTGACATCGAGCGCCGTCGTCGGCTCATCCGCGACGATAACGTCAGGCTCCAGCACAAGCGCCATGGCAATCACCGCGCGCTGCTTCTGACCGCCGGAGAACTGGTGCGGGTAGTAGTTCACCCGGGTTTCGGGATCGGGGATACCGACCTTGCCGAGGATTTCGATGGCCTTGGCCTTCGCCTGTTTGCGCGTGTATTTGCCGTGCGCGCGCAGTCCCTCCGCGATCTGCCATCCCACCGTGTACACGGGGTTCAGTGCGGTGGATGGCTCCTGGAAAACCATGGCCACATCGACACCGCGCACCGCACGCAGCTGAGACTTGCTGAGTTGCACGACATCACTCTGATCGACCAGAACCACGCCGCTCTCGGTAGCCGTCTCGGGCAGCAGGCCGAGGATCGCCTTTGCTGTCACCGATTTTCCACTGCCGGATTCGCCGACGATAGCCAGCACTTCGCCGGCGTTCACACTGAGGCTGAGATTGCGCACCGCGACGACCGGCTCTGCGTCGGTCGCGAAGGAGATGTCGAGGTGCCTGATGTCGACAACAGGATCCATGTTCAGGCCTCCAGCTCGTCGATGGCAGCGACATCGTCGTCGACGGCGCCGCCACCCTGCACGGATACCGTCCCGATCGTCGTCGCACCCGCTGCGCGACGACGCGTGCGCAGACGTGGATCCGCGAGGTCGTTCAGGCTTTCGCCCACGAGTGTGATGCCGACGATGACCAGGACGATGGCGGACCCGGGGAAGATTGAGGTCCACCAGATTCCGCTGGTTACATCTGAAATCGACTTATTGAGGTCGTAGCCCCACTCCGCCGCGGAGGTTGGTTCGATTCCGAAACCGAGGAAGCCGAGGGCTGCCAGCGTGAAGATCGCGTCGGATGCGTTGAGCGTGAAAATCAGCGGCAGTGATCGCGTTGCATTTCGCAGCACGTGTCGGAACATGATCCGGATGGTGCTCGTTCCAATCACCTTGGCGGACTCGACGAAGGCCTCCGACTTGATTCGCACTGCCTCCGCCCGAATCACCCGGAAGTACTGCGGGATGTAGACGGCGGTGATGGACAGACCGGACGCGAGAACACCACCGATGAGGTTGGATGAGCCGCCGCTGATCACGATCGCGGCGACGATCGCAAGAAGCAGGGTCGGAAACGCGTAGATCGCATCGGCAATGACGACGAGGACGCGGTCGAGCCAGCCGCCGAGATAGCCGGAAATCACTCCGATGAGGATGCCGATGAAGAACGAGAGCACGACCGCGACGACGATCGCAAGCAGGGCCGTCTGTGCGCCCCAGATCACGCGAGACAGCACGTCGTAGCCGCCGACCGTCGTGCCGAGCAGATGCGTGGCGCTTGGCGGATCCTGTGCACCGAAGTCCCCGTGCGGACCCTCCAGCTGCGAATAGCTGTACGGGGCGATCAACGGAGCGAAGATCGCGGTAAGTATGAAGATTCCGGTGATGACGAGACCCGTCACGAGCATCCCGCGTTGCAGACCAACGCTCTGGCGCAGGCTGCGGATGACCGGCAGATTGCGTACAAACCTGCGCCGCTTCGACGATGCGATGGCCGTCATCAGTACCTCACCCTTGGGTCGATGAGTGCGGCAATGATGTCGACGATGAAATTGGTCACGGCGACGATCACGGCAAGCAGTGCGACGATGCCCTGCACGGCGACGAAATCCCGCGAGCCGAGATATTGAGTGAGCTCGTAGCCGAGGCCACGCCACTCGAAGGTCGTTTCCGTGAGCACCGCGCCACCAAGCAGGAGGGCCACCTGTAGTCCGATGACCGTGATGACCGGGATGAGCGCCGGCTTGAACGAGTGGCGAGTGACGAGACGGAATTCTCCGACTCCGCGTGATCGTGCGGCATCCACGTAGTCGGTGCCAAGAGTGCCGATTACGTTGGTCCGCACCAGTCGTAAGAAGATGCCGGCGGTCAGAAATCCGAGCGCGAGCGCGGGGAGTACTGCATGTTGGAGGACGTCGCCGACCGCATCGGGGTCACCGGAATTGATCGCGTCGATGAGATAGATACCCGTCGGATGCGGCAGCGACTCCAGTTCGAGCTGTGTTCGGGTTGATGCTCGCCCCGCGACCGGCAGGATGTCGAGCCACACCGAAAACACCAGCTTGAGCAAAAGTCCGACGAAGAAAACCGGGGTCGCGTACCAGAGGATTGCGAAGACCCGGAGAATGGCATCCGGCCAGCGATCGCGGAAATATGCCGCGACCATGCCGAGTGGGATCCCGACAATGACCGCGACGATGAGGGCGTAGAACGCCAGCTCGAGAGTCGCACCGCCGTACTCGAGAAGGATCGAGGAGATCGGCCTGCCATCCGTGATGCTCGTGCCGAAGTTGCCGTGCGCGATATTGCCGAGGTACTCGAAGTACTGCACCAGGATCGGGCGGTCATAGCCGGCCTGGTGAATGCGTGCGGCAAGCGCCGCGGGTGGCAGCTTGCCGCCGAGAGAAGCCGTGATCGGATCGCCGGTGATCCGCATCAGGAAGAAGACCATTGTGACGAGGATGAAAATCGTCGGGAAAATCAGCAGGAAGCGAACGAGGATGTAGCGCTGCAGACCGCCACCCTGTCGCTTTCGACGGGGAACGGTAGTGCCCGTGGGTGGCGGGACTTCTGTTGTCCCGGCCTCCGAGGTCGCGCTCGCGGTCATGAGTGCCTTGCTAGGAAAGTGAGCCAGTTGGGGCGACGCACTCTCGCGCGCCGCCCCAACTTCAGTTGTACAACTCTAACTGGATGCCTTGACTAAGAAACCAGCCCTAGTTCTTCACAAGGGTGCCGAAGCGGAACTTGAAGGACGCGTCGAGCACTGCACCCGAGATGTCCTTGCCGGTCACGACGACCTGCGCACCTTGCAGCAGCGGAAGCGTCGGAAGATCCGCGGCAACCTTTGCCTGGATCTCCTGGATCTCCTGGGTACGAGCCGCCTTGTCGGTTTCGCTGAGCTGCTTCGTGATGAGGTCCTGCACGGCGGAATCCGTGTAGTGGTTCACCAGGAAGTTGTTGTCGGCAAAGAACGGCGTCAGGTAGTTGTCGGCGTCGGAGTAGTCCGGGAACCAGCCCAGCTGGTAGGCCGGGTAGGTGTCCATGGTCCGATCCTTCGAGTACGTGACGTATTCGGTCGACTGCAGGTTTACCGCAAACAGGCCACCCTGCTCGAGTTGGCTCTTCACGAGTGCATACTCGTCAGCCGACGACGGGCCGTAGTGACCATCCGCGACATATTCGAGGTTGAGCGCGATCGGGGTCGAAACCCCAGCTGCGGCGAGAACTGCCTTCGCCTTGTCGAGGTCTGGTCCGCCGCTGCCATTGCCGTAGAGCGACTTGAGGACAGTCGTGGCCCCCGTCAGGCCATCCGGAACGTAGGAGTACAGCGGGGTGTATGTGCCCTTGTAGACCTGCGTCGCGATTGCCTGGCGATCGACCAGATCGGCAGCGGCCTTGCGGACAGCGAGCGCCTTCGCGGCATCCGGTGTCGTCGTTGTCGCGCCGAATGGCATGGTGTTGAAGTTGAAGACGATGTAGCGGATCTCACCACCGGGTCCGTCGACGACCTTGAGATTCTTATCGGTCTTCAGGCTGGCAACGTCGGTCGCGGAGAACGCGCGAGCAGCGACATCGATGTTGCCCTGCTGCACGTCGAGCTTCATGTTCGACGATGACGTGTAGTACTTCAGGTCGACGTTCTTCGTCTTTGCCGGTCCGAGCTCTCCCCGGTAGTTCGGGTTTGCCGTGAACTGGATCAACTGGTTGAAGTTGTACTTCGTGATCTTGTACTGTCCCGCAAACGCGTCGCCCGCGACGATGGTCTTGTCTGGCGTGACCTTGTCGGGCGAGAACACCTGCTCATCGACGATCGGACCAACCGGGCTCGAAAGCACCTGTGGGAAGGTCTGGTCGTTGCCATTGATCAGATGGAAGACAACGGTCGTTGGGTTCGGGGCACTCGTCGACTTCAGGTTGGCGAGGAGGTAGGCCGGACCGTTCGGGTCATTGATCTTCTGCTGGCGGTCGAACGTGAACTTCACGTCGGACGAGGTCAGCGCATGACCGTTAGCGAACTTGAGACCCTTCTTGAGGATGACCGTGTAGGTGGTCGGCGTGGTGAACTTCGCCGAGACCGCAATGTCCGGCGTCACCTCACCGGTGCCATCCTTCGAGTTCATCAGGAACGGGAAGACCTGGTTCATGACGGCAAACGAGCCGTTGTCATAGGATCCGGCCGGATCCAGGAAGGTCACGACGTCGGTTGTGCCGACGATGAGCGCCTTCGATGAGCTCGAATTCGAGCCGCTGCCCGAGCAGCCGACCAGCGCGAGCGAAACGGCCGCCACAGCCGCGACCGCGACAATCGCGCGAGTCGCGAATTTGGATGTTGATGTCATCCGTTACCTCTGTTCTGTTGATTTCAGGGGAAAAGACGCAGGTCTGTCAGCGTCCTCTTTACTGTTACTCAGGTCTAACACAGTTAGGAGGTCGTGCCTCAGTCTGGGGTCAGGACGAAGCCGAATCTTTATCAACGCGAAATGTTCTCGCAATTAGCGCGCGCAATTAATCGTCGCGGAGCCTTCTGCGCTCGGTTTCGACGCTGACGAGCTGCTGCTGCAACTGACGATACCGGTGCGGCTCGGCGGTGGTGTCGGTGCGCTGCAGTGCACCGAGCAGGTCCGCTTTGGTGCGCAGCAGATCGCGGTCGATGAGGTCGCTCGCGACTCGCGCGCAGTACGCGGCCATTCGGTCCTGCCGCTCTGGGATCGGCCCAACCGCGAGCTGCTGGACCAGGCTCGCGTAGCTGGCGGGCACCTCTGCGGTGACCGCGGCGACCCACTCCGGAGACTCGAGCGAGGAGACGCTGGTCGCCACCGCATCCCGGATGACCGTCAGCGTCGAATTACCGAAACGCACCCGCGTGACCCGCTCGACCAGTTCCCGGCCAACATCGGTCGGATGTTGCAGGATCGCCATCAGCGCGTCTCGTTCCTGACGAGTCGGCTGGTCCACCGGCAGGTCGGTGAGCGAAAACTCCGCCGCACGCGGTTCCGGTTCGGCCGCGACGGGCTCCGGCGCCGACCTCGGTGTTGAGCTTCGCGCTGACCTTTGCCGCGCAGCCGCAACCGCGCGACGCACGTCTTCGATATCGGTGCCAAGCATCTTGCTCAACAAATGAACGTATCCACCGCTGAGCGCCTGATCTCGGATATCAGCAACGATTGGCGCTCCGGCTGCGAGTCCGGCAGCGCGTCCCTCCACAGTTTCCAAATCGAATCCGGCAATCTGGCGTCGGATCATGAATTCGAACATCGGTCGACGTGTCTTGATCAGGGCGCGCACGGCGTCGTCGCCCCTGTTCAACCGCAGGTCGCACGGGTCGAGGCCATCCGGAGCAACCGCGACGAATGTTTGCGCCGCAAAACGCTGCTCCTCGGCAAATGCGCGGCTCGCTGCCTTCTGGCCCGCATCATCCGGGTCGAACGTGAAGATGACCTCGCCGGTGCCGGTGGTGTCCGCATTGTCGACATCGCCGATCACCCTGCGCACGATCTTGATGTGATCGACCCCGAAGGCCGTGCCGCAGGTGGCGACCGCGGTCGTGACGCCCGCGAGATGGCAGGCCATGACATCCGTGTAGCCCTCGACGACGATGACCTGGCGGCCGCGTGAGATGTCCTTGCGGGCGAGGTCAAGTCCGTAGAGCACCTGGCTCTTGTGGTAAACCGCCGTCTCGGGGGTGTTGAGGTATTTCGGACCGTTGTCGTCATCCAGCAGCTTGCGTGCGCCGAATCCGAGCGTCGCGCCGGTGATGTCACGAATCGGCCAGATCAGACGGCCACGGAATCGGTCGTAGACATCGCCGCGATCGCCGCGCCCCAGCAGGCCGGCCGTGACCAGTTCCTCCTCGCTGTACCCCAGTGACTTCAGGTGCTTGGTGAGTGCACCGCCTCGCGGCGCGAACCCGACGCCGAAGCGCTCGGCAGCTGAGGCGTCGAAACCGCGGGAACCGAGGAATGCCCGGCCCGGCTCCGCATCCGGCGTCGTGAGCTGCGCGATGAAGAAGTCTTCCGCTGCTTTATTCGCCGCAAGGATGCGCGCCCGCGCACCATGGTCGCTGGCCTGTCCGCCATCTTCGTAGTGGAGCTCATAGCCGATGCGGGCAGCCATCCGCTCGACCGCCTCTGAGAAGGTGACGTGATCCATCTTCTGCAGGAACGTGAAGACATCGCCGCCCTCGCCGCAGCCGAAGCAGTGGTAGAAACCGACCTGCGGCCGCACGTGGAAGCTTGGGCTTCGCTCTTCGTGAAACGGGCACAGCCCTTTCATGGAACCGACGCCGGCGTTCTTCAGGGTGACGTACTCACCGACGATGTCGGCGAGATTGGTGCGCGACCTCACCTCGTCGATATCGCTCCGTTTAATGAGGCCTGCCACGCCCCCGATTCTACGGTTGTGCAGCAGCCCCCGTCGGGGCCGCGCACAACCGTAGAGTCTGCGCTCGCCGTCTATTCGCGCCGCCGCCCCTGCGGCGCTTTAATCCCGGCGCCAAAGCCACGCCCGCGGGGCCGGCGGCCCCTTGGCGCGGCTGATCGTTGCTCCACAACGATCGCGCCCCGCGGTCCGAACGGCTTACTTAGCCAATCTTTCGTGCCACGCCATTGCGGACTGGTCGGTCAGTGAGGCGACCTGGTCGACCACCGACCGCTTGCGCCCGGCATCCGTCGTCGCGTCGTTCCAGTCGGCGGTGAACCCGGGGTCGAGGTTCCGCGGACCTGTGGTGAGCAAAAGAGACGCGAGTTCGGTCAGGATCGAGCGCTGCCCCGAGTACAGCGGCTTGCGCTCGTTGGTCGACATGACATTTGCTGCCACGATCCCCTTGAGAACCGCGATTTCCGCCTGGATCTCGCGCGGTACGACTACATCGGCCGAGAACCGGGTGAGCGACTCCCCCGGGAACGCCGCGCGAGTCGCCGTCACTGCCGCGCCAAGAAAACGACCGATCAGCTGGCTGGTCAGGTTCTTGAGTCGACCCTGCGACATCCGGCTACCATCCCACCGCTCCAGCCAGACCTCGAGGCTGTCCAGCCGATCGAACGCCGCAATGAGTTCGTCATGGGACATCCCGCCCCCGATCCACGCAAACATCGAATCGACAAGCTCGTCGTGATTCACTCGCGCACCGAGGGACTCGACATCGATGTAGCCGCCGAACACCGCATCCTCGAAGTCGTGGACGGAGTAGGCGATGTCATCGCTCAGATCCATGACCTGGGCCTCGACGCAGAGCTGGCGTGGCGGCGCATCCGTTCGCAGCCAGTCGAAGGCGGCCACGTCGTCGGCGTAGAAGCCGAACTTGCTGCGACCGCTCGGGTCTGGCACGCCATCGGCCTCCGGCCAGGGATACTTGCAACTGGCGTCAAGGCTCGCGCGGGTGAGATTGAGGCCATAGCTGTGCCCGTCAGGGCCGAACACCTTCGGCTCGATACGTGTGAGAACGCGCAGCGTCTGCGCGTTCCCCTCAAACCCGCCGATATCGAGGGACCACTCGTTGAGCGCTCGCTCGCCGTTGTGTCCGAACGGTGGATGCCCGAGATCGTGAGCGAGACAGGCGGTGTCGACGATATCCGGGTCAAGCCCGAGACTGGACGCGAGTTCTCGCCCGATCTGCGCAACCTCGAGCGAGTGGGTGAGTCGATTGCGGGCGAAATCGAGACCCGCAGCCGGACTCAGGACCTGGGTCTTGGCGGCGAGACGGCGCAGGGCGCTGGAGTGCAGGAGCCTCGCGCGGTCCCGGGCGAAGTCGCTGCGGCGGTTCGAGT
Organism: Galbitalea sp.; assembly: GCA_036271795.1. Taxonomy (GTDB): domain Bacteria; phylum Actinomycetota; class Actinomycetes; order Actinomycetales; family Microbacteriaceae; genus Galbitalea. The sequence continues at coordinate 63,638 of DATAZY010000039.1, forward strand.
GCACCTCGGGGAACCAGCGCTCCGAGTCTGCCGGACCATAGCCAGCCGACACGGTGTTATCCGCCACTGTGATGCAGCTCCGCCTCGGTCAGCTCGCCACGATCGGTTTCCTGCAGCTCGCGGCTGTCGAGCCAGCGATCAGGCAGGGCCGGATTCTTCGGAGTACCGGCACGTCCGCGCTGGCCCTCGGCGTCCGGTCCGGGATAAGGCTGGGTCCAGTCGAGCTGCGCGAGCAGGTCATCCAGCATGGCGAGCGATTGCACAGTCGCCAGACTCGCACGTAGCTCTCCGCCGACCGCGTAGCCCTTGAAATACCACGCGACGTGCTTGCGGATGTCGCGGCAGCCTCGATCTTCGTCACCATCGAAGAACTCGACCAGCAGCTCGGCGTGACGCCGGAAGGCCTTCGCAACGAAGCCGAGACCCGGCTCGAGCTTGTCCGTCTTCTGATTGAACCCCGCACTCAGGTCGCCGAACAGCCACGGCCGACCGAGACAACCACGGCCGACGACGACGCCATCCGCACCGGTTTCGCGCATCATCCTGAGCGCATCATCCGCGCTCCAGATATCGCCGTTTCCCAGCACCGGCACGTTCGTCACAGCGTTCTTCAGTTTCTCGATCGCCGACCAGTCTGCCGTGCCGGAGTAGAACTCGGCCGCAGTGCGCGCATGAAGGGCAATGCTGGCGACACCAGCGCCCTCCGCGATTCGACCCGCCTCGAGATAGGTAAGGTGCTCGGCATCGATGCCTTTGCGCATCTTGATGGTCAGCGGGATGTCTCCGGCCGCCTTCACCGCGCCCTCGACAATATCGCGGAACAGATCCGTCTTCCAGGGGAGCGCAGCCCCGCCGCCCTTGCGAGTGACCTTCGGCACCGGGCATCCGAAGTTGAGGTCGATGTGATCGGCGCGATCCTCTGCGACCAGCATCGTCACCGCCGCGGCCACCGTCTTCGGGTCAACCCCATAGAGCTGGATGCTTCGCGTGGTCTCCGACTCGTGATGACGGATGAGACGCATGCTTTCGGGGGTACGCTCGACCAGAGCGCGGCTCGTGATCATCTCACTCACGTAGAGCCCAGCGCCATACTCACGACAGAGGCGTCGAAACGCCGTGTTGGTGATTCCCGCCATCGGGGCGAGCACGACCGGAACGTCGAGGTCAAGTCGCCCGATTCTTAACATCGGGTGACGAAGCGCGGCGATTGGCGGTACCGCATTGTCAGCGGCGAGAATGGACATTAACACCGATTCTTCCAGAAAGTGGGGAACGCATGGCCGATGCAGACCGGCTGGACGTGCTTCGCTTCGTGGATCTACCGGTCGAGAGGCGGTCGGCGTGGGGCCCCGGCGAGTTTCCCAGCCGACAGATTGAGATCAACGGCCAGCTCTTGAGTGATCACCTTGCGGCGCTCACCGGCCACGAGGTCGAGCAGTCGACACCGCTCGTTGAAGGGCAGTCCGGAGTCGTCACACCGGCGGCGTATCTGCGCGCACTCCTCGGCGGACCGAAAGACGACGCGCTCGCGGAAGGCCGGGTCGCAATCGGATACTGCGATGCCTGCCTCGACGGAACATGCGGAAAGCTGCTTGCCGCGACCCTGCAGGTGCAAGGCGACATCGTGATCTGGGGAGCAATCGGGTTCGAGAGCTTTGACGAGGGCGAGGCCCCCAAGCTGACGCCGTTCTGGAAGAAATCCGGCGCCGAACCGGAACCGTCGTCCGGACCGCAGTGGACGCCCGCATCGTTTGTCCCTTACGTCACGCTCTTCTTCGAGCGCGACGACTACCTCGAGACGCTTCAGGCAGAACGTCGTCGTCTCGCTTCGCAGCAGTGACAGGCAGGGAACGGGTCGCCGCGGATGCCGCCGCACGCGGGATCAGTATCGAATTCGTCGAGAGACCACAGGCTGGATCACTTGAGGAGGCCGCTGCCCTGCTCGGGACCCCGGCATCCAGCATCGTCAAGACCCTTGTCGTGAAACGGCACGATGGCGACTTCCTCTTTGCCCTTGTGCCCGGCGACCGACAGCTCTCCTGGGCGAAACTTCGCGCCGTGGTCGGGGTCAACAAGTTGAAACTGCCGGAGGCATCGGTCGCGCTCGATGCAACCGGGTTCGAGCGGGGCACAATCGTTCCGCTGGGCAGTACAACGGCGTGGCCGGTCTACGCCGATTCGCGTATCGAGGGCCGCATCGGCCTCGGCGCAGGCGAGCACGGCCTCAGCGCATTCGTGGACGCGGAGGCACTCATCGCCGGCCTCGGCGCGACCGTCGCCGACATCACCGACTAACGACGTGCGGGATTTGAGCGCGCAGTCGAGGCGAAGCCTCGACTAGCGATTTCGAGGCGCCGCTAACTAACTAAACCCAGGCCCTGATTAGATCCTGTCTTCATCCAGACGGCGATTGATGATCGCCTGCTCGTGGTGATCCGGGATCTCGCAGAAGTCCCCGTCGCAGACGGCCGCTGTGGAATCGCCGATCATGGTGAGTGGGCTGGTCGTCGGATCCGTCATTGTGCGCTTTCTGGTTCTTTGGCCGCTTTTTCCTGCGCGACCTGTTCAAGCACGTTAGCGAATGTAGCGGCATCCTGAGCGCCGGACACCCCGTACTTCTCATCGAACACAAAGAAGGGGACGCCGCTGATGCCGTACGCCTCGGCCTGCGCGACGTCCGCCTTCACGTCGGCCAGGTAGGTGTTGTCGCTGAGCACCTGGAAGACTTCCGCGCGATCGAGGCCAATCTCGGCGGCAAGGTCGGCGAGATCCTCGATCCGGCCGACGTGCCTGCCATCAACGAAGTAGGCCTTCAGCAGGCGCTCCTTCATATCGACCTGGCGGCCCTGGCTCTTCGCGTAGTGAAGCAGCTCGTGTGCCTTGATGGTGTTGGTCTGGTGCACGTGGTCGTAGTCGTAGTCGAGCCCGACGCTCGCCGCGATGCCGGTGACACGCTCCAGCATCTGGTCGGCCTGTGCCGGGGAAACTCCTTTACGCTGCGCGAGGTAGTCCTTTGGGGTGCCATCGAAGTCGACCGGAGTATCCGGCGCCAGCTCGAACGAGTGGTATTCGACATCCACGTCGCCGTCGAATCCGGCAACGGCGGCCTCGAACTTGCGCTTGCCGATGTAACACCACGGGCACTGTACGTCGGACCAGATGTCCACTTTGATTGCGTCACTCACGAGAGAGGTAACCTATTCCGGTACCGGTCGTATTCCCATCTCAAAGCCGGGGGCTACGCGCCGACGAGTTGCCCGGAGAGGTATGACGTCAGGCGGTCGAGGGATACCCGCTCCTGACTCATGGTGTCGCGCTCGCGGATGGTGACCGCGTTGTCCTCGAGCGAATCGAAATCGACCGTGACGCAGAATGGCGTACCGATTTCGTCCTGGCGACGATAGCGGCGACCAATTGCGCCTGCATCGTCGAACTCGATGTTCCACAGATTGCGCAGGTTGTCGGCCACCGTCTTCGCGAGCGGCGACAGCTGCTCATTCCGAGAAAGCGGGAACACCGCGACCTTAACCGGCGCGAGACGTCGATCAAGCCGGAGAACGGTGCGGGTGTCGACACCGCCCTTGGTGTTGGGCGCCTCATCCTCGGCGTAGGCCTCGATCAGGAACGCCATCAGCGCGCGGGTCAATCCGAATGACGGCTCGATGACGTAAGGGACATACCGCTCCCCCGTCGCCTGGTCGAAATACCGAAGGTCGTTGCCCGATTCGCGGATGTGGTTGGACAGGTCAAAGTCGGTGCGATTCGCGACTCCCATCAATTCGCCCCACTCGCCGCTGGCGAATCCGAAGCGATATTCGATATCGGCGGTCGCAGTCGAATAGTGGGCCCGATCGCCATCGGGAACATCGAACCGGCGCAGGTTGGCCGGATCGAGTCCCAGGTCGGTAAACCACGCCACGCTTGCCGCGATCCAGTGCTCGTACCACTCCGGCGCCTCGGCGGGGGGCGTGAAGTACTCGATCTCCATCTGTTCAAACTCACGCGTGCGGAAGATGAAGTTGCCCGGCGTGATCTCGTTGCGGAACGCCTTGCCGACCTGGCCGATACCGAATGGGGGTTTCTGGCGGGATGTCGTAACGACCGTCGAAAAGTCGACGAAGATGCCCTGAGCAGTCTCCGGCCGCAGGTAGTGCAGCCCCTCCTCGTCATCCACCGGACCAAGGAACGTTTTCATCAGGCCGGAGAAGTTCTGCGGTTCGGTCCATTGCCCGCGCGTTCCGCAGTTGGGGCACACGATGTCGGCCAGTCCGTTCTCCGGAGCACGGCCCTTCTTGGCCTCGAACGCCTCGACCAGGTGGTCGGCACGGAAGCGGCGATGACAGTGCAGGCATTCGATGAGCGGGTCACTGAAAGTAGCAACATGGCCGGACGCCTGCCACACCTTGGTCGGCAGGATGATCGAGCTGTCGAGACCTACCATGTCGGCGCGGCCGCGTACGAATGTCTGCCACCACTGGCGCTTGATGTTTTCCTTCAGTTCGACCCCCAGGGGTCCGTAATCCCAGGCGGAGCGTGTGCCACCGTAGATTTCACCGGCCTGGAAAACGAAGCCTCGCCGCTTGGCGAGGGCGATGACGGCGTCGAGGGGATTTGGCGTTGCCACGAGTTACTCCAGTGTTTCGTACCGAGCTGGATGGCCGGTCGAGGGTGAGCCCCAAGCCTAGCGGGACTCGTGAGCGGCAGGCTCGCTCGGTGGATCGTCGCGAAGTTCCCAGGGGATTTCGCCGGTCAATGTGACGTCTTCCGCCGGCGGCGTGCCGAAGGCGATGGGCGCGGGCGCGTACCCGGGAATACGTATGACGCCGCCCAGATAGGACATGGGCGGTTCCTCGACGTCGTCGCCGAGTTCATCGCCCCGCCCGAATACGATCCCGTGTTCGCGCGGTTCTTTCTCGGTCATCCGCCCAGCGTACCGGGCGAGAATCAGCCGCGCAGGGCCGCGAGAACTGCGGCGACATCCGCCTCGGTGTTCCAGAGGTGGAAGGATGCGCGCAGCCGCCCAGCGCGCCCGGACGCACGAATGCCCGCGGAGATCAGTTTGGCGAGTTCCGTCTTGTCCGGGTCCGCCCAGGTAACGATGGCCTGATGCTGCTGCGGGATGCCAAGGGCGTCACAGAGCTGGTCCCCGAGTCCGGACGCGTACTTCCAGACGGCCGGAATGTCCAGGCTCGCGAACAGCGCGATCGCCTGCTCCGCGCCGACCCAGGCCTGCCAGGCCGGCGAAACGTCGAACTGGCGAGCGTCGAGCGCGAGGTGCATCGATGGTCCGTAGCAGGACTGCCAGACATCGTCGCCCGCATACCAGCCGGCCTGCATAGGCGTGAGCAGCTCCTGCATCCCGAGCGAGACGGTGAGGAATGCCACACCGCGCGGCGAACACAGCCACTTGTAGGTGTGGCAGACGGTCGCGTCCCATTTGGTGGCTTCGATGGGCAGCACGCCGGCCGCCTGGGTCACGTCGCAGAAGGTCAGGGCACCGTGGCGCGCCGCGGACTCCGCGATTGCCTCAGCGTCGGCCACCGTCCCGGTGGCGGATTGGACCATCGAGAACGAGACGAGCCAGGTGTCGTCCGTGATTGAATCGGCAAGCGCGGCGAGCGGCACTGATCGCACCCGGATGTCCGGTCGCTGCATGAACGGGAAGACGATTGAGGAGAAATCCCCTTCGACGCACAACACCTCGGCTCCCACCGGCACGGCAGCGGCGACGAGCGCGGCGAATACAGAGGTCTGCGACCCCGCCGCAACTCGCGAGACGTCGATTCCGACGAGGCGCGCGTATGACGCCCGCGTTCTCGAAATGATCGGGTCATAACCCTGGGGGTCGCGGTCGGCACGGAACCATGCATCGAGGTCGGCACGCATCGCCTCGACCGCTGCGCGCGGCGGAATGCCGATGGATGCGACAGCCAGATACCCACTCGCGTCGCCGAAATTCGCGGCCGCCGCAGCGATCGACGCGGGCACGGAGAGAGTGGCAGCACTTGTCATGCTCTCAGCATCGCCGCCCGCGACCCATCCGACAAGGGCAGGCTTTTGATGCAATCAATAACGTCGCATTATAATTGCGTCATGGATACCGACCTCGACCTGCACTCGATTCGCATCGTGCGGGCGATTGCCGAAACGGGCACGATCACGGGCGCCGCGCGCGAGCTGGGTTTCAGTCAGCCGGCAATTAGCCAGCACCTCCAGCGCACGGAGGCCCGGCTTGGGGTTCCGCTCGTCATCCGCGCGGGTCGCAGCATCCGCTTGACCGAGGCCGGGCAACTCCTCGCGCGGCATGCCGTAGCGATCTCCTCGGCAATGGATGCGGCAGCGGGCGACCTGGCAGAACTTGCCGGCGTGCGCACCGGAACCGCGCGGATCGCCGCGTTCCCAACCGCGTCGTCGACGATCATCCCACGGCTTCTTCGCACAATGGCGGAGCGGCATTCCGGAATCGCTGTCACCTATGTCGAGGCCGAACCCCCCGAAGCGCTGACGATGCTCCGCGAGGGCTCCATCGATCTCGCGATCACCTTCAGCTACCCCGGCGACCGTGCCGACCCGCATCGCGATATTGCCGCGGGGCTGAGCCTCACCCCGCTGTTCACGGAGGAGGTCGTCCTCGCGCTCCCCCAGGACCATCCACAGGCCGCCCTCCATGACATCGATGTCCGCCTTCTGGACCGCGAGCGCTGGATCGCCGGATGCCCGCTCTGTCGGGGCCACCTCCTGACGGTCTGCGAGTCCGCGGGTTTCGATCCCGTGATCGATCACGAGACCGACAACGCCGTCGCAGTGCTCCACCTCGTGGCTAGCGGAATTGGCGTCGCCCTGCTCCCGCGTCTTGCGCTCGCGACGGCGACGGTTCCGGCCGGCGCCGCGATTCGCGCGACCTCCCCCGGCACGACTCGCAGTATCCAGCTGGTACGTCATGCAGACGCGACGCGAGTGCCCAGCCTCGCGGTCACGATTGCCGCGGTTCGGGCGATCGTGGGAGACGACTGGGGCCTGACGCGAGCCAGCTGATCGATTCCTAGCTGCGGACTACCGTCCACTGGTAGCCAGACCAGGACACCGAAATGGGTGCCATTGCACCGGTGGTTCGATCCCCGTTGTAGAACAGCACCGTCTGCAGTCGCGCATCTTTTGGCGCCGGGGTCGCGACGACGCTTTCCGTTGTAACAAATCCCGTCTCCTTCGCGAGGAATGCTGAGCCGTCGGCTTCCGTCGCCCCATTCCCCATCACGGCTGCCGCTTCCGTCGGGCTGTCATCCAAGAGAACCTGGCGCAGCGCGGTGATGTAACCATTGAGCGACGACGAATCCTTCGCCGGGTCGTTAGCGAGCACCCCCGCTGGAAGAATCGACGAAGCGGCTGCAACATCCGTGCCGCCGAAGGTCGAGACGAATTGCAGGCCGAGTGGTCCGCTGAAGTGCACCGTGATCGACGTCAGATACGAGATCTTGTTCGCGGCCGGTTGCACGGCAAAACCGGTGAGCCGAAGGGCACCCCCGTCGATCTGGTACGGCGTGCGCTCGGCGTTCAACGCCCAATTGGGCAACGATCCGGAACTGACGTGGGCGCCGCTTTGCTCCCGCTCAAGGTAAACGGTCGGCGGATCGGACGAGTTGACGACGTTGGTCGTGATGCTCTGGATCGTGATCGGCCACGGCGCTGTGTTACGCAACCAGCCAACCTCCGCATAGACGGCGGCGCCTTTCGAGGACTGCAAAATCTCGGTGCCCGACCCACCAAAAGTCAGCCCCGTCGACGTGCCGAGGTACAGAATGGCAAACCCACAGCCAAGCACGATCGCCGTGAAGATGATCGCAGTGGCCGTTCGTACTGCTCTACGCATGCTTTTTCCGCCGGGTTCTACACGCTTGGAGCGTCGATTGCTCCGCCAAAACGACGATTCCTCGAAGCGTACAGGCTCACGGCTTCCCAAAGGCTAAGCCTCGTGAAGTCGGGCCAGAGCGTATCAAGGAACACCATTTCGGCGTATGCACTCTGCCAGAGCATGAAATTGCTGGTTCTCTGCTCACCGGAGCTTCGCACAAAAAGGTCAACATCGGGCAGATCGGGAGCATACAGGGCGCGCTGGATGCTCTTGTCTGTGATGCCGGACGGCGTCAGCCTGCCCGCCACAACCTCGGCCGCGAGCGCCCGCACGGCATCCGTGATCTCGGTTCTGCCGCCATAGTTGACGCACATCGTGAGCGTCAGTACATCGTTGTCGGCGGTGAGGCGTTCCGCGAATTGCAACTCCTTGATGACGGATGCCCACAGCCGCGGGCGACGCCCCGCCCAACGAACCCGCACACCCCAGTCGTTGAGCTGGTCACGGCGGCGGTGGAGGACATCCCGGTTGAACCCCATCAGGAAGCGAACCTCCTCGGGCGATCGCTTCCAGTTCTCCGTCGAGAACGCGTACACGCTCAGATGCCGGACGCCGATTTGGATGGCGCCCGCGACGACATCCAGCAGGGATGCTTCGCCCGCGCGGTGGCCCTCGATCCTGGCCAGGCCTCGGCTGTTCGCCCAGCGGCCGTTGCCATCCATGACGATCGCGACATGATCGGGAACGGCGCCGGGCGGGAGGTTGGGCGGATACTGTCCGGTCCAGTCGACTGGCTTGAAGTCGACGGCATCCCTGTGGGTCTTCCGTACCGGACTCACTGGCGAGCCCCCGCGACCCGGGGCGCCGTCCGATCGACATGTTGGAGCGAACGAAGCCCGCGCTCGAGGTGGAACTGCGTGTAGGCGGCGACCACACCGCTGGCCTGGCTGCGCTCCCGATCCGCTGCCGCCTCGACCGTGACCCAGTCGCCGGCGAGCAGTGCGGCAAGCAGATCGAGCGTGCGGGCATCCAGTCGCGGAGAACCGGGCGGCGCGACGGCGTCGGCGACCACCCCGCCGAGTTGGACGACAAATGCCGAGTGCGGGCCCGGGGCACCGGTCACCGCGCAATCGACAAAGCTGGGCGCCCAGCCGGCGATCGAGAGTGACCTGAGCAGAAAAGAGTCGAGGATGAGCCCGGGCGCATGCTCGCGGCGCGAGAGCGAACGCAACCCGCCGACCAGCAGGAGGTACTGCTGCAGGCTCCCGCTGTCATCCGTAATCTTGTCTGCCGTCTCGACCATGGCGTTGGCCGCGGTGTAGCTGCCGTAGTCGCCCGCGATGTCGGCGCCGTATGCGCCAAGCGACTCGGCCTGGGTGACGATGTCGAGCGTGCGTCCCTCGTAGAGCTGGACGTCGACGACCATGAACGGCTCCAGACGGGAGCCGAACTTCGACGCCGTGCGCCGGACGCCCTTGGCGACGGCTCGAATCTTGCCGTGCTGCTTGCTCAGCATGGTGACGATGCGGTCGGCTTCACCCAGCTTGTGGGTGCGCAGCACAACGGCTTCGTCACGGTATAGAGGCACCTACTTAGTATCTACGCAGCCCCTATGAACTTGCCTCCGCCGAGCGGATGACCTGCGATTGCGCAGGTCATCCGCTCGACGTCGTGGCCTCGCTCTCACAATTCAGGAGATTCAGCCAAACCGGAGACAGCCCTCGGCGGAATGCCGCGACGCGGTCATGGGCGCGCAGCCAAATGTCCTGAATTTTGAACAATTTCAGGGCGAAACGACCGGCTCGACCTAGACGGCGGCGAGCTCGAGGTCGTCGGATTCTGCACGCACCGCCCGGTTGACGGCCGAGACGACGGCCTTCAGGGATGCCGTGGAGATGTCCGCATCGATGCCGACGCCCCAGATGGTCTTGCCGTTCACGCGCAGCTCGACGTACGACGCCGCATACGCATCGCCGCCCGCGCTGAGCGTGTGTTCGCTGTAGTCGAAAAGCTCGATCTCCAGCCCGTGCTCGGCCATGATCGCGAGGAATGCGGCGATCGGACCGTTGCCGCTCGCCGCCGTCTCCTCTACCTCGTCGCCGACACGCAGGTGAACCGTGAGGCTCGTCGAACCCGTCATGTCACTCGCGGTCCGCGTGGAGAGCAACTCGTAGCGCCCCCACTTGCTGTCGTCCTGCTTCGCGGGCAGGTACTCGTCCTTGAAAATCTCCCAGATCTCGTCGCTCGTGACTTCACCGCCGTCGGCGTCGGTCTTCGCCTGAACGACGGCGCTGAACTCGATCTGCAGTTTGCGCGGCAGGTCGAGCGCGTGGTCGGTCTTCAGAAGATACGCGACACCGCCCTTGCCCGACTGCGAGTTGACCCGTACGACGGCCTCGTAACCGCGGCCGAGATCCTTCGGATCGACCGGCAGGTAGGGCACCGCCCATTCGAGCTCGTCTACGGTGACTCCCTTGGCCGCCGCATCGACCGCCATCGCCTCGAAGCCCTTCTTGATCGCATCCTGGTGCGAACCGCTGAAGGCCGTGTAGACGAGGTCCCCAGCCCACGGGCTACGTTCGTGCACCTTGAGCTGGTTGCAGTATTCTGCGGTGCGACGGATCCCATCCAGGTCGCTGAAGTCGATCTGTGGGTCGATCCCCTGCGTGAACAAGTTGATTCCGAGCGCGACGAGGTCGACGTTGCCGGTGCGTTCACCGTTGCCGAACAGACAGCCCTCGATGCGGTCGGCGCCGGCCTGGTAGCCGAGCTCCGCGGACGCGATCGCGGTGCCGCGGTCGTTGTGCGGGTGCAGGCTCAGGATGACGTTCTCGCGATGGTTCAGGTGGCGGGACATCCACTCGATGGAGTCGGCGTAGACGTTCGGCGTCGCCATTTCGACGGTCGACGGAAGGTTGATGATCACCTTGTGCTCCGCGGTCGGTTCGAAGATCTCGAGCACCTGGTTGCAAATGTCCACGGCGAACTCGAGCTCGGTCCCGGTGTAACTTTCCGGCGAGTACTCGTAGTAGATGTCGGTGCCGGGAACGAGCTTCTCCGCCACCCTGCAGAGGCGCGCGCCCTCCAGCGCAATGTCGATGATGCCCTGCCTGTCGGTGCGGAACACGACATCCCGTTGCAGGATGCTGGTGGAGTTGTACAGGTGCACGATCGCCTGTTTCGCGCCCTTGATCGACTCGTAGGTGCGGTTGATAAGCGCCTCGCGAGCCTGGGTCAGCACCTGGATGGTGACGTCGTCGGGGATCAGGTCTTCCTCAATCAGGGAGCGGACAAAATCGAAGTCCGTCTGGCTCGCGCTCGGAAAGCCCACTTCGATCTGCTTGTAGCCCATGCGAACGAGGAGATCGAACATGATCCGCTTGCGCTCGGGACTCATCGGGTCGATGAGCGCCTGGTTGCCGTCGCGAAGGTCGACGGCGCACCACATCGGAGCGGCGGTGATGTACTTCGACGGCCACGTGCGGTCGGGCAGATCGATGGCGAATTGTTCGTGATACGGACGGTACTTGTGCGTCGGCATTGCCGACGGCTTCTGAGTGTTTTTCATCAGGTCTTACTCTTCCTTCAAGTCTTGGGTGGTCAGCCAATGGCAAACTCCGCGACGAGGGAGGCCTGGGTTAGGACTCGTCGCGGCAGCTAAGAAGGAGCAGACCGGAGAACACGCTTTCAGGCTACCACCGACCCTCAGTGCTGTCGAAAATTCGGGATCTTGGGCAATCAGCCGTCGAGACCGCGTTCGGCTCGCATGGCCCGGATGCGGTCGTTGCGACCGCGGAGGTACGGCTCGATGTCGTCGATGAGCACGAAACTCAAGCTGTCGAGCCGCCCGTTCGTTCGCAGCGCGAGCCCTACGCCGTCGATACGGGCGCCCGCAACGGTGTAACCGTCCGCTGTCCAGGTGTCGAACTGCGCGAGATTACCCGAAACGGAGAGCGTGGCCTTCCCAGTGTCCGTGGTGGGCAGGTTCGTCAGGAGGTGTCTTGCGGGCTCGCTGGCTGCGTCATCCGACGTGGCGACGACAACCTGGAGACCTTCTGCACCGTCGAGCCGGACGCCCCGGTATGTGCTGTCGCCGAGCGACCATTCGTCAATCATGCGCTGGCCCGTCCACGACTCGACAGCGTAGGTCGGTCTGCGAGCAAAGAGTGCGCGCACCTCGTCATCCCGACCGCGCAGGTGTGCCCAGAACTCGTCCGGAGAAAGTATTTGGCCGGCGCGCATCCTCTCAGCGTAGAACCGGTAGCTGCTGACAGCGGGTGACAGCGGTGCGACAGCGGACTCCCCGCAGGATTGTCCCAGTCGTAAAGGAGAAACCATGACTGCTGCAATCGAGGCACACGGCCTCATCAAGCACTTCGGCAAGACCAAAGCGCTGGACGGAATTGACCTGACAGTCGACGAGGGGCGCGTTCTCGGCGTCCTCGGCCCGAACGGCGCCGGTAAGACAACCGCGGTGCGCATCCTCGCGACATTGCTCAAGCCCGACGGAGGCACCGCGACCGTCACGGGCCTCGATGTGGTGCACCAGGCCAGGGCCGTGCGCCGGAAGATTGGTCTGACCGGCCAGTTCGCGAGCGTGGACGAAGATCTCACCGGAATGCAGAACCTGGTCATGATCGGCCAGCTTCTCGACCTCTCCACCGCGCAGGCGAAGGTTCGGGCGAAGGAGCTGCTCGAGGAGTTCGATCTCACTGAGGCCGCCGGCAGGCTCGCCAAGACCTATTCCGGTGGAATGCGTCGGCGGCTCGACCTCAGCGCCTCCCTGATTGGGCGCCCTGCCGTCGTATATCTGGATGAGCCCACCACGGGTCTCGACCCGGCGAAGCGCGACGACGTGTGGGACATGATCAGAATGCTGGTCAAGCAGGGCACCACCATCCTGCTCACCACCCAGTACCTCGAGGAGGCGGATGCCCTCGCCAACGAGATCACCGTCATCGACCATGGCAAGATCATCGCCCACGACACCCCGCAGGGACTCAAGCGCCAGACCGGCGGCCAGACCCTCGAGGTTCGACCGACTGCGGTCGACTCGCTCCCCCGGGTCCGCGAGCTGCTCATCAGGTTCGGAACACGTGAACCGGACCAGCCTGCGCCCGATCTGCTGACGGTTCCTGTCGCGGACGAATCAGCGCTCACCGAGGTGGTCGCCGCGCTTGCCGCCGAAAAAATCTCGGTCGCCGAACTCTCGCTGCGATTGCCAAGCCTGGACGAGGTCTTCTATTCCCTCACCGGCCAAAAGAAGAAAGACGACGCCCAGGAGGTGGCAGCATGATCCGCGATTCACTCATCCTCGCCAAGCGGACCGTGACGAAGATGTTCCGAAACCCGGAGCAGTTCGTCGATGTGACGCTGCAGCCGATCCTGATGACAGTCATTTTTGTCTTCATCTTCGGCGGCGCGATCGCGGGTTCGACCGGCAAGTACGTTCAGTTCGCGCTCCCCGGAATCATTGTCCAAACGATCATGTTCACGTCCCTCACTATCGGCGTCAACCTCAACACGGACATCCAGAAGGGCATTTTCGACCGGTTCCGCTCCCTGCCGATCGCTCGTTCGGCGCCGCTGTTCGGTGCGGTACTCGGTGACATCGTCCGCCATTCGATCGCCATCACGGTGACACTGGTCTTCGGCGCCATCATTGGGTTCGAATTCGTTACGCCGTGGTGGCACACCGGTCTCGCCATCATCGTGATCATTGCGTTCGCGGTCAGTCTGTGCTGGGTCTCGGTGCTGATCGGGATGCTGGCGCGCAGCTCGGGCGCCGTGCAGGGACTCTCGTTCCTGATCGTGTTCCCATTGACGTTTGGATCGTCGACGTTCGTTCCCGCCTCGACGCTCCCGACCTGGCTTCAGGGCTTCGTCTCGATCAACCCGGTGACTCACGTCATTGAGTCGATGCGCGGGCTGTTGACCGGAAACACCGGCGTCGTCGGAGACACACTGACGGGCCAGTTGGTCTGGGTCATGGCATCATGCATCGTCCTGTTCGCCGTGTTCTTCCCGCTCGCAATGTGGGCCTACCGCAGGAAGATCTAAACGGCGAGCAGCTCTCTCAGCGCTTCGATCGAGATCGGACGTTCCGGCACTTCGGTGCGGGGGCGTCCGATCTCATTGGCGTCCGCAGCTGCCACGATCGCGAGAATTTCCGGATGCGTCGCATCGTACGCACCGATCAGCGCTGTCGACACATCCACCGCACGCACCGCGAGGGCAACGTCTCCCCGAGCGAGCGCCCAGCTGGCCACCGCCAGCGCCACGGTGCCGATGATGGGCTGGTCGTGGCTGCCGACCGCGGCGTCCGCGGCAGCGCGCAGTTGATTTTCCGCCTCGTCCAGATCGCCTCTCTGCCGAGAGATCGACGCCTTCGCGGTGTACACCATTGCGGCAATCTGCCCTGGCGCACCGTGCCAAGTGTCGTGGAGCTCGTCGATTATCGCCAGCCTGTTTCCTGCCGACGCGAGGTCCCCCGCGTACACATCCATCGAAAGCGCTGTCAGTTGCGCCTGCAGGATGGTTCTCGCATTTCCCCCGGTTTCGGCATCCTCAAGCATTTTGGCGACGCGGTCGCGTGCTTCATCCACCCGATTCAGCCGCGTCAACGTCTGGATGGCGAGGCCCTGTTGCTGGGCGAGATCCCAGCTCGTCGTGATCATCCGCATGTGCTCCGTCGACGAGTCGCTGAGGTCAAGGGCCTCCTCGAAGCGGCCGACCAGGGCCAGCCATAGCGAGCGCATCTGTTCGGAAAGCGCGACGCCCCAGATGTCACCAAGTTCGGTGAACAGGCCAAGTGCCACAAGGGACTCCTCGCCGAGCTCGGCAACTTCTCCGCGATTCTGTGCCATCGCCGCACGAGCGATATGCACCATGGCGGTCGGCCACGGATCGAGGTCGAGTTCAGAAACCTCGGGAAGGCGCACCGACGAAATCCAGTCCGGCGAGCCGCCGGCAGAGGCAAAAGCTTTGATGGCGGGCACGATGAGTTGAAGCAACTCGTGGCTACCCGCGGTGAGGTGGATGTCCCCAAGCGGTTTGAGCAGTTCACCGAGTTTCGCCGCGGCCTCCGCCGGAGGTAACGTCTGCAGATCTTCCTGACCGAATCCGACAACGAGGGGATGGATGAGGGACAGTATCTTCGCTTCGTCACCGTCGACACCGTCGGCGAGCGGCGCAACCGTCGACAGCCACTCCTGCGCATCCTCGTTGCGATCGCGGATCAGCCAGTACCACGCGCAGGAAACCGCCAGATTAACGGCAACAGCCGCGAGCGGTACCCCAGTCGAATAGCGAAGCGCGCTGGCGAGATTGTCGTCCTCGTCATCGAACCATTTGATCGCCTGCATGATTTTCGGCCCGCGCAGCAGCCGGTCCATCTCGCTGGCCCGCCTGCTCATATATTGCGCCTGTGCGGTTCGTGCTTCGAGCAGTTTGCCGGTCTCCGTAAGACGCTCTAGCCCGTACTCCCTGAGCGTTTCCAGCGCCCGAAACCGGCCGCGTGAACGCTGCAGCAGAGAGCGATCAACCAGGGAATCAAACACGGCCGCGGAAGACAGCCCCCATTCGCCGGCAAGCTCCCGGGCCTCGGTGGCCCCCACGCCCGCGGGGAACACGGAGAATCCGGCGAGTGCGCGGCGCTCGTCGTCGTCCAGCAGGCTCCAGCTCCAGTCAATCATCGCCCGCAGGGTCTGGTGCCGGGGAAGGGCAGTGCGATAGCCGCCGGTCAGAAGCGTGAACCGATCGTCGAGCCCGGTCAGAACCTCGTCGACGCTCATGGTGCGCAACTTCGCAGCGGCGAGCTCAATCGCCAGGGGCAGCCCGTCGAGGCGAGCGCAGATCTTTGCCGCAGCCGCGACCTCGTCGTCGGCGAGGGTTGATCCGCGCGCCGATGTCGCCCGCTGGCAGAACAGCTCCAGCGCGGCGAACTCCTTCAGCTCTGCCGTCGTCATGACCGCGATCTGTGCATCCGTGGCATGCGGAAGCGAGCCAAGCCCGACGAATGTCTCGCCGGGAACTCCAAGCGGTTCGCGACTCGTCGCGAGGATCCGCAGCTGCGGCAGTGCCGACAGCAGGTCGGCCGCGAGCGTCGCGGCCGCATCGATGACGTGCTCACAGTTGTCGAGCACCAGCAGGACGTCTCGTCCGACCAGCGCGTCGAGGATGCGATCGCGGCTGCCGGTCGACTCTGTGCTGCCCTCCGCCGTCCGAATCTCTCGACCGGTCGCCGTGAGGACGGCACCGAGCACCTCATTCGGGCCGACCGGCGCGAGTTCGACCAACAGGGAATTCCGGCGATCTGCCGCGGCGGCATGCGCCAGCCTGGTCTTGCCTGCTCCGCCGGTGCCGATGATCGTGACCAGCCGGTTGGCGCGCAGTTGGTCGGCGATGGTCGCGAGCTCTGCCTCGCGGCCGACCAGGCTCGTGAGCTGCAGCGGGAGCTCTGGCTTCGACCGCAGTTTCGGCGCATGACCACCGAGTTCGAGTGCTCGAGCGTGATCTTTGGCCAGGTCGCGAACGAACCAGTCGAAATTATCTGACGGAATCCATGGTTCGCCGCCCCACAGTGCGAGCGCCTCAGAGGCGCGTGCGGCCGGCTCCTCGCTCGACTCCGCTGCAAGAACCAGGTCGGTGAAGGCGAGCGCGTCCACATCGTCGCGGACGACGGCGAGTCGATATCCGCCGACGGTCGACTCAATGATGCCGGTCGGAAGCTGGGAGCGGAGCCGAGACACGATCGACTGGAGCGCCGCCTTGGTGTTTTCGGGGACATCCATGCCCCAGACGTCCTCGGAGATGGCGCGGTAGCTCACGGCGGTGCCCGCATCGACGGCGAGACGAAACAGCACGGCGAGCTGCATCGTGCCCGATACGGCAACGGTTTGCTCGTCGTGCTCGACCTTCAGCCCGCCGAGCAATCCAATCCTCACTCGTCAACTCTATGGTGGCGACGCGGCGTCGCGACTCGTCCGGCGGGAGTAACCCGGTTCTGCCAACTACTCCACTGCGAGCGCGTCAACCGGAGTTACCCGGGTCGCCCGGCGCGTTGGCGCAACCGACGCGAGCCAGGTGAGCAGGGCCGCGGCGAGCACGATAACGACCAGCAAGACGGGCGGGAACCCCGGCCAGACAATACCCGGTGAGCCGGGTGCAAAGCCGAGGAACGCCTCAGCACCGGCCCAGCCGTAGAACGTTCCCAGCAACAGGCCGACGACGACAGCAGCAATCGTCAGCTGGGCGCTCTCGGCCACGATCATGGTTCGAATCTGGCGACCGGTGAATCCGAGCGCCCGAAGAAGGCCGAGCTCCCGGATTCGTTGCAGCACGCTGAGCGAGAGATTGTTGACCATTCCGATTGCGGCGAGCAGGGCGCTGAAGGCGCTGATCACGCTGAAAATGACCGAGATGACGGTGAGAAGCTGGCTCGTCTGCTGATCCGACGAAGGATGCGCTTTGCTCACGGCATCGAGAATGACGAGCGCGGTCTGAACGGCCACCGAGAACATCGTCACGAGCGTGACACCGATGACGATTCCAATGGTGGTGCGCGCACTTCGTTCTGGGTATCGAACCGCGTTCTGAGCCGCGAGCCGCGCCGCGGCGCTACCGCCGAATAGCCGCCCGACCAGTCGAAGCGCAGGTGGCATGACGACCTGGGAGCCCAGCACCACCCCGGTAAACGAGAGCATTCCGCCGACCACGGCAACAAGAATCCCGAGCGGGCTCCTCTGTCCAACCACAACTCCAAGCAGGAGGAACAGGATGCCGATCACGACCAGCGTGATCGAAGCACCGTTCCGGGTGTGGCGGCCGGCAATCTCGTCGGTGCTGCGCTCCTGAGAGGCTCCTGTCGCCTGGATCGGCGAAACGACGAGGACCCGCCGCGAGCCAACCCACGAGGCCAGCCAGGTCGTGAGAACCACGGCGGCGACGGGCAACAATTCGATGGGCGTGATGAACGTGTACGCCAGCCGCGGGATAAAACCGCTGCCGACGGAGACGGCGAGCACGATCCCATTCATCGCCACACCGATCGCGAGGCCCAGCACCGAACCGAGGAGGCCGACGATAAGTCCCTCCCGCGCGACGGCACGACGCTGACTGCGCGCCGTCGCGCCGATCAGCCGCAGGAGCGCAATCGTCCGGGTACGTCCGGCGATGATGGTGGCGAAGGTATTCGACGTTACGACGGATGCCGTGTACAACGCGATGGCAATGAAGACGAAGGCCACGACCTTCAGAGCGGCCTGAACCGCGGCATCGCCTCCGGCACCCGAGTGGTGGATGTAGACGTCCAGGTCATCGGTGACCAGCAACAGGGCCACCCCAAAGGTCGAACTGAGCGTCGCGACCAGGATGCTCGCGGCGTGCTCGCGAAGAACGAACCGGTTCACGAGCGGCGCTCCATCCCGAGCATGTATGCGCTGATGTCCTCGGCAGAGGACCGCTCGCGATCGGCCGTCACCTTGCCGTCGGCCAGGAACAGGATGCGGTCGGCGTAACTGGCCGCAATCGGGTCGTGAGTGACCATGGCGATGCTCTGTCCATAGTCCGTGCTGGCAGCGGCAAGCAACCCGAGAACCTCGCGTCCGGTGCGCGAATCGAGATTCCCGGTTGGCTCGTCGGCCAGAAGCAGGTCGGGGCGCGTGCCCAGCGCCCGGGCGATGGCCACGCGCTGCTGCTGCCCACCGGAAAGCTCGTGCGGGCGGTGCCTTAGGCGGTCGGTCAATCCAAGCGACGTGATGAGTCGATAGATCCAGGCCCGCTCGTCTTCGCCCAGTCGACGACCATCCAGTTCGAATGGCAGCAGGATGTTCCCTTCGACGTCGAGCGTGGGCACAAGGTTGTACGACTGGAACACGAACCCGACCCGCCGACGGCGCAGCAGCGTGAGCGCGGTGTCGTCAAGGTCGGTGATGTCGGTGTCGCCGAGCCACACGCGACCGGACGACGCGGTATCGAGACCGGCGAGAACGTGCATGAGAGTGGATTTGCCGGAGCCGCTCGGACCCATGATCGCGGTGAACCGGCCACGCTCGATGCCGATCGTGACGTCGGAGAGCGCGGCTATCCGGTTGTCGCCAGCTCCGTACGACTTGGTGACGCTTTCGACTCGCGCGGCAAAAGCAGGGGGTACGACCAGAGTTTCCATGTAGCCGAGGCTAGGGGCCAGCCGGACGCGCCAAATCAGCCCCGCGGGTCGACTGAGTCAGTCCAGAGGATGACATTCAGTCGACGAGCCCGTTCTCGAACGCGAAGACGACGAGCTGGACCCGATCGCGAAGACTGAGTTTCGACAGGATTCGGCTGATGTGGGTCTTCACCGTCGCCTCGCTCAAGTACTCTCCGCGCGCGATCTCCGAGTTGCTGAGTCCTCGTGCCGCAAGCAAGAAAATGTCGTGCTCGCGCGCGGTCAGCGTGGCAAACTCTGGCGGCGCGGATTTGCCCGCCGATGACAGGTCAAAGTGCTGGAAGAGTTCGCGTGTCGCGGCCGCCGCGATGACCGATGTGCCTGCGTGGACGGTGCGGATGGCCGCGAGCAGGAATTCCGGATCGGCATCCTTCAGCAGGAATCCGCTCGCACCCCCGCGAATTGCCCGCGTCGCCGCCTCGTCCAGGTCGAAGGTCGTGAGCACGATGATGCGCGGTTTCGCTCCGCCTCGCGTATCCGCGGCTCGCAGGATCGCCTCGGTCGACTGGATGCCGTCCATGATGGGCATCCGGATGTCCATAAGGATGACGTCGGGCCGCACCGCCGCCGCGAGCGCGATGCCTTCAACGCCGTTCGATGCCTCGCCAACGAACTTCAGGTCGGGCTGGGACGACACCAGCATCCGAATCCCGGTGCGGAACAGGGCCTGGTCGTCGACCAGCCCGACTTTGATTTGTGCGCTCACGCTCGCACCGCAGCCGTGGCCGGGATGCTGGCGATCACGACGAACTGCGTGTCATCAACGCTTGTAGTCAGCCGTCCGCCGACGAGCGCCGCACGCTCCTTCATGCCCGCCAGCCCGTGCCCGAGCCGCAACTCGGCCGTCCCTGGTGAGGCGATCACGGCACTCGTGATGCGAATTTCCAATTCCTCGGTGATCCACTCGAATCGCACGACGACCTCCTGGTGCACGTCGCCGTGCCGTAATGCGTTCGTGAGGCCCTCCTGAACTATCCGATAGACCGCGAGCTGCTGCCCGGTCCCCAGTTGCAGCGGCTGGCCCTTGGTGGTGAAACTGATCGTGAGACCGGATGCGCGGAGCTGGTCGAGCAGCCGGCCGAGGTCGGCGAGCGCGGGCTGTGGTCCCTCGGTCTGCGGATGTCGCAACTGGCCGAGCAGCAGGCGCACGTCGGTGAGCGCCTCGCGCGCCGTTGACGAGATCGCGCTGAGCGCGCCGTCCACCGCATCCGGATCGGTATCCCGCGCATACCTCGCCCCGTCGGCCTGCGCGATGACAACCGCGAGTGAGTGCGCGACAACGTCGTGCATGTCGCGCGCGATCCGGTTGCGCTCCTGCTCGACGATGACGTCCTGTTCCGCGGCCTCCGCTTCGAGCTGTGCGCTCTGTTCCGCGCGTCGGCTCTCCTGCGCCGCCAGTCGAGTCCGGATGAGTGTCCCGGCGGTCCACGGCAGGCCGAGGAGCCCAACGAGGAGACCGAAATCGAAGATCAGTTTGATCAGTGTCGCGGCCGCCTGCGCAACCGAATGCACACCAAGGCTCACTCCAATTGTCGGTGTCTGGTTACCCCACTCGAGATAGATCCCTCCCAGTACGGCGCCGACAAAAATCGACGCGAACCCGAACCAGCGCGTCACCCGGTCGGCGTAGCGCGCGTTGGCGTAGAGGATTGCGAGAATGGCAAGGTCGGGTGGGATCGCACCGATGTGGGTGAAGTACATTTGCCACACTGCCGCGAGCCACGCCAGCGTCAACGCCAGCCGGGGCGAGAACCGGCGGAATCCCACCGCTATCGCGAGCGCGATGACCGTCAACGCTTCCTCGATCTGGTCGTACCGGTCGAGCGGCGCGAGGCAGACGACGAAGTAGACGAGGGCGATGCCGACGTCGAGCACGGTGTGACCGCGGGTCAACCGGGTGAACATGCTTCAACGGTAGAGGGCATTTTCGCTCGACCTGCCGAATTGCGGGCTAAATCATCCTGACGAGGTATTTTCTTCGCCCAGGCACCTAGAACCCCAGGCGTCCAAGCTGTTTCGCGTCGCGCTGCCAGTCCTTTGCGACCTTGACGCGCAGCGAGAGGAACACCTGCTTACCGACGAGCGCCTCAATCTGGACGCGGGCGCGGGCACCGACATCTGCGAGTCGCTCCCCCTTGTGGCCGATGATGATGCCTTTCTGGCTGTCACGTTCGACGAAAAGGTTCGCGTAAATGTCGAGCATGTCGCGATCTTCGCGCTCGCTCATGTCGTCGATTGTGATGGCGATCGAGTGGGGCAGCTCGTCCTCGACGCCCTCGAGGACGGCCTCACGAATGAGTTCGGAGATGCGTGCCTCAAGCCCCTCATCGGTGACCGCATCACTTGGATAGAGCGGCTCGGACTCCGGCATGAGCGCGATGAGTTCGCGAGCGAGAACATCCAGCTGGATGCCCGTCAGCGACGAGATGGGAATGATTGCGTCCCAGTCGCGCAGCTCGCTCACGGCCTGGAGCTGCTCTGCAACTGCTGGCCGTGAGGTCGCATCCACCTTCGTGACGATCGCGACCTTCTTCGCGCGCGGGAAGCGGTCGAGCTGCTCATTGATGAACTTGTCGCCGGGGCCGATCTTCTCGTTCGCGGGAACGCAGAGTCCGATCACGTCTACCTCGGCGAGCGTGTCCTGGACAATGTTGTTGAGTCGTTCTCCGAGAAGCGTGCGCGGGCGGTGCATCCCCGGCGTATCGACGACGATGAGCTGCCCACCCGACTGGTGAACTATGCCCCGGATGGCGCGCCGCGTGGTCTGCGGCTTGGACGAGGTGATCGCGACCTTTTCGCCGACCAGCGCGTTGGTGAGCGTCGACTTGCCAACGTTGGGGCGGCCGACAAAGCTCACAAAGCCGGCGCGGAAAGGGGTTTCTGGAGAGGCCATCGTGTGTACGAGGCTAGTCGTCCTTCTGCTCTTCGAAGGCGGCCTGGGCGTCGATCAGTGACTGGTCGCGCTCGACCAGCACCGTGCTCACTCTCTTGCGGCGGCCCTCCGTGCGTTCCGCGACCAGGATCAGACCCGAGATTTCCCCGCGAGATCCAGCGAGCGGAAGCCGACCGACCGCCTTGGTGAGGAGGCCGCCGACCGAGTCGACATCATCATCCTCCAGCTCGATGCCGAACAGGTCGCCGAGCTCGTCGACGGGCATCCGCGCCGCGACCCGGAACTTGCCGCCACCGAGATCCTCGAACTCGGGGACGTCACGGTCGTACTCGTCCGAGATGTTCCCGACCAGTTCCTCGATCAGGTCCTCGAGCGTTACAAGACCCGCGATGCCGCCATATTCGTCGACGACCATGGCGAGGTGGTTCGATTCCGCCTGCATCAGACGAAGAGTGTCGTCCGCCTTCTTCGACTCAGGGACGAACAGTGCCTTGCGCGCGAGACTCGCAGCCGTCTCCTTGGTGCGCCGCTTGCTCTGCTCGAATTCGTGCCGCGCGACATCGCGGAGGTAAAGGATGCCGACAACCTCGTCGACATCCTCGCCGAGAACCGGCATCCGGGAGACGCCACGGCTCAGGAACAGGCCCATTGCAGCGTCGAGCCCGTCGTCCCCGTCCACGGTGATCATGTCGGTGCGTGGCACCATGACCTCGCGCACAACCGTGTCGTTGAACTCGAAGACGGAGTGGATGAGCTCCTGGTCATCCTTGTCGAGGACCTCGAGTTCCGTAGCCTCGTCGACCATGCTGAGCAGTTGCTCCTCGCTCGAGAACGTCGCGTTCTTCGGGCGACCGGGAGTCACCCGATTACCGATAGCGACGAGCGCGTTCGCGATGGGACCAAGAATCACCCGGATGCTTCGGATGATTGGGGCGGAGAACCGCATGATCCCGTGCGAGTGCGCGCGACCGACACTCCGCGGGCTCGAGCCGACCAGCACGAACGAGACCGCGGTCATGATCAGGGCACTGGCGAGAAGGGCCCACCACCAGTCCTTAAACGAGTAAGCGAACGACAGTGAAACGAGTACGGCGGCAGTGGTCTCCGACACGACGCGCATGAAATTCAGCGCATTGACGTGCGCTCCCATGTCCGCGGCGATCGCGAGCAGCGAGCGGCGCGATCGACTGTGCGCCGCGAGATCGACGAGGTCCGTCCTGCTCAGCACGGTCAGGGCAGAGTCGGATGCGGCGAGCAGGCCGCCAAAGATCACGAGCACGACGGCCGCGGCAACGAAGATCGCGATCATGGGGACGCCTACCGCTTTCGCTCGGCCATCGCGAACCCGATCAGGAGGTCGCGCTGCAGCGCAAACATTTCCTTCTCCTCTTCCGGCTCGGCGTGATCGAAGCCGAGGAGGTGGAGCAGGCCATGCGTGGTCAGCAGCTGCATCTCCTCGATCGGGCTGTGGCCCGCGGCCTCTGCCTGGGCGATCGCCACCTGCGGGCAGAGCACCAGGTCCCCAAGGAGTCCCGCCGGGGTTGGCTGGTCTTCCGTGCCCGGCCGCAGCTCATCCATCGGGAAGCTCAGGACATCTGTCGGACCCGGCTCGTCCATCCACTGGACGTGCAGCTGCTCCATCGCTGACTCGTCGACGAGCAGGATGGCAAGTTCGGCATCCGGATGCACGTGCAGCTGATCGAGGTTGTAGGTGACCAGGCGCTGGAGAACGGACTCGTCGACCTCAATTCCCGACTCGTTGTTGACCTCAATGCTCAACGCCCCCACCTACGATCGGGACGCGACGGCGCCTGGTGATCCTGGGGTCCATGGCCGCGACGCTCGGCGCGGTTGACCCCGTCGGAATCTCCACCGCTCTTGTGGGCATTGTCGCGCTCGAACCGTGCCGCCTGTCGCTCGGCGTCATACTTCGTGTACGCATCCACGATCTGTCCGACGAGCGAGTGGCGCACGACGTCGGCGCTCGTGAGTCGCGAGAAATGGATGTCATCGATCTGGTTGAGCACGTGTGTGACGAGCTGTAGGCCGCTGGCGCCGGCGGGCAGGTCGACCTGGGTGACGTCGCCCGTCACAACCATCTTCGAGCCGAAGCCGAGTCGAGTCAGGAACATCTTCATCTGCTCCGGCGTCGTGTTCTGCGCCTCATCCAGCACGATGAACGCGTCGTTGAGGGTGCGGCCGCGCATGTAGGCGAGCGGCGCAACCTCGACGGTCCCCGCGGTGAGCAACTTGGGGACGATCTCCGGATCCATCATTTCGTTGAGCGCGTCATAGAGCGGGCGCAGGTACGGATCGATCTTGTCGGTGAGCGTTCCCGGTAGGAACCCGAGCCGCTCCCCCGCCTCGACTGCTGGGCGGGTCAGAATGATGCGCTCGACTTCCTTGCGCTGGAGCGCCTGCACGGCCTTCGCCATGGCGAGATAGGTCTTGCCGGTTCCCGCGGGGCCAATCCCGAACACGATCGTGTTCTGGTCGATGGCGTCGACATAATCCTTCTGGCCGAGGGTCTTCGGGCGAATGCTCTTGCCGCGACTGGTCAGGATGGCCTGGCTCAACAGCTCGGCCGGGCTGCCCGCGTTCGACTCCAGGATGCGGGCGGAACTTGTCACGTCGCTCGCGCCGAGATCGGCTCCGTTTCGTACCAGCTGGATCAGCTCCTCAACCAGGCGTTTTGCCGCCTCAATGTCCGCCGACCGGCCGGTCAGCGTGATTTCATTTCCGCGCACGAGCACCTGGACATCCGGATGCTGGCGTTCGATCGTCTGCAGGAGCCGATCCTGCGGACCGAGCAGGCGAACCATCGCAATACCGTCGACCGCCAGCTTCGCCGTGGCGAGCTCGTCGTCCGCGTTACTCGAGGCCAAGAGAACTCTCGTCGAGCGAGCCGCTGAGAACGTGGGCGTGAACGTGGAAGATCGTTTGGCCCGCAGACTCGCCGCTATTGAAGATGAGACGGTAGTCGCCGTTCGAATGTTCGGCGGCAAGTTCGGCTGCTGTCGTCACGATTTCGGCGAGCAGAAACGGATCGCCCTCCGCGAGCTCCGCAACGTTGGCGTACTCGGAGGTCTTCGGAACGACGAGAAGGTGAACCGGTGCCTTGGGTGCGATGTCTCGAAAGCCGATCAAACGCTCGTTCTCGAACACGATCTCGGCCGGAATTTCGCGCGCGACGATGAGTTCGAAGACGGTTGGCTCGCTGGTTGACACCCCCCAAGCGTAACGGCTGGACCCTACCAACGCCCGAGTTTCGCGCTCAGCACAGCGATGGCAGCAGGGCCCGCCGTACTCGTGCGAAGGATGCTCCCGCCGAGTCGTGCACTGGTCGCGCCCGCGGAGTGCAGGAGGTCGAACTCGGCCGGGGAAATGCCTCCCTCAGGGCCGACAACAAGAACGATGTCGTGGAAGTCCGGCGCAATCACGGTGACGCTGGCATCGGCCACAGGATCGAGCACGATCATCCTCGTTGTCTCGGCCAACTCAGCCAACTGTTTGGTGTTTACGAGCGACGCGACCTCCGGCAGCCACGCGCGTGCGGACTGCTTGGTCGCTTCCCGCACTACGGCGCTCCAGCGCTCGTGCCCCTTGGCGATCTTCGCGCCCTCCCAGCGCGAGATGCTGCGCGCGGCCGTCCACGGGATGATACCGTCGACGCCGAGTTCCGTCGACGCCTGGATCGCCAACTCATCGCGATCCCCTTTCGCGAGTGCCTGCGCAAGCCAGATCGCGGGAGTTGGTCGTTCGATGGTCTCGATGGTTTCGACTTCGAAGCGGAATTCCGCCGGCGCGACGGCCGTGACCGTGCCGCTCGCGATCATCCCCAGGCCGTTTCCGACCCGCACAAGCTCGCCGACCACGAGGCGGCTCACGGTGACCGCGTGTCGGGCATCCCCGCCACCGATAATCGAAATCTCGCCAATCGCGGGATTGCCCAGCTCGTCGCTCAGGTACTGGTTGGCCATCGGTGGGGAAAAGATCTTGCGCTAGACGTTCAGGAAACGGTCGCGCAACTTGGCGAAAAGCCCCTGCTGGAACTGGGCCAGGTGCGGTTCGACCGGCTTCCGCGATCCGGCAAACTGTCTGATCAGGGCCTGCTCCGCTGCGCCGAGCCGGGTCGGGGTCACGACCTGCACACCGATCTTGAGATCACCGCGGCCGCTTCCCCGAAGGTGAGTAATCCCGCGGTCCTTTACCGTAATGACTTCCGCGCTCTGAACTCCCGGCTTGATCTCCACCTGAACCTCGCCATCGAGCCCCTTCAGAACCGTTGTCGTACCGAGGATGGCATCCGTCATCTGCACCTCCAGCGTCGCGAGCAGGTCGTCCCCGTTGCGGCTGAAGATGTCGTGATGCTTGACCTTGATCTCGAGGAACAGGTCGCCCGCTGGACCGCCGGCCGGACCGATCTCACCCTGGCCAGGGAGCTGGATGCGCAGCCCGGTGTCGACGCCGGCCGGGATCTCGATCTTCGCCGTGCGCGTCGCGCGCACCCTGCCCTGCCCCTGGCAGGTGGGGCACGGGTTCGGGATGACCGTACCGAACCCTCGGCAGGTCCCGCACGGGCTCGACGTCATGACGTTGCCGAGCAGGCTTCGCACGGTCCGCTGGATCGAACCGGTTCCGTTGCAGATGTCGCAGGTCTGCGCGGAAGTGCCCGGAGCACAGCAGCTTCCATTGCACGTCTCACAGAGCACCGCCGTCTGGATGTCGAGGTCACGCTTACTGCCGAAAATGACCTCGTCGAGGTCGAGCTCGACGCGCAACAGCGCATCCTGCCCGCGCTCCTTGCGCGAGCGGGGCCCGCGCTGGGTTCCGCCACCACCGCCTGCGGCCGCACCGAAGAACGTCTCGAAGATGTCGCCGAAGCCGCTGAAGCCGCCAGCGCCGAACCCGCCCTGGCCTCCCAGGTCGTACTGCTGGCGCTGCTGGGGGTCGCTCAGGACGTCGTAGGCATGCGTGACCAGCTTGAACTGGTCGGACGCATCGGCACTCGGGTTCACGTCCGGATGCAACTCGCGCGCGAGCTTCCGGTAGGCGCGCTTGATCTCATCCGCACTCGCGCCGCGATCGACGCCGAGCACTTCGTAATGGTCTGCCACTTAGTTCATTCCCTGCTTAGTCTTCGCCGAGCAACCGGGTCAGGTAGCGAGCGACAGCTCGCACCGCGGCCATGTTGTTCGAATAGTCCATCCTGAGCGGCCCCAGTACGCCCAGCCGTGCGATCGATCCGTCCGAGGCACCGTAGCCACTCGTCAGTACCGAAATCTCGCCGAGACCAAACTCGGCATTCTCTCGCCCAATGCTCGCCGCCACTCCGGTTTGCGCGGAGAGGCCGTTCTGGTCGGCCGCCATCTCGCCAAACAGCCGCAGCAGTGTCACCTGCTCCTCGATCGCCTCGAGCACCGGGAAAATACTCCCGGAGAAGTCCTCTTCCGTGCGGACCAGGTTGGCGGCGCCGGCCATAACGAGTCGATCCTGTCGATTCGCCCCGATCTGCTCGGTCAGGCTCGAAGCGATGAGCGCAACAAACGAATGCCGCGCGGCATCGAAGTGGTTGGCGAAGTCAGCAAGAACTTCGGTCGCCTCCGCGAGCCCCAGCCCGCCGAGAGCGGTGTTGAGGCGGGCGCGAAGCTCCGCGAGGAATGCCTCGTCGATTGCACCAGGGACATCCACAATTCGCTGCTCAACCCGACCGGTGTCGGTGATGAAGACGCTCATGATTCTGGTCTCGGAGAGCGGAACGAGTTCGACGTGTCGAACCCGTGACTTGGACAGAAGTGGGTATTGCACGAGGGCAACCTGGTGAGTCAATTGGGAGAGCAGTCGCACGGTGCGGGCAAGCACGTCATCGAGGTCGACGGATGCCCCAAGAAACTGGTCGATGGCCTGCCGCTGTGCCGCGGTCAGCGGCCGAAGGTCGGCGAGATGATCGACAAACATCCGATAGCCCTTGTCGGTCGGGACCCGACCGGACGATGTGTGCGGGGCGACAATCAGCTCCTCCTCCTCGAGGAGCGCCATGTCATTGCGGATCGTCGCCGCGGAGACCCCAAAAGAATGCCGCTCAACGATCGACTTCGAACCGACGGGTTCGCGGGATGCAACATAGTCCTGCACAATGACGCGGAGCACATCGAGACTGCGGCTAGAAACCATCGAGCAGCCTCCCTACGCTTTAGCACTCGGCTCTTGTGACTGCCAATTCTATCGTGAAATACAGCGTCTTTCCCGTTGCACGCAAGGGTGGCGGGGCGCTACCTTGTCTCTGTGCTTGCGCGCGTCCCGGTTGTACCAACGAGCAGTGCATCACAAGGCCATGTACTTCCGTCAATACCTCACGGAGACTAAGTTCTCCGGACACGAAAGGCAGCACCCAAAATGACTGATCCCACGCCCCAGCCGGCCGCAGCTCCGGCGGCTCCGTTCACCGAGGCGGAGGACAAGCAGTACTCGACCCTCGCGACATTCCTCAACATCATCCTGCTTATTCCCGGGCTCATCTTCTACTTCGCCTTCGCAAGCCGTGGCCCGAAGATCGGCGCGCAGAGCAAGGAGAACCTGAACTGGACGATCACCGTCACCGGTGCCTACATCATCCTGCTCATCCTCAGCATCATTCCGTTCATCGGTTTGCTGTTCACTCTCCTCGCGTTCGCTGTTGCGATCGTCAACCTGATCTTCTCGATCATCGGTGGCGTCAAGGTCAGCAACACGGGCGAGTTCTACAAGTACCCGTTCTCGCTGAAGCTGATCAAGTAGCGATCAGCGCGTTCACACGCGACAGAGAGGGGGCCGAATATCCGGCCCCCTCTTTTTGCGCCATGATCTTTACTCTCATCCATAGCCAGCGTCCAGAAAGCGTCCGAATGTCCGACCCGAACCAGCAGCATGCTGCCCCCACCGGCGCGCAGCCGCTCTCACACCGCGATGACCAACTCTGGGCGGCGCTTGCCCATCTGGGCGGCATCTTCGGGATTCTTCCGTCGCTCATCATTTTCCTCGCGCTGCGAAAGAATGGGGCGGCGACAAAAGTCGAATCGAAGGAAGCCCTGAACTGGCAAATCACCTTCCTCATTTGCTGGGTCGTAATCGATCTGGTGGTGCTGCTCCTCAGCGGCATCTATCTCGCCGCGTCCACGGCCGGCGGCATCCCCGCGGCCGGGCTGCCGTTTCTCATCCTTGAACTCGTCTGGGCTCTCCTGTGGCTGGTCAACGTCATATTCTCGGTGCGCGGTTTTCTCACGGTGAGGGGTGGCGGTTCATATCGCTACCCGTTTGCGTTCCGATTCATCAGGTAACACACTTGTAGTGCACGAGCAGGGACCGGGGGAATCTTCCGGTCCTTCCGCGTTTTCCGGGGGCCTTTCGAGAGGAACCGATGGCAGACACGGAGTTGACAGCGCCGTCGATTCCTAAACGGGATGATGACAGGCTCTGGGCTGCGTTCGCTCATCTCGGGGGAGTTGTCTCGATCCTGCCCGCCCTGCTCATCTTTCTTGCCTACAAGGACTCCGCCCGGTTCGCGACCGGTCAGGCAAAGGAGGCTCTCAACTTCCAGATGACCCTCGTTGGTACCTATCTGGCAACGATCGTTGGGGGATTGCTTCTCGGTGCAGTCTCGCTCGATCCCGTCGACTGGGTGCATGTTGCATTAGGAGTCGCGTTGGCGATCGTCAGCGTCGTGTTTTCGATAATGGGCTTCACAAGCGCGAGCAGGGGTGTGGCCTACCGGTATCCGGTTTGTCTCCGACTGATCAGGTAGGGTCCTCGAGCAGGCGGCGAACAACGGCATCGGCGAGCAGGCGACCGCGCAGTGTCAGCCGAATTTTCCCCTGCAAGGCCGCGGGCGCCTCAACAAGCTCGTCCGCGATGAGTCCAGCGACCGCGGTGCGGCCGGATGGCGTGAGCTCCGATATAGACAGCCCCTCGCGGACGCGCACTCCAAGCAGAACTCGCTCAACCCGCCGCGTCTCCGCATCGAGCGTCTCCCGCCCGGCCGCGGGCGACTGGTCGGCAGCAATTCGTTCGGCGTACGCCGCGGGGTGTTTGACATTCCACCAGCGCACACCGCCGATGTGGCTGTGCGCACCTGGGCCCACTCCCCACCAGTCCTGTCCCTGCCAGTAGGCGAGATTGTGACGGGATCGGTGCTCGGCGCCGTCGGCGACGTTGAGCGTTGGTTCGACGCCGTTCTCCGAGTTCGTCGAGAGGCCAGTCGCCTTCGCCCAGTTGCTCACCTCGTACCATCCGTAACCCGCGGCGCCGAGCAACTCATCGGCCAGCTCGTACATGTCCGCCGCGAGGTCATCGTCCGGTTCTGAAACCTCGCCCCGTCGGATCTGGCGCGCGAGCCTGGTGCCGTCCTCGACGATGAGCGCATACGCAGACAGGTGGTCTGGCGCCTGCGCGATCGCGTACTCGACCGAGGTCTTCCAGTCATCGAGGCTCTCACCCGGTGTGCCGTAGATCAGGTCGATGCTCACATCCAGTCCCGCCTCTCTCGCCCACCGGACCACGAGCGGAATGCGTTCCGGATCGTGAGTGCGCTCGAGAGTGGCAAGCACATGGGGAACGGCAGACTGCATCCCGAACGAGATTCGGGTGAAGCCCGCGGCCTTCAGCGCCACGAGATATGCAGCATCGACGGAGTCCGGGTTTGCCTCCGTTGTGATTTCGGCGCCGGGAGCGAGACCCCAGACGTCGCGTACCGCGGCAAGCATCGCGGCAAGGTCGGAAACGGGCAGCATCGTCGGCGTGCCCCCACCAAAGAAAACCGTTGACGCCGAACGCTCGGGAAGGCCAACAGCGGTGAGTACCCGTTCGGCCTGCAGCAGCTCCGCGATCGCCTGGGCCGAGTAGTCGTCTCGCCGGGCACCCCGCAGTTCGTCGGACGTGTAGGTGTTGAAGTCGCAATATCCACAGCGAACCCGGCAGAACGGCACGTGCAGGTAGACGCCCAGTCGACGGTCATCCGCGCCGTCGAGAACCGACGCCGGCAACAGTCCGTCGAGTGGCGCGGGGTCGGCGATGGGCAGTGCGCTGGGTGCCATCAGCCGGGGGTCTGGCCGCTCGGGATGGGGCCGGCGAGGGCGTTCTCATAGCGGCGGGTGTAGATCGCCTGCACGATCCGCAGCACCGGATAGACGACCCACCACCACGAGGAGGACGGACGCGAGAACGCCCGGATCGTGAGCCACACCGACCCGTCTCCCGAGCGGTCCAGCGTCCACGCCTCTTCGCCGCTCTCCGGATGTCCTGGCAGCGTGCCGTACGCGAATCCCTTGCGTGCGGCCGCGTCGATGACGTAGACAACGCGCACGGGCGCACCGACCCGGAATGGACCGAGCGGGATGACCAGGTTGGCGGTATCGCCGGGGCGCAGGAACGCGGTCCCGTCCGGTCCGAACAGAGCCTCGCCGGACGCATCGATCGTCGCAGGCTCTACAGGATTCCCGGATGCGTCGAATCCGACGGGGGTATAGGTCAATTCGGTCACTTCGCCGGGTGTATCACTGACCTCGACGCGCATCCCGGAGAGTCGCTGCATGCCCCAGGTGAAGAGTTGGGTCCAGGCGTAATCCCACCGCTCGTCGCCGTGACCGACGCGCACGCGACGCTCAATCGGGCGGTATCCGGCGGGCGGATACTGCAGCAGATCGGATGCCTGCGTCGCGCCAACGGCGGCGTAGCTGACAGGCCGTTCCCACAGTTGCTGCGCGGTCATGCGGCAACACCAGTGGGTGCCGCTGACCGTGGACTGTGGTACATCCGCCTATTCTCGCAGGAGCGCGGGAAGTCGACTCGACAAAGCCCTCGCCGCCCACTTAGATGGGCGTCAATCAACGAAATCGAAAGCGGATCACATGAGCCTGGGCGACGTCATCTTCATCATTGTGATCGTGGCCGTCGTGGCTGCACTTGTCATCTGGATCGCAACAATTTCGGCGCGGGCGAAGCGGATGTCGACTGCCGCAGATGCCCGCCTCGCGACGGAATTGCAGGCACTCGCTGAGAATCCTCCTCTTGTCACGCCGATGAGCGAGATCGGCGCTTCCGACCGCGCCGGACAAGTCACCATTGGGCCGAGCAAGGAAGTCCGTCTCACCGAGCTTGCCGAGTTGCACTCGAAGAGCCTGATCAGCGACGACGAACTCGCTGCCGCGCGCGCGAAGATCCTGGCGGAGTAGCCCGCTAGAGCCGTCATTGCCGCGCGTTCGTCCCGCGAACACCTGGCCTCGCGATTTAGCCCCAGTTAGTGACCGGGAGCCCTTCGCCGTCGTGAGCCGCGCCCGCGAGGATGACGATCCAGTCGATGAGCGGCCAGATCCCGCACGTCAACCAGCCAAGCAGAAGTTTGGCGACGCCCATTCCAATGTTGCCGAGGTAGAACCGGTCGATGCCGAGACCGCCGAGGAAGAATCCCAGGATCGATGCAACTGTTCGGCTCTTTGGCGAGATCCTCCCGCCGTACGCCGGCACAGAAACAGCGGGCGGCGCTGTCATGTAGACCGATACTGGCTGCATCGGCTGCGGAGCGGGTGGCGCCGGAGTCGGAGGCACCGCTGCCCTCGTTCCGTGGTACTTCGTGCCATCCCACCAATGCTCAACGGTCGAATCGCTCGGGTCGACATACCAACCCGCGGGCGCTGCGTTCGTCATGTCGCTCAGCATGGCGGAGCGCAGTCGCTGCGTCAATTCGGTCCGCATGGCATGAACGTCGCAACCGATCCGCACCCCAGCCAGTCATCGTCCCAAGCCAGGTGCCCCGCCCGGGGCTTTTGCCCCCCTGCAAACGGGCGCAGACGTTCGGTGCGGGGGCAAAAGCTGGAAGCTACCTGTCTTTCTTCTTCTCGGTATCCCCTGAGAGAGCCGCGATGAAGGCTTCCTGTGGGACCTCGACGCGACCGACCATCTTCATGCGCTTCTTGCCCTCTTTTTGCTTCTCGAGGAGCTTGCGCTTGCGGGTAATGTCACCGCCGTAGCACTTCGCGAGCACGTCTTTGCGGAGGGCGCGGATGCTCTCGCGCGCGATGATCCGCGCGCCGATCGCAGCCTGGATGGGCACCTCGAACTGCTGCCGAGGGATCAACTTGCGCAGCCGCTCTGTCATCAGAGCGCCGTACGGCTGCGCCTTGTCGCGGTGCACGATCGCAGAGAACGCATCCACCTGCTCGCCCTGCAGCAGGATGTCGACCTTGACCAGGTCGGCATCGGCCTGCCCATCGGGCTCGTAGTCGAGCGACGCGTAACCGGCCGTTCGGCTTTTCAGGTTGTCGAAAAAGTCGAAGACGATCTCGCCCAGCGGCATCCGATACCGGATCTCGACCCGGTCTTCTCCCAGGTACTCCATGCCCAGCAGCGTTCCGCGACGCTGCTGGCACAGCTCCATGATGACGCCGACATAGTCCTTGGGCGCAAGAATCGCGGCGCGCACCATGGGTTCGGCGACCGATGCGATCTTGCCGCCGGGAAACTCGGACGGGTTCGTCACGGTGACGGTTTTCTTGTCGTCGGTCGTGACCTCATACGGCACGGATGGCGCGGTCGTGATCAGGTCGAGCCCGAATTCGCGGTCGAGCCGCTCGGTCACGATCTCGAGGTGCAGCAGGCCGAGAAAACCGCAGCGGAATCCAAACCCGAGAGCGACGGAGGTCTCCGGCTCGTAGACCAGGGCGGCATCGGACAGCTTGAGCTTGTCGAGTGCCTCGCGCAGCATCGGATAGTCGCTGCCGTCGATCGGGTACAGCCCGGAAAAAACCATCGGCTTCGGCTCGGTGTAGCCGGGCAGGGCCGTTGTGGCGGGCTTGGCCGCGGTCGTGACGGTATCGCCGACCTTGCTCTGGCGCACATCCTTCACGCCGGTGATCAGATAACCAACCTCGCCGACACCAAGACCCTTCGTGACGGACGGTTCCGGCGAGGACACGCCGATCTCGAGAATGTCGTGCACCGCGCGCGTTGACATCATCTGGATCTTCTCGCGGGCGTTCAGCTTGCCATCGATCATCCGCACATAGGTGACCACCCCGCGATAACTGTCGTAGACGGAGTCGAATATCATGGCTCGCGCGGCTGCGTTGGCATCTCCAACCGGTGCCGGGATGAGTTCGACAACCCGGTCAAGCAACTCAGAGACGCCGGATCCGGTCTTACCGCTCACTCGCAGGACATCTTCTGGCCTGCCGCCGAGCAGGCTGGCGAGCTCCTTGGCGTATTTCTCCGGTTCGGCCGCCGGCAGATCGATTTTGTTGAGCACAGGAATGATCGTCAGGTCGTTCTCGAGCGCCAGGTAAAGGTTGGCGAGAGTCTGCGCTTCGATTCCCTGGGCTGCGTCCACGAGCAGCACCGCTCCTTCGCAGGCAGCCAGGCTGCGCGAGACCTCATAGGTGAAGTCGACGTGGCCGGGGGTGTCGATCATATTCAGGGCGTAGGTGCCCGACCCCGACTGCCATGGCATCCGCACCGCCTGGCTCTTGATCGTGATGCCGCGCTCGCGCTCGATGTCCATGCGGTCGAGATACTGCGCGCGCATGGCACGGTCATCGACCACGCCGGTGATCGACAGCATGCGGTCGGCAAGCGTCGACTTGCCGTGATCGATGTGCGCGATGATGCAGAAGTTGCGGATGAACGCGGGATCGGTCGCCGCGGGCTCAAGGCCGTGGAGTGCTCGTGGTGACATTTGAAACATTGTCCCACGGCAGCAAGGGCCTCGCTGTCCCGCAGCGCGAGGTACCGCTAGTGCAACAGGTGCAGCATCGTGAACGGTAGCCAGAGGCTGAAAGCGATCACCCCGACGAGGACCCAGCCGAACAGAATGGCGAAGCCGAGACCGATGCCCCAGTTGGACATTGTGCGCGCCCACGGCTCGCGGCTGTGGGCGAAGAAACCCAGCACGATCGCCGCGACCGGCAGGATGACGAAGTGTCCGAGCGGAATGGAAGCAATTGCGGCGACGAGACTCAGGATGCTGAGAGTGCGGGGCGGTGCCGAGACGGCTGGGGTCGGCGTACCGGGGGCTGGCGTTGTGGTCATGTCACAAGGCTAGAAATCGCGCGCCATATCGAGCCATGGGGCTAACCCCCGAAATCCAGCGCGGAGAACTACCGATGCAGGATGTCCCGCAGCGCCCCCTCGAGTGTGGGGAACTCGAATTCGAAGCCAGCGGCGAGCAGCCGCGACGGCACGACCCAGCGGCTCTTGAGCAACAACTCGGTCTCCGTGCGAATCGCAAAGGCGCCGAGTTCGAGCATCCAGCCGAACAGTGGGATGCCAAAACGCACACCGAGCACGCGACGCAGCGTGGCCATGAGTTCGCGGTTATCGACAGGATTTGGGGAGCTGACGTTGATCGGGTCGGAAATCTCCGGGTGTCCAATGAGGAACTCGAGCGCGCGATGCACATCCTCGATATGCACCCAGCTGAAGCGTTGACGGGCGCTGCGCGTCTTGCCGCCGAACTGCGGTCCGCCGAGTCCGAACCGCGTGAGCATGACCAGAGGCGTGAGTGCCGAGCCATCCCCCAGCACGATCGCCATGCGCAGCGCCACCTGACGCACGCCCGGCCGGGGATGCGCAAAAAACTCGCGTTCCCACGCGGTCGCGACATTGACCGAGAAGCCGGATCCCAGTTCACCGGTCTCGTCAGTCATCGGATGGTCGTCCGCGTGTCGGTAAATGGTCGCAGTGCTCGCGTTGAACCAGACCTTCGGAGGATGCGCTACGGCCTGGACGGCCTCGCCGAGTTCGGCCGTGGTCAGCAATCGCGAGCTGAAGATCGCCGCTTTGTTCTTGCGGGTGTAGCGACAGTTCACGCTCTTGCCAGCGAGGTTGATGAGGATGTCGGAGCCATCGATAATCGCCCGGATAGCGGCCGGGTCTCCCCAGCGCGCATCCGATCCCGACCGTCCAATGGTGGACACCGTGTCTCCTGAGGCGGCGAACCGTTCCGACAGGTAGCGACCGACAAACCCGCTCGCGCCGGCGATGACGATGCGCCTGCCGCTCGCGCGATCGGCATTCGTGGGTTGGGCGGTCATCCGTTGGGCGCTCATGCTCCAGGTGCCGGTAGTCGATCGAGACCGGCAAGCAGGTCAGCCCGGTCGGCCGCAACGCACGCCCGGATCCACCCCTCACCGGAGCGGCCGAAGGCGCTGCCGGGTGCGATCGCAACTCGATGTTCGAGCAGGAATCGCTCCGCCCATCCAGCGACATCGCCGCCGGTCGCGTGACCGACATTGACCCAGAGATAGAAGGTGCCCGCTGGGCGCAAGTATTCGATGCCTTTGCGGTCGAGCAGCTCCGTGGCCGCCGCGATGTTGTCCAGGTAGTGAACGCGGGCATCGGCGACATTCTGCTGGCTCCCCGTGATTGCGGCGATCGCCGCGTATTGCCCAGGCGTATTTACGCAGCTGATGCTGGCCTCCTGAACGGATCGCATGGTCTGGGCGAGCCCGCGCGGGGTCACCAGGTAGCCGACCCTGATGCCCGTCATCGCGTAGGTCTTGGATAGCGAGAAGGTCGTGAAGACACGGTCATCCGTGTCCAGCGACGCGACACTCACGTGCGGTTCGCCCCATGTGAAGTACTCGTAGACCTCGTCACTGATGACCCACAGGTCGTGCCGTTTCGCGAAGGCAAGCAACTCACGCAGAACCGCCTTGGGGAATACCGTGCCAAGCGGGTTTGACGGCGAATTCACGAGCAGCACGCGTGTTCGAGGCGTCATGAGTGATTCGAGCTCGGCGAGATCCGGCAGGAAACTGTTTTCGGGGCGCAGCGAATAGGGAACAGGCACGGCATCCAACATCCTCGGCGCCATCGTGAAGACCGTGTACCCGGGGTCGGGAATCAGAACCTCGTCGCCGGCTGCAAGAGTGAGGTGCAACGTCTGGTGAAGCGCCTGCGTCGCACCGATCGTTACCCAAACCTGCTCGGTCTCCAGGTGCAGATCGTTGTCCCGGGCGAGCTTCTCGACGATGGCTTCGCGCAGTTCCGGGATGCCGGCATTGGCGGTGTAGTTCGTGTCGTCGCGATCCCAGGCGGCCTTCGCCGCGGCCGCGATGTGCGGGGCGATGGGCACATCCGGCTCGCCAACCCCGAGCGATACAATGTTGTCGAATCCGGCGTTGGCTAGGTCAGAAGCGAGAAGGTAGATTCGGCGGATACCCGATGCAGGCACCGTCGCGATATGTGGTGCGAGGTGCGGCATCCCCCTACGCTACTGGCTTTGCTCCGGCCTGTCGCTGGCTGCGAATCCTGTCCGCCTGCGACGGGGCACGCTCCTCGTGTGGGACGGCAGAGCCGTCGATTCCGGTGATCAGGATGGCCGGATCGACGTCCAGTCCCGCGGCAATCTTGACGATGTTGTGCAGACTCAGGTTGCGCGTACCGCGTTCGACCTGGCCAACGAACGTCCAGTGCACGTCGGACAGCTGGGCGAGCGTCTCCTGGCTGATGCCGAGGCGCTGGCGGTTCGCCCGAACGCGCTCACCAAAGATCCTGGCGGCTTCGGACTTTGCTTCGCGCATGCTTCATGACTACTCATCCCAAGACCACCGGACCAGAGCAGAAACAACCTAAGCCTTTGCGTCTGAATAGTTTATGTACAGGTGCGAGAGCATCGATTGCTGGATGTTCGCGCCAACTGGTAATGTGGTCTGTTGGCTTCCGCGCGACTTTCGGTTTCGAACGTCGTTGCGCGTTTCGCGGTCGAGATCCTGCAGCACTTCGGTTCTCATCCCGGCCGCCCGTCCATCTTCCGCAACAAACGAAAAGGTTATTCACGTGGCAAACATTAAGTCGCAGATCAAGCGAATCGGCACCAACAAGAAGGCTCAAGAGCGCAACAAGGCGGTCAAGAGCGAGCTGAAGACGGCGATCCGCGCCACCCACAAGGCCGTTGCCTCGGGTGACAAGGCCGCCGCGACGACCTCGCTGTCCCTCACCACCAAGAAGCTCGACAAGGCCGTCAGCAAGGGCGTCATCCACAAGAACCAGGCGGCGAACCGCAAGTCGGCCATTGCCAAGCAGGTTGCCGCGCTCTAAGTTCAAGCCTTCAGTTTCGAGGCTTCCGAAAGGCCCGTCGCAGTCGCTGCGGCGGGCGTTTTTCGTGCGCGAAAGTCGAACTGCCTAGCGTTCGCCGCGACGACTGATCACGCCGACCATGCGCTCGAGCGCGAAGACCGGGTCGCGACCGGCGCCCTTGACCTGGGCATCCGTCTCCGCAATCAGCTCGATCGAGCGACCGAGACCGGCGTCGTTCCAGCCCTGCAAGTCACGCTTCGCGCGGTCGACCTGCCACGGGGCGAGTCCAAATTGCTGGGCGAGTTGCATCGAGCTACCTCGCACGCCGGACAGCTTCGCCATCGTGCGCAGCTTGGACGCAAACGCCGCGACCATCGGCACCGGATCGGCACCGGATGACAGCGCGTGTCGCAAAAGTACGAGAGCCTCGCCGTGACGCCCCGCGATGGCGGCATCAGCAACCCGGAAGGCGTTCGTCTCGACCCGGCCAGAGTAATACTTTTCGACCGTAACCTCGGTGATCTCTTCGCTCGAGTCCTCGAGCAGCTGCTGGCACGCGGATGCGAGTTCGGCGAGGTCATCCGAAAAGGCCGAAACAAGTGCTCGCAGCGCGCTCGCGGTCACCCGACGGTTTGCCGCCCCGAACTCCGCAGCGGCGAAGTCGAGTTTGTCCGTGTCCTTCTTGAGCTCAGCGCAGACGATCTCGATGCCGCCACCGAGACCTCCGCGAATCGCGTCCAGCAGCTTCTTGCCCCGCACTCCCCCGGCGTGACGCAGCACCAGGTAGGTATCGTCGGCGGGCTGCTCGAGATAGCTGAGCGTCTCGCTGAGGAACGCGTCCGACAGCTTTTCGACGTTTTCGACACGGATGAGGCGAGGGTCGTTGAACAGGGACGGGCTTGCCAGCGTCAGCAATTCACCGGGCACGTAGCCGTCGGCCTCCAGATCGTTGACTTCGAGGCTCGGGTCTTCCGCCTTCAGGGTGTCGCGGAGCAGGCGCAGCGCGCGGTCGGCGAGAAATCCTTCCGTTCCGGAAATCAGGATGACCGGCGCCGGACGCACCTGCCGCCACTCGAGCTGCGGGATCACCGGAGCAGTTCGTGACGCGGATGTTGCGGCCACCGTGCTCCCTTCGAGTCTCCTGCGGCTCAAGCTTAACCGGCACCACTGTGCCCTGTACTGCTGTGCCCTGTACCGCTGTGCCCTGTACTGCCATGCCCCGGACCACCGTGCCCTGGGCCACCACTGTCCGGATGCTCGCTCCAGACGGCGACCGTGCCCGGCTTCGCGCCGGGCTTCAGAAGAACCAGTCCCTCGGTGTCCGTGCGCGCCGGGAGGGTGCCGACACTCGCCAGAATATCGAGCAGGTGCTGGGTTGGATGCCCGTACTTGTTGTTCAGCCCGACGCCGATCAGGCCGACCGCCGCATCCACTCTCTGGTACATGGCCGCGCTCTGGTCGGCCGACCCGTGATGGGCAACCTCGATGACATCCAGCCTCGGCAGGGTCGGATTGGCAGCGAGCATCAAGTCCTGAGCCCGCTCGTCCAGGTCGCCGACGAACATCGAACTCAGGCATCCGTGAGTACACGCGCCGATCGGCTCGAACAGGATCGTCACGCACGCCTCATTGCCGGGAAGAATGCCATCGGGCAGCGGGGATGGTGGCCACAGCACAGACCAGCGAAGATCGCCGAGCGTTCCCGTGAGTCCCTCGCTGACCCGATCGACCCGCGTGCCGCCGTCCAGCAGCCCCTGGATGATCGCGATGTCTCGAGGTTTTCCCGTGGATGGACCGACCAGCGCCCGGTCCGTCATCGAATCGACGACCGGTGTGCCTGCGACATGGTCGAGGTCATAGTGGCTGAGGACCAGCAGGTTGATCCTCGTGATGCCGAGCTCGTCGAGGCAGGCCTTGAGCAGCGGCTCCGATGGCCCGGTATCCATCAGCGCGACCTTGCCCGCACTTCGCACCAGCATCGCATCACCTTGACCGATGTCGCAGTCCGCGATCTGCCAATCCGATGGCCGACCGAGCTGGCCAGCGACGTTCGAGAGGCCGGTGACCAGGAACGGGGCGATCGCGGCGATCGCAAGAACCGCAGCGAGGATGCCTCTCCCGCGCCGCGACAGGCGCCCCAAGAGCAGGACGAGCAGTAACGCCGTCACCCCGGCGAGCAGTATCGCTCCGAACAGGTCTGCTGGCCACGGCACGCGCGCACCGGGAAGTACGGCGAAGAACGTGGCCACGTCCGCGATCCAGGCAGACGGGACCCACGCCACCGCGGCAATCACGTGCCCAAGCCCGGGCGCGAGCGGTAGCGCCAGGCAGGCGATGAGGCCGAGCACCGTCGCGGCTGGGGAGGCCGGTTCCGCCAGCGTGTTTGCCAGCACGCCGTAGATGGGCAGCGACGGATTGAGCAGGACGAGCACCGGCTGGCAGGCAAGCTGCGCGGCGAGGGGCACGGCGACGAGGAGCGCCAGCCAGTGCGGGAGCCACCGCTCGAGCCGCCGCGCGATCGGCCCAGACAGCGCCATGAGGCCCGCGGTGGCGAGCACGGAGAGCGCAAAACCGAAGTCGAGCGCAAGCCACGGATCGAGCGTCAGCATCGCCAGCACTGTGACTCCAACGACGGGTAGTCCCGCGACGGGTCGACCGCTGGCCAGCGCGCCGAGCACTAGCGCCGCCATGATCCCCGAGCGCACGACGCTCGGCTGCGGAGTGACCAGCACTACGAAACCCACCAATACCACGAGTGCAGCCGCGATACGGATTCCCCGCGGAAGTCCGAACGCCTTGCCGACCAGCAGGAGCAGTCCAATGATCACTGCGCAGTTCGCCCCCGAGACAGCTGTCAAGTGACTGAGACTGCTGGTCTTCATCGCCGCGCTAAGGCTTGGCGAAACGGCACTCGTATCACCGATCGCGAGCCCAGGAAGAAGGTCGCCGCCGTCCCCAGGGAGCGATTGTGCGGCCGACGCAAGACCTGCGCGCAATCCGTTAGCCCAGCCGAGGTACCACGGCGGCGGAGCCACAAACCGCGCTGGCCCGGTGCCGAACACGAGGTACGACTGCTCATCGCTCGGCGAGGTCGCCTGGAGCGCGCCGCTCACCGCGAGAGTCGTACCGATTTCGATACGTGAGTCGGGCGACGCGTCGAACACCAGCACCGGGACGGACATCGGCCGCGTGCCGTCCCTGGTCAGCGTTGCCGCAAAGTAGGTACTGGCGTGGGTGACGGTCTGGGTCGCGACAACGGTGGCGTTTACGAGCTCGTGCGCGCTCCGCAGTTCCTCCGGGCGTCGCGATGCGGATCCGGCGAACGCGGCCGTGGTCACGAGTGCTATTGCTGCCGCACTGACCCCGAGCACGACCAGAATCGGCCGGCGAGTGATTCGCGCGGCCACAAGCATGCCGACGGCCACCGTCCAGGACACCAGCGCCACCGGCAGCATCCAGGCCGGAAACGGTAGCAGAACGATCATTATCAGCCACGCCGCGCCAGCGGGCACAACGATCCGCAAGTCGATCATGCCGGTGAATCGATCATGTGCTGACGTTCGCCTTGATTGCGGCAAATTTTTTTGGTCCGATACCGGTCACATTTTCCAGGTCGTTGACGGTTCGGAATCCGCCGTGAGCCGCCCGATAGGCGAGAATGCGCTGGGCGAGCGCGGGACCGATACCGTCAAGCGTCTCGAGGGCGGCCGCGTCAGCGGTATTCAGGTCGACTGTGCCGCCCGCTGCCGCACCGGCGCTCGCGGCAACCGGGGCCACGCCCTGCTGTGCGACCACGATCTGTTGACCGTCCTCGATGACCTGAGCGAGATTGAGATCGGCCTGGTCGGCCACCGCGGTGAACCCGCCGGCCGCAGCCACGGCATCCAGAATTCGATCACCCGCCGGAAGTTCGTACAGGCCCGGATTCTTTACCTGGCCGACCACGTGCACGATCGCCGTCGGCGCGTCATTCGCTTTTGGTGCGGTCGTGCGAACGACCCGAGGCTGCGCAGCGGTTGCCGTTACGCCTTGCGGCGCGAACGCGCTGACGAGAACGGCGATTCCGGCAGCCACAAGCACGAGGACGATCCCCGCGCCGAGCCCGAGTCGAAGCCGGACGCTGCGTGTGTGCTCTTGCCCCGTGTCCACGAATGAACCGTAGGGCGCGGCCGGATCCGCCTGGCGGGGAGACGGGTGAACTGTGGAATTACGCCGATCGCGTCGCTATGTTGACGAGACGGGGAGCGCGCACGATCACGTTCACGATCTCCCGATTCCCCACCGTGCGGATGACGGCGGCCGATTCGCGAGCCAGCTTTTCGAGGTCGTCCACCGAGATTTTCGGGCCGACGGTGAGCTTGTCCCGAACCTTACCGTCCACCTGAACGACCGCGACAACGGAGTCCTCGACCAGCAGAGTCGGATCGGGCTTGCGCCAGCCGGCCTGGGCAACACTCGGCTGGTAACCCAGCTTCTCCCACATATCCTCGGCCGCGTACGGCGCAAACATGCTCAGCGCCACCGCGATCACCTCGGTCGCTTCGCGAACCGCGGCATCCCCGGCACCCGCGCCAGTGTCGATGACTTTGCGAGTCGCATTGACCAGCTCCATGATCCGAGCAACGACCACGTTGAACTTGAACGCCTCGAAGAGCCCCGGGCCGTCGGCCAGCAACCGGTGGGTCTGCCTGCGCAGTTCGAGGTCGCCGGACTTCCACTCGATCGCGGGCGGACTCGTCACATCGTCGGCGAGCCGCCACGCACGAGCGAGGAACTTGCCGGCGCCGGATGGAGACACGTCCTCCCAGTTGATGTTGTCCTCCGGTGGCCCCGCGAACGCCATGGTGACCCGAATGGCGTCGACGCCGTACAGGTCGAGCTCATCGCTCAGGTTCACACCGCCCTTGCTCTTCGACATCTTTGCGCCGCCCGCCAGCACCATGCCCTGATTCATCAGCGAACTAAACGGCTCGGTGAAGGAGACGTAGCCGAGGTCGAACAACACTTTCGTGATGAAGCGTGCGTACAGCAGGTGCAGGATGGCGTGCTCGACGCCGCCGACATACTGGTCGACGGGCGCCCACTTCTCCGCCTCGGCCGGATCGAAGGCGCGCGCGTCGTCATGAGGATCCAGGTACCGCAGGAAATACCACGAGCTGTCGACGAAGGTGTCCATCGTGTCGGGATCGCGCGTCGCCGGCGTCCCGTCGATCGGATTGGGCACGTCGACCCACTCCTCGGCAGCAGCGAGCGGAGACTGTCCCTTGGGCTGGAGGTCGAGTCCAGCTGTCGGCGGAAGCACGATCGGAAGCTGGTCGAGCGGTACCGGAATCAGCGATCCGTCCGCTCCGTGGATGATCGGGATCGGCGTTCCCCAGAAGCGCTGGCGCGAGATCAGCCAGTCGCGCAAGCGGTAGGTTTTGGAAGCGCGACCTGTGCCTGCGGCCTCCAACTGCTCGATGATTTTCTTGATCGCGTTGTTCTTGCTCAGGCCATCCAGCGGACCGGAATTGATCATCCGCCCGTCGCCGAGGAGCGGCTGGCCGGTGGCACCGGGATCGAGCGGCGGCAGGTCGTCGGGCAGGATCGCTTGTCCATTTTCGTCCACATCGAGCACCGGAACCGCACCAGTCACGGGCGCGTTGGTGTCGAGCACCACGCGAACCGGCAGTGCGAACTTCCGGGCGAAATCGAGATCGCGCTGGTCGTGCGCGGGCACTGCCATGACCGCACCATGGCCATAGTCGGCCAGTACGTAATCCGCCACCCAGATCGGCACACGTTCACCGTTCACCGGGTTGATCGCGATGCGTTCGAGCGGGATTCCTGTCTTCTCGCGCGTCGCGTCCTGCCGTTCGATCTCGGTGGATTTCTGCACCTTCTTCAGGTAGGCCGCGAATGCCTTTTGCACCGCCGGCGTTGATGCGGCGGCCAGCTCGGCGGCCAGCTCGGAATCGGGTGCGACCACCATAAAGGTCACCCCGTACAGGGTGTCGGGACGAGTCGTGAAGACGGAGACCTTCTCGTCGCGACCCTCGATCACGAAGTCGACATCCGCACCGTGCGAGCGCCCGATCCAGTTGCGCTGCATCGCGATGACTTTTGCTGGCCAGAAACCCTCGAGCTGGTTCAGGTCATCGAGCAGGCGATCGGCGTAGCCGGTGATCTTCAGGTACCACTGGGTCAGCTTCTTCTTCTCGACGACGGCGCCGGAGCGATCCGATGTCCCGTCCGGCAGCACCTGTTCGTTCGCGAGCACGGTCTGGTCCACCGGATCCCAATTGACCCAGGAGTCCTTGCGGTAGGCAAGGCCCTTCTCGAACATCTTGAGGAACAGCCACTGGTTCCACTTGTAGTACTCGGGGTCGCTGGTGCGCAGTTCGCGATCCCAGTCGACGGATGTCGCATACCGGCGCATCGACTCGCGCTGCTGGATTATGTTCGCGTTGGTCCACTCGCCCGGATCCACACCTCGCTGGATCGCGGCGTTCTCCGCGGGCAGGCCAAACGAGTCCCAGCCGATTGGATGCAGCACATTGAAGCCCTGTTGGCGCCAGTACCGGGCCGGAATGTCGCCAAGAGCAAACGCCTCGGCGTGCCCCATGTGCAGGTCGCCGGACGGGTAGGAGAACATGTCGAGCACGTACTTGCGGGGGCGCGTATCGCTCCGG
Source organism: Galbitalea sp. (assembly GCA_036271795.1). Taxonomy (GTDB): domain Bacteria; phylum Actinomycetota; class Actinomycetes; order Actinomycetales; family Microbacteriaceae; genus Galbitalea. The sequence continues at coordinate 108,301 of DATAZY010000039.1, forward strand.
TCGCCGCTGCGGAAGGGCTTCAGCTCTTCCCAAATGGGCAGCCACTTGTCCTGGATGCGACGGAAGTTGTATCCGCCGTCCAGGTCGTGGGAGTCGTCGTGCTCGTGTGCCACAGATGTATCCATTTCGTTAGGGATGCGGGCGTCCCAAAGCGCGGAAGCGCTGAGCAACCGATCCAGGGCGCTTTTGCGCCGCAGGAGCGGTTCCTGCCAAAGGGGCCGACCTCAAGCGTACTAAACCCGGCATCGGGCCCGCGGTGCCTCCTGCATACACCGAAGCACGCTCTAGCTCGTAGACCGCCCAGGACCGAACTCCAGATTCAGCCGATCGGTGATTTGGGTGAGGACGCGGGCCGTGGTCACCAGGTCCTCATCGGGAATCGCACCATAGACACGCCCGACCACCTCGCCTATCGCCGATCGGATCCGGGTGTATCGCGCCATACCCGATTCGGTGAGCTCGACCGATGTACCGTTCGACGTCGCGCCCCGAAGATCTTTCGATGCCAGAAGGTCGCTGACCGCTACGTCCGCGACGCGGTCCTCGATCTTGAGTGCGTCCACCATTTGCTGGACAACAGCGCCACGAGGAAGCGAATCGGGTTGCGCGGCGACGAGTGTCAGCGCGACCCACTGTTCCTTTGTACACGAGGCCTCGGCGAGGATTCGATCGAGGATCGGCTTGTGGGCGTTCTCAGCCCGTCCCACGATCTGCGGCGACAAGAGTTGCGATGCGGTCATTCGGATTCCAATTCAGGCTCGACTTTCGACGGATGGCTAACGTTAGGGCCACTAACGATTAATGTCAATTCGTTAGACCGCCTAATGAATCGACTAGTCTGATCACGTGCAATCATCCGACGATGAGCCCGGTCTGGCGCGGCTGGCAGGACAGCCAAGCTGGATGCTGGCACGGGTGGCCTCGCTCTCCCATCGGATCGTCTCCGAGGAATTCGCAACTGTGGGCGCGCGCGGCTACCACTATCGACTTCTCGCCGCGATCGACGAACTGGGTCCCGCGAGCCAGGCCGACCTCGGACGAAGGAGCGGAATCTACCTCAGCGACGTCGTCGCGGCAATCAACGAACTCGTCGATCAGGGTTTCGCTGAGCGAACGGCGGATCCAACCGATCGGCGCCGAAATGTCATCACGCTCACTGACGCCGGAGAGGGGCAGTTACGCCGGCTCGACGAACAAATGGTCCAGATCCAAAAAGAACTGATGTCGCCGCTTTCGGACCGCGAGTCACGACAGCTCCTCGAGCTTCTCGAGAAAATGCTCAAGGGACACCGACTCAGCCAGTCCGAACACCGAGCACCCGCAACGGCGCCGCGGCATTGACCCTCACCTCGGCGAGCTCTTCGTCCGGGTCGCTCATTGCGGTGACGCCGCCTGGAACCAATTATCGCGATGAAAGAGGCCGCTTCAATCGTGCTGGGGCGCGTAGGCGCTCGCGGTGTGCAACCCCACGGTTGCACTAATTTGGTCGACCTGCAATCGTTGGGTTGCATGAGCGAACTTATCGTCACGCGAACAGTCCACATCACCGCACACCGATCCGTCGTTTGGGCCGCGATCACCGAGCCCGAGCTGGTCTCGGAGTGGTTTGGTGATACCGCAGAGTTCGACGTCCAGGTCGGCGGAACCGGTGCGATGGGCTGGAACGAATGGGGCGCGTTTCGCCTGGTAGTCGAGGAGATCGACGAGCCCAACGCGTTCGCGTTTCGCTGGGCCCGCGACAAGGATGTCGATCCGAGCAAGGGTAACTCGACTCTGGTTCGATTCACGCTCGCCGAGAAAGACGGCGGCACCCAGCTCACCGTGATCGAATCCGGTTGGGAAGAATACGAGGGTGACATCGCCGCCGGAATGAAAGAGAACACCGAGGGCTGGGTCGAGGAGCTCGACGAGCTCGTCGCGTTCCTTGAAAAGCAGGATTCGGTGTGACGAGGGGCCCAGCGCCGGTATTCGCGGCGCTCGCAGATGAGACGCGGTGGGACATCCTGACGCGGCTCGGAGCTCGCGAGCTCTCGGCATCCGCGCTCGCCACGGAACTGCCCGTGTCGCGGCAGGCGATCGCTAAACATCTTGCCGCCCTCACCGACGTTGGACTGGTCGAGTCGATTCCTGTCGGTCGCGAGATTCGTTACCGCGCTATCGGTGCTCGCCTGAACGGCATCGCCGCAGAACTCGATCGAATTGGCACCGAGTGGGATACCCGACTCGCGCGCATCAGGTCAATCGCCGAGCGACCCTAGCTTGCACCCAGCGCGCCCAGGAGCGCCGCGGCCTTGAGTTTCACCTCTGCCAGTTCCTCATCCGGGTCGCTCAGCGCGGTAATCCCACCGCCGGACCCGATCGTCGCGCCACCGGGCGAGATGACGATGCTCCGGATGACCATAGCCAGGTCGATCCGACCGTCGAGCCCGAAATATCCGAACGCTCCTGAATAAATCCCGCGCGGCGCACCCTCAAGCGAGTCGAGGATGCGCGTCGCGCTCGACTTCGGGGTGCCCGTCATGGATCCGGCCGGGAAACAGGCAACGACCGCATCCATCGGATCGAGGCCGTCCGCGAGCTGGCCACGAACCGTACTGACCAGCTGATGCACGTGCGCGTAGGTCTCCACAGCCAGCAGGCTCGGAACTTCGACGCTGCCGATGCGACTGACCCGGCCGATGTCGTTGCGCATGAGGTCGACGATCATGAGGTTCTCCGCGCGCTCCTTCTCGCTCGCGGCGAGCTCAGCGGCGAGGGCGGCATCCGTCCCGTCGTTCGCTCCGCGGGGGCGCGTGCCCTTGATCGGGCGGGACTCGATCAGTCCGGAGGGACTCACCGTCAGGAATTGCTCGGGCGACGAACTCAGCAGGGAAAGCTCCCCCACGCGCAGCAGCGCGCCGTGATGGCTGGGGCTGGATGCCCGCAGCGCGAGGTAGCTGGCGACGGGATCGGGCGCCGAATCGACCCGCGCCTGGGTCGTCAGACAGAGGAGGTAGGCGTCCCCCGCCGAGATGGCCGCCTGGCACGCGCGGATTTTCGCGAGGTACTCGTCATCCGTATCGTGCCAGGTCGAGATCAGTTCCCCTTCGCGTGAGCCGCTCACCGAGCCGGTCGAAGGCCGTCCGCGCAGACTCTGAACGAGCCACCGACGCCACTCGTCATGCTCCCCCAGCGACAAAAGGCTGACCTCGCGCGTCGCATGGTCGAATTCGATGGCCCGGTCGAGGTAAAGGAATGCGGCATCTGGATAGGGCGACGCCTGGGTTCGCTGAGTACCCATCGTCTCGAACCGGGTCTCGTAGCCGAACCAGCCGACCCAGCCGAGCGCGAATCCGTCCGATTCGGCCTCGATCCGGTTGGCGGCAAGCTCGGTGCGAAGAAAGTCCAGAAGCGAGGCGTGAGTCTCGGTAGTTGCGACGCGCGATGCCCGCCCGAGGTAGCTCTTGCCCGAGATCGCCGCGGGTCCGCTGTCGAGCCAGACGACATCGGTCTGGTCACCGAAGAGCGTCGTGAACGCGACCGCGGGGTCCACCCAACGCCCAAACGAGGAACGAACGAGGCGGGGCATAGCCTTAACCCTATGAGCGTGTCGCCTGCCAGCGTGTCCCGGTGAGCGTGCCCAGATGAGTACTGAGACCATCTACCGCTGGCGCGACGGGTCCCTCGAGGTTCTCGACTACTGCGACATGACCGACGCCGCCATCGTGATCGCCGATTCGTGGCTGGTCACGGCGGGCACCGTCCTCGGAATTGGCCTCCATCGCGCTCGGTTTCTCGAGTCCATGTCTACCGATGACCGTGCCGCCACCGAGGCCGACGAATTCTGGGATGCCGCAATCGCGCTGATCCCACGCTCCGGAGACTGGTTTCCTCGCGTCGAACTCCAGGAGCGTAACGGCGCGCTGCTGCTGGTGTTTCGGCTGCGCAGCTCGCCGGAGCGGCACAACAACCTGATCGAAGCGACCTGGCTGGACGGCGACCCGCGCACGGTTCCTCGCGTCAAGGGACCGGATCTCGAAACCATGACTCGAGTGCGCACCTCGGTGCAGGCGCGCGGCGCGAACGAGGCGATCATCCTGGCTAACGACGGGTATGTCGTCGAGGATTCGCACAGCGGGTTGCTCTGGTGGCGAGGCGACATCCTGTGCGGGCCACCGACGGCATTTGATCGCGTCGACAGCGTGACCGTGCGCAGCGTGCTCACTCTTGCGACCGCGCTCGGCATCGAGACCTTCGATGAGGCGGTCACGCCGGGAGAGCTCGCCGACACCGAGCTGTGGTCGCTCAACGCGCTGCACGGCATCCGCATCGTGACCGAGTGGATCGACGGGCCTTCCCTCGCGCAGTTGCCGGGTCGCCTGGCATTGTGGCGGACCAGAATGGATGCCCTCCGCAAGCCGATCTAGGGAACTACATCTAGGCCCCGCGCAAGGTCAGCCGGTAGGTTCGGCTTTCGTGAACGAGTTTTTCAACTGGCTGCTGGACGCCGTTCACAATGTCGACCCGACGCTGCGTGTCGCAATCGCCGGAATTGCGATGCTGTTTGAGACATCCATTCTTCTCGGGCTGATTGTGCCGGGCGACACCGTTGTGCTGGTCGCAGCGACGGCCGTAACCGGACCGGTCGAGTTCGTATCACTCGCGATCGCGGTCATCCTCGGTTCGCTCGTCGGTGAATCGATCGGGTTCTGGCTGGGCCGGTTTTTTGGGCCGCGCATTCGCCGCTCGCGGCTCGGCCAGCGCATTGGAGAACGCAACTGGGTGAGAGCGGAAACCTACCTGGAGCGCCGCGGCGGGATCGCGGTCGCGGTCTCGCGCTTCCTTCCCGTATTCCATTCGCTCGTCCCTCTGGTCGTGGGCACGAGCGCGATGCGCTACCGCGCGTTCATCGCCTGGACGGTCCCCGCCTGCGCGGTGTGGGCGACGGCGTACATCTCGGTCGGCGCGTTCGCGGCCGGGAGCTACCGCACGCTCGAGGGCCGGTTGCAGTGGGCGGGCCTCATCTTCGTCGGCATCATCGCGATCGCACTCGTCGCGATCTTCCTCATCCGCCGGGCACTCGAACGCAGCGAGGCCCGCCACATGGAACACCCAGCCGATCGCGACTAGGGACCCAAAGCGGGTGGGTGCCTCGGCACCCACCCGCTTTATCTACTCGTCATTGGCACATTGGATCAGAAGAGGTTTTCCTTCGTCAGCCAGTTCTTCGCGACCGTGATCGGGTTCTCCGGGTTGGTCGGATCGGATGTTTCGGTGTTGAACTCGAGCAGGTCCTTCGTCGTCAGCGCAGCGGAGACCTTGTTGAGCACCGAGGTGAGCTTGGCGCTGATCTTGCTGGTGCTGACGATCGGCACGACCTCCTGCGACGCGAAGAGGCTCTTCGGGTCGGTCAGGGTGACGAGCTTGTTCTGGAGGATCGACGGGGTCGTCGAGTAGATGTCAGCGGAGTCGACCGTGCCCGCGAGCAGAGCCTTCAGCGTTGCTGGTCCGCCGCTGTCATTGATCGACTGGAACGAGATTCCGGTCAGACCGTAGACGCTCTCGAGGCCCTTGATGCCGTCCGGACGAGTCTGGAACTCGGGGTTCGCAGCCAGCGACAGACCGGGGACGTTTTTCAGGTCGGCGATCGAGACGAGGTTGTACTTCGCCGCGAACGCCGGCGTCACGTTGATCGAGTCAGAATCGGCCGCGGTTGACGGAGTCAGCGCGGTGAGCCCCTTCGGCAGAGCCTTGTCGAGAGCCGCCTTGACGTCCGTCGGAGTGTTCGCGGTCGCCGACTTGCTCAGGAAGTCCAGGATGCTCCCCGAGTACTCAGGAATCAGGTTGACGTCGCCCTTTTTGAGCGCCGGGATATACGCCGCACGCTGGCCGATGCTGAGGTGGTACTTAACGGTGAATCCGTTGGCGGCGAGAGCCTGCCCGTAAATGTTTCCGAGAACCACGTTCTCGGGGAACGCCGCAGAGCCGATCGTGATCGTGTTCTTGGCACTCGAGCTGGAACCACCACCGAGCGTGCTGCTGGATGAGCAGCCTGC
>DATAZY010000040.1:0-28452 GCA_036271795.1 Galbitalea sp.
GGTGTCGGGAGCGCCCATCCGGTCTCGGCGTCCCAGCTCGACCAGTCGCGACTGCGCCAGGTGGAATCCGTCCAGCGGCAGCAGCACCGCGGATGGTGCAAGTAGGTCGACCAGTTCTTCCGAAATGGTCGACTTTCCGGCGCCCGGTGAGCCGGCAATTCCGACAACGATTCTCCGGTCCGGGCGGATGGCCGCAGCGACGACATCCGCGACCTCGGGCACCGACCGCAGGGAGTTCATCGGGGACCTACTTTGCGGGCGGAGTCAGTACAGTATCGATGAGATAGACAGTAGCGTTTGCGGTCTGGATACCGCCGCAGATCAGGCTCGCGCCATTGACCTTGATGTTGTCGCCAGATCCGGTCACGGTGAGCGTGCCACCCTCGAGGCTGTTCAGGGTGCCTTCAACATTTGCGGGCTGCAACTCGCCCGGAACGACGTGATAGTCGAGGATCCCGGTCAGCTTCGCGGCGTTCGAACTCAACTTCAGGGAGGCGAGCGTGGCTGCCGGCAACTTCGCGAAAGCAGAGTCGACGGGCGCGAACACCGTGAACTGCGCACTATCGAATGTCGCGATCAGGTTGACCTTGGCGTTCATCTTGGCGGAAATGGCGGAATTGAGGGTTGTGAGCATTGGATTGTTGGCCACCGCGATCGCGAGAGACTCCTGCGACATCGCCGCGATGGAGGCGGCCCCGCTCGGAGACTGAGCGGCATATGCGGCGCATCCGGTTCCGACGAGTGTCGAGGTCGCGGAGGCCGTTGAAGTTGGGGTCGGGCTCGGGATGATGCGTGGCGCGGCCAGCGGAGTGGCGTCGGAGACGGGCTCGGCAATCGGAATCGAGAGCACGCCGGCGACGATGATCACGCTCGCGAGCGCGACGCCGAGCTCGGTTCTGGACATGGAATTCTCCTCGGGTAGGAAAGTACTTCTCATTTTCCTTCCCGCTGCCGGTTACAGCACTATCCGAGAGCTCCCCCAATTCGGGGCGAAAGCGCAAGCTCGTAGCAGAGCGAGTACTCGCTTGCCGCATAGTGTCCGAAGTTCGGGATGCGGCGGTAACCCTCGCGCTCATAGAACCGGATGGCGTCCGGCTGGCGGTCGCCCGTCTCCAGTACCAGGCGATCCCAGCCGAGTTTGTTGCGCGCCGTCTCCTCCAGGGAGCGAAGAACGAGGGCTGCGACGCCCGAGCCGCGTCGGTCCGGGACCACGAACATCCGCTTGACTTCCCCGTGGTGCTCGTCGATCTGCCGGAGCCCGCCACAGGCGATCGGTGTGGTTCCGTCGTCATCGAAGGCCACGAGAAAAAGCGTGATGCTTTCGGCTCTTGGCGCGGGGCCAGGCTCCGAGTTGGGGTTCTGGTACCGCTCGGCGATTTCGGTGCGCTGTGCAGTTCGAAGCGCGATGCCGGCCGGGTCGTCCCAGGCTGCCTGACGAACGATCACGTCGTGATCCGATCGACCAATTCTCGGTATCGGGCCGCAGTCTTGTTGACGATTTCGAGGGGCAACGGGGGCGGTACCGCGTCGGTCCCCGAGCTCGCCGAAGGGTCCCAGTTGGCCTTCAGCCAATCGCGCACGATCTGCTTGTCGAAGCTCGCGGTGCGGCCGGCCGCGTAATCTTCCGCGTCCCAGTAGCGGCTGCTGTCCGGGGTCAGCACCTCGTCGGCGAGCGCGATGGTGCCGTCGGTTGCCTGACCGAACTCGAACTTCGTGTCCGCGAGGATGATTCCGCGTTCCTCGGTGATTGCCTGCGCGCGCGCGAATATTGTGAGCGTGAGATCGCGGAGCGCGGTCGCGTTATCGAGACCGATCATTTCCGCGCTGCGTTCAAATGTGATGTTCTCGTCATGCTGCCCCATCGGGGCCTTCCATGCCGGAGTGTAGATGGGTTCCGGCAGGCGGGCACCGTCGCTGAGCCCCGCGGGCAACTCGACCCCGCAAATGCTCTGAGTCTTCTGGTACTCGACCCAGGCGCTGCCGGACAGGTATCCGCGTGCCACACACTCGATAGGAAACATCGAGAGCTGGGTTACGAGTGTCGCCCGGTCTGCGACTTCCGTGGGAATGATCTGCCATTCGACTCGCGGCGCGAGTTGGTTGGGCATCCCGCCCAGCTGGTCGAACCACCACAGGCTCAGCTCGGTCAGGATCGCGCCCTTGCCCGGGATGGTGGGCTTCAGCACATGGTCGAATGCGCTCACCCGGTCACTGGCCACCATAAGCAGGCGGTTCGGATGCGCGGGGCTGGTGTAGAGGTCCCGCACCTTGCCCGAGTAGCTGTGGTCCCATCCCGCGAGCTCCGTCACGATACCTTCTCCGCGATGTCCGTCCTGAAATGACTGCCCTGCAATGAGATCTGATCAAGAGCTGCGTACGCCCTGGCGCGAGCCGTCGCGAACGAGTCCCCGAGCGCGACCACACTGAGTACCCGACCGCCAGTTGCGAGCAGGGCACCGCTGGAGACGGCCGTCGAGGCATGATCGATCGTGACATCGGACACCCGCTCGAGACCGGTGACTTTCCTGCCGGTGACGGGGTCCTCCGGGTATCCCTCGCTGGCCAGGACGACCGTGACGGCAACGTCGTCGGAGAACTCCGGCCGAGGCAGCGATCCGAGTCCACCCGTAGCGGCCGCAAACAGCAGGCCGCTGAGCGGCGTGACCAGCCGGGGCAGAACGACCTGCGTCTCGGGATCTCCGAAGCGGGCATTGAACTCGATGACCCTGACGCCGGTTTTGGTCAGAATGAGGCCGCAGTAGAGGAGGCCGATGAATGGTTTTTGTTCGCTGGCGAGCTGGCGGATGGTCGGAAGGGCGATGGTGTCGATGACCTCGTCGATGAACCCATCCGGCAGCCATGGCAGCGGCGAATACGCACCCATCCCGCCGGTGTTCGGTCCCTCATCGTGGTCGAAGACGCGCTTGTAGTCCTGCGCGGGCGAGAGCGGCAGTACAGAGTGGCCGTCGCTGAGCAGGAAAAGCGACACCTCTTCGCCGGCGAGGAACTCCTCGATGAGCACGCTGCCGTGTTGCAGCCAGTACTCGGCGTGGGCGATTGCGGCGTTTCGTTCGGGAGTCACGAGGACACCCTTCCCCGCAGCGAGTCCGTCGGCCTTCACGACGTAGGGGGCACCGTATTCGTCGAGAGCGATGATGACCTCTGCGATCGTTCCCGCTCGAACGGCCTTGCCCGTAGGTACGCCAGCCTCATCCATGATTCGCTTGGCGAAGGTCTTGCTGCCCTCGAGGGCGGCAGCCGCCTTGCTCGGGCCGAAGACGGGGATGCCACGGGTTCGCAGCTTGTCGGCGACTCCCGCAACCAATGGGGCTTCCGGCCCGATCACAACGAGGTCGATCGCATTGTCGAGCGCGTACTGCGTTACTACGTCGCCATTGGTCGGATCGAGTGCAACGACGGGAACCTCAAGCGAGATCCCCGCGTTGCCCGGTGCGGCGGTGATCTCGTGGTCGGCGTTTTCTGACAGCAGTGCCTTGACGATGGCGTGCTCGCGCGCACCGGAGCCCAGAACGAGGATTCGCACGAGTCAAGGCTAACCGCCCCGCGCTACCGTAAGAACATGGCTCGAGCCCGGATCGCGGATGAGGTTGGCGAGACCAGCGTTCGCGCGGCAATGGTCGCCGGGTCCAGCCGCGACACGACCGCGACCGCCGTGCGCTATCTCCTGCAGCTTCTGTCGGAGCGGGCGCCCGGGAACACAGTTGAGGTGCGGGTCCCGCCGTTCGGAGCCGTCCAGGCGATCGAGGGTCCTCGTCACACGAGGGGGACTCCGCCCAACGTCATCGAGATGGATGCTCCGACCTGGCTCGCGCTTGCCACCGGTGCGGAGAGCTGGTCAGTGGCGACCGACGATGGCCGCGTCGCGGCATCCGGGTCGCGCGCCGACCTCGCTGGGCATCTGCCCATCTTGCGGATGCGAGAATAGCCAGGTGAACAAGCCTGACGATCGCGCGACTTCGGTCCGCATCCGTCGGGCACCCAAATTCTCGGTGTTCGTGGTTCTGGGTGCCCTCGTTGGCATCTTCGTGTCACTGGTTCTGACCGCGAGCTTTCCGATCGATCCGAAGGTCGGCTTCGGCCCCACCTTCGGTTACTTCGCGATCTACGGGTTCGTCGGCGGCATCCTGCTTGGGTCGATTGTTGCGCTGATCTTCGATCGCGTGCTGAGTCGGCGTTCGAAGGTCGTTTCCGTCACGGTAGATCGGCTCCAGGTGCCGGATCAGGAGTCGCGAGACGACTAGTTCGACTCGCGCTGGCGTCAAGACCCGGTTGGCACAGAATAGGACAATGCGAAAAGCGATTGCGGTAGCTGTTCTCCTTGCGGCGGCGATCGCTCTTTCTGGTTGCGCACCGACCACGCCGATCCCGACACCGTCGCCCTCGCAGGTCGTTGGCACCTGGCATCACGGTAGCGACAACGTGACCATCAATGCGGACGGGACCTTCGGCATCGCCGGGATGCCGCTCGGCGTTGTCGAGCAGGCGCCGATTGCCGCCGGCGCATCGCCCGCTGGTCCGGCGGAGACAATCAGCGGGACGTGGTCGATTGGGAGCGGCGGAACGGATGTCGGCGGAGCGCCCGGCGTGCAGTTGGACTTCGTTCATCCCCAGAAAGTCGGCTTCAACTACGGGCTCACACTCATCGTCGCGTACGGTTCGCCCCTTCAGCTCTACGTGACGCTCGGGCGACCGGATTCCAACATCCGCTACACCTTCACGAAGCGCGTGTCCTAGGACAGCCCGCCTACGACAGCTGGTTGGCCTCGACCCAGGCCAGGTACTCCGGAGTGACGCTGCCGGTGATGTAGTCGCCCGTGAAGCAGCTCATTTCGAGAGCCGTAACGCTCGAGCCCTCGAGGATTGCCGCCTCCATGTCGGCGACCTCCTGGTAGATCAGGTAGTCGGCGCCCAGTTCGGTGGCGATCTCGGGGATCTTGCGGCCGTGGGCGACGAGTTCGTGCCGAGTGGGCATGTTGATCCCGTAGACGTGTGGATAGCGAACGGGTGGCGCCGCCGAAGTGAAGGTCACCTTGTTGGCGCCCGCCTCGCGTGCCATCTGGACGATCTCCTTCGAGGTCGTACCCCGCACGATCGAGTCATCCACAATCAGGATGTTCTTGCCTTTGAACTCGGAGCTCATCGCGTTGAGCTTCTGCTTGACCGACTTCTTTCGCTCCGCCTGCCCGGGCATGATGAAGGTCCTCCCGACGTAGCGATTCTTGTAGAAACCTTCGCGGTATTCGACGCCGAGCTTCTGAGCAACCTGCATTGCCGCAGGACGGGACGAGTCGGGGATGGGCATCACCACATCGATGTCGCCCCGTGGGGTGTACGTCGCGATGGTGTCGGCGAGGCGATCGCCGAGGCGAAGCCGGGCCTCATAGACGGAGATGCCGTTCATGATCGAGTCGGGACGGGCGAGGTAGACGTACTCGAACGAGCACGGGATGAGCCGCGGATTCTTCGCGCACTGCTTCGACGTCATCTCACCGTTCATGGCGATGAAGACCGCCTCGCCCGGTTCCAGGTCACGAACGAGTTCGTAGCCCGCGCTCTCGAGAACGAGCGACTCGGATGCCACGATCCAGTCGGCGCCGACAAAACCGGCCGCCCGGCGCCCGAGCACGAGCGGGCGGATGCCGAACGGGTCGCGGAACGCCAGTAGTCCGTGCCCGGCGATGAGCGCGATGGCCGCATACGAACCCTCCACCCGCTCGTGCAGGCGGGCGATGGCAGTGAAGATCTGTTCGGGATCCAGTTCCGAGCCGCTGACCTGTTCCTGCAGTTCGTTGGCAAGCACATTGACCAGCAACTCGGTGTCGCTTGACGTGTTCAGGTGCCTGCGATCTACGTGAAACAACTCCTGCGTGAGTTCGCGCGTGTTCGTGAGGTTGCCGTTGTGCACGAGCACGATGCCGTACGGAGCATTCACGTAAAACGGCTGGGCCTCTTCCTCATTTGCCGCGTTGCCACGCGTCGCATACCGGACGTGTCCCAGCCCCATGGTTCCTATCAGCGACCGCATGTCGCGCGTGCGATAGGCCTCGCGCACCTGGCCCTTGGCCTTGTTGATGTGAAACGTGTCACCTTCTGCGGTGGCTATTCCGGTCGAGTCCTGCCCCCGGTGTTGCAGAAGAGACAGCGCGTCGTAAATCTGCTGATTGACGGGCTGTGATGAGACGATGCCCACGATGCCGCACATGCGGGGGTGTTTCCTGCCGCTCAAGGAAAAGAGTCGCCTCCAGTCTATTGGCGCTCGGGGCACCGTGCTGATTGGGGCAGACTTGACCCATGTCCACGAGCTACCGCGAGGCCGGTGTAGACACCGCAGCAGGTGATCTCGCGGTCGAACTGATGAAGTCGGCCGTGCAGAAGACGCATGGCCCCGAGGTGCTCGGCGGGGTCGGCGGCTTCGCAGGACTGTTCGATGTCTCGTTCCTGAAGGCCTATCGGCGCCCGCTGCTGGCGACATCCACCGACGGAGTCGGCACCAAGGTTGCAATTGCCCAGGCACTCGACAAGCACGACACCATCGGCCAGGACCTCGTCGGCATGGTCGTCGACGACATCGTCGTGGTTGGCGCGAAGCCGCTGTTCATGACCGACTACATCGCCTGCGGTCGGGTAGTTCCCGCTCGCATCGCCGACATCGTCGCCGGGATCGCACGTGCCTGCGATGAAACCCGGACCGCTCTCGTTGGCGGAGAGACCGCGGAGCACCCCGGACTCCTCGGTCCCGATGATTACGACGTCGCCGGCGCCGCGGTGGGTGCGGTCGAGGCCGACGCGCAGCTCGGGCCACAGCTCGTGAAGGACGGCGACGTGGTCGTCGCAATCGGGTCATCCGGCCTGCACTCGAACGGCTTCTCATTGGTTCGGCACATCCTCACGAAGAACGGCATCGGATACGCGGACCGCTCGGATGACCTCGGCGGGGTTGTGGGCGAGGTGCTTCTCGAGCCGACCCGTCTGTACACGTCGCCGTTGCTGCGGCTCATCTCCGATCCCCAGGTGGGGATATCTCTCCACGCACTCAGCCACGTCACCGGTGGTGGTATCGCGGCGAACCTGGCGCGCGTCCTGCCCGTCGGATCCTGGGCCGAGTTCGAGCGTGCGTCCTGGTCGCCGCCGCCGGTGTTCCGTGTCCTCGCGGACCTCGGCGGCATGAAACTCGCAGAGACCGAGGGCACCTGGAATCTCGGTATCGGGATGATCGCCGTCGTTGCCGGGGGCGCCGAGGGTGCCGTCATCGAAAAGCTTGGCGTGGATGGCTTCCCAGCGTGGGTCGTCGGAGCCGTGTCCTTCGGGGAGCGACCTTTGACAAGGGCAGGGAGCGATGCCTTTGAACAGGGCGCCAAGGGCGTGAACGGCGGAGCAGTTCGCCTGGTTGGCAGCTACCCGGCTTAGAGCTCGTCAATTGCGATCACCGCACGAGGGGCGGCGGCGCGAAAAGGTCAGGCGGTGCGGGTTTCGCCCGCGTCCTCCGACGCATCATCGTCGAGGTACTCGGCCCACTTGTCCATCTCAGGGCTTTGTGCACCGATGATGGCTGGCCCGGTCGTGTGAAGTTCGTTAGCGAGCGCGCCGTAGTTTGTGTCCGGGCTGTAGTACTTCAGGTCCCGGGCGACTTTGGTGTGCTTTGCCTTTTGACGGCCACGCCCCATGCGAGACCCCCTCTTTAGAAATGCGATCAATCGACAGGTGAAAAGCTCGCGATCACTTTATCACTCCCCGCTGATCCCGTAGAGCGCCGTGCTGTCGCGACGCGCGCCTCACACGGGAAGTAACGTTGACAGGTGGCTACCGCGGGAACCGACACCTCAGTCGTCGTCATCGGCGCCGGCCAGGCCGGGCTTTCCGTTGCGTTCTACCTTCGACGCCTCGGGCTCGACCCGAACAACGATTTTGTGCTGCTCGATCGCGGTCCGGGCACGGGTGGGGCGTGGCAGTTTCGCTGGGAGGCACTGCGCCTGGGGTCGGCACATCACGTCAATGACCTGCCAGGGATGGATGAGCTCGGGCTCAGCTTCGACACGGCGAACCGCAGCATTCCTGCCAAAGACATCGTCGCCGACTACTACCGGCAGTACGAGGAGCACTATGGGCTGCAGGTCGTGCGTCCGGCATCCGTCACTTCGGTCCGAAACAATGGCGCGAACCTTCTCGTGACCTTCACCGATGGCGAGGATGTCCAGGACGTGACGACCGACATCGTCGTCAACGCCACGGGCACCTGGGGTGCGCCGTTCATCCCCTGGTACCCGGGACGGGACAGTTTCCTCGGTCGGCAGGTACACACGAACGACTACGCGGATGCGGGTGAATTCGCCGGCCAGAACGTCGTGGTGGTCGGCGGAGGCACGTCCGCGGTCGGATTCCTGCTTGAGCTTGAGGAGGCGGCGGCGGAGCTGACCTGGGTCAGCCGGCGCAACGTCGACTTCCTGGACGACACAGAACTGAACATGGAAGCGGGGACCGCAGCGGTGGCAATGCAGGATGAGGCCGCACGCGCCGGGCGCGCCCTGCCCAGCGTCGTGAGCGGAACCGGCGTACCGCGCACTCGGAAGATCCAGGCCGGGATCGAACGCGGCCTGCTTCGCCCGAAGCGGATGTTCGCGAGGATCGAGCCGGACGGCGTGCGCTGGGCCGATGGCACGTTTCGGGCTGCGGATGCGATCGTGTGGGCCACCGGATTCCGCCCGGAGCTCCGCCACCTCGCGCCGCTCAAACTTCGCGAGAAGGAAGGCGGAATCGTGGTCGCAGCGGGTTCGTCCTGGAAGGACCCGCGGGTGTTCTTCGCGGGCTACGGACCGCAGGCATCCACGATCGGCTCCAACCGGGCGGGCAGGCTCATTGCGCGCCAGGTCATCGCGACACTCAGCAAGCTCTAGCGTGGCGGCGTGAGGCCCATTTTGCTCGAATAAACCGCGATGGCAGCCGCGGCCGACCAGGCCTGCGGTCGGCAGGCGGCCGGATAGGGTACGGCTCGGGCGAAGCGCGTGGCTGCGTCGCCGGAGTGGAGTTCCGGCATCCGGTAGTTGAAGGATGCCGCGGCCGCGAGAAGTCCTTCGGCGAGTTCGGCGGCCGCATCCGGAAGTCCGGCCGCGGTGAGACCGCGGATCGCAATCGCCGTATCGTGCGGCCACACACTCCCGCCGTGGTAGCTGAGCGGCCAGTAGCCTGCCGAGTTCGTTGACATCGTGCGCAGCCCGAAGCCGGAGTTGAGTTCCGGCGAGACGAGCCTGTTCGCGACGAGCTCGCTCTGCTTCGCGTCGAGCAGTCCGGTGCCAAGCAGGTGCCCGATGTTGCTGGTCAGGCTGTCCACCGGCCGCTTGTCGGCGTCGAGGGCGATCGCGGGATAGGCACCGGCGGGATCATCGATCCAGTAGCTTTCGTTGAATCGAGCCTTGAGCCGTTCCGCCCAGGTGCGCCACCCGGTGGTCGGGCGTCCGAATCGCTCGAGCAAGTCAGCCCCGAGAGTGGCCGCCTCGTAGGCGTACGCCTGCACCTCGCAGAGGGCGATCGGCGCGGTCGCAAGAGCTCCGGAGCGCCACTGGACGGAGTCACCGGAATCCTTCCAGCCCTGGTTGGTCAGACCCTGGCCGGTGGTGTCGATGTACTCCAGTAGGCCGTCCCCGTCGGCGTCGCCGAAGTCGCGCATCCATTCGAGGGCTGCGGTCAGGTTCGGCAGAAGCGCCTCTATCTCGGAATCCGGCATGCCCCATGCCTGCGCATCGTGCAACAGGCAGATCCACAACGGCGTCGCGTCCACGGTCCCGTAGTAGAGCGGCGGGATTGAGATACCGTGCGAGGGCAGGTTCAGAACACCGCGCCGCAGCTCGTGCATGATCTTGCCCGGTTGCTCGGAGGTCGCCGGATTGTCCACATTTCCCTGCATGCCCGCGAGTACGCGGAGGGTGTCCGCGGCCAGAGTCCCCCCGAGCGGCGCCAGGAATCGCGCCGCCCAAATCGAGTCGCGACCGAAAAGTGTGAAGAACCAGGGGGCGCCCGCGGCGAGAAAGATCGACGCCGGGTCTGCAACTGTGGTCATCCGCAACGTATCGAGGTCGACAAGCGCCTGCGCGACCCAACGGTCGAGCCGATCATCGTGACGTGACGATGCCGGGACAACCCAGTCGGCCGGACGTGATGCGGCGGCGACGACAGCGCCCTTGTCTTCTGCGACGATGCTCCAGCGTACGGAAGCGTCGCTGCCCGACCGAACCACGATGTGCCAGCTCAACTCCACCTCGCGACCAACGTGACTCAGCCGCGCGTCGGTGCGCAGCTCCGCGATGACGGAACCGTTTCCCCACCGCGCGCCGCCGTCCACAATCTCGATCTCGACCGTCTCTGCTCCGATGCCGCTCTTGACCGCGTCCATGCCGGCGAGATCGGCGGCGAGGCGGATGACGACCTCCGTCTCGATGGGACTCGAAAGCCCGGACGAGACCGTGATCTCCTCATCGATACCCGTTGCGGTCGCGTGCCGGGTGTGCACGGCACGAACGCGCGGATCGGGAGTGCCGTCATCCAGATGGCGCAGAACGCAGACGAAGTCAACGGCGTCCGACCCGCGAGGAACCGTCGCGATCGTTTCGGCATGGCGGCCGTCGAAGCGCACGTCGAGCAGTCTCACTATCCGAGTATCCGAGAAGTAGACACCGTCTATGGGACTCTCACCGATGGCTCCGGTTGTGCTCGACCACGCCTGCGTTGGTGCGCGCAGCACGATCGTCGACTCGCTCAGGAGTGGCTGGCGTAGTTGCTCGAGCTCGTCCGTCATTCCTTGACCGCTCCGTCGCTCGTGTTCATGATCTTGCGCTGGAAGATGAAGAACAGAACCGCAACCGGCACCGTCATAATGAGCGCCGCGCCCAGCTTGAGCGGATAGCGATTCGCCGCGCCGAGCTGCCCGGATGCCAGCGATGCCACTCCCTTCGTGAGCGTTGTCAGGTTTGGATCGTTGGTCGAGATGATGAACTGTGCGAGTTCGTTCCACGAACCCTGGAACGACAGGATGAAAATGGTCACCAGGGCCGGCCTCGCCATCGGCAGGACGATCGACCAGAAGGTCCGGAACGTCCCTGCCCCGTCGATGCGTGCCTGCTCCTCGACGCTCGACGGAATCGACTCGAAGAAGTTCTTCATGATGAACACTCCGGCCGCATCGACGAGCAGCGGCAGGATCATTCCCGGATACGAGTTGTACAGACCGATGGTGTTGAGCACGAGGAACTTCGGAATCAGCAGCACGACGGAGGGCACCGCCATGACCCCGATCAGACCGGCGAAGATCACACCGCGGCCACGGAAACGCAGGCGGGCGAGAGCGTAGCCCGCGATCGAGTCGAAGAAGACCCGTCCCGCCGTTACGAATACCGTGACGATGACGGAGTTCCCGAACCAGGTGGGGAACGCGGAGTTCACGAACAGCTGCTGGTAGGCGGTCGTCGTCCAGGTTGGTGGTACGAGCGAGATCGCGTTCGCGGTCGCGTCCGCCTCGGTCTTGAACGAGGTGAAGATCTCTATTAGGAACGGGTAGATGTACAGAATCCCGATGACGATCAGGACGGCGTAGACGATCGCGTTGCCCCACAGCTGGCGTGGACTGAGACGCTCCCGGAACCTTGGACGCGACGCTTTCGGTGCGACCACGACGGGCGGAAGTCCGATTGTCGCGGTCATTCGTCGCCTCCGGTCGGGACAGCTTTATCCACTAGCTTCGGGAGATAGAGCCGCATCCTGCGTCGGGATACCTTGCGATCGCGCAGGATTATGCGCTGCAGAATCGTGAAGATGACGATGATCACGAACACGAGGAAGCCGATCGCGGCACCCTGTCCCCAGTTCTGGCTCTGGAACGCGGTTGAGTACGACAGGTAGGCCGGCGAGGTTGTCGTGCCGGCCGGACCTCCCTGGGTACCCGTGTAGATCTGGTCGAAGATTTGCCAGCCACCGATCAACCCGAGCGTCAGGACAGTGAAGAGCGTCGGCCGCAGCGCCGGAAGAGTGACGAAGCGGAAGCGCTGCCAGCCGTTGGCACCATCCACCATCGCGGCCTCCTGCACCTCGCCGCTCATGTTCTGTAGGGCAGCGATGAAAAGCAGCATGAAGGTACCGCTGGTTGTGAAGATGGCCATGAAGATCAGGGCGGTCATGGCGACGGATGGTCCGCCGATCCAGTCCCACCACGAGACACCGAGGAACGAGTTACCCGTCAGGAAGACTGGACCGGTCTTGACCCCGAGGCCGGCGAGTCCGTCCTGGATGATCCCCGATGGCTCGTTGAACCAGTTCGGCCCGTTGATGCCGACCCACGACAGCACGTTATTGATCGCGCCGGATTGACTGAACAGGAACAGCCAGAGCACGGTAATCGCCACGGAACTCGTCACCGATGGGAAGTAGAACGCCGTACGAAAGAGCCCGCGACCCTTCAGGACCTGCCGGTTCACCATGACGGCGAGGAACAGGGCGACGACGGTCTGGATCGGAACGACCAGGATCACGTACCATGCGTTGTTGCGGAGAGACTCGCCGAAGTTCTGTTCTGCCAGGCCGCCCCCGGAGAGCACGGAGCCGAAGTTCTTCAGACCAACGAAATTCACGGCGCTGGTAAACGGACTCCCGTTGCCGTCCCAGTCCGAGACGCTGACCCACAGCGCCATGAGAATCGGGATGACCAGAAACAGCCCAAGCAGGATGAGCGTCGGGGCGGTGAACAGCCACCCCGACCCGGCCTGCCCCCGGCTAATGCCGCCGTGATGACGGCGACCGGAAGCAGTCCGGCTGGCGAGCGTTGTCATCGTCGGCTACTGGATCGTCGCCTGGAGATTCTTCTGGACCGCGGCCAGTATCGTCTTCGGATCACTGGTCGCGAGAGTGGCCAGCTTCGAGTCGAAGTTGGTCAGTACTGCTGCGGAACCCTTCGAGGCCGGTGTGCCCTGCGCGTACGTCGCGCCATCGAGGAACGGGATGAGCGTTGGGTTCTGCTTCTTCCAGGCTGCCGCCGCCGACTGGATGGAGGGCAGCACGCCGAACGCTTTCGAGAAGGCCAGCTGCTGCTTCGCGGTGGTCAACTGCTCGACGAGCTTGAGCGCGGCAGCCTGGTTCGGGCTGTCCTTCGCGATGCCCCAACAGTTGGAGTAGACGAGAGTTCCCTTGCCCGCGGGGCCTTGTGGCAGCGGCTCCACCATGTATTTGACCGACGGGAAGTCCGACGACAGCTCACCGGTCACCCAGTTGCCCTCGACAGTCATGACCGCCTTGCCTGCGCCAATGGCCTGCCCACCGTCGCCCTCGCCAACGGCCGACGCGTATTTCATGACGCCCTCATTGAGGAGTTTCTTCATGAACGTGAGCGCCGTGACGTTCGCCGAGCTGTCGGCCGTGGCCTTGGAGCTGTCGGCGTTCATCAGGTTGCCACCTGCTTCAACCATGAATGCACCCATGCGCTCGTACTGCCCATTCATGCTGAGTCCCACGACTCCGCCCGTTGTCAGTTTCTTCGCGACCGACTCGAGCTGGTCCCAGGTTGTGGGGATGTCGGCGTTGGTCATCCCGGCTGCATCCCACAGCGACTTGTTGATGACAAGTTGCAGCGTCGAAAAGTCCTTGGGCGCGCAGTAGAACTTGCCGTTGTAGGTGAACGACTTCACGAGCGACGGGTAAAAGTCGCTCTTGTTCGGAAGCTTGTCGCCATAGGCGAGCAGATCGCCGCTGCTCGCATATCCGGCAAGCTCGCCGGTACCGAGGTAGAACACGTCAGCGGGACTGCCGGATGCAAATCCCTGTGCGAGCTGCTGGTCGAGGTTGCTCGCGGCGAGCACTTTGGCACCCGTGCCTGACGACTTGGACCAGGACGCGACCGCGTTGGTGACCGCGGTGGTTTCGGTTGGTCCGCTCGAGCCGATGAGGACGGTGAGTGGTTTCTTGGAGGAGGTCAGCCCATTGACGGTTGATGACCCGCTTCCACTTCCACTGCTGAATCCGGTGCCGCACGCTGTCAGCGCTACCGCGCTCGCGAGGGCGAGAACGCCGGCCGCCAGCCAGCGATTGCGTCTTTGCATTTCTTCTCCCTGGTGCTTCAGGCGGCGCCGTGGCGTCGCTTTTACTCCGTGTATTTGATCGTTCAAACGGATGCTTGCAATCGCGGCTTTGATCGATCAAACTAATTCGACCATATGCACGCTTCCGCGAAGCTGTCAACGGGTGGACGCAAGGAGAAACGGATGGATAATCTGCCGACCGTCCTCGATGTCGGACGAGTCGCGGGCGTATCGCGACAGACGGTATCCAACGTCCTGAACTCCCCGGAGGTGGTGAAGCCCGAGACCCGTGCGCGCGTCGAAGCTGCGATCGCGCAACTGGGTTATCGCCCCCACGCGTCGGCGAGGCGGCTGCGTACCCGACGCAGTTCGACCATCGGGATTCGGCTCGATCCGATGACGAACGGCATCTCGGGATCCGTACACGACCGCTTTCTGCATGCACTGACCGAGAAGGCCGATGCTCTCGGTCTTCGCGTGATGCTCTTCACGGCCACCGATCCGCAGGATGAGATTCGGCAGATCCGACGGCTGCACGAGGGCTCGGATGTGGACGCCTTCGTCCTGACGTCGACGATGTTCGGGGACCCGCGGACGCAATGGCTCGTCGAGCACGACATTCCGTTCGTGACATTCGGCCGACCCTGGGGAATCGATGACCTGAACGACCCGCACCATCGTTGGGTCGATGTCGACGGACGGACGGGGTTGCGCCTGGCGACGGCCCACCTGCTCGCCGAGGGAGATCGACACGTCGTCTACCTTGGCTGGCCGAGCCCGTCGGGCACCGGGGATGACCGCAGGCGCGGCTGGCGCGATGAAATGGAGTTCTCCAGCGGCCTCTCGAGGGTCGATCTGGACTCGCTGCAGCTGGGCGTCCGCGACGGCGTCGCTGAGGGGCGCGAGGCCATCCGCGATCTGATCGAGGCCGGCATCGCGTTCGACGCAATCGTGTGCGCGAGCGACTCGTTGGCGCTGGGCGCGCTCCTATTAGTGGGGCCGGACATCCCGGTCATTGGCTATGACAACACGCCGGTCGCCCAGGCGGTGGGTCTGTCGAGTGTCGAGCAGCCGCTCGATGAGGTTGCGGCGGGTGTGCTCGAGCTCATCCTGAAGCCGTCCGGGTCCCCTGGCGCGGATGCGACCGACGACTCGCGACATCGATTGGTCGAACCCCGTCTGATCGTTCGGCACCGACGACTCGGTTAGCTGAGGATGGTAGCGAGCAGGTAGCCCGCCGTCGCCGCGGCCAGCCCGATCGCGAGGTTAAGGATGACGCTCCCGAGCGCGGTGCGCAGCTTCCGCTCTGTCAGCAACTGGATGGTTTCGACGCTCCAGGTGCTGAAGGTCGTGAGCCCTCCGGCGACTCCCCCGACGAGGATCAGGCGCAGGTCCGACGAAATGACCCCAGTGGTCGCGAGCCCGACGGCCACGCCGCCGACGGCCGACCCGACGACATTGACGGTAAACACGGCCCACGGAAGCCCGCTGCGGGTGGCGTAGGCCAGCGAAACCAGGTAACGGACGACGGTCGCCGCCCCGCCGGCGATCGCCGCGGCCCAGATCATTCGTCGACCTCTATCGTCGGATCGCTATCGCGCCTTCTGCCGAGGACAAATCCGAGGGCCGCGGCACCAAAGCCGGCCACGAGGGTGATCGCGAGATAGCCGAGCGCCTGCACGATCTCGCTGTCGGCCGCGAGCGTGACCATCGAAACCATGACCGCAGAGAACGTGGTGAATCCGCCAACGAGTCCCGGGCCAAGCCCCGTCCTCAGCCAGTGCGGGGCGATTGGCCAGACCCGGGTGACGAACAGCGCGAGCACAAAAGAGCCGACGATGTTGATCAGAAGCGTGTCGAGGGGAAACTCGGTGTCGCTGTGCGGTATCGCCGCGTCGAGCAAAAGACGAATCGCGGTTCCGATGGCACCACCAACGAAAACCGCGATCAGTGCTCGCATCGAACTACTTGTTCTTGCCCGGCGTCGATCCGACCTTCGCGCGCTCCGCGGCCTTGTCGTCCGCGCGCTTCTGCGCTGCGAGGTTCTCGGCGTTGCGTTTCGCGTTGGCGGATTGTTTTGCCGCCGACAGCCGTGCGGCTCCAGCTCCGACCTTGCCGCGAACCTGGCCGGCCTGCGACGGCGGCATCGCCTTGCGAATCACCGGGCGCACCGGCTCTCCACGGCGGTCCTGGCCAGGTACCGGACGCGATCGGCGACCGTAGATGAGCTCTGACGAGTCGAGCAGCCACGGCACGAGTGCGATCACGACGCCGTGCACGAGCATGAGCTTGTGGCGGATACGTCTGCCCTTGTGGTTATGCAGCAGCGCCTCCCACCAGTGGCCAACGATAAACAACGGCGTGTAGATCGTCACCACCTCGGAGCCATGCTCCTCGCGGCGGGAGCGGATGTATTTAATGAGCGGTAGGGCCACCTCGCGGTACGGCGACTCGATGACGCGCAGCGGGATCTCGATGTTCTGCTCCCGCCACTGCTCCTGGAGCTTTTGCGTTTCCGCTTCATCGATCGAGACGTGAACCGCCTCGACGCTGTCGTGGCGCGCCGCGATCGCGTAGTCCAGCGCCTTCAGCACCGGCTTTTGCAGCTTGCCGACGAGCACGACCGCGTGGTCGCCGCGGGCGCCGAAGACCGTCGTCGCGTCGGCCTCGATCTCCTTGTCGACATCCCGGTAGTAGCGGTTCACACCGAACATGAGCAGGAACAGGATCGGCATCATCACGAAAACGAGCCAGGCGCCGTTGAGGAACTTCGACACCGTGACGATGAGGAGGACGCTCGCCGTAAAGGTCGCGCCGATCGAGTTGATGGTGAGGCTGACGCGAATGGATCTTCGATTCGGTGGATTGGTCTTGAGCAGTCGAATCCAGTGTCGGATCATGCCGGATTGGCCGAGCGTGAATGAGACGAATACACCGATGATGTAGAGCTGGATCAGCGAGGTGACGTTGGCCTGGAACAGCACAAGCAGCACGCCCGCCGCCGCCGCGAGGATGATGACACCGTTCGAGTAGATGAGCCTGTCGCCGCGGGTGTTGAGCGCCTTGGGCGCGTATCGATCCTGGGCAAGTACGGAGCCAAGGAGTGGGAATCCATTAAAGGCGGTATTCGCCGCCAGCAGCAGGACGAGAGCGGTGGTCGCCTGCACGACGAAGAACATCACCGAATTATTGCCAAAAGTGGATGACGCGACCTGCGCGATCAGGGATCGCTGCGGAACAACGAGACAGTTCTTGAACCCGATCAGGTCGCAGGCGGATGTTGCGTAGTGCACCTTGCTGATCAGTGCGACCGTGACGAGTCCGATGAACAGGACGATCGCGATCGAGCCCATGAGGACGAGCGTCTTCTGCGCGTTCTGGATCTTCGGCTTGCGGAACGCCTGGACCCCGTTGGAGACCGCCTCGACGCCGGTCAGGGCGGAACATCCACTCGAGAATGCGCGCAGCAGCAGGAGGACGAAGGCGACCTGCGCGATGCTCTCCGGCTTGACGTTGTATGTCGACGACTCGGCCACCGGGGTGTGGCCGAGGAATGCTTCGACGAGCGCCGTGATGACCATGACCGCGATGCTCGCGATGAAGAGGTAGGTCGGAAGCGCGAACGCTTTACTTGATTCCCGAACGCCACGCAGATTGACGGCCATCAGGATGATCAGGAACAGGACGGCGATTTCCACCCGGTAGGGGTTCAGGAAAGTGAACGCGGAGATGATGTTGTCGACGCCGCTGGCGACCGACACAGCCACGGTCAGGACGTAGTCGACGAGAAGCGCGGACGCGACGATCAGCCCGGCGACTTCACCGATGTTTTTGCGCGCGACCTCGTAGTCGCCGCCGCCGCTCGGGTACGCCTTGACGAGCTGGCGATAGGACAGGACGACAACGGTGAGAAGCAGAACGACGGCGCCGGCAACCCATGGTGCGAAGGCCAGAAATGCGGTCCCGCCGAGCAGAAGAATGAGCAGCATCTCCTGCGGCGCGTACGCGACGGACGAGAGCGCATCGCTCGCAAATATGGGTAGCGCAAGGTGTTTTGGGAGCAGCTGCCCCTCGAGTTTGTCAGACGGCAGTGGCTCGCCAATCAGCCACCGTTTCGGCGACCGGGCTTCGTTAGTCACGAGGGGCGAGCATACTCCACGCGAGAGTGCGCTCCAACTGGGGCGCTCGCTATTGGGGGTTCCGTTATGAATTCGCCATTAAGAACCGGATTCGCGCAGCGAATCGGCGACGGCGACACGTACTGCTTCTAGTCCGTCTCTCAGCACCGTGATCGTCTCGGCCGCGAGGTCACCTCGGGAGACCCACTCGCGCAGCTCGCTTCTGAGCTGATGTCGGAATTCCGAGATCAGGATCTCGGCATCCTGCAGGTTGCCACGACTCTGCATTCTCGGCGCGACGGGATCGTTCCGGACCGTTCGACCCGATGCTCGCGCGTCGTCCCGGGCGTCGCGCGCCGCGGCGGCGAGGTCCGCGCGCAAGCTCTTCATGGCCTCGTTGACGGATGTCCGAACCTCGTTCGCAAGACGGCGCACAGAGTCGCTCACCTCATCCTCGATGCCGCCGAGTTCGGCCTCGCGGTCGTGCAGTTCGGTGCGTCCCGCGTCCGTAATCGAGTAGACGGTCTTTCGCCCGTCGGCCGACTTGCTGACCAGCCCCTCCTCCTCGAGCTTGGCGAGGCGTGGGTAAATCGTCCCAGCGCTCGGCACATAAGTACCGCCGAAGCGGTCGCCGAGCGCCTGGATCAACTCGTAGCCGTGCTTGGGAGACTCGTCGAGCAGGCTGAGCAGGTAAAGACGGAGATGGCCGTGTCCAAAGACGGGTGTCATGCCTTTGGCGCCCTGGCGCGCCACGACGATTTGGCCGGCTTCTCGGCCCCGGTGTGCAGCACGGCGATCGTGCCACCGACCGTATTCGCGCGGAAGTCGAGCCACGAACCTTCGAGCGTGCCGTACTTGCCGGTGTAGCTCCCGCGAACGCCGGTGATCTCGGAGTCGTCGAGCTGGATCCGGCCGCCGACCGTGCTGATTCGGTATTCGGCCGCGCGGTTGCCATCAAGGCGGGCGGTGATGTTGCCGCTGACGGTGTTGACTTTGATCTCGTCCGGGCTGCCGGTGAGATCGAGGAAGATTTCGCTGCTGACGCCGTCGGCGCGGAAACGGCTGACCGCACCGGACGCCGTGACGTCACCGCTCACGGTGTGAGCGTTGATCCTGCCGGTGTGGTTGCGTACGGCAAGCTCGCCGCTCACCGAGTTGAGGGTGATGTCGCCTTGCAGGTCATCGATTACCAGGTCGCCGCTGACGGTACTGATGGTCGCGTCCGCGTGCAGTCCGCTGATCAGTCCGGTCGAGGAGACGACGCCGAATTTGAGCGCGACCTCCCGGGGGACAAGGATGCTGACGTCGGCCTTGGCGGATCCGGAAAAGCTGCGGAACACGTCGATGAAGTTGTCCCAGCGCAGCTGCGGGTGGTCGATCTCGAGGGAGTCGCCGTCAAGCGTGATGCGAAGCTCCTTGCCGGAGACCGAGTGCACCTCGACCCGCGTGGTCGGCTCGTCGTGTCCGACGATGTCGACCTGACCGCGAACGAGCGCAACCTTCAGATTACGAATCTGCCCGAGGTCGAGAACCTTTGGTCCGTCGAGGAGCCACTTTTCTTGTGCCATGT
Organism: Galbitalea sp.; assembly: GCA_036271795.1. GTDB lineage: Bacteria > Actinomycetota > Actinomycetes > Actinomycetales > Microbacteriaceae > Galbitalea. The sequence continues at coordinate 19,761 of DATAZY010000040.1, forward strand.
TGATTCCCTTGTTCGTCACGAGCTCTCTGGGGATGCGTCGCAGCTGTCAAAAACTCACGATATATCGCGTCTTCTAACTCACGATATATCGCGTCCTCAATTTGCGCAACCCGCGACCTCGAATTGCCGGTTGAGATTGACGTTGCGTCAACCTCTAGCGTTGATGTGATGGAGGAGGTGGACGGCATGGAATGGTCGATTGTCGACGTCGCGCGGCTGGCGGGAACAACATCTCGAACGCTTCGGCACTATGACGACGTCGGGCTGCTCGAGCCGAGCCGGATCGGGAGCAACGGCTATCGCTATTACGACGAAACCGCGCTGGTACGACTGCAGAGAATCCTGCTGCTGCGTGACCTGGGACTCGGCATCCCCGCGATCGCGGATGTCATGGCCGGACAGCGGGACAGCGGCCAGGCGCTCGAGCTTCACCTCGGATGGCTCGCGAGCGAAAAGGCGCGGCTCGATCGCCAGATCGCGAGCGTGGAATCAACACTGAGAAACCTGAAGGGAGGGGAACAACTCATGGCAGAGAACATGTTTGACGGTTTCGACCACACGCAGTACAAGGACGAGGTCGAGCAGAAATGGGGCGCGGACGCTTATCACAGGGGTGACGCCTGGTGGCGCTCGAAGTCGAAGGACGAACGGCGCGCCTACCAGGCACAGCACAACGCGATCGCGGCTGGCTACCAGAAGGCGCGCGACGCCGGGGAGTCTGCGGAGAGCGTCGGGGTGCAGTCGATCGTCGCTCGTCACGTCGACTGGCTGAATCTGGCCGCCGAGATCACCGGTGGCGAGATCGGCGCACAGCGACTCGTCGGCTACGGCGATATGTATGTTGGCGATCCGCGATTCGCAGAGAACTACGGCGGTCTGGATGGGGCCGAATTTGTGCGCGATGCGTTTAGGTACTACGCCGTGCACTCGCTTTAGCTACGCATTCGGTACCGACGGCCGGGACGGCCGTCGGCGCTGGCGTCGCGGCGAAGGCCCGAAAGGGCCTTCGCTCCCAGCTCCAGCGCGCCGCGGTCTTAGCTCCGGCACCCGCAGCCACGGGATCGTCACCGACACCAGTGGGCCGATGAGCAGCGCGAACGCAATCGTTCCTGGCCCGAAGTTACCGCCGAGCGCCCAGCCGATTAGGAGGACCGTCACTTCGATCGCGGTGCGGATGATCCACAGCTTCCAGCCGGTCCGCGCGTGGATGCCCGTCATCAACCCGTCTCGCGGGCCGGGGCCCATGCGCGCGCCGATGTATAAGCCGGTTGCCAGAGCGATGAGCAGAATCCCGCCAACCAGAAACAGCAGCTGGAACCCCAGCGCGGTCTGCTTCGGGAGGATCCATAGTCCGAGCTGTGCGCTCGGTCCGATGAGGAGCACGTTCGCGAGCGTGCCGAACCCCGGCCGCTGCCGGATAGGAATCCAGCAGAGCAGCACGACGCCGCCGATGATATTGGTCAAGAGCCCGAAGTCGAGTCCGGTCTGATGAGACAGACCCTGGGTCAGCACGTCCCACGGAGCAACGCCGATGCCGGCCTGCACCATCAGCGAGATCCCAATCCCGTACAGGAAGAGCCCCACGAGCAGCTGGATGATTCGACGCGTGAGGGTGAGAGCGGGAGACATGTTAATATCCAATTGCACGATTGGCCTTATAGAACAGAGCCAATAGAGCTAAAGTGGCCTCATGCCGTCCGTTACCGCTCGATCGATGACCCAACTTCTGGGCAATTGGCGTGATGGCGCCCCGGGTGCGGCCTACGCGGGTCTCGCGGATCGCGTGCGCCTCCTGGTCCTCGACGGACGCATCCCGCTCGGCACTCGCATCCCGGCGGAACGCGATCTGGCGGCAAGTCTCGGTCTCAGCAGAACAACGGTGTCGTCGGCGTACGCGGAGCTGCGCAGTGCGGGATACCTCAGCAGCGTCCGCGGTTCCGGCAGCATCGCGCGACTTCCGCACACCCCGTCGCAACCGGCCAGCGACTCTCGGCCCGACATCCTCGATCTCACCAAGGCGACACTGCCCGCCTACCCCGGAATCGCGGGCGCCGCACTCCGCGCCGCCGAGCGGCTTCCTTCTCACCTCGGCAACTCCGGCTTCGACACGGTCGGCCTCCCCCTGCTGAGGGATGCCATCGCCGCGCGCTATCGCGCTCGCGGCCTACCCACGAGCGCGGATGAGATCCTCGTGACCGTCGGGGCACAACACGGCATCGCTCTGCTGAGCCGAGTGCTGCTGTCCCGCGGCGACCACGCGCTCGTCGAATCGCCGAGCTACCCGCACGCGATCGACGCGATGCGGGATGCCGGTGCGCGACTGCTTCCCGTCAGTGTTTCGGTCGAAGGGGGCTGGGACATCCTCGGGCTCGAGCAGGTGCTCCGCAGGAGCAGCCCTACCCTGGGCTACCTGATGCCCGACTTTCACAATCCAACCGGACAGACCATGCCCGATCATGTTCGTGAAGAGGTAGTCGGCATGGCGAACGCGGCGGGTACTGTGCTGCTCGCCGACGAAACGATGGGTGAGCTCGCGATCGACGGACCACCACACCAGCTGCCGTTTGCGGCTCACGGCGCGGCGGGCGGGCGACCCATTCTGATCGGCTCTGTTGGGAAGTCGCTCTGGGGCGGCCTGCGCATCGGCTGGATCCGTGCAGAGCGTCCGATCATCCAGCGACTGGCCAGGGCGCGGACCTCCGGCGACCTCGGCACCCCGCTGCTCGAGCAGCTCATCGTCGCCGACCTGCTGGAGTCTTTCGACGACATCCTGGCCGTCCGTCGAGCGCAGTTGCGCGCCGGTCGCGATCACCTGCGCGCGGCGCTCGCCGCCCGAATCCCCGACTGGGACATCCCGCTGCCCGACGGCGGTGTCACACTCTGGGTCGGCCTCGGTGCCCCGGTCAGTTCGCAGCTCACTCTCGCGGCCCGCAACGAGGGACTCCTGCTCGCTGCCGGTCCGCGGTTTGGGATCGACGGCGCGTTCGAACGATTCCTTCGCATCCCGTTCTCGCCCCCGATCGAGGATCTGGATCGCGCTGTTGATGCACTTGAGCGCGCCTGGCAGACTGTTGGCCGTTTCAGCGTGCCCGAGCAGGGGTATCTCGGCGCCCTCGTCTAGTTCGCGCGATCGAAATCCCCACCTTTTCCTCAGGAACCTCCTCCCGGGGGTGTACGTTCGGCCCTCACGCACGCTGAGATACTCGACACATGCACTTGTTATCGGTCTTCAGCCTGCGCAACCGCGCCCTCATTGCGCTCCTGACGATCGTTATCGGGGTGTTCGGCGCGATTGCGTTGACCAGCCTCAAGCAGGAACTCATCCCCTCGATCCAGCTGCCGTCCGTCTACATCGTCACGTCCTACCCGGGTGCGTCCCCCGCGGTGGTCAACAACGACGTCAGCACTCCAATCGAAACGGCGATCCAGGGCGTGGAGAACCTCGACAGCACGACCGCGACATCCGACACGAACTCGTCGACTGTCACCGCGTCGTTCGACTATGGCACCGACATCGCGACTTCTGAGCAGAAGATCCAGCTCGCGATCGATCGCATCTCGAACACGCTTCCTGCGGATGTCACACCCCAGGTGATCACGTTCTCGACCACTGACCTCCCCATCATCTCGATGGCGGTCACGAGTGACATGGACAAGCACGAGCTTGCCTCAAAGCTCACCAACCTCACCATCACGAACCTGAAGCAGCTCGACGGCGTCAGCAACGTCTCACTGCTCGGAGCAGTTACCCAGCGCATCACGATCACCCCTGATGCGACGACCCTCGCTGCGGACGGGCTCACGGTGCAGTCGATCAAGACGGCGCTCGCCTCCAACGGCACACTGCTCGCGAGCGGCTCCATCACCGAGAACGGCAAAACTCTCACGGTACAGTCGGGCACCAGGATCACCTCGGTATCCGAGCTCGCGGCGGTACCTCTTATCGGAACGACTTCGACAACGGTGCCCTCGCAGTTCCCAGGTCACAGCACCACCGTGACGACGCCGAAGACCTATCTGCTCTCCGACGTGGCATCCGTCAAGCGGGTGGATGACCCGGTCACCGGCATCTCCCGGGTCAACGGCAAGCCGTCCGTGACGATCTCCATCACCAAGTCCGCGGCCGGTAACACGGTCACGGTTTCGAAGGAGGTGCGCGACGCGATCCCGTCGCTCGAGAAGCAGCTCGGCGACAACACGAAGTTCACCGTGGTCACTGACCAGGCCCCGTCAATCACGACGTCCATCAACAGCCTCGCCGAGGAGGGCCTGCTCGGTCTCGGATTCGCGGTCATCATCATCCTCGTCTTCCTGTTTTCGATCCGGTCGACCCTTGTCACCGCGATCTCGATCCCGGTGTCCGTGCTCATCACCTTCATCGGCATGCAGGCGTCGGGGTACACGCTCAATGTCATTACGCTCGCGGCTCTCACCATCGCGATCGGGCGGGTAGTGGATGACTCGATCGTCGTGATCGAGAACATCAAGCGCCACATCGGACTCGGAGAAGAGAAAATCCCCGCGATCCTCGCGGCCGTTCGAGAGGTCGCGACTGCGGTCACGGCATCCACGATCACGACCGTCGCGGTGTTCCTGCCAATCGCGCTCGTCGGAGGGCTCACGGGTGAACTGTTCCGACCGTTCGCGCTGACCATCACGATGGCGCTCGCCGCATCGCTGTTCGTCGCGCTGACGATTGTGCCCGTGCTGGCCTACTGGTTCCTCAGGTCGCCGAATGACCCACGGCGGAGGCAGCGTCCGGGCGCAGTCGTCGCTGCAATCGCGATCGCCCTGGTGATCGTGGCCATGGCAACCGCAGCTGTCTATTTGACGGTCACGCTGGTCAATCGTTTCGGAGCGAACGCCGCTCATCCGTTCGCAGGCTGGCTGCGCGTTGCGCTGTTGGCCCTCGTCCCGATCGCCATTCTGGTCGGCCTGATCCTCGTCTACCGGCGCGTCAGGGGACCACTTGTCGACTCGCCGCGAGCACGAGCGATGGCCCCGAGCGGTGGCAACGTGTCGGTCGACGAACTCGAACGGCCGACTCGCCTGCAGAAGGCCTATCTTCCGGTCATCCGCTGGACGCTCAGATTCCCGGCGATCGTTCTGATCGGTGCGATCGTGATTCTCGGAGGCAGTGCTCTGCTCGCGAGATCCCTCAAGACCGACTTCATCGGCAACAGCGGACAGAACACGCTCACCGTGTCGCAGACTCTCAACGGCTCGGCGAGTCTGGCGGCCGAGGATGCGGCATCGAAGAAGGTCGAGAGTGTGCTTCGCGGGATCAAGGGCGTCGACACCGTCGAGGTGTCGCTCGGCACCGGCGGCAACTCACTTCGCGCGGCGTTCTCGGGCGGCGGCTCGACGAGCTATTCACTGACGACGGACCCCAAGGCAGACCAGGAGGCGCTCCAGAACACCATCACGGCGAAGATGAAGGCCATCAAGGGCGAGGGGACCATCACGGTCTCCGGGGCGTCCGCGGGTCTGACGTCGTCGAACATCGAGGTGGATGTGACGGCCGGGAGCGATGCCGACCTTCGCAAGGCATCCGACGCGCTTATCGCGAAAGTCAGCAAGGTCAACGGCATCTCGAGCGTCTCAAGCAACCTCTCGGCGTCGCTGCCGTATATCGCGGTCGAGATCAATCGTGCGGCGGCGGCAAACGACGGGCTGACCGAGATCGCCGTGGGCACCGCCGTCACCCAGGCGATGAACCCCAGCTCGAGCGGGAGCATCGTCATCGGCGACACGACACTGTCGATCTACATTCGCAACACGGATGCCCCGACGACCACTGCCGCGCTGAAGAACTTCTCGATCGCCACTCCGCTCGGGACCACGGTTCCGCTCTCCGATCTCGCGACCGTGAAGACGGTGAACGGCCCGTCCAGCATCACGACGATCAAAGGCCTGCGCAGCGCGACTATTGAGGCCGTGCCCGGTACGGACAACGTTGGCAACGCGTCCTCGCTCGTCCAGACGGCCGTTGACAAGACGAAGCTTCCGGCGAGTGCGACGGCAGTACTGGGCGGCTTCACATCGCAGCAGGGTGACGCCTTCAGCCAGCTCGGTCTTGCGCTGCTGGCGGCCATCCTGATCGTCTACGTCGTCATGGTGGCCGCTTTCAAGAGCCTGCGACAACCGCTGCTGCTGCTCGTGTCGATCCCGTTCGCGGCGACCGGAGGCATCATCCTGCAGGTCGTCTCCGGAGTCCCGCTCGGGGTGGCGTCGCTCATCGGCGTGCTCATGCTCGTCGGCATCGTGGTCACCAATGCGATCGTCCTCGTCGACCTCATCAACCAGTACCGGCTTCGGGGGATGAAGGTCGGTGACGCGATCGTGCACGGTGCGAGCAGGCGACTTCGCCCCATCCTGATGACCGCGCTGGCGACGATTTTCGCCCTGTTGCCGCTGGGACTCGGGCTATCCGGTCACGGCGGGTTCATCTCGCAGCCGCTCGCGATCGTCGTGATCGGCGGCCTCGTTTCGTCGACGCTACTGACGCTGGTGGTACTGCCGGTCCTCTACTACCTCGTCGAGGGAGCGAAGGAGCGGCGCGATGACCGCCGTGCGGCCGAAGCCGACAAACCCTCGCCACAGACGGTCGAAGCCTAGGCCAGCGTCTTCTCGTAACAGACGCTGTTCGGGTCGCCAGCGTACTTGCCGAAGTTGGGAATGAGGCGGTAGCCGCTGCGCTCGTAGAGCCGGAGGGCCGAATCCTGAAGCGGGCCGGTCTCGAGCTGGACGGTCCCAATGTCGTGGGCCGTCGCGAAGTCCTCGAGCGCCCGAATCAGGTCAGCCGCGATTCCACGGCCGCGTGCCTCCGGGAGCACGAACATCCGTTTCAGTTCCGCGGAGCCGTCGCGGCGGTCGACGAGTGCCGCCATCCCGAGCGCAATCCCGCCATCCCGTGCAGCGAAGACGGTGACCTCGGGGCGTTCGAGCTCCTCGACGGCCAGAAGGTGGCTGCTCTCTGGCGGGTAGAGACCGAGGGTGAACTCGTCGCCCTGGCGCATGAGTTCGAGCAGATCGTCCTGGCGAGGGGCTTCAATGGTGATGGTCAGCACGACACCTGCCGCTAGGGTGACGCGATCGCAGCGTCGCCGAGCGTCCGTTTGAAGAAGTCCAGGATGTCCTGCTTCAGCTCGGGGTCGAGGATCGCAACCGAGTGACGGTCGCCCGGCCTCGTCATGAAAATCGTCGGGATGCCGGCCTTGCGGAGGGCGTCGACGAACCGCTGCGATTGCACCAGGGGAATCCGCTCATTGGTGGACTGTGCGACGAAGAACGGTGGATCGGAAGATGCGACATGGAAGATCGGTGAAGCGGCTCTCGCCTGCGGGCACTGTGCGTACGACGCGCAGCCCAGGTAGCTCAGCTCGTACGGGTAGAAGTCGGTCTGTTCCAGCCCGTTGGCCGTGAGATCGATCGGTCCACTGAGTTCTGCCACGGCCTGGACCCGATCGCCCTGATCCAGCGGGCCCGTTCCCGTCACGCCAAGGAGCGAAACCAGGTTGCCACCTGCCGAACCGCCGAACGCGCCGATCCGCGCCGGGTTGATGGCGTACGCGGTGATTCTGGTCGGGCTCCTCAGCCATCGGACCGCGGTCTCGAGATCGTCGATGCCCGCCGGAAACACGTGTGCCGGTGCCAACCGGTAGCCGATCGATGCCGCGACAAAGCCGTTGGATGCCATCCAGCGACAGATCCCGAGCCACTCGGCCGGGTCGCCGTGAGTCCAGCTGCCGCCGTGGACGAGGATGACCGCGGGCCGGTGAGGGACGCTGGGTGTTACCGCACCACCCGGGACGCAGAGATCGAGCAGCAGGGGCGCACCGTCGGCCTCACCAAATTGGACGTTGTCAAAAACCCGAACGGCTGCCGTGGTCGCGACTTCTGCTCGAACGACCGGTTTCTGCACGTGCGGGATCGCAGGGGCGCTGGCGTGCGAACTTGCCGTGACTGCGCAACCGCCAATGAGGATTCCGACGATGCCGACCGCGACAATGGCCACGCCAGCCCGGGTTCGCCGGATGAATCTGTGGGACATGATGGGGGACAGACTATGTGGAATTCTGCGCAATGCAGTAACGTAGCAAGGTCGGCTCAAGGCACGGCGCGTCAAGCGCCAAGGGTTTTGTCAGTCTTGCGGGCCGGATTGCCAGCGAATCCGCTGGTGAAAATCACACGAATGTATGTGACGGCCTCGGTCAATGAAGCTCCCTTAGTTGGGATCGCCCGGGTTCTAGTGGTGCTTGTTCAGGCTGTGAAATAAGCAGCGAGTTGTTGAACGCGTGCACCGCGTCGCAGTAATGCGCCATGCACGAAGTAAACAAATCTGAAAGTAGTCATGCCTCCCTTCAACAAGTCCGCGCCCAAGCGCGCGGCCAATTCGACTTCTGGCGACCGCAAGGCCGGCAGCAAGGCGGCGGGACACCGCGGGTTCCGCGCCGCCGACGGCAGTGCCGCGCCCAAGCAGCGTTGGACGACCTCTGACCGCGCCCAGCGCGCGACCGGCGCCGCGGCATCCGGCGACCGGAAGCCGTTCCGCGGGCGCGACGCCGACGGCGGACGCCCCGCGCGCGACGACCGACGTCCCGACTGGTCGCCTCGCGAGAAGCCGGCCTACCAGCCGCGCGGCGAGCGTCCAGCGTATGGCGATCGTCCCGCCCGAACGGAGCGTCCCGCG
>DATAZY010000041.1:0-8410 GCA_036271795.1 Galbitalea sp.
GGTCGCGCCGAGCGGATATGCGGTACCGGGCCAGGTGTTCATCAATCCTCTTCGTGGGCTGTGTGACCACAGTATCTTTTTAGGGTGGCCTCCAGATACGTGCTCCTGTTGCGTGGAATCAACGTGAATCCCAGCACGAGACTGGCAATGGCGGACCTTCGCGACATCCTGAGCGGCCTCGGTTTTGCGAAGGTCAGCACCGTGCTGCAGAGCGGGAACGTCATTCTCGACTCCGCGAAGCCCCCGGATGTCCGTGCCATCGAATCCGCGATTGCGGAGGGCACCGGCGTCCGGTCTCGTGTTGTCGTTCTCACCCTCGGGGAGTTTCGGACGCTGGTGGAGGCGAACCCACTGCTCGGAGTCAGCGCCATTCAGGAGCGTGACGATCTGTCGAAGATGGTGATCACCTTTCTCGGCGGCGACATCGTGCCAGCGGAAGTGGATCGGCCATCCGCTGAGGACCTCGCTCCGGAGCGGCTCATAATCGAGACGCGAGCGATCTACCAGTGGTGCCCGCTCGGCATCCTGCAGTCCCGGTTGAAGCCAGCGTGGTGGCGACAGCTCGGGCCGGTCGCGACAAGTCGAAACGTGAGGACAGCAAACCGCATACTTGCCGCCGCTGTGTAGTATGGGCGCGTCTAGGCTGAAGCCATGACCGAAGCGCCGCCCAGCCCCATCATCGACTCCAAAGCGGGATGGGTGAAGAAGCAGATCGACGAATATCTCGCGTCGGGTGGCAAGGAGCCCGTATTTCGGTATGGCGCACCGCTCGTGCTCATCACGACGCAGGGGCGCAAGTCGGGGGACTGGCTCCGCACCTGCCTGATCGGGACGAGCGACGGCGACGATGTCGTGGTCGTCGCATCGAAGGGTGGTGCGCCGTTACATCCTGCCTGGTACCTCAATCTCGACTCGAACCCACGGGTCTGGGTGCAGCAGGGCACCGAGAGTTTTTGGACCACCGCTCACACGGCGACCGCCGAGGAGAAGCCGCGCCTGTGGAACCTTATGGTTGGGCTCTATCCGGACTACGCGAGCTACCAGAAGAAGACGGATCGCCAGATTCCGGTCGTGGTGCTTCACCGCGACTGAACAGGCGCGACTGAACGGCCGTGACTGAGCTGCTGTGCCGCTGACCGAGTACTAAGCGGCGAAGTCCGACTCGAGGAACGCCGCCGCGGCTCGCGAGGAGCGCCGATCATGGATGATTGCGACCGCGACCGCGCCGAAGTACAGGACGACCATGGGAATGGCCAGCAGGAACATTGACACGACATCGGCGGCCGGTGTCGCGATGGCCGTAAACAGCACGATGAGCAGAATGGCGATTCGCCAGGACTTCAGGATCACCGTGGCGCTGAGAACTCCGACGAAGTTCAGCAGGACGAGGAAAACGGGCAGCACGAAAGCGATCCCCACTGCGAGCATGAGCTTGATGATGAAGTCAAAATAGTCGCCCGCCCCGAGGAACGAGCTGTCGCCACTCGGTGCGAAGCTCGCCAATAGCTCGACGATGTGTGGAACGACCAGCCAGCCGGCGTAACAGCCGGCGAGGAAGAGCGGGACGCTGGTGAGGAAGAACCCGAGCCCATACCTCAGCTCCTTCCGCGTGAGGGCGGGAACGAAGAACGCCCAGATTTGGTAGAGCCAGATGGGACTCGAAACGATAATCCCGACGGTGATCGCGATTTGGATCTTGAGGTCGAAGGCGCTCGTCACGCCGGCATAGTTCAGAGCGGCGAGTCGGTGCTGTTGTTTTGCGATCGCATGGATGGGTGCGCTCACTTCGGCCAGCACCCAGTCGGAGACAAAATATCCGCCCACAGAAACGACCAGAACCGACAGCGCAATGATGATGACTCGCCGTCTCAACTCGACAAGATGCTGGCCGAGCGTCATCCGCCGTTCACGTGACTTGGCCGGGCGTGCGCTTCGCGCCACGGCCCTAGGGCTTTGGCTGTGACTCTGAGACCGGTCCCGCGGCCGCATCCGAGCTCACCGAGGCGGAGACGGAAGAGGCGTCTGACTTCGCGGTCGAGTCGGTCTTGGCGTCGTCGTCCTTCATGCCCTTGACTTCGGTCCTGAAGATCCGGGCCGATTGGCCGGCGGCCTTGGCCAGTGCGGGGAGCTTCGTGGCGCCGAACAGCAGGACGATGACCACGAGAACGATGATCAGGTGCGGGCCGGTGAAGAGATCTCCGAACATTTTCAATCCTTTTTGTGTGCGAGTACCTCTATTGTGCGCCCTTTCGGGGCTAAAGAGCAGTCTGCCGCCGTCACCTGCGAGTTTGCCCGAACGACGGGACCCCGGCGATCCGGCGTAAGCTGTGGCTTCAAGAAACACGGGAGTCCGGTGAAGCCGGGCTGAGAGGGAGCTTCTCCAAGTTCCGACCGTCGAACCTGATCTGGATCATGCCAGCGCAGGGAGGCCAATCACTCTCGAGCATCAGTTGAGTTCTCAGGAACTCGGGTGCTCCCGTGCCATTTCAGACTGTGAAATCTCAGACCATGAAAGGCACGAAATGACTACCGCAACATCCACCACCCCCACCACCAAACCACGGCGTCGCGTCAACTTCCGCTGGCGCGTCGTGGATATCGTTGTCGCCGCCGTTTTGGCGGTTGCCTGTGGGGTCGCCTTTTGGGCCTGGGACACGGGGTCCGTCGTTCCGAGCACGGCGCTCCATGCGCTCACCCCAGGTCTCGAAGGTCTCGTTGGAGGCGTCTGGTTGCTCGCCGCGGTGCTGGTGGCACTCGTCGTCCGTAAGCCAGGAGCCGCGCTCTTCGCCGAGATCGTCGCCGCGACGGTCGAAGCGATTCTCGGGAGCACGTGGGGGGCAAACGACCTGCTTTACGGCCTGATCCAGGGACTCGGCGCCGAGGTGATCTTCGCGATCTTCCTGTACTCGAGTTGGAGACTTGGCACCGCGATGCTTGCCGGCGCGGCCGCCGGTGTTTGTCTCACGGTCCTCGATCTCGTGCTCTACTATCCGGCGGCAGGGCTGACGTTCGACCTCGTCTACGCCGTGACCTCGGTCGTCTCGGGCGCCGTCATCGCAGGCTTGCTGTCGTGGCTGCTCGTGCGTGCGCTCGCGCGCACCGGCGTCCTGAACCGATTCGCGTCGGGGAGAACCTCGCGGGCGCTGGTCTGACCTTGGGCGGTGCGGGAAGGTTGGCCGGTGCGGCGCGCGTCACGGCGAGCGGCTGGGGCTGGCGCCACGCCGGGCGTCGGGCGTTTGCGGTGCGAGATCTCGATCTGGCGCTCGAGCCGGGGGAACGCGTACTCCTGCGTGGCGCATCCGGAGCCGGCAAATCCACGCTGATTTCCGCGCTCGCCGGGGTGCTTGGCGGCGAGGATGAGGGCGAGCAGGTCGGCGAGCTCCTGATCGACGGGATTCCCGCCGATCGCGCGACCGGGCGCGCCGGGCTCGTTTTGCAGGACCCCGACGCCCAGGTCATCCTCGCGCGGGTCGGCGACGACGTCGCGTTCGGCTGTGAAAACCTGGGCGTGCCGCGGGACGAGATCTGGACGCGAGTCCGGGAAGCGCTCGAGGCCGTCGGTCTGCGACTCCCGCTCGACCACTCGACGTCCCTGCTCTCCGGTGGGCAAAAGCAGCGGCTCGCGCTCGCGGGCGTCCTCGCGATGCGGCCCGGCCTGCTGTTGCTTGATGAACCAACCGCGAACCTCGACCAGGGCGGAGTGCGCGAGGTTCGGGATGCTGTCGCCGAAACGCTGCGGCGCACCGGCTCGACCTTCATCGTGATCGAACACCGCGTCGAGGTGTGGCGCGACCTCGTCGACCGGGTGGTCATTCTCTCCCCCGAGGGCGGCATCCTCGTGGACGGGGCGCCCGATGCCGTGCTCTCAAAAAACGGCCGCTCACTCGCCGATGCCGGGGTGTGGGTACCCGAGTTCCCGCCAGTCGCACCGACGCGGGTCACAACACCGTCCGAAACCTTACTGAGCACGCGCGATCTCGCGATCGGCCGCCGCGAGGCACTCCGCTCCGGAATCCAGCTCGACCTGCGCGCGGGTGGGTTGGTCGCGATCACCGGATCGAACGGCAGTGGCAAATCGACTTTGGCTCTCACGCTCGGCGGACTGCTCGCGCCCCGCGAAGGCGAGGTCGTTGCGGCGCCGGAACTCGCAGCCGAGGCGTCCGCGCATCCCATTCGCTGGAAGTCGCGCCAGCTTCTCACCCGGATCGGCAGCGTGTTCCAGGACCCGGAGCACCAATTTCTGGGCGCGACGGTACGGGACGAACTCTCGGTCGGGCCGAGAGCGCTTGGCCTGAGCACAGCCGAGATCGACCAAAGAGCGGATGAGCTCCTCGCGCGCCTGCGCCTCGAACCTCTCGCGCGCGCGAACCCGTTTACGCTGTCGGGCGGTGAGAAGCGCCGACTGTCGGTGGGCACGGCGCTCGCCGCTCGTCCTCGCGTCCTGCTGCTCGACGAACCAACTTTCGGGCAGGATTCTCGAACCTGGCGCGAACTCGTCGCCCTCATCGCGGAGCTTCTCGACGACGGAACCGCGGCCGCGGCGAGCACTCACGATGAGCTGTTCATCGCCGCTCTCGCGACCGACGAGCTCGACCTGTCGCCGACAGAGGTGCGACGATGACGTCCACCATCCTCCGCGTCAACCCGGTCGCCAAGATCGCGGTCGGCCTTGTGGTTGCTGCGGTCCTCGTCTTGACGCTCGACTGGGTCTCCGGCACGGTCGCGCTGGTCCTCGAAGCGGCCCTATTTCCGTTGGCGGGCGTGCCGTGGCGAACCTTCTGGGTCAGAACCGCTCCCGTGTGGATCGCGGCTCCCGTGGTCACGGTCACAATTGCGCTGTACGGCAAGGCGAGTGGCCACAGCTATTTTCACTGGCTGTTCATCGACGTGACTACCGGATCAGTTGTACTTGCGCTCGCGACCGGGATTCGCGTGCTCGCCGTTGCGCTGCCAGCCGTGGTACTCTTCATCACGATTGACCCGACGGATCTGGCAGACGGCCTGGCCCAGGTGCTGCACCTGCCATCGCGATTCGTTCTCGGTTCGCTGGCTGCCGTTCGCCTCGTCGGTCTGTTCTTCGACGACTGGCGTTCCCTCGAACTCGCCCGAAGGGCGCGCGGGGTTGGCGACCGGAATCCGGTCGCCCGATTCCTCGGCCAGCTCTTCGCTCTGCTCGTGCTGTCGATCCGGCGGGGCAGCAAGCTGGCGACCGCCATGGAGGCGAGAGGATTCGGGACGAGCACGACGCGCACCTGGGCGCGCGAGTCCCGGTTCGGCTGGCGGGAGTGGACCCTGGTGCTCATCGGGGCGGCGGTCGCCGGGGTCGCGGCGGCGGCATCCATTCTGTCCGGACATTGGAACTTCATTGGCTCATGAGATCGTCCAGGAACTAGTCGAGAAGATCCCCGGCGACCCTCCCATCGTGCTGATCGACGGCCGGTCGGGCTCAGGCAAGACCGGGCTGGCCACGGCACTCGCGGACGTTCTCGGTGCGCCGCTCCTGCGGCTCGACGACGTTTACCCGGGATGGGACGGACTCGAGGACGCGAGCGGCCAGGTCCCGGTCATCCTCGAGACCGGGCGCTGGCGGCGCTGGGACTGGGCAGCCGGTCGCCTCGCCGAGTGGAATACTCTCGACCGTGGCCGCCCGCTCATCGTCGAGGGCAGCGGTGCGCTTACTCGAGCGAGTCGAGATCGCGCGACCTTCGGCATCTGGGTCGAACTGGACGCGTCGACGCGGAAGACTCGGGCGCTGGCCCGCGACGGCGCGATGTATGAGCCGCGCTGGGATGCCTGGGCCGCGCAGGAGCAGCGTCACTTCGAGCGGGAGCGGCCCGACCTGCTTGCGGATGTCGTCGTCGACGGCGCTGCGGTCTAGCCCCAGCCGAGCCTCTTCAACTCGTCGTCGTCGAGCCCGTAGTAGTGGCCGATTTCGTGGACGAGCGTGACGTGGATGTTCAGCTTCAGGTCATCCAGATCGCGCGAGACCCGAAGAAGCGGCTCGCGATAGAGCACAATCCGGTCAGGGAGTTCGCCGTGCCCGTACTGCCCGCGCCGTGTTAGCGCGACGCCGGTGTACAGCCCGAGCAGGCGCAGGGATCCATCGTCGGGGCGACTCTGGGTGACAAATCCGACGTTCTCGATCCCGTCGACCATTTCGTCGGGGAGCAGGTCGAGCTCGTCGGTGACCAGGCGTTCGAACTCGTCCGGACCGACATCCTCGGACCTCATCGGTCGACCGCGTGGAGCAGCACGAACTGCAGCTGGCCGAGCCAGACGTAGATCGCGAAGTTGTAGCTTTCGTCATCCCCTTCCGGCCGAAAGTTCTCGTCGACGATTCCGAGGCGCGCGGCCAGCGCGAGTCGGATGTCGTTGATCGAGCGCAACCAGGCGATCGCGTCTGTGGGGCCGAGCACGACCCGCACGGTGCCCTTGCTCCTGTCGGTCCTGGCCGACAGCGCGTCGACGATGGTGCGAGCGGCGGCCACCTTTTCGTCGACCAGGTCCGTTTGCGTGTAATGGCGGAACTCTTCCGCGTCAACCGAGTTATCCCGGTATCCGTCGGGGAGAAGGCGTTCGAGTGCGGGGTCACCGATGCGGCCCTCGACTCCACCGAGGAGATCGGCGAGTTGCTCGGCGACGCTCGCCAGCGTCTCTGCTTCCGCCTCGTTGAGGGTCAGGCGAACGCCGGCGGGAGTGATCTTGATCCGTTTCACTCGTCGTCCTTTTGGAGAGTCGCCCAGAGTCCGTAGCCGTGCATCGCGTACACGTGGCGCTCCATCTCTTCGCGCGGGCCGGTCGCGACGACCGCTTTGCCCTCGGTGTGAACCTGGAGCATCCGCTTGCGCGCCTCGGCGGGGCTGAACCCGAAATAGGTTTTGAATACCCAGGTGACGTAGGTCATCTCGTTCACGGGATCGTTCCAGACGAGGGTTATCCACGGTCGGTCGAGTTCGACCACGGTCCGAAGATCCGTCTCCTCGTTGGTCCGTTCGAGCGTGTCCGTCACGCTGCCAGCTTTCCACAGCGTCGCTCCAAGCGCAGAGACCGAACCCGGGCATCAGCGACGTCGTGGATGTGAGTTCGCATCCAAGATCAGATTGTATTGGGGTGAACGACGGGATTCGAACCCGCGACATCCGGCACCACAAGCCAGCGCTCTACCTACTGAGCTACGCCCACCATGCGTGCATCCACTTTTCGCGGGTGCAACCAAAAGACTCTATCGCAGCCGCGGGCCCCACTGCGCGACCACCGTGGCAGACACGGCCTGCGCCTGCTCTGAGGTTGGTCCTGGTTCTGCGACGAATGCGACCCCGCGGTAGTACTCGAGTTCGCGAATGGATTCGAGGATGTCGGCCAGTGCACGATGCCCGCCGTTCTTCGGCGGCGCGCTGAAATAGATGCGCGGAAACCAGTGACGAGTCAGCTCCTTCAGGGACGAAACGTCGACGCTGCGGTAGTGCAGGTGCAAGTCGACTCGCGGCATGTACTTGGCCAGGAACATCCGGTCCGTGCCGATGGTGTTGCCGGCCAGCGGCGCGCTTTGTGCGTTCGGCACGAACTTCAGGATGTATTCGAGTACCTCATACTCGGCCTCCGCGAGAGACTTACCATTCGGGATCTCGTCGAGGAGTCCGCTGGCGGTGTGCATCTCTCGCACGAAGTCGCCCATGTGATCCCATGCGGTCTGGTCGGGCTTGATCACGATGTTGAAACCGGGATCGACCGGGACCAGGTCGTAGTCGGTGACGACCACCGCAACTTCAACGAGTTCGTCGATCTGGAGATCGAGCCCGGTCATTTCGCAATCGATCCAGACCAGCCGGTCATCCGCAGAAGCCACGCGTCCATCCTATCGACCGCCCCCGACCGTCCCTGTGAGCTCCCGCACATCCCGTTGGCGGGAGAAACTGTCGGCGGTGGCGGGAGAAAGCGGATCTCGGCGGGAGCGTAGGCTCCCGCCGAGAGGGCGTTTCTCCCGCCACCACTTCTTTAGAGTTGGTGGATGACCGCAGCGATCATCCTTCTCGTCAACGGCGTCTTCAATTGGATCGTGTGGCCGTCTTTCTATCGACGCACGGCCTCCGACCCGCGGGCGCGTGACGCCGACGGCAAGGCGACGCACTTCCTCAGGATTCATGCCATCCTGATCGGCGCGGCCCTGTTGCTCGCGCTCATCTCACTCGTGGTCGGCGTGCTTACGCTGCTTCGAGTGACAAACTAGTGAGATGACCGACGAACAGCCCACCCTCGCCCACGGCGACGAGTACATTGTGATCTTCTCCGGCGGACCCAACGACGGGCAGACCGACCACCGCATTGCGACGGCATCCGGCTGGGATAAAGAAATCATCGTCAACGGTCTCGAGTCGACCGCCGCAGCGGAATTCGCCTACACGGCGAAGAC
>DATAZY010000042.1:0-8892 GCA_036271795.1 Galbitalea sp.
GCCACGATGACGAACACCGCGAGAATGGCGAGCGAGAGTATCGAGACGATGATGGCCAGCCGGAATCCGATTGCCGCGCCGAGGCCATTGACAAGCACGAATACCGCGTAGAGGACGGCCCAGGTGATCCAGGTCAGCGCGACCGAAGGTTGGATGCCGAAGAAATCCCCGAGGGCGCTGTCCGCATATTGCGCGGCAAAATAGACAACCACCGCCGTAGTCACCACGTACTCAATAGATTCCGCAAGGCCGGTGATGAATCCACCGAACGGCCCCAGGGCCGCTCGCGAGAAAGAATACGCACCGCCGGTGTGCGGCAGCGCTGCCGCCATCTCGCCAATCGAAAAGAGCATCGTGAAGTACATGACGATGACGATGACGACCGCGATCGCCATACCGCCAAAGCCTGCGGTGTCGGTACCGAGGTTCCAGCCGGAGAACTCACCGGAGATGACGGCAGCGACGCCAAGTCCCCAGATTCCCCAGAAGCCAGCGCTGCGCTTCAGGGTGCGTTTCTCGAAATAGCCCGCCTCGGTTTTTTGATACTTCACACCAGCGACGATGTTGTCTGCCATCCAGTCCTCCAAAACTTATGAATTACGGGTGATGGAACTCACAAAGTAAGCGTCCACGTTATCGACAGAGCATGGCGTCTATTGGTACTCCATGTCTACCTTTGGATGTAAACAATGCGTTACCAACAGTTCGACCCGCCACGAGGTGGCTGTGATGTAATGGTCGGATTGAAGCCTCGACTCTCGAGAGGGCGCCATGCCAGAGACAATCGCAATATCGAATACCGGAATGCTGACCGTCGACGCGCTGCAGAAGCTTGTGGGCAACCGAGAGATCGACACCGTCATCATCGCCTTCACCGACATGCAGGGCCGACTCGTCGGCAAGCGGGCATCCGCGCGCCTCTTCCTCGAGGATCTCGCCGAGCACGGCGCCGAGTGCTGCAACTATCTGCTCGCCGTCGATGTCGAGATGAACACCGTAGACGGCTATCCGATGTCGTCCTGGGAGACCGGCTACGGCGACATGGTGATGAATCCCGACCTGGACACACTCCGCATCATTCCGTGGCTCCCGGCGACTGCCCTCGTCATGGCGAACCTGTCGAAGACGGATGCGACGCCAGTCGTTCAAAGCCCGCGCGAGATCCTGAAGACTCAGATTGCTCGTCTCACCGAACGCGGCCTCGTGCCATTCGTTGGCACAGAGCTCGAGTTCATCGTCTTCGACAACACCTATCGCGACGCGTGGGCCAGGGGATACCAGGGCCTGACTCCGGCGAGCGACTACAACATCGATTACGCGATCCTCGCGTCCACTCGCATGGAGCCGCTCCTGCGCGACATTCGCAACGGCATGGATGGCGCGGGCATGTACTGCGAGGGCGTCAAGGGCGAATGCAACCTCGGCCAGCAGGAGATCGCGTTCCGCTATTCCGGCGCGCTCGAGACCTGCGACAACCACTCGATCTACAAGAACGGCGCCAAAGAGATCGCCGACCAGCACGGCAAGGCGCTGACGTTCATGGCGAAGTACAACGAGCGTGAAGGCAACAGCTGCCATATCCATCTGAGCGTTCGAGGGAACGACGGGGAGGCGGTCATGGCCGGTGACGGCCAGTACGGCTTCTCGAAGCTGATGGAGCACTGGCTCGCCGGGCTGATCGCCACCACGAAGGAACTGAGCCTGTTCCTCGCCCCGAACATCAATTCGTACAAGAGGTATGTCGAGGGCAGCTTCGCACCAACGGCAATCGCCTGGGGACTCGACAACCGCACCTGTGCGCTGCGTGTGGTGGGTCACGGGCCAGGCCTCCGCGTCGAGAACCGGGTGCCCGGCGGCGACGTCAACCAGTACCTTGCCGTCGCCGCGCTTATCGCAGGCGGACTCTATGGCATCGAGAATGAGCTCGAACTCGAGCCGATCTTCGCGGGCAACGCCTACGGGTCCGACGCGCCCCGCGTGCCGACCTCGCTGCGGGATGCGGCCGAATTGTTCGGCTCATCCACGGTAGCTCTCGAGGCCTTCGGTTCCGACGTGGTGAACCACTACCTCAACAACGCCAGGGTCGAACAGCGCGCGTTCGACTCCGCGATCACAGACTGGGAGCGGGTCCGTGGCTTCGAACGCTTCTAGACCCCTGATCGGTGTCACCACGTACCTCGAGCAGTCGCAGACCGGAGACTGGGATGTTCCGGCATCCTTTCTGCCGAAGGTGTATCTCGACTCGGTGACTAATGCGGGCGGGATCGCGATCCTGCTGCCGCCCCAGCCCGTTGACGCCGACATCGCGGCCAGTGTGGTGAACAGCCTCGACGGCCTGGTGATCGCGGGCGGCAAGGATGTCGACCCGGCCCGTTATGGTCAGCCCGCGCATCCGACCACCGACGCCCCGCGCCTCGACCGAGATGCGTGGGAAGACACGCTGCTTCACGCCGCCATCGAAACCGAGCTTCCATTCCTCGCAATCTGCCGCGGACTCCAGATGCTCAACGTCGCGCTCGGCGGGACCCTTCACCAGCACCTCCCAGAGGTCGTCGGCGACGCCCGGTTCAGCGGCAATCACGGCGTTTTCTCGACCAACGAGGTCGCGGTGGGGGACAAGGGTGTCGTGCCTGCTCTGCTCGCCGACACGCCATCGCTCACCGTGCAGTCGTACCACCACCAGGGAATCGACGCCGTGGCACCGGGACTTACCGTGACCGCGGAGTCGGGTGGCGTGGTCCAGGCCGTCGAGGTCGACGGCCTGCCATTTGGGGTCGCGGTGCAGTGGCATCCGGAGCAGAACCCGGAAGACCTGCGTCTGTTCGCCGGACTCGTCGAGGCAGCGAAGGTCCACCGTGCCAGCTAAGGAAGGCGGCACGGCGACCACCCTGATCAATCCGTCCGACGAAACGATCCTGCGGACCATCGAACACGTCTCAGCGGAAGGCGTCGACGAAGCGATCGCTCGGGCGGTTGACGCGCAACGCCTCTGGGCCGCGCTCGCCCCCGTGGATCGCGCGAACGCGCTGAGACGATTCGCCGTCGTGGTGGACGCCGCAATCGAGGAGCTCGCCTGGCTCGAGGTCCGCAACTCCGGTCACCCGATCAGCCAGGCCAGGTGGGAGGCCGGTCACGTTCGCGACGTTCTCAATTACTACTCGGCCGCGCCCGAGCGGATGACCGGAAAGCAGATCCCGGTTGCGGGTGGACTCGACGTCACGTTTCATGAGCCACTCGGAGTCGTCGGGGTCATCGTTCCGTGGAATTTCCCGATGACCATCGCGTCGTGGGGGTTCGTGCCTGCGCTCGCGGCGGGCAACGCCGTCGTACTCAAGCCGGCGGACTGGACCCCGCTGACCGCGATCCGACTCGGCGAACTCGGCCTCGAATCCGGACTGCCGGAGGGTCTGTTCCAGGTTCTTCCCGGCCGTGGATCGGTCGTCGGCGACCGATTCGTGACGCACGAGAGTGTGCGCAAGATCGTGTTCACCGGGTCAACCGAGGTGGGCAAGCGTGTGATGGCGGGGTGCGCGAAGCAGGTGAAGGCCGTGACACTCGAGCTCGGCGGCAAGAGCGCGAACGTGATCTTCGCCGATGCCGACCTCGAGAAAGCCGCGGCCACCGCACCGTACGCGGTCTTCGAGAACGCCGGCCAGGACTGCTGCGCTCGCAGCCGCATCCTGGTCGAGCGCAGCGTGTTCGACCGTTTCCTCGAACTGCTGGAGCCCGCCGTCAAGGGTCTGAAGGTCGGGCATCCCGGCGAGGAGTCGACCGAGATGGGGCCGCTCGTCTCGAAGAGTCACTTCGACAGTGTCTCCTCGTACCTCAAGGACGACAGTCGTGTCGCGTTTCGCGGGAGTGCGCCGGATGGCCCGGGCTACTGGTTCGCACCGACAGTGCTCCTGCCGGAGTCGCGTGATGATCGGTGCGTGACGGAGGAGATCTTCGGACCGGTAGTCACCGTGCAGCCTTTCGACGACGAGGCGGACGGCATCGCACTCGCCAACGACAGCATCTATGGGCTCTCCGGGTCGATCTGGACCAGGGATGTCGGTCGGGCCATTCGCGTTGCGCGCGGCATCGAGACGGGAAACCTGTCGGTCAACTCGCACTCCTCGGTGCGCTACTCGACCCCGTTCGGCGGCTTCAAGCAGAGCGGGCTCGGTCGCGAACTTGGCCCGGATGCGACATCCGCCTTCACCGAAACCAAGAACGTCTTCATCAGCACCGACTGACAAGGAACCAAATGACCATCGAGAAGATCGACCTCACGCAGCGGCTCAAAGGCAAGGTAGCCGTCATCACCGGCGGCGCCAGTGGGATCGGCCTCGCCACGGCGAAGCGGTTCGCCGCGGAGGGCGCGACGGTAGTCATCGGTGATTTCAACTCGGAGACGGGCGAGGCCGCCGCCAAGCTCGTCGACGGGCTCTTCGTGCAGGTCGATGTGACCGACGAGACCCAAGTCGACAACCTCTTCGACACCGCGCAGTCGACCTACGGCTCCGTCGACATCGCGTTCAACAACGCGGGTATCTCGCCGCCCGACGACGACTCGATCGAGACTACTGAGTTGCCGGCCTGGCAGCGAGTGCAGGATGTGAACCTCAAGTCGGTCTACCTGTGTTCGCGTGCGGCACTGCGCCACATGGTCAGGCAGCAGAGTGGATCGATCATCAACACGGCATCGTTCGTTGCCGTTCTGGGTTCTGCGACCAGTCAGATCTCGTACACCGCGTCGAAGGGCGGGGTGCTTGCCATGACCAAGGAACTGGGCGTCCAGTTTGCGCGCCAGGGAATCCGAGTCAACGCGCTCTGCCCCGGACCAGTGAACACGCCGCTCTTGCAGGAACTGTTTGCCAAAGACCCGGAGCGAGCCCAGCGCAGGCTGGTTCACATCCCCAAGGGTCGTTTTGCCGAGCCGGAGGAGCTGGCCGCCGCCGTCGCATTCCTCGCGAGTGACGACGCCAGCTTCATCACGGCATCGACCTTCCTCGTGGATGGCGGGATCAGTTCGGCCTACGTGACCCCGCTATGACGGAGCTTGCCGGGTCTCCGGACGAGGGCTACCAGAGCGTTGTCTCGGACGCCCTGTTCCGCCCGGTGCGCAACGGCAACGCGTTTGAGGACACGGTCGCGCGACTGCTGCAGACGATTCGGCTCGGGATCGTGGCTCCCGGCGATGCCCTGCCCCCGGAGAGAGATCTTGCCGCGCGCTTCCTGGTCAGTCGCGACACGGTGCGTGAGGCAATCCGCGAGCTAGCGGATGCGGGATATCTCGTCAGCAAGCGGGGAAGGTACGGCGGAACGTTCGTCACCGATCCTGTGCCGGTGCCGGCTCCGACGGCGGAACCGCTGGCTGCCGCCGAGATCGACGACGTGCTCGGGCTCCGTGAGATCCTCGAGCTCGGCGCGGTGCGTGCGGCGGCAGCAAAGACGCTGAGCGCCGCCGAGCGGGACCTCCTTTGGACCCGACTCCGGGACACAGGCTCCGCATCTCCCGACGACTACCGCAGGCTCGATTCCCGCCTGCACCTCACCATCGGAGAGTTGGTCGGGACGCCGTCACTGGTGTCCCTCCTCGCCGACAATCGGACGCGCGTGAACGAACTGCTCGAGCGCATCCCGCTGCTGTCCGCGAACATCGCGCACTCCAACCAGCAGCACGAGGCGATCGTGGTCGCGATCCTCACCGGCAACGCGGAGAGCGCGGCTGCGACGATGCGTGAGCACCTCGAAGGATCGAGCGCCCTGCTGCGCGGCTTCCTCAGTTAGTTAGCAGGCGGCGTCTTCGTGGCTCGAGAGCGCGAAGCGGCCGCGGTCGTTGTTGTCGTCGGCTTAGTGGTGGCAGCATCAGCGGTCGGCGGCGTGGCGACCGGGTTGGTCGCCGGTTCCGGGCTGGCGGTGTCCGCGTGGGTACTCCCGTTCCTCGCGATGTACAGCTCGGCGGCCTTGGTAGCCACCCAGAGGAACCGCACGAGTACGAACAGCACGCCGACGGCGATGACAAACAGGATGATGAAGACAAGGCCGGCCAGGATGTCCGTGAAGACGGTGCCGAAGAGTCCGAGGCCGCCGGGGCCGGGTGGGAATCGCATGATGGTCTAGTCCTCTTCCAGTTCTGCGTCGCGGGCGTCAATGATGACGGTGCCAATGGCGCTCGCCAGAGTCGCTGCCCAGCTCACCCAAAGGAGGGCGGTGCGCCAATCGCGCGGTCCTTCTCGGGTGGCTCGAATCGCGCTGACCCCGCCAAACACGGCGCTCAGAACCGCGCCGCTAAAGAGAAATTTGCGCACCGTGAGCTCCCATCGTCGGATTCAAAGCTACCGCGCGTGGCTGTGAGATGGGAAAGCCGATGCAATAGTGGAGGAGGGCGATGAGAGGGCACCGGTGCGGACTGCGATTCTTGGTGCGGCACTTCTCGTCATCGGTGTCGTCGCAATCGCTGTCGGTGTCCTGCCGGGGCACGATGCGCTCGCGCTCGGAGAGCGGGTGTGGCCCATCCTCCTGTTCGTCGTGTCGATCACGGTTGTCACGGAACTGGCCGCGGCGGCTGGGCTCTTCACCGTCATTGCCGGGCAACTCGCCCGCTGGGGGCTGAACCGGGCCTGGCTGCTGTGGCTGTTCGTCGTCTTGCTCGCAGCTGCCAGCACGATCTTCCTGTCACTCGACACGACGGCGGTCCTGCTCACGCCTGTTGTTATCATGCTCGCGAGGCATGTCGGGCTGCCGGTCATGCCCTTCGCTCTGACGTCGGTGTGGCTCGCGAACTCGGCCTCGCTGCTCCTGCCGGTTTCCAACCTGACCAACTTGCTCGCGGCGGGGCGCCTCACGTCGTTTTCGCCGCTCGGGTTCGCCGCACTGATGGCGGCACCAGCGATCGTCGCGATAGTCGTGCCGTGTGTCCTTTTGTTCCTCATCTACAGGCGTCCGTTGCTTGCGCGGTACGAACTTCCCGTTCGGACGGCAGTGGATGACCCGGTGCTCCTCTGGGCGTCGGTGGTCGTGGTCGTCGCTCTGCTTCCTGCCCTCGTGTCCGGAATCCCGGTCTGGATGCCAGCACTCGGGGGCGCGGCAATCCTTGTGGTGTTCTTCTGCGTCCGTCGTCGGACAGTTCTGCGTTTCTCACTGCTGCCGTGGCAACTCGTGCTCTTCGCCTGTGGCCTGTTCCTGGTCGTCGGCTCCGCCAGCGCGCTCGGTCTCGGAGGCGTGCTGAGCACTGTCGCTGGCACCGGGGATGGTCCGCTAGCCCTGCTGAGGCTCGCTGGCGTCGGAGCGGCATCCGCCAACATCGTGGACAACCTGCCTGCGTATCTCGCCCTCGAATCAACGGCGGGATCGCCGCTGCGCATCGCGGCCCTGCTCGTCGGAGTGAACACCGGTCCGCTAATCACGCCCTGGGCGTCGCTGGCGACCCTGCTGTGGGCGGGGCGGCTGCGCAGTCTTGAGGTTGCCGTTTCGTGGCGGAGGTTCGTTCTGCTCGGGTTCCTGGTCGCGCCGCTCACGGTTGGGTTGGCGGTGTTCGCTCTGTCGCTGGTCAGATAAACGGGCTATTGGCCAGCGCCTAGCTGCGAAAGTGCTGGTAGCTAGCTGGTAAACTGACCGATCGGACAGTCTCTGACCGATCGGTCAGTTACCGTGTTAATCATGTCCACTCACGACGATCTTCGCGCTATTGCGCTAAACGAGTTTGCCGTCGCCGGTTACGCCGGCACGTCGCTCCAGCGCATCGCAGAGCTCGCCGGGCTGTCGAAGTCGAGCGTCCTGTACCACTTCGACTCGAAGGAGGCCCTGCTCGAGGCGGCGATCGGTCCAGCCATCGATCGGATGGACGCCATCCTGGGCTCGATCGAGGGATCGCTCCTCGTCGACGAAACGCGCCGTGCCTTCATCGAGCAGTTTGTCGACTTCCTGCTCGAGCACCGACTCGAGGTGCACATGTTCATCAACCAGGGACCCGGGCTCGAAGACGTGCCCGTCATCGACCGGGCCAACGCTCTCGTCGTGACGCTGTCGACCTTCTTTTCCTCTGCCGTTTCCACGGTCGAGGATCACCTGCGCTTCGGGATTGCTCTCGGTGGCGCCGCATACGTTCTCTCGGTGAAGCAAGACGGATCACTGGGCGAGCTTCCCGTTGATGAGGTCAGGGCCGCCCTCGTCACGATCGTGAGCGAACTGCTCGCACCCGTTTCCGTCCGCTCACTTTAGATATCCAGGAGCAGTTCGTGGCCACCCTCCTCTACCGACTCGGTCGGTTCTCGTTCCGTCATCCCTGGCGGATGCTCGCCGTCTGGCTAATCCTGATGATCGGGATTCTCGGCGGCGGTGTCGCCCTCGGCGGCAAAACCAACGACTCGTTCGCCATCCCTGGCACCGAGTCACAGAACGCGATTGACCGGCTCGAAGCGGTGTTCCCGTCTGCCGCTGGTGCCAGCGCCCAGATCGTCGTCTCGGTGCCTGGCGGCGCGTCAGTGAAGAACGAGCCGTATCGATCCGCGATCGACGAGTTGGTGACGAAGGCGGCCAAGGTCCCCGGCGTCGACAATGCGAGTTCGCCGTTCGGAAAGTATGCATCGGATGCCGTCTCGGCGAACAAGACCGCCGCGATTATTGCGGTGCAGTTCACGGCCCAGCAGGCTGACGTCAAACCTTCTTCACTGGCTGATCTGCAGAAACTCAGTCCGATTGCGACAGACGCTGGAATGAAGGTGGGCTTCGGCGGCTCGGTGTTCCAGGACAACACCGTCAGCATCTCGCCCACGGAGGGAATCGGCGTGCTCTTCGCCGGCCTCGTCCTCTTCATCGCATTCGGCTCGCTGCTCGCGGCCGGGATGCCCCTGCTCACCGCAATCGTCGGAATCGGCGTCACAATCGGCGGGGTCCTGGCGGCATCCA
>DATAZY010000043.1:0-12390 GCA_036271795.1 Galbitalea sp.
CGACGCGAGACGCGAGAGCGTCCCTGTCCCGGCTGCTTGGGTTCTGGCAGAGCATCAAGTACCGATCCGAGGAGCTCGTCGGCATCCTTGTTGCTCACGCGACGGGACGACCGTGGCGCACGAGACACCGGGAGGTCCAGAATCGTCTCGTCCTGTGCTTCGCGGTCCGAGGCTTCCGCTTGTGCCTCCTCGCTCACGTCCGTCCCCTGGGCTTGGCGAGGGGCACGTGAGCGACCGGAACGCTGAGGCTCTGGAACCGCCTCTGCCACACGTTCTGCCTGCTCCCCATGGTCGACGTGGTCAGCATGAACCGTGCTCGCGGCAACCTGGGCGAGCGCCTTGCGCACATCCTCGGTGATCGCATGGGTTCCGTTGGTCTGCGCCCCCGTCCCGCTGCGCGGAGCCGTGGATGCAGAACCACCGGAAGCGGGACCCTTGCCGCCGCGCCCGCGACGTCCGCTGTTGCCCTCGATGGGCGGCTGCGCGGTCTGACGATGGCGCGTGACGGGATCGTGGTGCACGATGATGCCGCGACCGGCGCAGTGCTCGCATGGCTCGCTGAACGATTCGAGCAGGCCGAGTCCGAGCTTCTTGCGGGTCATCTGCACGAGACCGAGCGAGGTGACTTCTGCGACCTGGTGCTTGGTCCTGTCACGCGACAGGCATTCGACGAGCCTGCGCAGCACGAGATCACGGTTCGACTCGAGGACCATGTCGATGAAGTCGACGACGATAATGCCGCCGATGTCCCGAAGGCGAAGCTGGCGAACGATCTCCTCCGCGGCCTCGAGGTTGTTCTTGGTGACGGTCTCCTCGAGGTTTCCGCCGGATCCGACAAACTTGCCCGTGTTGACGTCGACGACCGTCATGGCCTCCGTGCGGTCGATGACGAGCGAACCGCCGGACGGCAGCCAGACCTTGCGGTCGAGCGCCTTCTCGATCTGCTCGCTGATGCGATAGGTGTCGAACGCGTCGCCGGGCTCGTCGTAGGTCTGCACCCGGTCGAGGAGATCGGGAGCGACGGAGCGCAGGTAGGCCTCGATCGTGACCTGGGCATCCTCACCCGAGATCACGAGCTTCTGGAAGTCCTCGTTGAATACATCCCGAACGATCTTGACAAGCAAGTCGGGCTCAGAGTGCAACAGCACAGGAGCCTGCTGGGTCTCGACGAGGCGGCTGATCTCGGCCCACTGGCTGGTGAGGCGGTTGACGTCGAGCGTCAGCTGCTCCTCGGTCGCACCCTCGGCTGCCGTGCGCACGATGACGCCGACGTTTTCGGGCAGGACCTGCTTGAGGATGGTCTTCAGTCGCGCGCGCTCGGTATCCGGTAGCTTGCGGCTGATTCCGTTCATCGAACCATTCGGCACATAGACCAGGTAGCGGCCGGGCAGGCTGACCTGGCTGGTCAGGCGGGCGCCCTTGTGACCGACCGGGTCCTTCGTGACCTGGACTAGCACGCGGTCGCCGGGCTTGAGCGCCAACTCGATCCGGCGGGGCTGGTTCTTGCCGCCTTCTGACTCGGCGGCTGCGGCCTCCCAGTCAACCTCTCCGGAGTACAGCACGGCGTTGCGCCCGCGACCGATGTCGACGAATGCCGCCTCCATGCTGGGCAGCACGTTCTGCACGCGACCGAGGTACACATTGCCAATGAGGCTGGCTTCTGCCGCTTTCGCGACGTAGTGCTCGACAAGAACACCGTCCTCGAGAACGCCGATCTGGATGCGCCCGTTGCCGCTGCGCACGACCATGACGCGGTCGACGCTTTCGCGGCGAGCGAGGAACTCCGCCTCGGTGATGACCGGGCGACGGCGTCCGGCATCCCGGCCGTCGCGGCGACGCTGCTTCTTGGCTTCGAGACGGGTGGAACCCTTGACGCGCTGCGGCTCGGTGATCGGCGCCGGTGTTGCGCGCGGCTGGCGAACCTTGACGACCACATTTGGCTCGTTGTCGCCCTCGCGCGGCTCCTCACCGGGACGACGACGCGACCGACGGCGAACGCCCTGTCCCGAGTCGCCCTGGTCGTTACCGTTGTTGCGGCCGGGGTTGTTGCCAGACTGCCTCGGCAGCGGCGGAAGCGGTGCGATGTCCGGCGCCTGGAACAGCAGCGACGTGGTTGGTCGCGGCGCGGCCGTCGGCGCGCTCTCCGGCTCGACGGATGCCACGGCCTTCTTCGGTGCGGACCGACGCGACTTCGGTGCTGCGGGCTCGACGTCGGGCACAAGCGCGGTGTCAGTGGGCGCCGCGTTAACGTGGTCTGCCGCTGACTTCGCGGCGGTAGCGCGCTTGCGGGGTGCTTTGGCGGCGGGAGCTTCGACGAGCTCAGCGACCGGAGGTGCCTCCGCAGGTGCGCTTCGTCCGAAGAGCTTTCCGCGCCTTTTCGGTGCTTTTGCCTGGTCTTTAGTCGAATCGGATGAACGTACGTCTTCATTCACCATCGCTGGTGTACTCCTTGGCCGTATGGGCGACCGCGCCACCCACCGGGTACTCTTCTCGAACGCTCTCCGCCTGCAAATTCCTGCAGTTCGGATGCGTTGCTAATCCTTCACGTCTGCAACGTGTTGCGTATTTGGAACTCGCTATCCAACACCGACGCAGGTACGAGCTAGTCGTTCTGCTTAGTGGCCCGGTTAACCCCGTGGGGGCTTGCCCGGTCAAGCCTTCTTTGGCGTCACCGCGAGCGCGGCTCGGGATGACTCACCCAAATTATCGCACGCATTGTCAGTTCCTCGGGATTTGCGGCATGCAATAATCCGAGGGTGACCGATCAGGCAGCGCCGCCCCGCCCCTCATCCGCCCTCCTCGCAGCAGTTCCGGCTGTAGTCGGAGTTCTCGTCGCGTTTGTTGTGGCGATCGTGCAATACGCGGGTATTGACGACGGGACGACCAAGCACCTGTATGGCGTCGATTCGTTCCTCGGGTTGCCGAATGTGGGTGTCAGCGTCATCTTCTTCTCGCTATTCGCAGCCTGGTTCATTGGCGCCGGTGGTGGCGCGCTCTATCGTCACTGGCTGTACGTCGCAGCCATAGTGGTTGCCTCGCTGGGGGCCGTCTACGAACTCGTCGTCACGATTTTCAATTTCTCGTGGGTGTCAGTCGTGCTGCTGATTGCCGCGGTGGCGACGCTGATCTTTACGATCCTCGGATGTCGCGCCACCGTTGCCGCAGACGTACAGCCTCAAGTCGCGCGAGCCGATCGGCCCACGGTATTCGGCATCGTGCTCGTCGTCGCCGGGCTCGGAGGTCTCGCCGCCGCCTACAACCTGAGTGTCGACAAGGTGACGGCCATCCTCTCGCCCTCGACCCACCTGAATTGCAGTTTCAGCATCCTGGTGAGCTGTGGCGACAACCTGAAGTCCTGGCAGGGAGCACTGTTCGGGTTCCCCAATCCGCTCATCGGCCTCGGCGGGTTCGCGGTCACCCTGCTTGTCGGCATCGCGATACTTGCGGGCGTGAAGTTCCCGCGCTGGTGGATGATCGCCTTCAATATCGGAGTGATCGGCGCGTTCGTCTTCATCACCTTCCTGATCTACTCCAGCGTGTTCGTCATCGGCACTCTCTGCGTGTGGTGCGCGCTCGTCTGGGTCGTCACCATCCCATCCTTCTGGCTGACGACCATCGGAAATCTCT
Organism: Galbitalea sp.; assembly: GCA_036271795.1. Taxonomy (GTDB): domain Bacteria; phylum Actinomycetota; class Actinomycetes; order Actinomycetales; family Microbacteriaceae; genus Galbitalea. The sequence goes on from DATAZY010000043.1 coordinate 3,628, forward strand.
CAAACGGCACCTATGCGGTGAACGCCCGCGCGCGGCAATTCTGGAAGGGCGCGTACACCTGGACACCGCTGCTCACCCTGCTCTGCTATGTCGTGATCTTCCTGTTGTTCCAGCTTCACCTCAACCTGCTCGAGAGATTGTGATCGGTAATCGTTTACCATTCGTCAAGACTCCCAGCCAGCACAAATCTGACGTCGCCAGAGTTGGACGACGTTTTCGATGCGCATCGACGCACAGCGCAATTACTAACGAAGAGGCATCCGTGACCAACGCGAAACGCGAGACCAAGAACGACCGCCGAGCGCACGCACGCGAGGAAGCACGCGTCATGCGTGAGAAGCAGAAGAAGACCGAGCGTCGGCGTCGCTTCCTGATCCAGGGCGGCATTGGCGTGGTGATCATCGCGGTCGCTGTCATCGTGACTCTCGTCGTGGTCACCAACCAGCAGAACTCGGTCGTGTCGGCTGCCAGCGCAGCCGGGCCGAAGAACATGCTGAGCGACGGAATCCTCTTCCATGGAGTGAACGGGAAAGCGGTCGCCGTCAGGACCGCCGCAATCCCGAAGAAGGGCAAGCCGGTCCCAACCGACACGAAGAAGTTGACGAAAACGGCCAACATCGTCGAGTACATCGACCTCCAGTGCCCGGTATGCCAGGCATTCCTCACCACCAACCTCGCACAGGAGGACAAGTGGGTCGCTGAGGGCAAAGCCACGCTCGAAATCCACCCGATCGCGATCCTCACCGACTCCAATAACGGTGGCTACTCGCCGCGCGCGGCAAACGCGGTGGCGTGCGTGGCCGCCTACGACCCGGACAGCGTGTTAGCCGTCCTGAAGACCATGTACGCGGACCAGCCGGCAGAGGGCAGCGGAGGTTTGCCGAACTCGAAAATCATCTCCATGTTGAGCAGTTCCGGCGCGGGCGGTTCGAAGATTGCGGGATGCGTCAACGGCGGGAGCTACGAGAAATGGGTGACCTCGACGACAAATGCGGTCACGACCGGGAAGTTCGCGGGCGTTGCGACGACACCCTCCAGCTTCGCAGGCACCCCCACCGTGTTCGTGAACGGGCAGCTGTATCCGCTCTCGGACGATACGGCAGTGACCGACGCGGGGGAGTTCTCGGCGTTCGTCGAGTCCGTCAAGCCGGGCACTACGACGAGCTAGCGGCGCTCCCGGTCAGTCAAACCACAGCGCGAGCTCGCGCGCGGCACTTTCCGGCGAATCGCTGCCGTGCACCAGGTTTTGCTGCACCTTGAGCCCCCAATCGCGTCCGAGGTCTCCCCGAATCGTGCCGGGTGCGGCGGTCGTCGGGTCGGTGGTTCCGGCGAGGGAGCGGAATCCCTCGATCACGCGATTTCCGGCGACGCGGATCGCAACAATCGGTCCACTCTCCATGAACTCGACCAGCGGCTCGTAGAACGGCTTGCCCTCGTGCTCCGCGTAGTGCTTACCCAACAGCTCGCGGCTCGCCTCGAGCAGCTTGATGTCGACGAGCTGGTAGCCCTTCGCCTCGATGCGGCGCAGGATCTCGCCGGTCAGGTTGCGAGCGACGCCATCCGGCTTGACGAGCACGAGCGTTTCTTCGACGGTCATGAGTGCGTTCCTTCTGTTGAGATGGGATGTCCGTCCGCGGGATCGGACGACGAACGGTTCGCGTGCTCGATCTGGCGAGCGCGCACGAAACAGAAAATCCACAGCGCGACAAACAACGCCGCGGCGATGTAGAGCGCCGGCAACAGGATGCCCGTCGCGAGCAGCGCCACCTGGAGCACCCAGCCAACCCAGACGCCCCACGGATACCGAACGATGCGTGTCGCCAGGGCGAGCAGTATGACGAGCCCCGCTCCCCCACAGAACGCCTCGAGCGGTGGCAGCGCGTGAAGCCCGTAGACGGTGAGCGCGATGAAAAATACCAGGACGGCCTCGAGGCCAAGCACGATCGAGAGCAGGCTCTCGGTCAGGCTGCGCTGCCTGCGTTGCTTGCCCTGTCTGGGTGGTTTGCGGGGTGGTTTGCCGTCGCTGGCGGATACCGGCCTTGGTTCGGTCACGGCTTCCAGCCCCGATCCCGCGCATAGACGATCGCGTCGCCGACAAGGGTGATCGACCCGGTAACCAGCGCCGCGCCCTTCTCGGTTTCGGATGCCCGGTCCCTGCCCAGCTCCAGCGCGGCCTCGAGCGACGGCTCGAGGGTCACCCGATCGGCGCCCACGATGGAGATCGCGACCTCGGCGAGCTCAGCCGCATCGACTGCCCGATCCGAGGTGGACTGGGTGATAACGAAGTCGTCCACGACGGCGTCGAGTTCACGCAGGATACCCGCGGCATCCTTGTCGCCAAGGATGCCAATGACGGCCGTGACGTGATCGAAGGTGAAGTACTCGGTAAGCGCGACCGCGAGCGCGGCGGCACCGTGCGGGTTGTGGGCGGCATCCACGAGGACGGTCGGCTCGTTGCCAACGACCTGCAGCCGCCCCGGCGAGGTTGCGGTCGCGAGTCCCTCCGCGAGCACATCCTGGTTCAGCGGCTGGGTTCCGCCGCCGATGAATGATTCGACCGCCGCGATCGCGAGCGTCGCATTGCTGGCCTGGTGATCGCCGAACAGCGGCAGGAACAGGTCGCTATAGGTCGCCGCGAGTCCTTTGACCGTGATGACCTGGCCACCGACAGCGACGGTGTCGGACACCAGCTCAAACGCCGTCCCCGCAACGGCGAGCGTCGACTCGGTCAGCTCGGCCGCTCGCTCGAGCTCCGCCAGGGCCTCCGGCGCCTGCGCCGCGGAAACGACCGCGGCGGCCGGCTTGATGATGCCGGATTTCGTGCGTGCGATCTCGGCGACCGTCTTGCCGAGTCGCGCCATGTGATCGAGCGCGATCGGTGTGAACACGGCGACCTGGCCGTCCGCGACGTTCGTCGAGTCCCACTCGCCGCCCATCCCGACTTCGAGTACAACGACATCCACCGGCGCATCCGCGAATGCTGCGAAGGCGAGGAGCGTGAGCGCTTCGAAGAAGCTGAGCGGCTGCTCATCCTGGAATTCGAGTTCGGCGTCGGTGATGTCGAGGAACGGGCGGATGTCGCGCCAGTTTGAGACGAACGCCGTGTTGCTGATGGGCTCGCCGTCGATGACGATTCGCTCGTTGACGCGCTCGAGATGCGGACTCGTCAGCATTCCCGTGCGAAGACCGTGTGCGCGCAGGATGCTTTCGATCATCCGGCTGGCCGACGTCTTGCCGTTGGTTCCCGTGATGTGGATGACCGGATAGGAAGCTTGCGGATCCCCGAGTAGCTCCGCCGCCCGTCGGGTCGCTTCGAGCCTCGGCCGCGGAGCGCCCTCGCCCACGCGTTCGAGCAGCTCCTCGTAAACCTCGCGGGCTTCGCGCTCCATGAGGGCGTCATCGAAATCACCCGGTTCGCGGGCCTCGCCATCGTCGTTCTTAGACATCAGTAAGTTCAGACTTCCACACGTCGATTACGAGCACACCCTCGTTTGAATATTGCCCGGCCGCGAGGGTCGAGCGCTGCGATCCGGCAGTCGCGTTCAGGGCCGCATCCGTTTCCGGATCTGCGACGAGGCCAATGGTCAACGTCGTTGCCAGCGTCTCGCCAGCAATCGTCTCACTGAACGCACCCAGGGCCGTGATATCGCTCGAGGAACCGCCACGAATCGCGAGGGTGATCCGGTCGCTCACCTGCAGGTCGGCGGCCTTACGGGTGTCCTGGATGTTGCGGATCACATCGCGCGCGAGACCCTCGGCTTCGAGCGCCGGAGTGGTCACCGTGTCGAGCAGCACGAACCCGCCGCCAGGAAGGAACGCGATGGCCGTCGACTCGTCGGCGGCACGCAGTTCCAGCTCGAACTCGCCCGCGACCAATTGGACGCCGCCCACGACGACCGTTTCGCCCTGCAGCTGCCAGTCGCCCGCCTTTGCCGCCTGGATGACCGCCTGCACCTGTTTCCCGATGCGCGGACCCACGGCTCGCGAATTCACGGTCAGTTGCCGCGTGATCCCGTAGCTCTCGAGACTTCCCTCGTCGAACTCGACCAGGTCGACCAGCTTGACGTTGAGCTCCTCGCCGAGGATCTCGGCGAAGTCACCGAGCAGCGTCGGGTCGGCGGTTACTACGGTGAGACGAGCAAGCGGGAGGCGAACGCGCAGGCCCCTGGACTTGCGCAGCGCGAGTCCCGCAGACGCAACCTCCCGCACCAGGTCCATCGCAACGACCAACGACGGGTTTGCGGGGAAAAGCTCGGCGAGTGGCCAGTCCTCAAGGTGGACGCTTCGACCCCCGGTGAGGCCCTGCCAGATCTCCTCGCCGACGAGCGGGATGAGCGGCGCGGCAACCCGTGTCACCGTCTCGAGGACCGTGTACAGCGTGTCGAACGCGTCCCGGTCGTCTCCCACCCAGAATCGCTCGCGGGAGCGCCGCACGTACCAGTTGGTGAGGATCTCGGCGAAATCGCGGAGCTTTGCGGCGGCAAGCGGCGAGTCGAAATTCTCGAGATCGTCCGCGACATCCACGATGAGGGCGCCAGTCTTGGCCAAGAGGTACTGGTCGAGCACGTTGCGGGAGTCGATGCGCCAGGCCGCGTCGTAGCCCGAAGCGCCCGCGCTGAGCCCCGTCGAAGCGTTCGCATACAGCGTGAAGAAGTAGTAGGTGCTCCACAGTGGCAGCAGGAACTGTCGCACCGCCTCGCGGATTCCCTCCTCGGTGACGACGAGATTGCCACCGCGGATGACCGAGCTCGACATGAGGAACCAGCGCATCGCATCCGCGCCATCCCGGTCGAAGACCTCGGAGACGTCCGGATAGTTGCGCAGCGACTTCGACATCTTCTGGCCGTCACTGCCGAGCACGATGCCGTGGCTCAGAACGTTAGAGAAGGCCGGTCGATCGAAGAGCGCCGTCGAGAGCACGTGCAGCAGGTAGAACCAGCCACGCGTCTGGCCGATGTATTCGACGATGAAGTCCGCAGGGCTGTGACTGTCGAACCAGTCCGCGTTCTCGAACGGGTAGTGCACCTGCGCGAACGGCATCGAGCCTGAGTCGAACCAGACGTCGAAGACATCCTCGATCCTGCGCATGGTCGACTTGCCACTCGGGTCGTCGGGGTTCGGCCGGGTCAGGTCGTCCACGAAGGGGCGGTGCAGGTCTGGCTCGCCGCTCGCGTTCACGGGAAGCCTGCCGAAGTCAGCCTCGATGTCGGCGAGCGAGCCGTAGACGTCGACCCGCGGATACTCCGGACTGTCGCTCTTCCACACCGGAATCGGAGAGCCCCAGTAGCGGTTGCGCGACACGGACCAGTCGCGAGCGTTCGCCAGCCACTTACCGAACTGGCCGTACTTGACGTTCTCCGGGACCCAGTTGATCTGGTCGTTGAGCTCGCTCATCCGATCCCGGAACTCGGTGACCCGAACGAACCAGCTCGACACCGCCTTGTAGATGAGCGGGTTGCGGCAGCGCCAGCAGTGCGGGTAGCTGTGCTCGTAGCTCGCGACCCGGAACAGGCGGCCATCCGCGCGAAGCTTGTTGGTCAGCGGCTTATTGGCTTCAAAGACCTGCAGCCCCGCAACATCCTCAAACATGGGCAGGAATCGTGCGCCGTCATCAACCGAAATGAGGGTAGGGATGCCCGCCGCCGTGCACACGGCCTGGTCGTCTTCGCCGTAGGCGGGCGCCTGGTGCACGATGCCCGTGCCTTCGCCCGTCGCGACATAGTCGGCGGTGAGAATCTGCCACGCGTTCTGTGTTCCCCACTTCTCGGTGTCGGCGTAGTAATCCCAGAGACGGGCGTAGTGGACGCCCTCGAGTTGCTTTCCGAGAAACCGGTGCGTGATCCCATCCCGGGCGTCCTCGTCCGGCCCATAGCCGAGTTCCTTCTTGTGCGCGTCGATCGTTTCCGTCGCGAGCAGGTACTCGTGAACCCCATCGGGGCTTCTCACAACTGCATATGGGATGTCCGGACCGACGGCGAGAGCCAGGTTGGTCGGGAGGGTCCACGGGGTTGTGGTCCAGGCGAGCGCCTCGACGCCGGTCAGGCCGAGAACCTCTGCTCTCTCGCCAACCAGCGGGAAGGTCACCGTGACCGACTGGTCCTGGCGCATCTTGTAGACGTCGTCATCCATGCGCAGCTCATGGTTCGACAGCGGCGTCTCGTCGTGCCAGCAATACGGAAGCACCCGGAAACCCTCGTACGCGAGACCCTTATCCCAGAGCTGCTTGAAGGCCCAGATGACAGACTCCATGAACGTGGCGTCGAGAGTCTTGTAGTCGTTCTCGAAATCCACCCAGCGCGCTTGCCGGGTGACGTAGTTCTCCCACTCGCGGGTGTACGCGAGCACCGACTCTCGCGCCTTCGCGTTGAAGACACCGGTCCCCATGTCTTCAATCTCGTGCTTCTCCGTGATTCCGAGCTGGCGCATGGCCTCGAGCTCGGCGGGCAGCCCGTGCGTGTCCCAGCCGAACCGGCGGTGCACCTGCTTGCCGCGCATGGTCTGGAACCGCGGGAACAGGTCTTTCGCATAACCGGTCAGCAGATGGCCGTAGTGAGGAAGCCCATTGGCAAACGGCGGACCGTCGTAGAAGACCCACTCGTCGCATCCGTCGCGCAGGTCGATGGATGCCTGGAAGGTGTGGTCAGACTTCCAAAAGGCGAGGATACCCGTCTCGATCTCCGGGAACTTTGGGGATGCAGGCACACCGGAGATTCCGCTCGAAGATTCTGGGCCGTGTGAGGCCTTGGGGTAGGGCATCTGTCTCTCTCAACTCGTGTGTCGCTCACACGAGGACGACAATTGCCGCGGTACCACCTCGTTTGCCAGCTGTGTTTCTCAACACAACTGGCCCCTCAACTAGCTGTATCGGGCTTACCCGGTCGGTTCTACTTGGCACGCTCAGAACTGCGGCGCACCGTTCTTCCGACGACTCCCCGGTGATTGCCGGTTCACTGTCCTGCCGACAATTCTAGGGCAGCGGCAAGCGAGAGCGCTTCATATGCCCGAGCGCTTCACGAGGCCGAGCGTTTTACCAGTCCGTTGAGCAGCGCGGCGGCCGAACTCGCGTCATCGACCGTCACGACAACGTCGAGACCCTTGCGACGGTGCACCTCCAGCGCCTCGCCGGAGCGCACAATGACTCCAATGCGGCCGTTGAGGGCCAACCGGATGCCCCAGCCGCCATACTGCGAGAGCGCCTGCACATCGGTGACATCGGCCGACGTGACCTGGTCGAGAGGTACGTGCACGACGGGGATACCCAGGACGCTGCGGATGCGCAGGCCACGATCATCCACGCGCACGGTCCAGGCGAAATTCGACAGGACAACCAGCAGCACGAAGACCGGAACGAATGCGAACCACCAGTATCGTCCACCGGTCGCGATCGTCGAGAATATGGTGATCGCCGAAATCACGGCGCACACGGCCACAACTGCCCAGATCATGCCTGTCGAGACGGAGGCGGTCCGGATCCACGATGCCCGCTCGCCGTCCGCGAGAGCGACGGGGGTAACGGTGGGCCGAACACTGCCGCCCACTCCGCGCACTCCCGGCGGCAGGACGAACCACGCTGCGGCCGCGACGACGGTTGCGGCGGCGAATGCGAGGCCGAGCCACGCGCCGATGTCCGTCCCGGCGTTTTTGTCGAGCAGCGACCCCAGGACCGTCAGCGAAACGATGAGCGTCACCCAGATACTCGTCACCGCCAAGACCTTGGCCAGCGGGGTCAGCGGACCGCGATGGCTGATCAGCACGACCGCCCCACCGAAGATGGCGATGAGGGGAAGGCAGACGGATGCGAGCGCGATGGGGAACTGGAATGGCGAACCATAGCCGTTCGGGTGGCCGGCGAGGTCCCAGTGCACGACGACCCGAACCGGCAACCGGGCAGCGAGCGAGAAGCTCCAGACCAGCGCTGCGCCGGCCAGGATGAGCGGAGCGATCAGCGCAACGATGAGGATGCGCGCCGTGTAGCGGGCGTGGTTCATGAGTCGTACTCCTGTCGGATCATTGCGGTGAGTGTGTGTGCGCCAAGCCCTATTTCTTTTGCGCTGGCCACCAAACGAGGAATGGCCTCGCCAAGTTCGCTGTAATGAGCAACCCTTTCCGTCACAACGGCACCGCGACCACGGCGCAGGTCGACGAGACCCTCGTCGCGCAGCACCTGGTACGCCCGAAGCACGGTGTGGACGTTGATGTCCAGTGAATCGGCAACGTCGCGAGCTGAGGGCAGGCGATCACCCGACCGCAGGTTTCCCCGGCTCGCTTCAGACCGTACGGATGCCGCAAGCTGCTCAAACAAAGGAATCGGACTGGCCGGGTCGATGCGAAGGAGCACGCGCTCATCCTATTGTTCTATTTGCACTAGCACAATCGGCCAGATCGCCGACTCGGATCTACCGCAGGCTCAGCTCATCGACCTATGGTGGATTGATGAGCGACAACGCGCCGACCCTTCGGCTGCCGACCACGCCACCACCACCTTCGCCGCCGCCCGCTGCGCCCGGACCGCCCTCGGGAAGGCCATCTCGCGGTCCGATGGTTGCGTTCATCCTGCTGTCGATCCTCGTCATTGCAGCCATTGGGTTTCTCATCTCCATCCTCGTCGGTCGGGCGAACCCGAGCCCGCAAGCGTTGAGTACGCCGGGCGCGACGACAAGCTCGGCGCCGCGCACCGCAACTCCACCGCCGCCCCCGGCAGGTTTGTTCACGGTGTTCACCGTTCCGACCAGCCAGCAGTGCGATGGCCGCGGCGGCGGACCC
>DATAZY010000044.1:0-3013 GCA_036271795.1 Galbitalea sp.
AGGGCGGTACGGATTTCGAGGCCGCCGTCTTCGTCGGGGAGCGCCCAGGAACCACCGGAGATGCCATCCCGGCTCCACACCCGCACATACCGGATCGCTGCCCGTTGTTTCTGACCCCGTTCGATCGCGTCCAGGTCAAGATCGTTGCGGGCCCGCCGGGCCCCCTTCAGCAGCGCCTCAGGTGTCATCGCACCGGCACGGGCGATCAACTCCTCCGCGGCGATAGCCAACTGCGCCGCCGTCACCGACTCATCGGGCCCGCCCAGCCCGCGACGGATCGCATCCGCAGCATCAAGTGATATCCCACCCGACACCACCGCAGCAACGACCGGCGCAAGCGAAGCCTCATCGCCGGACGCAGCCTCGGCATCCACCATCGACTGCCCCAACCGGGCCAGCTTTGTCGCGTCCTCGATCGAAGCCCCCGTGATTGTCTGGATAAACACCGCCGGAGTCGCCGACCCGCTCCGCCTCGCCAACCCGTGATACCCGAGGGTGTGATCCGACCGCTTCGCAATCGCCGCCGCAAACCAAAGCTTGTAGGTCTGCTCCTGCTGGTCGAGTTCACGAATGAGCCGCATTCCCTCGACGAGCGACGCGTCATCCAACCCGTCGATGTCGCCCTGGCACGCCCCCAACGCCGCGACAGCAGAAGCTGCCTCGACCAGAAGTGCGGGCGAATTCGACATAACCCAATTTTCCCACCAACTCGAACACAATTTCGAATGGTACTTGAATCTGTGGATAAGTCTTGATGCTAGGGGTGCAGGTCCGGGTTCAGGTGGATTCCTTCGCCCGTGCGCGCCACGACTTCGACAGCGCCGGTAAGCGAGTTGCGGCGAAACAGCAACCCCGGTACGCCGCTGAGTTCGACTGCCTTGATCGTTCGAGGCTCGTCGCCGAGCACGTTGACCTTCGTGCCCGCGGTCACGTAGAGGCCGGCCTCGACGACACTGTCGTCGCCGATCGAAATCCCAACGCCGGAGTTCGCTCCGAGCAGCACACGCTCACCGATGACGACGCGCTGGGTGCCGCCGCCGGACAGAGTCCCCATGATGGATGCGCCACCTCCTACGTCGGAGCCGTCGCCGACGACGACACCCTGCGAGATGCGACCCTCCACCATCGACACTCCGAGTGTGCCCGCGTTGAAGTTGACGTAGCCCTCGTGCATGATCGTGGTCCCGGGCGAGACGTAGGCACCGAGGCGCACTCTGGCCGTGTCCGCAATCCGGATCCGCGGCGGCACGACATAGTCGATCATCCGGGGGAAGCGGTCGAACCCGTGCGCGGAGATGCCGGCGCGCTGGAGGGATGGCCGCAGCCTCGCAAAGTCGGTCGGATGGATGGGACCCGCATTCGTCCACGCGACGATCGGAAGCTGCGCGAAAATCCCGTCGAGGTTGATGGTGTTCGGGGCAACCAGAAGGTGCGACAGCAGGTGCAGACGAAGGTAGGCGTCCGACGTCGACGCGGGTGCCGCATCCAGATCGATGTCGATCGTGACGAAATCGATCCGAACATTCCGGCGCGGGTCCGCGCCGATCGCGTCCTCGAATTCCGCGGGCGCGATGTGTGGGTCGGTGCCCTTCGGAATGTCGCCGAGCTTCGGGTCCGGGTACCAGGTGTCGAGCACGGTTCCGTCGCCCGAAACGGTTGCGAGGCCGTAGCCCCAAGCGGCACGAGAAGTCATGCCCCAAGCGTAGCGAGCGCCTGCGGGGGCTCGTCGCAGAACCGGTCGCCTACAATTGCCGAATGCCGCCAACTCCCGCGACCACCCTCGATCTGTCGGCATCCTCGATCGAGTTGACGGCCGCCCTGTGCGACATCGAATCGGTCTCGGGAAACGAGAAGGCGATCGCGGACGCGATTGAAGCGGCCCTCAAGGGTGCCGCGCACCTCGAGTTGTTTCGTGACGGCGACGCCATCGTCGCACGCACGAACCTCGGTCGAGCGCGTCGCGTCCTGATCGCGGGCCACATCGATACCGTTCCGGTGAACAACAACCTGCCTACCCGCACAGTGGGAAACGAACTGTGGGGTCGTGGCACCGTCGACATGAAGGCCGGTGTCGCGGTGCAGCTCAAGCTCGCTGCTGAGCTGACCGAGCCAGTAGTCGACATCACCTGGATCTGGTACGACCACGAAGAAATCTCTGAAGAACTCAACGGGCTTGGGCGCTTGTCACGCATCCGGCCCGATCTGCTCGAAGGAGACTTCGCAATACTCTGCGAGCCAACCGCGGGAATCATCGAGGGCGGATGCAACGGGACGCTTCGTGTCGAGGTGCGCGCATTCGGCAAGCGGGCGCACTCCGCGCGCGCGTGGACCGGACACAACGCCATCCACGATCTCGCGCCCATCCTCGCCGCGCTCGCCGACTATTCGCCGCGCGTCGTCGAAGTGGATGGGTTGCTGTACAAGGAGGGCATCAACGCCGTCGGAATCACCGGGGGAGTCGCGGGCAATGTCGTCCCCGACGAGGCCATGGTGCACATCAACTACCGCTTCGCACCGAATCAGACGGGCGCGGAAGCCGTCGAGCACCTGCGTGAAATGTTTGCCGGATTCGACCTGAAGGTCGTCGACCTCGCCGAGGGTGCGCGGCCGGGGTTGGATGCGCCCCTCGCCCAGGAATTCGTGGCTGCAGTCGGCGGTACACCGCTGCCAAAGTACGGTTGGACGGATGTCGCCCGGTTCGCTGCACTCGGAATCCCCGCCGTGAACTTCGGTCCCGGGGATGCCATGCTTGCGCACGCCGATGATGAGCGTGTTCCGGTTGCGCAGATCACGGCGTGCGAGCATGCGCTCCGCGCCTGGCTCAATGGCTGAGACCCTCGCGTGGGAGACGGCCGAAACGCGGCCCACCCTCCGCGACCGCTACCGACAGACTCCGTGGTGGGTGAAGATCCTGGTCATCTTCGTCGCGTCCCGGGTCGTCACCACCGTCATCCTGCTGGTCTTCGCCTGGCTGCAGCAGGCGAACCCCTGGACCGGTGCGCATCCCGACTAC
>DATAZY010000045.1:0-7666 GCA_036271795.1 Galbitalea sp.
GTTCGGTGACCGCGATCTTGATCAGGACATACGGGATGCCCCAGGCGACCCCGAGGATGAGAAACAGAATCAGTCCACGGCGAGTCACTCGCCTATCCTGTCAGCCGCCGCCGACCTTCGCGTCCCGTCTACATCGCGGGAAGATCCGCGCGTGGTGGCCGCCCCTGCTGTTACCATGCGGCTGTGATCGCTTCAGAGACATATGCCGAGCAATGGAGCAACTTCTTCATCCTCGTCGGTACAGGCTCCGCCACACTCGCGGGACTTGTTTTTGTCGCATTGACAATCAACCTCCGCGGCGTGGCAAAGGATGCGACGCATCGGTTCCGCGCAATCAACATGCTCTCCGGTTTTACGTCAGTCTTCGTCATCAGTGCCCTGGCCTTGATGGGGCACCAGCCATACCTCGCGCTGGGTATCGAATGGTTGAGCGTCTCCGTGCTCGCAACGGCGATCAATACCAATGGCTACATTCAGGCCTATCGCCTGCAAAGCAGCCTCTACGCGCTCAGCCTCTTTCGAATAATCGGCGGAACCCTTTGCTTTCTCGGGCAGATTGTCGGATCGATCCTGCTGATTCTCGGCGTTGTAGCGGGGATCTACGTCGGCGCTATATCTCTGGTGGTCAACTTCTTCTTTTTCATTTCCGGCGCGTGGCTCCTCATACTGGGCACCCTCGATACGGCCGACTGAGCACTCGGCGGTTTCGCTGAGCAGACTAAGTCGGGTTAAAGTGCACCAATGAGCGAGACGGGAAAGCACGGGCCGGCGGGCGACGCGGGGCGGCATCGACGCGCGGCCGGTGCTGCGACACGTAACCGGCTGGTCCTCTGGATCATCGGAGCGATTGTCGTCATCGGCGCCATCGCAATCGTCGTCGTGTTCGTGCTTCGCGATACTCCGGCGACAACGCCATCGGCATCGAAAACGACTTCATCCACGACGACGGTAACTCCCCTTCCAACACCAACCCCGACACCCACCCCCACATTCGACAAGACACAGTTCTCGAACACCGACCCGAGCAGTGACTGGGTGCTGGTGAACAAGCAGAACCCGCTCAGCCCGAAAAACTACGTGCCGCCGCTGGTTCCGCTGAACCTGCCCGGAGTTAAGGGAGACATGCGACCGGAGGCGGCAGCCGCGCTCCAGCAGATGTTCGCGGACTACCACACCCAGACCGGTCTCCAGCTGTCTGTCGTCAGCCCCTATCGGAGCTACAACACACAGGTGAGCACCTACAACGGTTGGGTGTCGCGCCTAGGCCAGGCACAGGCGGATCGGCAGAGCGCCCGCCCCGGTTTCAGTGAGCACCAGACCGGTCTGGCAGTGGACATCGACACCGCCACCAGCGAAGCGTTCGGCGCCACGCCCGCCGGAATGTGGCTCGCGCAGAACTCCTGGAAATATGGATTCATCGTCCGCTACCAGCAGGGCCAGGAGGCGATCACCGGTTATGAATACGAACCATGGCACTTCCGCTACGTCGGCGTCCCGCTGGCGACCGAACTTCAGAAAGAGGGCTTCCCATCGCTGGAGACCTTCTTCGGATATCCGCCCGCGCCCAACTACTAGAGGCCCGCGTAGATTGTCGGGATGACTCCTCGTCTCGAATTGCCCGTCCCCGTCGACTACGACTTCTCAGCGAAGATGGGCGTCGGTGTCAAAGGCGATATCTGGTCCGCAATCGAGGTGCCGCAGAGCGCGGCAGTGTTCGGCAGCCTGAAGTCAGTGCGGGTGGATGCTCGCGTCGACGGCGTCCTGATCGAGAACACGGGACTCATGCCGACCGGCAGCGGCGAGTTGATGCTGTCCGTCAGTGCCGCACTGCGCAAGAAGCTCGGAAAGAACGTCGGCGACGAGGTTCACGTCGTAATTCTGCGCCGGCTCACCTGACGCTGGCGGGACAGGTCGTGGCGGCTAGGTTCCGGCTTGGATTGTGGTCTGAAGCGCCCCGTCCCGGCAAACCCGGATCGGGCTGACTCAAACCACCATCTCAACCGGGATGACATCCGTTCGGGCGATCACCCGGCGGTGCACATCGGCTAGCGCCTGGCGCACCGGGTCATTCATGTAGGAGTTCACCGCGTCCTGGTCCGCGAAGTGAATGAGCTGCACTTCGAACGGCCCCTCGTCGTGGTCCAGGCGACGGACGCGACTTGCGACCTGGCCGCCATGTTGCGGAATCAATGCCAGAACGGTGTCCTCGTACTCGACCAGATCCGCTTCGCAGCCGTCGCTCACCCACAGCAGCACGCATAGTTCGATTGTCATCTCCAGATCTCCTTCGCGCCTTGTGCTGCCACCGTCAATCGTCCCCAAGGCCCATTCAGCGTGCGCCCACGCCGGAGGTTCGCCCGTGAGGCTCCTACGGTGAGAGTATCGAAGTATGACTACAACTCTCGTCACCGGAGCTACCCGTGGAATCGGCCGCGAGGTCGCCCGACGTTTGGTCGAGGCGGGCCAGACCGTCTATCTCGGTGCCCGCGACGAACATGCCGGTGCCGATGTCGCTCGCTCGATAGGTGCCACACCGATCCGGCTCGACGTCACCAACTCGGAATTGATCGCCTCCGCTGTGGAGCGAATACGAGATGAAGTCGGCGTGCTGGATGTCCTCGTGAACAACGCCGGCATCGCCGGAGAACAGCGGCGACCGGGCGAGGCCACCCTGGCAGACATGCGAAACGTGTTCGAGACGAACGTGTTCGGCGCGTCCGCCGTGATCGACGCCTTCACGCCGTTGCTCGAGGCCAGCGCAACGCCTGTCGTGGTCAACGTGTCCAGCGCCGTCGGATCGCTGACCCTGAACACCGCGCCGGATTCTCGATGGACGATCCTCGCCTATCCGATGTCGAAGGCGGCACTCAACATGCTGACCATCCAGTACGCGCGAGCCTTCCCCCGCTGGCGAGTGAACTCGGCAACGCCCGGGCTCACCGCAACAGACTTCACCGGCCCCCGCGAGGGCAAACCGACTATCGAGGAGCTGAGGACTGCCGGAATGCAGATCAACACGGTCGAACAGGGTGCGGAAGTTATCGTTCAGCTGGCACTCGTCAAGCCGGATGGCCCGACCGGAACCTTCGCTGGCAACGACGGAACGGTCCCGTGGTAATCGACGGGCATCGGAAGTCGCACCACTACTAACTCGCGTAAACGGGTAGTGGCTTTGCGGCTGGCTGCAGTCTGCGATTCAGTCCGCCGAGCGCGCGGAGAAGCGGGAGTCTCACCATCGCGTTTCGCGTGGAAATGCCGAGTCGCGACTTTGGCATCAGGAGTCCAATAAAAATGCCCTCCTGGGCCGATCGAACTGTGGGTCGCATGGCTGCTTCGTATTGCGCAAGGGCACGCGCGACATCCCCCTCGCATTCAGAGAGCGCCCCAGCAAGATGGAACGCACCAAGAAGAGCAAGCATCGCGCCCGCACCGCTCACCGGCGACGCGCAATACGCGGCGTCCCCGACAAGCACGACCCGACCCGCCGACCAGGATGGCAGTCGAACCTGGCTCAGTTCGTCGACGTACAGCTGCGGGTCGGCGGCTGCTCCCCTCACCAGCTCGGCGGAGAATCCCGCCATCCCAGCGATTCCCCGGGTGAGCAGCTGACCTGCTTCTCGCTGGCTTCTGCGGTCATAGCTCAGCCGCTTCGGTGCCCGGAAAGCAAAGTAGCTTTTTGCCTGGCTGTGGTTGCCGGAACGGTAGATGCCCGACATCCGTCCTGGCTCGTTGTAGATCGACATCCAGCGGTCCTCGCCGAGAGATGTATTCGTGTTGGCGAAAGCGACGTAGTACCCGAGATAGTGCACCGAGCTATCTGCCCGACCGAATGCGAGATCCCGAACCGCCGAATGGATGCCGTCAGCGCCGATAACCAGGTCAAAGGATCGAGGCGCCGACTTCTCAAACTCGACCGTCACGCTATTCGGGTTCTGTTCGATACTCCTGATTCGGTCGCCGAACAGATACTCGGTACTCGCTTCACATGCGTCATAGAGAATGCGCGCCAGATCGCCGCGCATGATTTCGACGTCCCTGCTGTCGGTCGCAGCCGCGAGGGATTGCATATCGATGCGGGCACGATTGACGCCGGCGGAATCGACAAACGAAACACCCTGAACGTCTGTGGCGGCTGCCTGGACGGCGGGCATGATTCCCATGCGTTCGGCGACGTCGACCGCCTGTCCCCTCACGTCGACGCCATTGCCTCCCATTCGCAACGCAGGCGCACGCTCAACGACCGTCACCCCGATGCCATGCCTGGCGAGCCAAAAGGCGAGGGTCGATCCAGCAAGGCTCGCCCCCGATATCAACACACGCATCCCAGATTCCCCATTCGTATTCCGTTACATGAGTGTAACGAAATGGCGACGCGGTGTACAGCACGCTGTAAGAATGGGTCAATGACCGAGCGGCACGCGGGGCGGCCCCAGAGCGAAGCGATTCGCGCCCGCATCCTGGCCGCGGCGGCCGAGCTGGTGGGCAGGCGCGGGCTCGAGGCGTGCACCTTCGAGGCGGTTGCGGCCGCTGCAAACACCTCACGACCTGCGATCTACCGGCGGTGGAGCCGAATGGAAGACCTTGTCGCGGAGGCCCTCGAGACGCGACGCCCCCGCCTCGTCGCGCCCGATACCGGCACCCTCGAAGGGGATCTGAACAGGGTCGCCATGGACTTCGTGGCGCAGTACAGCGCACCACTGGCCCGCCAGGCCGTACTCGAAATCCTTCGAGCTTCCATTCAGGACGGCTCGACCGCGCAAACGTGGGCATCCCGATATGGCACGCCGCGGATGGACGAATTCAGTCCGATCTTCACTCGAGCGGTGGAGCGCGGCGAATTGTCAGCGGATGCCGATATCGAAACCATGATGTTCGTGCTGTCATCGACGCTGCTCCAGGCGAGCATGCTCGGTACGGTGACCGGCATCGTGGCGCCCACCGCAATCCAGCGGGTTGTGTCCTTGATCTTGAAGGCCGGTAAAAGCGACGAGGCGGGACCCCGGTGACCACGTTTGACGCATCGCCGGGTCAGAGGATGATGGTGATTGCGTCGAGGGCGTGAGCGGACCACCTGCTGACGCACCGAGGGAAGCAGGCGCCAAGTGGCTAGGAACGTAAATCCCGCCGAGGGGTTTTCCGACGGAATCATGGTCGCGCATTTCATTACGTCAAACGATGTCGAACGCTCCCGACGCTTCTATACCGAGGTAGTCGGCGGCGAGATAGCGTTTCGATTCGGGGACCTTACCTATGTCAGGCTCGCGAACGCGTTTATCATCATCAACGTCGGCGGCGGACCAACCGACGACAAGCCAACGGTCATCCTCGAGGCACCAAGCAACCCCGATCGTGTCAGCAGCTTCCTCAACTTTCGCGTCGCCGACATCCACGCCAGGTACGCGGAGTGGAGTGCCCGGGGCGCGGAGTTTCTCACTCCACCGATTCAGCACGAGCACGAGATCCGCTGCTACATTCGCGACCCCGACGGCTATCTCATCGAGGTCGGGCAGACAACCGACCCTGAGGGCGACTGGACCGCCTGGCTGCCGTGACCGCCGTTCGCCACGTCAGACCCACTGCTGCCGGATGCCTGTCAGCTGGGAAGAGTGAACTCCGTGAACGAAAGCCACGCAGGGAAGTCCAGCAGATCGGGCACCAGCTCTCTCGTGCCGACGAAGTTGGCCTGGTAGGAGGGCGTCTCCGAGAACCAGCGGAACATATCGGCAGTGTCGCCGAACGAGGCTACAGCCTCAAGCGGCATGGCCTCATACCGGGCGGGCACATTCAGGTGAGTGCCGATCGCGCTCGCAATCTGTCCACCGGTTAGTTCATCGCCCGCGATTTCGATGCTTTTTCCTTCGACTGCCGTGCCGCCTTTCAGGATCGCCGCGGCAGCCTTCCCAATATCCCGCACTGCGACCATCTGGAGCGTAACTCCGTCGGGCATTGGAAGCCGGACGACGAGTGCGCCATCTTCGAGGCTGACGCCAAATCCGAGGAGATTCTCCATAAAGAACACTGGCCGCAGGAACGTGGAGTGGAGACCCAGGGTGTCGATGTACTCCTCTACCCGCCGCTTGCTCTCGAAATGCGCGATTCCCGTATTCCGCTCCGCGCCGCCCACCGTACTAAACACGACGTGGGGAACGCCGACGCGTGCCGCCGCGTCCGCGATGGCCTTCCCTGCCGTCACCTCGACGTCCGTTCCGTCAATCGGCGTCGACATTGCGAACACTCCATCGACGCCGCTAAGTAGCGACTCCAGGGATGCAGGATCGGTCAGGTCGCCTTTGACGAGATCAACCCCACGAGCCAGAAGAGCCTGGGCAGCAACCGATCCGGGATCGCGGACAAGTGCTCGCACACCGATCCCCTCGCCAACCAGGGCATCGACAACTGAGCCGCCCTGTTGTCCGGTGGCGCCGACGACTGCGACGCGGGACGCGGATGTGTTGGGTGCAAGACTTGTGTTCATGATGTCCTCCTCGTGGACTGAATTCTGACAGAACATTAGCCGACTAACTATTATTCCGAAGGGTGCTCATGGCCTCGTCCGAATGGCCAGGATCGATCGCGGCGAATCGCGCGCCAGGTTCTGCCGGCGCACTCATCCCCGCCATCGCCCGCGCACATCGCGCCATGGCGGAGAAACTGCTGCAAGGGACTGGACTGCGCACCGGTCAGGAACTGGTCATCATGCTGCTCGGCGACTCGCCTGGGCAGTCTCAATCGGCGATCACCAGGTGGCTCGGCGTCGAACCACCGACGACCGCCAAAATGCTCGCACGACTGGAGCGAGCGGGGTTTGTTCAGCGAGTGCGATCGGCCGACGATCGTCGCGTTGTGCTCGTCAGTCTCACCGACAAGGGTCAGTCACTTCATCATCGGGTCGGCGAAATGTGGAACGAGCTGAACGCAATTCCCACGGCCGGATTCAATCAGACGGATCAGCTCGAGCTTGACCGGCTACTGCTTCGAGTGTTGGGAAACCTCAGCCCAGAAACTCCGGACGAAACTCTGATCGTGGACCTCGACTGCTGAGGCATTTCGGAATAATAGTTAGTCGGCTAATGTTCTTCTGGACACGGTTCTGAAGGAGATGGCGTAATCATGAAGGCAGTCCAAATCAACTCGTATGGAGACATCGACGTTCTCGAGGTCCGCGAGGTACCCCGGCCCACACCGGGATCGGGTGAGGTTCTGGTCCAGGTCAAGGCGGCCGGCATCGTAGTCAGCGAGGCTGTGCTTCGCACCGGCGCCGTTCAACACATATTCCCGTTGACATTCCCTTCCGGCCAGGGCAGCGATTTTGCAGGGCTGGTGGCCGAGCTCGGTTCGGGCGTTAGTGAATTCGATGTCGGCGATGAAGTCATCGGCTTCTCGAGCCGCCGATCCAGCCATGCGGAGTACGTAGTGGTGCCCTCAGATCAGCTCACTCCGAAGCCATCCGCCATGTCCTGGGATGTTGCCGGCTCGCTCTACGTCGCAGGGGTCACCGCCTACGCTGCGGTGCGATCCGTGCATCTCACGCCGGAAGACACCGTCGCTGTCGCGGGGGCAGCTGGCGGTGTCGGCTCGATCGCGATCCAACTCGCGAAGCGCACAAGAGCCACGGTGCTCGGAATCGCTGGAGCAGCCAACGATACGTGGCTCTCTAAACATGGCG
>DATAZY010000046.1:0-43845 GCA_036271795.1 Galbitalea sp.
ATCGTGAGGCTCCGGGATTCGGGACCGACCGAATTGCATTAACAAGGAGTCACAAGCATGGCAACAGGTACTGTCAAATGGTTCAACGCCGAAAAGGGTTTTGGATTCATTTCCCCCGAGGACGGAAGCGCTGACGTTTTCGCCCACTACTCGGCTATCGCGACGAGCGGTTACCGCTCGCTCGACGAGAACCAGAAGGTTGAGTTCGAGGTAGCTCAGGGCCCCAAGGGTCCTCAGGCCGAGAACATCCGCCCCATCTAGTCATACCAAGGAAGAGTTCGACTCTTACCTCGAAAGCCCCCGGTCGTCCTCGGATGCCGGGGGCTTTTGCGTTGCCAGAACGCATTACGCAGACGTTACGGCCGTGTTCCTAGTCTTCTGACATGAAAATCACTCGGGCACGCAAGTTCGTAGCCGCGGCAGCTGCTGTTGCCGGGGTGAGTCTGGCGCTGTCTCTGACGGCATGTTCCGGCCTGAACGCCGGCGCCCTGCCCGGGTCCGCCGCGTCGGGAGCCGTTGGCGCACAGGGTACGGGCGCGCAGAACACCGGTGCACAGAACACCCGTGCACAGAAAGCCGCCGGCTGCACAGCAAACGGCACCTCCATCCCGGACGGCCATTACGCCGGCCCGATCAAGGCGACTATCAAGACGACGATGTCGATCAATACCGGCGGGATTTCGATCCCCAACGCTGGCAGCGGCGACGAAGCCTGGTCGGGCACGATCGACCTGATCTCGAGCGGCGGCAAAGTGACGGGCACCATTAGCCTGTCGGAGTTCGGAGACTCCCAAGTGGGTACGTCGGGCGGTGTCGAGGTGCATTCCGTTGACAGGGGCCATCTCAAAGGGACCGTTTCCGGACCCGCCAGCAAACCAGTAGTCGGCGCGACCATGAGCGGTGACTGGGCATCATTCGACGCTCCGGTCATCAACGGAAAGGGAGCCGCGACCAGCAATGGCAGCGCCGGCCTCCACGTCACCAGTGCGAACTGCACCTCGATCTCGGGTAACGCGGTCGCGATGTTCGCCGACCTCGCGGCGCCCGTTGCCCAGTACATTGCGATCAGCGGATCCGGCACCTGGGTGGCAACGCGCAAGTAGAGCTAACGGTTGCGGAGGAGTTTCGCGGCGTAGCATCCCAGCCGTAGCGGCGGCACGCCGGGAGACTCCTCCGCAACCGTTCAGGCCAGAAGTTCGCGCACGCGCGGGATGACCGTGCTTCCATACAGCTCGATCGAACGCATGAGCGTCTCGTGCGGCAGCGGGCCTGCGCTGTACTTCAGGTCGAACCGCGCACTACCCAGTGCTTTCGCCGTTTTGGCGATCTTCTGCGCGACGGTCTCGGGCGAGCCGACGTAGAGCGAGCCGGCCTCGATCTCCCGCTCGAACTCGTCGCGACCCATCGGTCCCCAGCCACGCTCGGCGCCGATCCTGTCTCGCATCAGCTTGTAGTCTGGCCACAGCTCCTCCACGGCCTGATCGTCGGTCTCGGCGACGTGTCCAGGCGAATGCACTCCGACGGGCAGGTCCGGCATTTCCATTTGCGCCAGGGCGCGGTGATACAGGTCCACGTAGGGCGCGAATCGCTCTGGGGCTCCCCCAATGATCGCGAGCACCAGTGGCAGCCCGTAGCGTGCGGCGCGAACGACAGACTCTGGGCTCCCGCCGACGCCGATCCAGGTTTTGAGTGAGCCGGAATCGGTGGTCGGATACACGCTCTGGTTAGTGAGAGGCGCACGAAGGCTCCCGCTCCAGGTGATCGGCTGTTCTTTCAGTGCCTCGACGAACAGGTCGAGTTTCTCGTCGAACAGCCGCTCGTAATCGCTCAGGTCAAGGCCGAACAACGGGAACGACTCCGTAAAGGAGCCGCGACCGAGAATGATCTCCGCTCGACCGTTCGAGGCGGCATCCAGTGTCGCGAACCGCTGGAACACGCGAATCGGGTCGTCGGAACTCAACACCGTGACTGCAGAACCGAGGTGGATGCGCGAGGTGCGCCCCGAGATCGCCGAAAGCACCATCTCGGGCGATGACACCGAGAAATCGCTCCTGTGATGCTCGCCGATCCCGAAGAAGTCGACCCCGAGCGAGTCCGCGAGGACGGCCTCCTCGATCACATTGCGGATGACCTGTGGATACGACACCTTCTCGCCGTCGGCACCACGGGTGACGTCGCCAAAAGTGTCCAGACCCAGTTCGAGTTGTTGTGACATGGGTCCTGTCTACCGCTCCGTCAGGCTGATTGCCCATTCGAAGAATGCCGCCTTGCCCGGGGTCGTATCGACGATGTTCTCCTCGTCGACCACCTGGGCAAGCAGATCGGTGACACCGCGGACGATTCGATCGAGATCATCGTGCGGCGCGGTCAGCGCAAGACCGGCGGAGAAGATCGTCAGCATGTGCGAAACGGTGCCGGCGTCGACATCCCGCCGCACCATCCCGGCCCTTTGCATGGTCTCGATCAGGTCGGCGCGGATGCCGACCCCGGGAATGTACTTGAAGCTGTTGGCGCTGCGCATGATGGCGTTCATCGCATCGCGGTCGACCGTATAAAGCGTGCGCGCCAGGGGTCGCTCGTAGACGGCGGAGAGGGTGTAGTAGTAGATTCGCGACAGCCGGCCGCCCTCCGGGTCGCGTTCGATGTGATCGACCATCGAGACATAGATGCCGGTGAACTCGCGATTGAGCATGAGGACAAGGGCCTCTTGAAGACTGCCGAAGTGCTCAATGAGAAGCTCGGGCGAGACCTCGGCGGCCTCGGCGAGGCTCTCGACAGTCAGCGTGTCGAATCCCCCGTTCGCAACGATGTCAGCGGCGACATCGAGTACTCGCGAGTGTTCGGTGAGATCCGTTTGCATTGTCCCCGAGAAGCGATCGGTTACGCCGGGATACCCAGCGAATCGAGAGAATTCTCCACAATCTTGAGCCCCTGAAGACCGGGAAGTCCGCTGATCGCCGCGTCGATCTTTCGCGCCGCCTTGCGTCCCTCCGGACCACTCATCAGGTGGTTCATGACGTGCACGACTTCTGCGCGATCCATGATGCTTGAGCCGACGGGAGCCCAGAAGTTACCCAGCGCGAGGCGAGCGAGCACCTGCGCCTTCTTCGATTTCGCGAGACGGTCGCGAGCCTGTGAGGTGTAGAACGCGACGTGGCGTGCCTCCTGCTTGGCGATGCGCTTCAGTAGCTCCGCGAGGACGGGGTCCTCTTCCAGGTCGGCCATCCGGTTGTAGGCCTGGATCGCGGACCACTCGTTCGCTGCGCCCCACGCCATGTGGACGGCGACGAAGTCGTTACCGGCGATCTTGCCGAGTACCGACTGTTTGATCGGGTCGAGCTTGTCTTTCCAGCCGAGCTTCATTCGTCCAGCTTTGACCTCATCGAAGTCGACGGTGATGCCGTGGATGCCGAGGACGGTGGACAGCGCCTCGCCGTGCCAGAATTCCTCGCGGTTCCACATCGTCATGAAGGCGCTCATGTCGGCCTCCTTGTGCGAAGGTGTGGTGAGCAGATCGCGGGTATAGCAGACGGTGTGGTACTCGACATCCGTCATGTAGCGCAGCGTGCGGAGGGACGTTTCGTTCAGCGGGTGATCGCGAAAACTCTCGAGATCGAGGTCCGACCAGTTGACGCTGACCGACGTCTCCGTGTACTTGTCGATGTCAAATGCCATCAGATGTCTTGGGAACCCGCTACGACTTGGCTCCCACTCCCTTCACCGCTTCGTTGCGCACCGCATCTTCATGCGCCGCATCTTTGTTCACAGTGTCTTTGTTCACAGTGTCTTTTCGTACGCTGCCAACGGATCGCTCGCTGCTTGCAACTATCCCATCATGGGTTAGCCCGTTTGAACCGCGCTTCCAGTTGTAGATTCTCCACCGTCTTCGTTGCGCTTCACGGGAAAGATTGGTGTCCGGGTTCACAGCGGAGGGATTTCCCAGCAACTCGAGCCAGACCAGATCGGCGTGACTGTCTCCGTAGCCGTAGGACTGGGTCAGGTTGAGCTGGTGGTTTTTCGCGTACTGGCGCAGCCAGGCGGCCCGCGCCTCATCCACGAGTGGTGGGCGTTCGAGATAGCCGGTGAGGACACCGTCCCTCTGGTGCATAGTGCTCGCGATGACCTCGTCGAACAGTCCGGCGAGCGGCTCGGTCAGGATGCCGATCGATCCCGTCACGAGGACGGTGCGATGGCCTGCGTCACGGTGCTCCTGGATGCGTTTGACCGCGCCCGGCAGCGTGTGTCGAAGCAGCGTGTCGCCGTAGTCCCCGGTCACAACCTTCTCGAGGCGCGCGTACGGCATCCCCTTGTAGCGCCGCAGGAAGACCCGGATGAACTCACCGCGGTCACGCCGCTCAGCCCGCAGGTAGCCCGGCACGTTCGCCAGCAGGCTCAGGAACTCACCGGGCCAGGCTGCCTTGCGAAGACCCGCAGAGCGCACCCACAGATACTGCGTCGCCAGGTTCGCGTCAACGACGGTCCCCTCGAAGTCGAAGATCGCGACCACATCGGTGCGCTTGGGAAGTGCTTTGACGGTCTGTTCCCTTGCCGCCGGCCGGGTCGCGAACACCCGCGTCATTGCCGTGATGGCGGGGAGGTGCACATTCTGCATGTAGTCCTCCCAGTCGATCGCGCCCACATCGAAGCCGATGTCGTCGCGACGCCGGGCCGGCAGGGATGCGTGGAGAGCCTTGGTGTTCGTGTCGTCGAAGATGATCTCGGACTGGACGTACGCGCGGTACAACTCGGTGAAGTTGCTCAGTACCTCGAGATCGCTCTTGCGCTGTTGCACCGTCGCGAGTTTCGCACGTCGGCGAGCGCTCGATCCGAACCGTTCCAGCCAGCGTTCGCGGCTGTCGTTGCGCCGCCGCGCTCGCCGCAGCGACTTCTCGACCTTGCGGCCGCCCGGGAACTTCCAGGTCGGCACAATGATGTGCCCGGCCTCGCCGGGCAGGGGCATGGGATGGGCGCTGAAGAACGTATTGATGTTCTCGGCCACCCGGTGGATGGGGAGAGGGTTGCTCGCACCCGACCCGACGTGGAAATACTCGGGCTCCCCTGCTCCGGAGGGATTTGCCGCTACCGCGAGAATGACGTTGACCACGAAGTCGACTGGGATGACGTCCAGCACGCTGTCCGGAAGCCCGAAGAACTCGGGCAGTTGGCCGCGACCGTAGGCGATGATGAGCGGGTCTGCAACCTTGAAGCCGTCGATCCAGCCGGGGTACGGATGCCTTAGCGCGCTCTCGATGATGGCCGGGCGAACAATCGACAGGCGATGTCCATTCTGCGCCCACAGCTCCTCCGCCGCGCGTTCGGCGAACGACTTAGTTAGCGTGTACACGTCCGTCCAGCCGAGGCTCTCCGCGCGGGTGCGTCCGTAGTCGACCAGCGTGCCCTGCACCCACTCGACACGAGCCGCTTCCGCGGCCTTCGACACGGCCTGCGGGCCCTCCTTGCCGTGCTCGGCGCGAGCCGCCTCGATGAAACGGCGTAGCTCGTGCGGCTGTCGTGAGTTCAGCTCAACGCGGGCGCGAGCGCCCTTCGCCGCCTCGTATTCCGTGCGCCAGTCGACCTCGTGCAGCAGGCTCGCCTCCGGCGCGACACCCTTACGAATTCCGCCAACGTAGGCGGTCGAGACGTGAACCACCACGGGATCGCCGCCGGCCTCCAGAAGCGCCTCGTAGAGTCCGACCGCTCCGCCGACATTGGTATCGAACGCCTGGTCGATCGGCGGATCGAACGATACGGTGGACGCACTGTGGATAACCAGATCCAGGTTTTTCGGCAGCGGCGGCAGTGCGCCGAGCCCGTTCTCGAGTACCCGAAGCCGGTTCTTGATGGCGGCCTCAACGCCGGCCTCGCCGACCTTGTCGCGCCAGACCGAAAAGACCGGCTTCTTCAGCAGCGTTCGAAGTCGATCAACCGCGGGGGTGCTGCCCTTCTTGCGAATGAGCAGAGTGATTGTGGTTCCGGGGTGGTCGGTCAGCAGCCGCTCGAGAACGGCCTGGCCAAGAAAGCCGGTACCGCCGGTGAGAAAAACGTGTGCCTTTCCCAGATCAACGTTGGCTGCCTTCGATGTCACGGAAGAAGCTTACGGGCAACGGCGTTGCCGATGCGGTCATCCAGTCCGGGCAGCGCAGCCACCCGGGTCTCGATCTCTGACGCACTGGCAACACCCGCCTCGCCGCCGAAGACGTAGGTCTCGAAGAACGCGCGATCCTCGGACGCACGGTCCACCGCGCCGATCGGCCATGACGCGCTGACGAGCGCCTTGCGGGTGAGCTGGACGGCGCGAGTGGAGTCGCTGAGGCGGCGGCGGCTCTCGTCGTCGAAGAATTCCTGGTGTCGTTTCTTGACATCCAGGATCATCGAAATCGTGGATGCCAGCGCCGCGCTCTTGCTCTGTGCGGCCAGTCGCAGATACGCGGCACGGGTGATCCACTCGTCGACCAGTCCAGTCGTCGTGTGCACGGCAATGATGGGGACGCCCAGCCGTATTGCGGACAGCGCGCGACGGATCGGGCCGCGTCGATCCGAGGCCTCGGAGTGCGACTTGCGGACCTTACCCTCCGGGGTGTCCTGAAAACGCTGCTGGCCGTTCGCCTCGAGCACGGCGTCGAGGGCGTCCGCAATCCAGAACTTTTCGAAGGCCCAGGTCACCAGAAAGCCGGTCACTCTCGCGTCCTTGTGCGTTGCGGTCACGAGCAGGTTGCGCAGGTGTTCCATGGTCGCGCCCTCAAGCCGGCCGAGGTAGCGGACCATGCGCACGCTGTCGGGGCTCAGCGGCGCCCCGGCATACTCGGAGAGCTGCAGGGTGTCACGATGGTTGCCACGCGCTGTCCGGGCGAATTCGCGCACGTCGAACCGAGTCCGCGAGGAGAGTTCGCCGGTAGTTGTCATGATTTGGGGCCTTTGCTGCCGATGCGGCGATCGTTCATCGCACACAGTTGCCTGTCAGCACCGTATCGTAAGTGCCATGGGTGTAGCTCTCGTGACCGGGGGAACGTCCGGCATCGGTGCCGCGTTCGCCAGGCAACTCGCTGCGCGAGGTTACGACATCGTCCTCGTTGCGCGCTCATCAGCCGGCCTCGAATCCATGGCGTCCGAGCTGCGAGCTCTGGGACGCACTGTGGAAATTCTCCCCGCAGATCTCAGCGACCGCAAGGCCGTCGCCAAAGTCGCGGCGCGACTCGAGGACCCCAAGCGGCCCATCGACATGCTCGTCAACAATGCGGGCTTCGGCGTGCACTCCGCCATCACCGATCCCGACGTGACGGCGCACGACCGCGGATTCGAGGTGATGATTCGCGCGGTGCTTGTGCTGTCCGGTGCTGCGGCACGCGGGATGCTTCCGCGCGGCAAGGGTGCAATCGTGAACGTCTCGAGCACGGCCGGGTTCATAACCATGGGAAGCTATTCCGCCATGAAGGCGTGGGTGACCTCCTTTACCGAGGGACTCGCCGTTGAGCTCAAGGGCACTGGAATTACGGTCACCGCTCTCTGCCCTGGCTGGGTACGCACCGAGTTTCACGATCGCGCCGGCATCAAAAAGAGCAGCATTCCAAACGCCATGTGGCTCGACGCCGAACCTCTTGTGCGCGCCGCTTTGCGTGACATCGACCACGGCAGGGTGATTTCCATACCGACTATTCGCTACCGATTGCTGATCTGGTTGGCTCGGCACGCGCCCAAAAGTGCGATTAGATCGTTCTCAGGTGCAATATCGTCAGACCGCAGAAAGCCGGTTGCCCCTTGACCGTCCACGCCCAAAAGAGAGCAGACAGCGCAGTCGTGCCCTCCCCTGTCAAGCACGACCGTTTCGACTCGAAATTCCAGGCTGCGGCCCGGTTCGTCGCCCAGCGGGCGATCCTTCGGCCGGTCGTCTGGAAGACCCTCGTCACCGTCACGGTGCGCGGCCAGGAAAACGTCAAGGACATCTCCGGCGGTTACGTCGTCGTCGCCAATCATTCGAGTCATCTCGATACCCCGCTGATCATGGGCGGCCTGCCCCGCAAGCTCGTGCGCTATCTCGCCGCGGGCGCGGCCGCCGACTACTTCTTCGACGTCTGGTGGCGGCGCGGGCTCACGGCGCTGTTCTTCAACGCGTTCCCGGTGCAGCGCACCGCGGGCGGCATCCGCTCGATCAGCGCGAAATCGCTTCTGGAACGGGGCATCCCGCTTCTCGTGTTCCCCGAGGGGACGCGGTCGAAGGATGGCAACTTCGGCCAGTTCAAGCCGGGAGCGGCGGCCCTCGCGAGCTCGTGCAACGTCCCCTGCATCCCCGTCGCCCTGGTCGGCGTGTACATCGCGCATCCACGAGGAACGAACTGGCCAAAACGCGGGCGGCTGCCCGTCGGAGTCGTCATCGGGGAACCCATGCACGCGCTGCCGGGCGAGAACCCCGTGGACTTTACAGCGCGCATCAAAGCGGAAATCACCCGCCTGCGGGATATCAATACTGCGGATATCCTTGGGCCTCAGAGATCGTCAAAAGGAGCACAGAAGTGACCGACGTAAAGCACATGAAGTGGTGGGGCTGGGGCGTCGACGGCGTCGCTTTCGAGCACGAGGACAAGCCGGGATTTGCTCCGTTCATCCTCGAGAACCTGGCGCTCGACCTGCACGCCGTGAAGCCGACCGGCGCGCCACCATTTGACGGGGTGACGGTCGCCAGGTCGCTGGCAACCGACGCTTTCACGAAATCGCTTTCCGACGTAGTCGGCGTCTCCAATGTCACGACCGACAAGATGGAGCGGGTGGTTCATGCCTACGGCAAAAGCCTTCGTGACCTGGTGCGCATTCGCGCCAACCAGATCGAACGCACGCCCGATGTCGTCGTGTACCCGGAGCACGAGGACGAGATCCAGAAGATCGTGGATATCGCGATGGCGGCCAACGCCGTCATCATCCCGTTCGGCGGTGGAAGCAACATCGGTGGAAGCCTCGAGCCGCTTCGCACCGAGAAGCGCGTCGTCATCTCGCTCGACATGGGCCGGATGAACAAGGTTCTCGAGATCGACTCCGACGCCGGGCTGGCGCGCATCCAGGCCGGCGCTCTCGGCCCGGACCTCGAGGAACAGCTCGCCGCAAAGGGCTGGACGATCGGCCACTTCCCCGACAGCTTCACGCACTCGACCCTCGGTGGCTGGATCGCGACCCGCTCGTCCGGGATGCAGTCCGACAAGTACGGCGACATCGCCGACATCACGCGTGGACTGCGCCTCGTCCGCCCCGGCGGCACCGTGGTCATCCGCCCGATCCCGAGCGCCTCCAATGGCCCGAGCGTTCGTGAGATGATCCTCGGCTCAGAGGGCCGTCTCGGAATCGTGACCGAGGCCTGGGTGCAGGTGCACCGCGTCCCGGCAAAGCGCGATGTCTACGCTTACTTCTTCCCGAACTTCGAAGTCGGGCTGAAGGCGATGCAGGAGATCTCGGAGAGCGATGCTGCCCCAACCATCACCCGCGTTTCGGACAACATGGAGACTCGCTTCTCGCTCGCGACCTCCAAGGCAAGCCACGGCGTAACGAAGTTCGTTTCCGGCACAGTCCTGCCCGCAATCTTCAAGTCCAAGGGCTGGAATCTGGACGAGATCTGCCTCTCCTTCATCGGCTACGAGGGCGGCGAGAAGCACGCCAAGCTGCAGAAGAAGCTCGTCGATCGAATCGTGAAGAAGCACAACGGCATGGGCGTCGGCAAGGGTCCCGGCATCCTCTACGACCAGAAGAAGTTCGACACCCCCTACATCCGCGACTTTCTGCTCGACCGAGGCGCTGCCGGCGATGTCTCGGAGAGCGCAGCGCCGTGGTCCAAGCTCCAGAGCCTGCACGACGGCACGGTGAAGGCCGCATATGACGCATTCGACCGGATCGGTGCGAAGGGCGTCATCATCAGCCACCTTTCGCACTCGTACCACTCCGGTGCCTGCCTGTACTTCACGTTCGGGTTCAAGTTTGGGAAGGATCCGCTCGGCGACTACGACATCGTCAAGTCGGCGATCCAGCAGGCGTTCATTGACCAGGGCGGTTCGATCTCACATCACCACGGAGTTGGGCTCGAGCACGCGCCGTGGCTCGAGGACGACATCTCCGCGGGCGGGATGGCGGTCATGCAGGGACTACTCGATTCTGTCGACCCGAACGGCAACTTCAACCCGGGCAAGATCATCGCCGCGCCCGGGCTGGACCAGGGCAATTCGGGAAGCGCGCTGAACAAGGATGCGCCCGTCGCGCGCAAGTCGGGTGGAACCGGGCCCGCGACCAAGCGGAGCACCGGAAGTACTGCAAAAGCAAAGGTCAACGCCGCCAAGTAGCACCGGCAATCCGAAGCAGTACTCACCCGATTCAGGAGGGTGTGTGGTTGGTTGGCTTAACAACGGTCACTTTGGTTGAAACCAGTTCACATCAGTCACATCACCTCCTGAGTAAGGAGCCCACCCTCCTGAATTAGGAGAGGGGTCTCGAACCATCGACACGCCGCCCCGGCGTCGATCGACACGCTGTTATGCGACGGAGAGAGTGCGGCCGGGGCCGTTGGTGCCCAGCCAGACCTGCTGTCCGACGGTGAGGGTCCGGTCTCCTACGATTCGCGCGACGATCTCGACGGGGCGCCCCGGCGTCTGTCCTTCGACTTCCAGGTGAGTAACCGAGTCATGCCCGAAGTAGTCGAACCGCACCACTTTGGCCGCCACGAGACCGGGCGCACGCGACACTCGAACGTCGATGTTCTCGGCGCGCAGGAGCACAAGGCCGCGGTCGGCCACCGCGGGTTCCGCGAGTGTGATCTCGCCAAGTACGCAGCGAGCCACCGTTCCGTGCAACGACGCGATCAGCACATTGACCTGGCCAAGCGAATTAGCGACCGCCGCGGTCGCCGGCGCGGAGTAGAGGTCGCGTGGTGGGGCGGCCGCGAGAATGCGACCGTTCTGCAGGAGGGCGACCTGGTCGGCCATCGAGAGGGCCTCATCCTGATCGTGCGTCACGAGGATGGTCGTCGTTCCGAGCTCGGCAAGGATGCGCGCGACATCCCGCCGAACGGACGCCCGCATCGACGCATCCAGCGACGAGAACGGCTCGTCGAGCAGGATCACGCCGGGCCGCACCGCGAGCGCGCGGGCCAGCGCGACACGCTGCTGTTGCCCGCCTGAGAGCTCGTGCGGCTTGCGTGAGCCGAGGCCAGCGAGACCGACGAGGTCGAGAAGTTCGAGCGCGCGGCCACGCTCGTGCCGGGGCAAACCGAAGGCGATGTTGGCCAGGGCGCTGAGATTGGGGAACAGCGCACCGTCCTGTGGCACGTAGCCGATCCTGCGGTGCTGCACGGGAACGGAGTGCGTCGCGTCATCGACGACCTGCCCGCCGATGCTGAGCTCACCGGCATCAAGCCGTTCGAATCCCGCGATGATTCGCAGCAGAGTCGTCTTGCCGCTTCCGGATGCCCCCAGAATCGCGGTCATCGAACCTTCGGCGACGGTCAGGCCCAGATCGTCGAGAATCAGGGACTCCCCGAATCGCTTCGCGACGCCGCGCAGGCGGATCTCGCTCATCGGATTTGCCCCAAACGATCGAACCAGATCGCCAGGAGGGTGCCGGGGACCATCGAAAGGACAATGATAACCAGTCCGTAAGGGGCGGCCGCTCCGTAAGCGGTCTCGCTCTGAAAGGCCCAGAACTGGGTGGTCAGCGTGACCGTGTCGGGTGGCTGCAGCACCAGCGTTGCCGTGAGTTCTGTGCTCGCGGTCAGAAAGACCAGGCAGAATCCGGCGACCAGCCCCGGCGCGATGAGCGGCAGGGTCACCCGGAAGAACACGTAGGGTGCGCTGCGCCCGAGGGATCGACCGAGAGCCGCCAGCTGCGGCGGTGCCTGACGCACCGATGTCTTCATACAGCTGAGCGCGAGTGGGAAGGTGATGATTGCGTATCCGATCATGACCAGCCAGCTCGTCTCGTAGATCGCGAAGGCGAACCGAAGTGACAGGAAGATCAGGCTGACCGCGATGACCACGCCGGGCAACGCAAGGGTGAGGTAGGTGCTGCGCTCGATGACCAGCGGGATGCCGCGACGGCGGCGAGCAGACAGCAGCGCGATCGGGAGCGCGAGGATCACAGCGAGCAACGCCCCGCCGGCGCAGTATTCGCACGTTGTCAGGGTGGCCCGCCACACCGTCGCCTGGGCGGGAAGCGTGGTGTGCTGGCTGGTGGCGAGCCAGTAGATCAGAGCGCCAACCGGAACGGCAACCGCGAGGGCAACCAGGACGAGAAACGCGGCCCAGATTCCGATGGCGGAGCGACCAAGCGGAATGAGGCTGGTGCGCCGCATGCCGGGACGCGGGGATGACCGCGGGACCGGTACCAGGCCCTCGCCGATCACGACGAGAACGCCGATCAGCACCAGCGGTATCGATAGCGCACCGGCCGCCGCTGGATTGACCTGGAACTCCGTGAAGACCTCTGTCGTGAAGGTCTGGAATCGAACGATCTCGAACGCGCCGTACTCAGACACCAGCACCAGCACCACGATCAGGCACCCACCGAGGATGGCCGAACGAACCGACGGCAGGACGACCCGAAAGAACGTCCGCGAGGAACTAAGCCCAAGGCTGCGTGCGGCTTCCTCGAGCGCCGGGTCCGACCGTCGAAGTGCGGCCGCAACCGGCAGGTAAATGAGTGGATAGCTCGACAGAGTCATGACGAGAACGGCGGCGCCCAGAGGGCTCGCGGTCGGCGCGATCGAATGCCAGGCGTAGCCGACAATGAAGTCCGGCATCGCGATGGGCAGCACCAGCAGCACCGTCCAGATCCGCCGACCAGGGAGAGCGGTCTTCTCGGTGTACCAGGCCGCCGCCGTGCCGAGCACCGCGGCCAGCGGGGTCACGATGAGCGGGAGGGCCAGCGTGTTGACCAGCAGTTCGAGGGACCGAGTGCGGAAGAGCACAGAACTGAACTCGGCCCAGCCGGACTGAGTAGCATCCACCAGCACCGCAACCAGCGGAAGCAGCAGCAGGATACCGACAATCGTCGCGAGAACTGTCAGCCCGGGACTGAATCGCCCGAAGCGACTGCTTCGCATCGGCGGAAGGGATGCCAGTCCGCGCCCGGTGAGTCCAGTCATGTCGTGCCTAGCCTGTCACGCCTAGAGCAGCTGGGCTTCCTGCAGCAGTTTCTTTGCCTCTTCGCCCGTGCCGAATTCTGCCGGAGTAAACCCGGATGGCGAGAGTTGGCCGAGCGGGGTGACGACCGGATTCGGCGCGACGCCCGCCGCAAGCGGGTATTCGAAGCTCTCGCCGTGCGCGATCGTGTCCTGTCCGGCGTGACTGGTCAGGAACGCCACGAACTTTTGCGCCGCCGATTGGTGAGCGCTGGATTTCAGGATCGCGGCACCGGAGATCGTCTTCAGGTACCCGGCGTCCTTCGGCGCGAAATAGGCCAGACCGGCGTGAAATGCCCCCGGGCCGACCTCGGCCCTGAGACGATAAAAGTAGTAGTGATTGATGATCCCGATCTCGGCAGTACCCCGATTGACATCGGAGGTAATGGTCTCGTTATCGGGCACGATGTTCGCGCCGGCGTTGGCCTTAAGACCCTTCAGCCAGGCCAGCGCCTTCGCGTGGCCGTAGGTGTCTTCGACCGAACTAACGACGGGCCAGAAGTCGGTCTCCGACGGCGCGATCTCGAGCTTGCCCTTCCATTTCGGGTCGGCGAGGTCGAGAACGGAGCTCGGCAGTTCGGCTGGGGTGAGGTCCTTCGTGTTGTAGACGATTGCGCTCACCCGGGCGGACACTCCCACCCAGTCGCCATCCCTGGCGCTGTCGGCAGTCGGAATCGCCTTAAGAGTGCTGCGCTGGACCTTCGCAAGCAGCCCCTTGTCGGCCAGCTGCTGCAGCCAGTTGGAGTTCTCGGTGAAGATCACGTCTGCGGGTGAGCGGGAGCCCTCCTGCTCGATCTTCGCGGTGAGCACATCCTCATCGTCGTTGTCGACCTTGACGACGATTCCGGTCTGTTTCGTGAACGCGGCGACAAGCGCGGTCGTGGTCTGCTCGTGCTGAGCGTTGTACAGCACGATGGTCGTCTTCGCTGGGGCCGTGCCCGCGCTACAACCCGTCAGGACGATCGCGGATGCGGCAATCGCTGCCAGGGCGATGACGACGCGAGCCCGGCGGCTGCGGATGGACAGTGGTCGGGACGTGGAGAGCATTTTGTTCCTCGGTCGATGATGGCCGTCGTAAATACGAAGCACTTTATTTGGTAAGCCTAACCTAACAAAATGGGAGCCCGCCGAGTCGACCGCCTCGAGCGAATACGATTGCTGCGACCATGACGACGCCAATCTCTGCTGCGGCAGCATCCGATATTGTCAGCGCGCTGCGCAGTGCGGGATGCGTGTTCGCAGAAGACGAGGCCGCCCTCCTGATCGCCGCGGCAAGCTCCCCCGCAGAGCTGTCGGCCAGCGTTCAACGAAGAATTGGGGGCGAGCCGCTCGAGGTCATACTCGGCTGGGCAGAATTTGCCGGGCTTCGGATCGCCATCGACCCCGGGGTTTTCGTCCCACGTCGGCGCACAGAATACCTGGTGCGCCAGGCGCTGAAACTGGCTTCGCCATCCGCCGTGGTCGTCGACCTCTGTTGCGGCAGCGGGGCGCTCGGAGCCGCGATGGCAGCCGTGCTTCCGGGCATCCGGCTCTCCGCATCGGACATCGAGCCGGCCGCCGTCCGTTGTGCCCGCAAAAATCTTGCGGGAATCGGCGACGTATTCGAGGGCGATCTATTCGAGCCCCTTCCCGATTCGCTTCGGGGCACGGTCGACATTCTGCTGGTCAATGCGCCCTATGTGCCGACATCCGAGATCGCGGGGATGCCGCCGGAGGCGCGCATCCACGAACCACAGGTGGCCCTGGATGGCGGTGGCGACGGCCTGGACATCCACCGTCGTGTCGCCGCGGAAGCCGCGGAATGGCTGGCACCCGGGGGAACGCTCCTGATCGAGACCAGCGTGCGGCAGTCGGCCGAGGCGGTGAGGTTCCTCGCGCAGGCGGGGCTGACGGTGCGCGTCGCTCACTCGAAGAAACGCGACGCGACGGTCGTCCTGGCTACCAGAGACTCCTGGCTACCAGAGACTAGAGCCGTCGCTTAGCTGGCGGCGCGCGACTCCTGCGGAGACTGGAACGTGTGCTCGTACTCGCTGCTCGACAGCAGCTTGGCGAGCAGGACGGGAAGGGTCCGCACGGAGACGAGCACTCGACGCTGAGCGTTCGGCTCTCCGGCGGCGATGACACCCAGGAGTTCGAGGCTGTTCGTCATCTGGACGGCCGATCCCTGGGAAATTCGGAGGGCGTACTGCAGTCGCTCTCGCGAGTAGGTCTGCGCCTGCACGACGAGTTCGACGGTTCGCAGCAGCAGGTCCAGCTCGGTCCGGCCGAGACCGTCGAGCGCGCCATTCCAGTCGAGGTAGGAGTCGCCTGGCTTCGAGCGAGACGCGAACGGCGCCGTAACGCCGATATCACTGATGTACGGATCCGTGAATCGGGTAAATGTCGATTCATTTTGGGTGGATTGATTGAGCACGGTCACGACTGATGTCCATTCGGGTTGACCTCAGGTCTTGCATCACTCGGCCGGGGGTGCCGAGCGAACTCCCCCCAAAGGGGGGTCGGGGTGTGACCATGCTAGCCGCTGGACGCCAAATCGCCAACGAAAGCTCAACCTTGCCAGCTAAGCGACTCCCGACAGCGACCCGCCAACCAGCGCGGCTCCAACCGCAGCCGCGGGAAAGTCGTTCGGCACAAGCTGAACTCGGGAACCCAATTCGAGCGAGGCGACGAAGGGCGAGGTCGCCGACCAGGACGACAGAACCACGAGCACGTCGTCGAGGAGTCGCTCGCCCAGGTGGCTGAGTCCGCCGCCAATCACCACGGTCTCCACGTCCGCCGTCAGGATGAGCACCCGGATGGCGGCCGCAACACCACCGGCAAGCTTCGCCCTGATCGCAGTCGCCTGTGTGTCGCCGGCCTCAGCTGCGTCGAACAGGGCGCGAACGGGATACTGGTCTCCACTCGTCCATACTCGGGCGACACCGGATCCGGATGCAACGGTTTCGAGGCAGCCGCGCTGCCCGCAGCCGCATAGCGCGCCATTCGGGTCCACCGGGATGTGTCCGATCTCCCCTGCTGCTCCGCGCGGTCCGCGCCACAGTTCGCCGTTGATGACCAGGCCCGCAGCCATGCCCGTGCCCAGGTTGAGGTACGCCATCGACGACGTCAGGCCGAGACCGTGATAGGCGCCCAGCGCAGCCGCGCTGACATCGTTCTCGATGCGAACCCCCACCCCAAGACGTTCGGCGATGGCGTCACCGAGGTCGAGTCCGTCGAGTCCGAGGTTCACGGCATGTCGAACGTGCCCGGAGGCGCTGTCGACCATCCCGGGAATCCCGATCCCAATCGACTCGAACCCCGACGGCTCAAGCCCGGACAGTTCGGCGATTCTGCTGATCGCGGCGGTCGCGGTTTCGATGACCGCCAGCGATCCGAAGCCGGTGACGAGCCGGACGCGCTGAGTCGTGACGCCGGCGCCGTCGAGCGCGACCGCGTCGGTCTTGGTGCCGCCGATATCGACACCCAGTCTCATGCGGGCTGTCCGGTCAGGAGGGCGGCGAGCGCGCGACCGGCGAGCCGGGACGCGCCAAACGTGGCGATGTCGGCGTAGGTCCGGTCGTCGGCCGGCCATCCCATGTCCACGACGACAACGGCGGGATGCTCCGCGCGAATCCGATCGACCGCGGCGCGAGAATCAGAGTGCCGATGAATGTCGCGCCCGACAACGACCACCACAGTTCCGGGATCAACGGCGAAATCGACGTCCGATGCGGCGGTCAGAGAGATGGAAGCATGTTCGGTGAGGCCGGTTCCCTCGTATCGCGAGCGATTCGCGGCGAGTTCGGCGGCGAGTCCCCAAGGGACTTGCCCGATCGCATTGTTAATTGCGGCGTCGAGGCTGACGAGCTGAAACTCCCCGGCCCGTTTCGCCAGGAGTTCCGCGGTCCTCGGTCGCGTCTCGAAAGTCGCCAGCGCTCGCGCCACGTCCGCGTCAACCGGGTCGATCTCGATCGCCGGTATCGGAGCCTGGCCGCGTTCCGACGCGAGCTCGTCGGCAAGTCGAAGCACGCGGGCCGCGGCATCCTCCACTCGCGCACTCGCCAGTCGACCCTCGGTGAGGGCGAGACCGACGGCACTCGCGATCTCGTCGAACTCGGCAGCCGTCGTTCCGCTTCCAATGCAGAGGAGGTCACATCCGGCATCGAGGGCGCGCACCGCGGCCTCGGGGATTCCGATCGTTCCGCTCGCTCCGGTCATGTCGAGGGCGTCGCTGACGATGACTCCGTCGAAGCCGAGCTCGCCTCGCAGCAGGTCCTGAAGAATGGTGCGACTGAGAGTAGCCGGACGCTCCGGGTCGAGCTGCGGCAGCATGATGTGCGAGGACATGATGGATTTCGTGCCAGCTGCGATCGCTGCCGCGAACGGAACCAGTTCGCGCTCGCGCAGTTCGTCGAGGCTTCGATCGACCACCGGCAACGTGAGATGGGAATCCTCGGTGGTGTCTCCATGTCCCGGGAAGTGTTTTGCGCACGCGGCGACCGCCGTTGACTGCAGGCCACGTGTCCAGGCTGCGACCTGGGCAGCAACATCCTGTGGCGCGCTTCCGAAGCTGCGTACGCCGATGACGGGATTGTTCGGATTGGAGTTGATGTCCGCATCCGGCGCGAAATTGAGATTGAATCCCGTTCTGCGCAGCTCCCAGCCGATGCGCTGTCCGATCGATTCCGTGTAGTCGAGATCATCGATGCGACCGAGGATGGCGTTGCCCGGGAGCGGCGATCCGGCGGCGTAATGCAGGCGGGTCACGTCGCCACCCTCTTCGTCGATCGCGATGATCGCGAGTGGATTCGCGGCGTAGATCGAGTCCGTCAACTCGCGGAGCTGTGCGGGCGAAACGATATTCGTGCCGAAGATGCAAACACCGCCGAGCCCATCGCGTAGCCGGGTCGAGACCCAATCCGGCAGCCTCGTGCCCACGAATCCGGGCAGGAGCGTGGTGGACACGGCACGACGTAGTGCCACAGACTCAGACATGTTTGTTAGTAAACCTTACGGATTGTCGAATTAGCAAGCGACCCGCACGCCCCGATGTTCCGTCTTCGATCGAAACGCCGGACTTTTGGCCGCAAACCCGACACTCAAAGTCCTTTGCCGTCGTGCACGGCTAACTCATCGAGACGAATTCTTTACAAACTTCGCTTGACTTTTTTTTGTAAGGCCGATGTACTAACAAAAACCTTCCGGACACATTTTGCGATGAAGCAAGGCTCAGAAGAGAGATCCGCATGGATATCAGTGCACCGGCGCGAGAACCGTTCGTGCCATCCCGGCGCGCCCTTCGTGTGACCTCGAAGGCCCTGCCTGAGCACAACCGCCTGCACAACCGGTCCCTCATCCTGCAGACCCTCTTTCACGACGGTTCGATGAGCCGAGCCGATCTCGCCCGCGAATCGGGCCTCACCCGGGTCACCGTGTCCGACCTGGTCAGCGAGCTGGCGGCGGAGGGCATCGTCGGCGACCTGGGAACGCGGGACGGCACGCGCGTCGGCAAACCGGCCACACTCGTCGGCATCCGGGAAGACGCGTTCCACATCCTCTCTCTCGACCTCTCCAACGACGAGCGCTTCGTCGGCGTCGTTGTAAATCTTCGCGGCGAAGTGCTCCACCGGGCCGAAACCCATGTCGAAGGCAAGACCGGTGAGGATGCCGTTGAGCTCGTCATCGAGCTCTGCAGGAGGCTCGCAGAACTGGCGACCGTACGCATACTCGGGATCGGCATCGGCACTCCGGGAATCGTCGATGACGCCGGTTTCGTCCAGGAGGCGCCGAACCTGGGCTGGTACGGCCTCGACCTGGCGAACCGGGTCGCGAGCGACCAGGGACTTCCCGTCTACGTCGGAAACGACGCCAACGCGGCCGCCCTCGGCGTACACACCTTCCACGCGGCATCCGGGCACAGCCTCATGGTCGTCACCATCGAACACGGTGTCGGTGCCGGCCTGATCATCGGGGGCGCTCTCGTCGTCGGAGATCAATTCGCCGCCGGGGAGATCGGACATTTGATCGTCGACGAAGGTGGCGAACTGTGCGCGTGCGGCCGGCGCGGATGCCTCGAGCTCTCGCTCGCCGCCCCGCACCTGCGTGCGCGGCTACGTGCAGGAGGCAGCAGTGAACGCGCCGCAATCCTGGCCGACGCGGGACACTCGCTCGGAATCGCTCTCGCCCCCATCATCAGCGCGCTCAACCTGAACGATGTCGTGCTCTGCGGCCCACCGGAGCTGCTCGACGGCCCGCTTCTGGATGCCGCCCGCGACACCATCCGCATCCGCACACTGTCGGCCGTGAGCAACGGGCTCGACATGCGGATGGCAAAAGGGGGCGAGGACCTCAGGCTGTTAGGCGCTGCGGTCCTCGTCCTTTCAGCAGAACTGGGGGTGTCGTGACATGGTCGGCACACCTCGCACAGACGTCCGGGCGGTACACCCGGCCGAGAACGCAGCAGCAGCTGCGCTCTGCTCCATCCGACGCGTTCGCGCTCCCGCGCCTACACGCCCTGAAACAAGCACTGCCAAAACAAGCACTGCCAAAACAAGCACTGCCAAACACGAGAACTGACCCAACACAGCGGACACCCGCTTTCAGCTACTAGGAGATACTACATTGCGCAAATCACGCATTTACGCGGTCGGGGCCATCGGCCTTGCCGCCGCTTTGGCGCTTAGCGCCTGCTCTTCCGGCGCCACCGGCGGGTCGTCATCATCGATCGGCACGCCGAACGGCAAAGGTAAGACGCTCACCGTCTGGTCAATGACCGGAGACCTCAGCGCGGCAACCCTCGGTGCCATCAACAAACAGTTCACCAAGGAGACCGGCGCGAAGGTCAACGTTCAGACCCAGCAGTGGACCGGGATCGGAACCAAGATCACGACCGCCCTTTCCACCAGCACTCCCCCGGACGTCGTCGACCTCGGCAACACCGATGTCGCGAGCTTCGCGTCCAGCGGTGGCCTGCTCGACCTGACGGCCAATAAGACGGAACTCGAGGCGGGCCAGACCTGGCTCTCCGGACTCGAGGCACCGGCCGAGGTCGGCGGCAAACTGTACGCCGTACCGTCATTCGCCGGTGACCGCGTCGTTCTGTACAACAAGACGATGTGGGCAGCGGACGGAATCACTTCCGTACCGACCACTTATTCGCAGCTGACAAGTGATCTCGACACCATCAAGTCGAAGAACACCGCCTCCGACTTCTCGGCCATGTACTTCCCCGGACAGTACTGGTACGCGGGGATGGGCTTCGTTTGGGATGCCGGCGGATCGATCGCAACCGGCAGCGGAACGTCGTGGAAGGGTGGCTTCGGATCCTCCGCGGCCCAGCAGGGTCTGAACGACTTCAAGACATTCCAGAACACCTACTCGAGCGTGGCATCGCAGACCCTGAACACGGACACCCCGAGCCAGGACACGATTCTCGCCGACGGCCAGGCATCCGCCATCGTCGCCAGTTCGTGGGAGATCGGAACCGTTGAAGCCACCAAGAAGCTTGCGGCATCCGACCTCGGCACCTTCCCGTTCCCCGGAAAGTCGGGCAAGAACCAGCCCGTCTTCCTCGGTGGATCGGACTGGGGCATCGCCGCGAAGAGCAAGAACGCCGCCCTCGCGAAGGCATGGGTCAAGATCGCGGCCAGCCCGTCAATCCAGAGTAACTACGTGTTCGGACACGACGGCTGGATTCCGAACAGCGTCCAGGCCTCGGCGGCTGCCGCGACCAAGGCTGCTCCGATCGACGCACCGTTCTTCACCGCGGCAAAGATCTCGAACCCCACGCCGGCTGCGGCTGGCTGGCTGACAATTGAGGGAGACAACAGCATCACGGAGTTCTTCCAGAACGTCGCAACAGGTTCGGTATCGAGTGCGGCGTCGTCATTCGACTCGCACCTCGCAAGCGCACTCAACGCCGGCTAGTCCGGCAGCACCATCCATCTCGCTTCCAACGGAAAGTAAGTAATGAGTTCAGCAACTGAAATCGCCGCTGGAAGCGAACGCGCGGCCGTCGGGCACCAGCCCCGGCGGCCGCGCAACCCCAAACCCCGTCACCACAAGGTCGGGTTCGCCCCCCTGTGGCTGATGACGCCTGCGGGACTGGTAATTACGGCACTCGTTGTCGCACCAATCGTCTACCTTGTCGTGACGTCTTTCACCGACTCCGATCAACACACGCTCTACACCGGCGCATTCGACTGGGTCGGGCTCAACCAGTACACCGCGATCTTCACGAACGTCGACTTCTGGTGGGCACTGCTTCGAACCGTCGCCTTTACCGCTGCCATGGTCGCCGGCAGCGTGTTCGTTGGCATGGCGGTGGCGCAGATGCTGACTCGACTGGGTTCTGTCATCCGCTACATCGTCACCGTCGTCCTCATCCTCGCCTGGGCAATGCCGACTGTGGCATCCTCGCAGGTGTGGAAGTGGCTCTTCCAGCCCGGATTCGGAGTCGTCAACTGGCTGCTCACGCAACTCCACGTCTTCGGCGACCTGACCAACGTGAACTGGGCGGAAGACTCGAGTCTCGCCTTCCTGTGTATTTGGTTCCTGATTGTCTGGCAGGCCGTGCCATTCATTGCACTTACGGTCTACGCGGCGCAGTCGCAGGTCGCGTCTGAGTACATCGAGGCCGCCCGTCTCGACGGAGCCAACGAGTGGAAGATCTACTGGAACGTGACCATTCCGTTCCTGCGTCCGACCGTGATGTTGATGACGATCCTTTCGATCATCTGGGACTTCAACGTATTCAACCAGATCTGGCTGATCTCGCAGGGCGGCCCCAACGACGCCACCAACACCCTCGGTGTCTTCACCTACAAGCAGGCCTTCGTCAGCTTCAACTTCGGATCGGGTGCGGCTATCGCCATCGTCACCACCATCCTGCTGATGCTGTTCACCGCCTTCTACATCCGCAGCCTGCTTCGATCGGGAGAAGACCTATGACCGCCACCATGCCAGGGCTGACCGATCTGACCGTGCGCCCGATCGGCGCCGAACTGGCCAGGGACAAGGCGGCTGTGCGACCCACAACCGCAGTACGGCGGCGCAAGAAGCGGCGCTGGGTGATCTCAACCGTCGCCATCGTTTTCAGCGTGATCTGGATCTTCCCGGTTTACTGGATGGTCAATACGTCGCTGAAGCCCATCTCCGATGTGATGACCTCGATCCCGCAGTTCTTTCCCACGCACTGGACATTCACCAACTACGTGGACGCCGTGACCGAAACCGACTTCCTGGACAACCTGCGCAACAGCGTCGTGGTCGTCATCAGCACCGTTCTGATCTCGACACTTATCGCCTTCTTCGCTACCGCAGCACTCACCCGATTCCGGTTCCGTGGCCGCCGCGCCATCATGGTGATCATCCTGGCCATCCAGATGCTGCCGACCACGGCGCTGCTGGTTCCCACCTTCCTGGTCTTCGGCGACATCGGCCTGCGCGGAACAATCTTCGGCCTCGTCGTCGCCTACGTCGCGAGCGTGCTCCCCTTCTCGATCTGGGTCATGCGCGGGTTCTTTCTCACGGTCCCCGTCGAGATCGAAGAGGCTGCAAGGATGGATGGTGCCAACAGTTGGCGGATCCTCTGGAGCGTGCTTTTCCCGCTGGTCGCTCCCGGCGTGATCTCCACCAGCATCTTCGCCTTCATCACCGCGTGGAATGAGTACATCGTCGCGTACACGTTCATGAACGACCAGACGCTGTACACACTGCCGATCTGGCTGGCATCGTTCTCGACCCCGCACACCGGAACCGACTTCGGCGGACAAATGGCCGCGTCGGTGCTGTTCTCGCTGCCAGTCGTGATCTTCTTCCTGATCATCCAGCGGAAGCTGGTCTCCGGGATCGCAGCGGGGGCGGTCAAGGGGTAGCGACATACGGATTCCGTCGCGGTTCGACGAATTTCACGACTGAAACACGCGCGAAACCTACAGAGGGCAGATCAGGAGGACAATCGAGCCACCCCCGCGTGTGAACAAGCGGGCCAGCCGAAAGGTAACGTCCACCAATGACCGTAGAAATTGGGCTCACCGTAGCCTCGCCCGCCTCGATCGAATCAGGGAAGCTCAGCCGCCACTTCGGCAGATTCGATATCCTGTTCTTCCTGATCTGCACCATCGTTGGCGTGGATACGATCGCCTCGGTTGCTTCAGATGGTGGCGAGGCATTCACCTGGATGCTGATCTTCGCCATCGTCTTCTTTGTCCCACAGGCGTTACTCTTCGCGGAACTGGGCACCGCGTTCCCACAGGAAGGTGGCCCCTACCTCTGGACCAGGTTGGCATTCGGGCATCTCGCGGGCGCGATCAACAACTTTATGTACTGGGTCACCAACCCGGTGTGGCTAGGCGGAACGCTCGCCATCTCGGCGCTGACAGGTCTCGAGGTCTTCTTCAATGGCGGCAAAGCGTTCGCGACTCCCGTCGTGTACGTCATCGCGATCCTGTTCATCTGGGTCGGTGTGCTCGCGGCCGTGCTGTCGTTCAAGGTCGGAAAGTGGATCACTACCGTCGGCGCATTCGCCCGATTTGCCCTTCTCGGTTGGTTCACCATCACGGTCATCGCCTACGCCGCGCACTATGGCGTGCACGGACTGAGTGCGGGGTCGTTCGGTGTCACGCCCGGAGGGTTCGTGCTTGTTGTCGGCGTTCTGCTGTTCAACTACGTCGGCTTCGAGCTGCCTTCGAGCGCCGGAGAAGAGATGAAAGATCCGGCCAAGCACGTCCCGTTCGCGATCCTGCGCTCGACGATCTTCTCGTTCCTGCT
This sequence comes from Galbitalea sp., assembly GCA_036271795.1. Taxonomy (GTDB): domain Bacteria; phylum Actinomycetota; class Actinomycetes; order Actinomycetales; family Microbacteriaceae; genus Galbitalea. Next base: position 23,894 of record DATAZY010000046.1, read on the forward strand.
GTATGCGGTACCGATCCTCGGCATCCTTCTGGTGCTACCCGTCAAATCCGTTACCAATTTCAGCGGGCTTGTGGACGCGATTCACCAGGTCTTTACCGTCTACGGGCCAGCGTCCGGCGCGTTGGGGAAGGTTGGCGCAATTCTGTTCGTCATCTGTCTTCTCACCTCCGGGGTGACCTGGATCATGGGTTCGGACCGGTCGCTGGCCGTGTCCGGTTATGACGGTGCCGCGCCGCGCTTCCTCGGGGTCATCAACGCTCGCTTCGGTACGCCGGTTCGGGTCAACATTTTCAGCGGCATCGTCGCCACGATCGTGTTCATCCTCGCCCAGGTCATCACGGGTGGAAGCACCGCGAAGTTCTTCGGCGCGGTGCTCGGCGTCACAATCTCGACCACGCTCATCAGCTATCTGCTGATCTATCCGGCGCTCTGGAAGCTGCGCGCGAGCAAACCCGACGTGCCGCGCCCATTCAGGATGCCGTGGATGAAGGGGCTCACGATCATTCTGATGATCCTGCTAGCGGCATCCGTCATCCAGCTGATCGCGCCCGGGGCCGGATTCCAGTGGTTTGGTGATGACTTTCGGCCGGAAGGCTGGGCGAAGTCGGAGGCCGGTCTCTACCTGTTGACCGAGCTCATTCCTGTGCTCGTCTTCATCGGTATCGGTGTGCTGTTCTGGTGGCGAGGCAAAGCGACGCGAGAAGCCAACGCGGCGGCCGAAGTCACCGAGGCGGCCAAGGCGGCACCCGTCATCACGAAATGACAGGACTGCATGAGGTCGCGGCGGGCCTGCTCGTCGCGACCTCACGCACCGACTCACTCAACAGTGTCGTCGTGCTCGGTCAGGGTGGGGGCGCCCTACTCGTTGACCCGGGCTGGCAGGCGGACGAACTGGATGACCTCGCACTCGAGTTGTCCGGCCGGGGGCTCAGACCCGTCGCGGGCTTCGCGACACACGCGCACCACGATCACCTGCTCTGGCATCCGGGATTCGGGGATGTTCCGCGCTGGGCGTCACCGGATACCGTACGAATCGCCGGATCCCATCGGGACGAATTGTTCACCGCACTCGGGGACGGCTATCGCGCCGAAGTTCTGGCGCTGACCGGCCGAGTCACCGCTCTGCCGGGCCTGGACATCCCCTGGCTCGGCCCCGAGGCCGGAATCGTGATTCACGATGCGCACATCGTTGGTCACTCCGCCGTCTGGATTGCCGAACTTGGCGTTCTGGTCGCGGGCGACATGCTGAGCGACGTTGAGTTGCCCCTCCCTGACGACTCATCAAACGGGCTCGGCGCATACCGGATGGGCCTTGAGACGCTCGCGCCCTACGCAAGCGTCGCGCGGATAGTCATACCGGGACACGGCACCGTGACGACCGACGGTGCGGCACGTGTCAGCGCTGACCGTCGCTACCTCGATGATCTCGACGCCGGTCGCGAGTCGACGGATCTGCGGATTGCGAACCCCGGCATGGCGGAGGCTCACGCGGTAAATCTCGCACTGGCATAGCCTCGCGCCGGGTCGGCGGCCAGCAGTTAGCGTGGATGCATGGACGTGCGGCTTGCAGTGCCAGCGGACGCCCGCGCGATCGGCGACCTTTATGCGCGAGCTTTCGCCAACGACCCGATGACCTCCTGGGTTACCCCGGATGCTGCCCGGCGCACACGGGTACTTCGGCAACTCAATACAGCCATCGCGCGCTATGAAGGGATCCCGCACGGTGCAACGTACGTCGCACGGGAAGCCGGGGCGATAGTGGGTGCCGCCATTTGGCAGCCGCCCGGTGCGAGGGCGATTACCCGGAACGGCATCCCGTTCGCTCTCGTCGCGGGGCATGCACTTGGTCGCGACATGGGAAGGATGATCGCCATGGGGCGAGCGGTTGCCGCTGCTCGAAGAGGCACACGCTCCTGGTATCTCCAGCTGCTCGGCGTTGAACCCGACCGACAGGGTTCGGGGGTCGGCAGCGCACTCGTTCGCGAACACCTCCGTCTCGTCGACGAACAACGGATGACGGCATACCTCGAAACAACCGTCGAGAACCTTGGGTTTTACGGGCGGTTAGGGTTCGAGGTCATCGGGGAGATCGGGATCGGCGGGGGCGCGCCGGTGGAGTACTCGTTGTGGCGGGCGGCAAGCGGGAACGAATCGAGCACAGCGAAGGGTTAGCCGGGGCGCAGCCGAGTCGCGAAGCGTGCCGTGCGGGGGTGGGTAGAGCGGGGTGGGTAGAGCGGGGTGGGTAGAGCGGGGCGGGTAGAGCGGGGCGGGTAGAGCGGGGCGCAGCAGGCTCGCTTCGCGTGCCGTGCGGGGTTAGAAGAACAGCGCTACGCGCCTGTGATTCTGGTGCTGCGCGATCCTTTGGATCGCGCAGCACACAAGGGGATTCGACTCCCCTACTGAGCCGCCGAAATATCGCTTCGCGAGATTTCGGACTGCTCAGCGGGGGCCCACGAAGGTTCTTGGCGACCATAGATTTACCAAATGAAAAAGCCCCACCTTTAGGTGGGGCTTTTTCATTTGGTGGATCCAAGGGGATTCGAACCCCTGACCCCCTGCATGCCATGCAGGTGCGCTACCGGGCTGCGCCATGGACCCCGGATTGTCCCGACCAGATTGTGACAGGACAACTAGGACAGATTACTACAGAACGGACGGGGCGGACGGCGGGTCAAGCGGCGGCACGAAGGCGGGCCTGCCAGGCGCTCGTGACCACGTCGGCGAGAGAGTGGCGCATGCTCCAGTCCAGGTCGCGGGCGGCAAGGTCGCCGCTTGCAACAATGCGCGCGGGATCGCCCGGGCGACGAGGGCCAATCTCGGGGGTGAAGTCGATCCCGGTAGCGGCGGCGATCGCGGTCATGATCTGCGCGACGGAAACTCCGTCACCGCTTCCGAGGTTGTACGCCGGTTCCAGCGCATCGCCCGCCTCGAGACGACGCGCGGCCGCCACATGCGAGATCGCGAGATCCGCCACGTGAAGGTAATCGCGCACGTTGGTACCATCCGGGGTCGGATAATCGTCGCCGTTGATGATCGGCGTACGGCCATCCACCAGCGCATCGAACACCAGCGGAAACAGGTTGTGGGGGCTCGTGTCGTACACGCCCGGGTCGCCGGAGCCGACAACATTGAAATAGCGCAGCGAGGTGTGGTTTAGCCCCGCCGCGACAGCCTGGTCGCGCAGCAACCACTCCCCGATCAGTTTCGACTCGCCATAGGGCGATTCCGGTACGCACGGCGTGCGCTCGGTGACCATGTCGACATCCGGAGTCCCGTAGACGGCCGCGCTCGAAGAGAACACAATGCGATCGACGCCTCGATCCGCCATGGCGGCCAGCAGAGTCGAGGTGCCGGTCACGTTCTGTTCGTAGGTGTGCAGCGGCCGCTTGACCGAAACTCCCGCGTACTTGAACCCGGCGACGTGGATGACTCCGGTCACATTGTGCGCGTCGATTGCTCGAAGCACGGCCTGGCCGTCCAGAATGCTCCCCCGCACGAACGGCACGCCATCGGGGACGAAGCTCTCAAAGCCGGACGAGAGATTGTCCAGGACGACCGGATCCAATCCGGCATCCTGCAGCGCCCTCACAACATGGGCGCCGATATAGCCCGCACCACCGGTGACTAGCCACGACATGGTTCTCCTTGGATGATGTTGCCCAACGCTATTCGCGCCGCATTGGTGACGACTGTGGACTTGCTAAGTGGCGAGTGTAATGGGGAGACCGGCGCGCTCGAGCTGCCGGATGACGCGTGAGTCGGCATCAGAGCTCGTGATGAGTCCGTCGACATCCGACAGCGGGGCAACCCGACTGTGGTGGGCCACGCCGAGCTTTGTGCCGTCCGCGACCACAATGCTCCGAGCCGCCGCGGCGATCATCCTGCGTTTCACATCCGCCTCCGGGAGATTGACGTTGGTGACGCCGGCCTCGACGTCGACGCCACTGCAGCCGACGAAGGCGATATCGGCGCGGATGCGTTCCAGGACTGCACCAGCGAGCGGGTCGACCAGCGAATGCTGCAGCGGGCGCAGCGTGCCACCCGTCACGATCACCGTGAAGCGCGGGATGGCCGACTCGAGCGCAACAGCGATGTTGAGCGCATTCGTGATTACAACAACGTCGCGCAGCTCGGTTCTGGCGACGAGTGCCGTCGCGATGGCCGTGGTCGTGGTGCCGACATCGAGCACAATGGCCTGGCCAGATTGCACGAGGGCGGCGGCGGCGATTCCGATGCTGTGCTTCTGGACCGCAGCCGCGAGAGAAGTCTGCTCGAACGGTTCCTCGGGCGCCGACTGATGTGATGCAGCGATCGCCCCGCCGTGGATGCGCTGCACGACGAATGCTTTCGCGAGGGCATCCAGGTCGGTACGAGTGGTGACTTCCGAGATGCCGAACAGATCGCTGAGTTCGGTGACGCGGGCAAAGCCCTGCTCCTCAACGATCGCGGCGATGCGCTCACGACGAACCGCAGCGGGCAGTGCCAGCTCAGATGCCATGGTTTTATTGTCGATTACTTGCGATTTCTTGTCAATTGCGGCAATGTAGCTTTCGATTTAGGAAGCTGCGGGGAGATCAATGGGTCGCGTCACAAAACAGGAACACCGCATGGCGGATGGTCGCGAGCTGATCTACTTTGACGACGCCGACACTCGCCTCGGGCCGGAACGCGGGGCCGACGTCCGCAAACTGGGGCCGCGCCCGGACACCCCTCTCATGCGGCAGGATCCCCTGACCGGTGATTGGGTCTCGATCGCCGCCGCGCGCCAGAACCGAGTCTTCCTGCCGCCGTCGGACCAGGACCCGCTGGCGCCATCCAGCCCCGCCAACCTCTCGGAGATACCCGACAATTACGACGTCGTCGTCTTCGAGAACCGGTCGCCGTCGTTCGGGCCGGGGATGACCGATGGCTACTCCGCCGAGGAACTGACCGCAGTCGGAATCGGTCGGTCGCTGCCGGCAATCGGTCGCTGTGAGGTGGTGTGCTTTAGCCCGGAGAGTCTCGGATCGTTCGCCGGCCTGACCGTCTCGCGCGCTCGAACCGTCATCGAGGCCTGGGCGGATCGCACCGAAGCGCTTTCCGCGCTTCCCGGCGTGCGCGAGGTCTTCCCGTTCGAAAATCGCGGCGAGGCGATCGGCGTGACACTGCACCATCCGCACGGCCAGATCTACTCATATCCGTACATCACCCCCCGCACCCAGCGACTCCTCGACTCGATCGAACGCTTCGACGGGGACCTGTTCGCGAGCATACTCGAGTTCGAGAGTGCGTCCGAGCGCGTCGTGCTGCGCGGCAAGCACTGGATCGCTTTCGTGCCATTCGCCGCGCGCTGGCCGCTCGAGGTGCACATGCTGCCGCTGCGGCACGTGCCCGATTTCGTCGGTACGACCGAGGATGAGCGCGAGGAGCTCGCCACCCTCTACCTCCGGCTTCTGCGTGGCGTGGACGCCCTGTATCCGACACCGACTCCGTACATCGCGGCGTGGCACCAGGCGCCGACCGATGTCGGACGCGATACCGTGCGACTCATGCTTCAGGTCACATCGCCCCGTCGGTCCGAGGACAAGCTCAAGTACCTCGCCGGCTCGGAGTCGGCCATGGGTGCGTGGATCGGCGATGTTGTGCCAGAGGTGGCCGCCGCGGCGCTCAGGGATGCGATCACAGGACTGGATGCGTCATGAACGACCTCAGGGACGAGGCCACCGAGGCATTCACCGAGGTATTCGGATACGAGCCGAACGGGATCTGGTCGGCGCCGGGTCGTGTGAATCTGATCGGCGAGCACACCGACTACAACAACGGTTTCGTGCTCCCGTTCGCGATCGATCGACGAACCGTCATCGCTCTGGGTGTACGCACCGAGACCGTTGCGCGGGTTGGTAGTTCCTTTACAGATGAGGTCGTCGAAATCCCTCTCGGGGAGCTCTCACCCGAACATCTGGCCGGCTGGTCCGCGTATCCACTCGGCGTCGCGTGGGCGCTCACCCAGTTCGGCGCCGACCTCGCCGCCGTTCCCGGCTTCGACATCTTCGTCGTGTCCGACGTTCCCGTTGGCGCGGGTCTGTCATCGTCTGCCGCGCTCGAGAGCGCTGTCGGACTTGCGCTGAACGACGTCTGGCAACTCGGGCTCGATCGCCAGACGCTCGCTCGGGTTGCCCAGATCTCCGAAAACCAGGTGGTCGGTGCGCCGACCGGCATCATGGACCAATCGGCATCGCTCCTCGCTGAGCGGGATTCCGCGGTCTTCCTGGATTGTCTCAGCCTGGACTCCCGCATCATCCCGCTCGGTCTCGAAGCGGCCGAGCTGGCCGTGCTCATCATCGACACGGGAGTCGCACACGAGCACGCGAGCGGTGGGTACGCGGAGCGACGAGCATCCTGCGAACTCGGAGCGAAGCTCATGGGTGTCGCGTCGCTCCGCGAGCTGACAACGGATGACCTGTCGCGCGCACGAGAGGTACTCGACGACGTGACCTTCCGTCGCGTGCGCCATGTCGTGACCGAGGACCAGCGCGTCCTCGATACCGTTGCGGCGCTCGAGACCACGGGCCCACGCTCGGTCGGCGAGCTGCTGGATGCCTCCCACCGGTCGATGCGCGACGATTTCGAGATTTCCGTGCCGGAACTCGATCTCGCGGTGGAGACCGCGATCGAGAACGGCGCGATCGGTGCCCGGATGACCGGAGGCGGCTTCGGCGGATCCGCGATCGCGCTGGTGGCAACCTCCGACATCAGCAGAGTGCAGGTCGCGATCGACGGCGCGTTCGCCGAGCATGCCTTCGGTATCCCGGACACGTTCATTGTGACGCCGTCGAACGGTGCCGTGCGGGATCGCTGATCGGCGAAGAAACTTTTTCGAAGTCGAAGGAACCTTTCGGGCGGCAGCGGACACTTAAGTTTGTGATGCCGAATCCCAACGACGAGAGCGACTGGGCCGATGCCCGCCGCGGCGACGGCGAGGCATTCGGCCGCATCTTCGATCGCCACCGGCATCGGGTGTTTCGCCACGGCTATCGGCTGGTCGCCGTAACGGCCGACGCGGATGACATTGTCTCCATAGCCTTCCTTGAGGCGTGGCGGCGAGCAGACGCGGTGAGGTTCGTCGACGGGTCGATGCTCCCGTGGCTGCTGGTGACGGCTACGAACTCGGCTCGGAACCTTGCGCGCAGCGGTCGCCGCTACCGAACCATGTTGAACCGGCTCCCGGTGGACCGGCACGACGGCGACCGTTTCACCGATGCGTTCGACACCGAGGCGCGCGACGCGCTGCGAAGCTTGTCGGCCGCCGACCAGCGCATCCTGACCCTTTGCGTGCTCGAGGACTTACCGGACAAGGATGCTGCGCTGGTGCTTGGGATCCCGGTCGGCACCGTCAAATCGCGGCTGTCCCGTGCCAAGCGTCGACTGGCTACCTCTCTCGCTGCACCACTCACGAAAGAAGCGACCAATGAGCAGTGACCACGAGCCCAGCGAGCGCAGTGCCGAGTTTCGACGGGCGCTGGTTGCTACGGCGGCCCTCGCGCCGTACGTGCGTCAGCGGCCACCATGGAGGCTTGTGATCGCCGGACTTGCAGCTTTCGTGCTCGCCGGTGCGCTGACGGGTGGCGCGATCGCGACTGTCGGGAAGCCCGACGCGGAGCTGGTCGCGGCGCAGGCGGCCGCTGCGGCCAGCGGCCGGGACTACGTCACGACGCAAGACGGAAAGCTCATCGGCAGACCGTTTCTTTGGGTGGGGGGTGGGATTCAGACAATCGATGTTGGACAGAAGCCCGCGGGAGCGACGGCCCTTGTGGAAGGCATCGGCTGCCTCGGTGGAAACGTCGACACCTTCCTCGACTCCAAGAAAGTCAACTCAACTGGGGACTGCTCGGGAGGCGGAAGCGGAGCGGACGTCTTCACCATGTCGACGACCGGAAACCATCTGGTTTCCCTGAGAACCCGGAATGGGGTGCGATTCGCGGTCTGGCTCTCGTGGGCCTACATTCCGCGATTCACAGACTCGGTGGCGCAGCGGCACGAGCTGGCCGACGGCGTAGTAACTCGCGACGAGGATCTTGCCGCGTTCAATCGTTTCGCGGGGTGCATGGCGGCGCTCGGTCATCCCCTGGTCAGAGTCACGACGGGGCTCGTGCCGGGCTATTCAGAGGACGCCCCCGCCCTCACCGACGGAGTCGATAGTCGTTGTTACTCCACCGAGTACAGGCACGTGGATGCTCAGTGGCAGATCGAAATTTCAGACGGGAACGTGGGGGCGATGTCCGCGGCCGCCTGTCCGTCACCCGACCAGACTGTCCCCTCATCGAGTCCGCAACGGTTGATCATGACCAAAGGACATCTCCTTCCCGTCCTGAACGGATGCCCGTGGATCGGGTGAGATCTGACCCGAAAAAATTTTGAAAAAAGTTTTGCGATTTTCCGGGTTTTGACCCGAATTGGTGTGGATAACCGCCTCGAATGTCGGCGGCTGTTGGTGCGATTAATGCATGGCAACCGGCCCCACTTTCGAACCTCAGGATGACGAGAATCCTGACGCGCATCCCGCGTGTGCCGACGACATGCTCGATGTCGTCGCCGGGATCGATCGTGAAATGAACCGGCTTGCCGCGGCGAAAGCGATCGCGCTGGAGCTGGCGCATCGCGCGCAGCTCGATACCGTGAATCGGGGTTTCGATTCACGCCTCCTGGCCGAACGCTCATTCCGGGCCGAGGTCGCCGCTCTGCTGACCATCTCGGAACGAGCCGCCGAGAATCTGATCGGAGTTTCCGGAGCACTCGTCACAACGCTCCCCGGCACGCTGAACGCCCTCGGCGACGGGGACCTCTCGTGGCGCCACGCGACGATAATGGTCGACGAGACGGCGGGGCTGGATAGCGACTCCCAGCTGCGGCTCGAACAGCTCGTACTGACCCGCCCCGACCGGCTGACTCCGCCGAAGTTTGCGCGGGTCCTGCGCAAGGCGAGAGAAGAACTAGGCCCGGAGATCATCGTGGAACGCCACACGGCCGCACGCGAGGCTCGTGGCCTGAGCCTCGACGACGGCCGCGACGGAATGTCCGACCTCATCCTGCATCTGGACTCGACCCACGCTCACGCCATCTACACCAAGGCAACCGCGGCCGCTCACGCAATGGATGACCCGCTGGAGGAGCGCACCCTCGACCAGCGCCGTGCCGACATCCTCACCCACGTCCTGCTCGCCACCGTCGACGGTGAAACCTTCGGTGTGGTCCCGGATGAATGGGATGACACCAACTTCGTCCGCTGGTACCGCGGAATCACCGCCACCGTCGCGGTCACCGTTCCGGTGCTGACTCTTCTCGGCGAGACGCAAACCCCGGCAACCCTCGACGGATGGGTCCCGATCGATCCGATCACGGCCAGAATCATCGCTTCGGGAGCGAAGAGCTTCATCCGCTTACTGACGCGCCCCGAGACGGGCGCCGTGCTCTCGGTCGGCCGGAAACGCTACAAAGTTCCAAGAGACCTGCGGCGATACCTCCAGATCCGAGATCTCACCTGCAGATTTCCGGGCTGCGGGATAGCGGCCGAACGAAGTGACATAGACCACACCCTCGACTGGCAATACCAGGGTGAAACAGACCACACCAACCTCGCGTGCCTGTGTCCCGGCCACCACACGCTGAAAGGCGACACCGCGTGGACTGTCGTCCAGTCGGCCGACGGAACCGGAACCCTCACCTGGACGACGCCTAATGGGCGCACCTACCGCACCTACCCGCAGACCCAGATCGCCGCGTAGGGCTCCGTTTGCAGCTTCGCCGTAGGGCCAACTTCTGCGGCTTCGCCGCGCAGGGCTATTCTGCTGGCTTCGCCGCCTGCAGCTCCGCGATCTGGGCGCGAGCAGCAGCCACGAGCTCGTCATTGGTGTTCGAGTGACCCTTGAGACCCCATCCCCCAGCGACAGCCTCGGTGAGAAGCACCCAGGTGCGCTCGACAAGTGTCGGGTCATCCGCCGCCGCCGCGACCAAGTCGGTGAGCTGCTGCACCACGGCGAGCTGCTTGTCCCGATCAAGCGCGCCCGCGTTCGTCAGCACCTGAACTCGAACATAGTTGCCGTCGCCGTTCACGTTCGAGAGGTCGCCCTCGGGCAACTCGTGCACGAATCCGGCGGTGTTCTGGCGGAACATCGGGATGTTCGGGACCGCTTCGATCGTCATCACCGTGGTCGCGAGATCGATCGCGAGCTTGTGCTTGTCGTTGAATGTTCCTGCGGTGGCGTAGACGTCGATCATGGGCATGGGGGTTCTCCTTGTGAGTAGTGGTCGCAGCGGCGACATCCAGAGTCTGACTTATGACGACCGTCATAGTCAAGCTATGCTGGCAATCATATAAGTCGAGTTGGAGTGAAATGGCCGGCGAAACCCGAGACCGGATGATCGCGGGAGCCGCGAGACTGCTCGCGCAGCGCGGACTCCAGGAAACGTCGTTCTCCGGGGTTCTCGAACTGACCGGCGCCCCGCGGGGGTCGATCTACCACCACTTTCCCGACGGGAAAGACCAACTCATCGCCTCTGCCGTCGATCTCGCCGGCGCGCACGCGATCGCGCTCATCGATCGCTCCGCGGGAAACTCGGCCGAGGACATCACGACCCACTTCCTTGGCATGTGGCGCGAGGTCCTCGTGCGCTCGAACTTCACGGCGGGATGCTCAGTGCTCGCGGTCACGATTGCGACCGACTCCCCCGACCTGCTCGAGCACGCGGCGACCGTGTTCCGCAACTGGCGGACCCGCCTCGCGGAGCTGCTTCTGGATGGCGGACTCGACGAACGGGATGCGGCGCGGTTTGCCGCCATTCTTATCGCCGCCACAGAAGGCGCGGTCGTACTCAGTCGGGCGGAACAGTCGATGGAACCGTTCGAACTCGTCGCGCAACAGCTCGCCGCGCAGGTGCGCCTGATGTCGGCGCGCTAGCCGCGCCGCCAGTCGACACCGTTCGGAAAGTCGCTCAGAATGAGGTCCATGAGCAGGCCATCCTCGTGTGAGCCATCCGGACGCAGCTGGTATCCCCGCAGAATCCCGACCCGTGTGAATCCGAGTCGCTCGTAGCTGCGGATGGCGGGTGCGTTATGCACGTTCGGATCGAGCGTGAAGCGATGGTGTCCGCGGGTTGCCAGGTGAGCGATCACAATCGCCAGCGATTCCGCGCCGTAGCGATGTCCGTACCATTCCGCCCCGAGAAACAGGTGGATGACGACGTGCAGGTACTCCGGATCCTCGTTCGGGTACAGGAAGATCGCACCGGCACGTCGGCCGCCGATCTCGATGACCAGGGCGTTGCCCGACTCGATGATTTCGTCCCTGATTCGCTCCGGCGTGTAGCCAACCCACCAGCGCGAAACTTCTGGCTCGATGAGGATACCCAGGAGCGGCGCGGCATCGTCATCCGTCGGCGGGCGGAGGGTCATCCGCTCACCAGCCAGCACCGGCCAGCTCATCGGGCGGCTATTCCGCTGTGCGTCCGACGGGCAGCTCGATGGGAATTGCGGGGCAATCCTTCCAGAGCCGCTCGAGCGAGTAGTACATGCGGTCTTCCTCGTGGAAGACGTGAACAACGAGATCACCGAAGTCGAGCAGGACCCAACGGCCCTCCTGCCGACCTTCGCGGCGGAGTGGCTTCGCGCCGGCTTCGATCATCTTGTCTTCGATTTCGCCGGCGATAGCGACAACGTTGCGTTCGTTGCGCCCGGTCACGAGCAGGAAGACGTCGGTCAGCGGGAGCGGACCGGAGACATCGAGTGCGACGAGATCCTCGCCCTGCTTCGAGTCGGCCGCTGCGGCCGCAATTCTGACGAGGTCGAGGGCGTGCGCAGATGCAGTCACTGGTTCCTTGAGTGGGTTTGGGTTGCGTGCAACGTCACAGTTTGCCCGTGACGAACGCAAAGACAAGAAGGCTGACGAGCCCGACGCAGAGGACGCCGGCGACGACGATGACAGCGGTCAGCATCCGGTTACCCTGGGGCCGCTTGGTCTCGATGACACCGCGAGTCGAAGTGTTCGTGCTCACGGCGCGGACGGCGCGGACCGGAGCGGAGTCCGGAGCGGAGACCTGGCTGTCGAGGGGGTCATCCTCATAGTCGGAGTTGTCGACACGGTGAGGATGCGCGCCAGTCGACCCGAGGCTGCGTGGCAGGTTGATCGACCCGGTCACCAGTATCTCGCCCGTTGAATTCAGCGAGGCGAGCAGGCTGTCGGGTTGCGGTACGGATGGCAGTACGAGAGCACTCGTGGTGATCGCGGACGTGTTGGAGCCGACGGTGCGGCTGAGCGTGTTCTCGTATGGGAGCTCGGTGTCTTCCATGGCGGCCTGCACGCGCCAGTGGTTGGATGCCCGTGGTGAACGTCCGCTCTCCGGCGGGGAACCTGGCTGCGGGTCGTCAAACGTGGGCTCGACGAACACGGGAACTCCGAGTACAGGCTGCGCTTGCTCCATTGCTGGCGGCGCCTGCTCAACCGGAGGTTCCGGGATCGACGGCAGAACGACGGTTGGTGCGGGTGCCGAAGCCGGGAATACGGGCTCCTGGAGAACAGGCGGAGCCTCCGGCGCGGAATACTGCACGACGGGTGGCTCGATGAGCGGCGCTTGAGCAATTGGCGGCGCGGGCTGCTGGGTTGGAGCCTCCTGCACGGGAGGCGACGCCACGACGGGCTGCTGCTGAGTCGGGATGATGGGTGTGGAAAGGGACGCAACCTGCGCATCCCGTGCCCGCGCCTCGGCCTCGCGGCGCGCACGGGTGAGGAGATCGAACTCTGCCATTGCCTCAGCGAGCGCCTGTGACTGCCCCGGCGGTGGCGCGAGGGTCGGGATGTCGATCGGTCCCGAATTGAGAAGAGTGTCGATGGATTCCGGCATTTGCAAGGCGGGAGCCTGCTGCTCTTCCGCTGCGCGCAATTCGCGCAGCTCGCGCCGCGACAGTGTGTGATTCAGGGGATCCTCGGGGGCTGGGGCTGGGGCAGAATGCGCCGCGGGCGCGACGCCCTGCGTGTGGTAGTCGAGGTCGACGGCGCGATCCGGCCGCGGATAGGCCGCCGGTGAACTCAATGGGCTGGCAGCACTCGCTCGCGTGGCCGCGCGACGACCGCCCTCTGGACTGAAGTCACGCACGCGGAATGCCGAATCCGGAGTGTTTCCGGACGGGGATGCTCCAGGAGGCGGCGCCGCCGCGAGCGGCTGCGACTGGGAGAGCTCATCCTGTGGCGGCAAAACGCGACCCTGTGTCGAATACGTCAGTGGTTCGAACCCGCCCTGTGGTTGCTGCGAAGACTGGTCCCCGGGGGTACTCGGCTGCTGCGCTCGGCGCCCCGTGTGGTGCTGGGCAGACTGGGGCTGGGCAGACTGGGGCTGGGCCGACTCGGGCTGGGTAGACTCGGGCTGGGTAGACTGCGGCGCGGCGGATTGAGGCGCGGAGACGGGTGCCTGCGGAGAGGCCGAGTCGCCCGTGGGTGCATCAAACGTGTACGGATCCGGCTGCGCTTGGGCTTGTGGCTGGGCCTCGCCGCGCTCACTCTGCCGAACCGCACGCCGCGACTGCGGTGGCGGATCTTGGAATGTGGTCATGCAAAACTCCGATACAAGTGGTGTTTTGAGATGTACTGAACAACACCATCGGGAACCAAATACCAGACCGGAAAGCCCCGGCTTACCCTGCTCCGGCAATCGGTCGACGAAATTGCCAACGCGGGAACTTCAAGCGAGCTTACCTCCTGGGCTGGTAATGCGCTAATAACCAGGTCATGCCCAGGGCGCGAAACAGCGACAAAATGCGCCAACGACCACAACTCGTCGACGTTCTTCCAGTCCAGAATTTGGGCGATCGCGTCCGCTCCGGTGATGAAGAAAAGGTCGGCATCCGGATGCAGGCTCCGGATGTCACGAAGCGTGTCGATCGTGTACGTGGGACCGTCCCGGTCGATATCGACGCGACTCACTGTGAAGCGTGGGTTTGCCGCTGTGGCAATGACGGACATCAGGTAGCGGTGCTCGCTGTCGGTCACTGCCGGTTTCATCCATGGCTGACCGGTCGGAACGAACAGAACCTCGTCGAGGTCGAAATGCTGTTGGACTTCACTAGCGGCAACGAGGTGGCCATTGTGGATGGGGTCGAACGTGCCGCCCATGATGCCGATGCGACGCCGACGGCCGGGATCGGGTTGGGGAACGGCGAGCCCCGCGACAACGCTGTCGGTCATGGACTAGTGGTGCGGGCCCGCTGAACCGTGCTCGTGGTCGTCGTGGTAGGTCGTCGCCGCCTTGTGAGCGTGACGGTTGGCGACATCGCGGTAGGTCCACGTGACGACACCGAAGAGCAGGAAGATTCCGAACGCGATGAGCGCGAACCCGATGGGCGGCATGAGCAGCGGGACGTGCGTCTCACTACTCACGATTGCTAGAAGGTACATGCGTTTCTCCGATCGGGGATGTCTAAAAGTCTAGCCGCGCACCTGGCCCGAACCGCGCACAACCCACTTCGTGCTGGTCAGTTCCGGTAGACCCATCGGTCCACGCGCGTGCAGCTTTTGCGTCGAGATTCCGACCTCCGCGCCGAAGCCGAACTCGCCGCCATCCGTGAACCGGGTCGAAGCGTTAACCATCACGACCGCCGAGTCGACTTCGGCGAGAAATCGCTCGGCGCGCGCCAGATCGTTGGTGATGATCGACTCGGTGTGGTGGGTGGAATAGCGGTGAATGTGCTCCATTGCCTCGTCCATGCTGTCCACAACGCGCACCGAGAGATCGAGCGACATGTGCTCGATCGACCAGTCCTCTTCCGTAACTGGCACGGCATCCCGAATGAGGGCGCGCGTTCGAGCGTCGCCGTGGATGGTGACCCCGGATGCGCGGAGCTTGTCGATCACCGGCGGTAGCAGCCGCTCGGCGACCGCTTCGTGTACCAACAGGGTCTCGAGGGCATTGCAGACGCTGGGGCGCTGCACCTTCGAGTTGTGGACGATGTCGACGGCGATGGTCTCGTCGGCGGACTCGTCGAGGTAGATGTGGACAACGCCCGCGCCCGTTTCAATCACCGGAACCTTGGACTCTGAGACGACCGTATTGATGAGCTGCGCGCTTCCTCGAGGAATCAGCACATCAACGTAACCGCGCGCCCGCATGAGTTGCTTCGCCCCGTCGCGCCCGAATTCGTCGATTGTCTGGATCGCCTCGAACGGCAATCCGACCTCCGTGAGCGCACCCTGCAGCAGCTCCACAAGCACACGATTGGTATTCTCGGCCGCCGAACCACCGCGCAGCACGACGGCGTTTCCGCTCTTGAGCGCGAGCGCCGCAATGTCGATGGTGACGTTCGGGCGAGCCTCATAGATCGCGCCAACAACCCCGAACGGAACGCGCAACTGCGTGATGCGCAACCCGTTGGGAAGCATGCTGCCACGGAGGTTTTCGCCGATAGGGTCCTCGAGCGACGCGATTTGCAACACGGCGGCCTCCAGAGCCTCCAGCCGCCGGTAGTCGAGGCGCAGGCGGTCCTGCATTCCTTCGGTCATGCCGTTTTCGCTGGCATTCGCGAGATCGAGTTCGTTGGCGGGCAGGATGCGGTCGGCGTTGCGCAGGATGGCCGCACCGATCGCGTGCAGCGCCAGGTTCTTCTGGGCCGTCGTTACGGTCGCAAGGACGCGCGCGGCGGCGCGGCTGGCGTCGAGCTTCTCGACGAGCGTGGAGTTCGCAACGGCGGTCTCAGGCATCCAGCAAGTTTAGAACGAGGAGCCGTTCATGCGCGTTTCGCGGCCTCGAACCAGGTGCCGAGGTCCGCACCGGCGAGGGCATCCGTTGCACTGCCCGTCGCGGCGAGCAGGACCGGAGTCCCCGATGCCGCCGCGTGGCGCGCGGCAGCGACCTTCGTGCCCGCTCCCCCGCTGCCGACGCCGGCCGGCCCGATATCTCCAAATGTGACCTGCTGCAGCTCGTCGCCAAACGGCACCTCTGCGATTCGTTCCGCGCCCGACTCGTGCGGAGGTCTCGTGTAGAGCGCGTCGACATCCGACAGCAGGACGAGAAGGTCCGCGCCGATCAGCTCCGCAACGAGAGCGGCGAGCCGGTCGTTGTCGCCGAAGCGAATCTCCTGGGTCGCGACGGTGTCGTTTTCGTTGACGATGGGCAGGATGCGCAGGCCGAGCAGGCGTTCCATCGCCCGCTGCGCGTTGCTGCGATGCGCCGGATTTTCCATGTCGCCACCCGTGAGAAGCACCTGTCCCGCAACGATTTCGTAGCGCCGCAGGCTCTCCTGGTAGCGGTAGATGAGCAGGTTCTGGCCGACCGCGGCCGCGGCCTGCTGGGTGGCGAGATCCGTGGGTCGAGAATCCAGCTTCAGGAAGGGCATCCCCGTCGCGATCGCGCCGGACGAGACGAGCACCACCTCACAGCCGCGCGCGTGAGCGGCGGCAAGGGCATCGACGAGCGGACCGATCTGCCCGGCATTCCCACCGCTGATCGACGACGAGCCGACTTTTACGACGATTCGGGACGCCCGCGGGATGTCCGTCCGGGTGCGAACCTCACTCACCGGCTTCACTCTCGTCCTTCGAGACCTTGAATCCCTCGTCATCCGTCCAGATGCCGGCCTCGCGCTCGGCCTCGAGTTCCGCGCGTGCCGCGGCCTTGGCATCCATGCGGTCGAGGTAGTTCTGGCGACGAGTTGGATTCGTCGGACGAGCATCGTTCAACAGGCGCGGGTCGGTGCCGCGAGGGGCCATCATGAGCTCCGCGGTCGAGGTCAGCGTGGGCTCCCAATCAAATTCGACGCCATTTCCGGGGCCGATAATGACGGTTGAACCGGCGACCGCACCCTTCTTGAACAGCTCGGTCTCAATACCCAGCTTGGCAAGGCGATCGGCCAGGAAGCCAACGGCCTCCTCGTTGTTGAAGTCGGTCTGCTGCACCCAACGCTGCGGCTTCTCGCCGAGTACGCGGTAGATGTCGCCGTAGCTGCCACCCTCGACTCGCACCGCGAAGTCCACCTCATTGACGGCTCGTGGACGGAGGACGATTCTGGGCGCCACGACCTCGAGCGCCTTGATCGCACGGTCGACCTCGACCAGTTCGGCGAGAGCGAAGGTCAGTTCGCGCAGGCCCGCCCTCGAGACGGCGGAGATCTCGAAGACGCGATAGCCGCGTGCTTCGAGCTCGGGGCGGACGAAGTCGGCGAGTTCGTGGCCCTCGGGGACATCGATCTTGTTAAGGGCGATCAACTGCGGGCGCTCAAGGAGGGGACGCTGGCCCTCCGGAACGGGGTACGCCGCTAGTTCGGCCAGGATGATGTCGAGGTCGCTGATCGGATCCCTGCCGGGTTCGAGCGTGGCGCAGTCCAGGACGTGCAGAAGCGCCGTGCAGCGCTCGACATGGCGGAGAAATTCGAGTCCGAGACCCCTTCCCTCGCTGGCGCCCTCGATCAGACCGGGGACATCCGCAACGGTGAAGCGGAGCTCGCCCGACTCGACGACACCCAGGTTCGGGTGCAGCGTAGTGAACGGGTAGTCAGCGATCTTGGGCTTGGCAGCAGACATGGCCGCAATGAGACTCGACTTGCCGGCTGACGGATAGCCAACGAAGGCGACGTCGGCAACGGTCTTAAGCTCGAGGCGGATGTCGCCCTCGAAACCGTCGGTGCCGAGAAGCGCGAAGCCTGGTGCCTTGCGCTTGGTGGTCGCGAGCGCCGCGTTACCGAGCCCGCCCTGACCGCCAGGAGCGGCGACGAAACGCATGCCGGGAACGTCCAGGTCAATAAGGGTCTCGCCTTCGACGTCGTGGACGACGGTTCCCACCGGTACCGCCAGCTCGAGAGGTTCGCCGTGAGCGCCGGCACGGTGGTCGCCCATGCCGGGTCCGCCGTTGCCGGAGCTGCGATGTGGCGCACGATGGAAACTGAGGAGCGTGGTCACCTGGGGGTCGGCGACGAGCACGATGTCTCCGCCGTTGCCGCCGTTGCCGCCATCGGGTCCTGCAAGCGGTTTGAACTTTTCGCGGCGGACGGACACACATCCGTTGCCGCCGTGGCCCGCGCGAAGGTGCAGCGTCACCTGGTCAACAAAAGTTGCCATGCTCCTGCTCCTCGCTTGCTAACTGACTCTGCTTTAAAGAACAAAGGCGAGCCGAAGCTCGCCCCTGTCGTCATGCTGATGTACGTGGGGAGGTTACTCCGGGACCACGATGTTGACGACCTTGCGGCCGCCCTTCTGCCCGAACTGGACTGCACCCGCAGCCAGGGCGAACAGCGTGTCGTCTCCGCCGCGGCCAACATTGGCGCCGGGGTGGAAGTGGGTGCCGCGCTGGCGCAGGATGATTTCACCGGACTTGACGACCTGGCCGCCGAAACGCTTGACGCCGAGGTACTGCGCGTTGGAGTCGCGACCGTTGCGGGTGGAGCTTGCGCCCTTTTTGTGTGCCATGAGTTGCGCTCCTACTACTTGATGCTTGTGATCTTGACGCGGGTGAGTTCCTGGCGGTGGCCCTGGCGCTTCTTGTAACCGGTCTTGTTCTTGAACTTCTGGATGACGATCTTCGGGCCGCGCAGGTCGCTCAGGACCTCAGCGGTGACGGTGATCTTCGCGAGGGCCTTCGCGTCGTGGATGATTGTGGTGCCGTCAACGTGCAGAACGGGAACGAGCTGGATGTTGCCATCCTTGTCGGCCTTGATGCGGTCGAGCACGACAACGGTGCCGACCTCGACCTTTTCCTGCCGACCACCGGCGCGCACAATTGCGTAAACCACGAGAAACCCTTTGTTAGATAGACAGATGTCTTGACGAAGCTGTTGGCGTTGACAGCGGGCTCAGCCCAGCACACACCAAGGGTCAATAGTACGTGGTTTGCCGGGGTTGGGTCAAACGCGCGCAGGTGAGCGCTCGGCGAGCATGATTGCTCCATGACCGTGCTCATCGACCAGCCCATCTGGCCGGCGCACGACATGTTGTGGGCGCACATCGTGAGCGACAGTTCGCTGGATGAATTGCACGAGTTCGCGGCTCGCGCGGGCATCCCGAGGCGTGCGTTCGATCACGATCACTACGACGTGCCTGAGCGCAAATGGGACGACCTCGTAGCGATGGGCGCGCAGCCGGTCGGCGTGCGCGAGCTGGTCGAGCGACTTCAGGACAGCGGGCTACGGGTCACGCAGAAGCAGAAGCGCGGTCTTTAGCCGGAGCGGTCGCGGGATGCGCGGCCAGCCAGAGCTTCAGGAACACGCACGCGAGGACAACGAGAGGGATGTAGTCCACAAACGGAGTGATCAATTCGCCCAGCGCGTTGGCAACACCAACTTGCACGCTTCCTGCACTGAGCGACGGAGTGAATGAGTAACCAAATGGAAATGGCCCGACTTGCACTGCAGTCAGGAGCGTCTCAAGAAGCCGAACAACGAGAATTGCTACCGCGCCAACGGCGGTGGCTATGACGCCACGAAGCACGACCCGCTTCCAAACCAGGTCCGCGCCAATCGATCGAACGAACCGGAGCGAAACAAGGACACCAGCTCCAAACGCCGCAGCCGTAATGAGGTCGCTAAAGAGGATCCCAGGCAGAAGTGGAAGAATCTGCTGCGAATTTTGGAAATTGCTCGGAGCGCCGTCAAGTCCAGCCACCGACAACACGTCGAATCCGTAGCCATACAACGTCAGAATGCCGCTTTGGAAAAACACCACGCACGCGACGAGTGCAGGTGTGACAACGGCCACCCGAGTAGTTCTCATGTGCCCAGACTAACCGCCCGTCGATGCCGGGTAGAAGTACCTGTTTACTCGGCGGGTCCCGACGTGATGATGCCGGAGCGCGAGCTGGTGGCCCGACGCGAGACGCGAGAGCGTCCCTGTCCCGGCTGCTTGGGTTCTGGCAGAGCATCAAGTACCGATCCGAGGAGCTCGTCGGCATCCTTGTTGCTCACGCGACGGGACGACCGTGGCGCACGAGACACCGGGAGGTCCAGA
>DATAZY010000047.1:0-75408 GCA_036271795.1 Galbitalea sp.
CGGATGCCGAGCACCGCAAACAGCGCGCTGAGCACGGGGGCGAGGATCGCGACGTAGACCAGAGGCTCCGTCGCGACGCTCGGGCTCGTCGCCTGGGCGACCCAGCAGGCTGCGATTACGCCCAGGCCGAGCACGACGGTCGCCAGCCTCACGATGCTCGGAGTTGTCAGCAAGACCTGCCTGGGCTGCATCCGGCTGCGGGTGCGTCGGTCGATTCTCGCCAGGCGCGACTTGAAGGAGTCGAACTGTTTCGGCGTGATGCGTTCGCCCTCGTAGTCGCGAAGTTCGCGGCGTAGTGCCGAGTACGAGATTGGGTCGGTGGCCGCGACCGCCGCCAACGCGAGAGTCGCGATGCCGATCACCACGACCGCGAGGCCGAGAAGGAACAGGGCGGCGAGCGCGAGACCGTCGAGACTGTAGCCGTGCCCGGGAACGAAGTAGCGACCGGCCTGATCTATTCCAATGCCGATGACAAGCGCGACAAGCAGTGCGACGGGCAGCACCCAGAACAGTTCGTTCGTGCGCTCACGCGCGATACGTCCAGGGACGTCACGGTCACGTGCAGTCCGGGAGTCGAGGAACGCCGTGGCAACATCCCCCAGCTGAAACAGAGCCACTAGCAGCCACGCGGCCGTCACAATGGAGGCGACGATCCAGGCGGCGCTCACGGTGACCGCTGTCTGCTGCCGGGCTCGTCTACTGCCGGCACTACTGCTGCTCGGTGGTCGCGGTTGCGACGGTCAGCGCAGCGAACTGGACGAGCTTCTCACGCAGCTGCGGGTTGAACGCGCGCCCGAACTGGGTCTCGACGTCCGCCGGAATCCCTTCGGCGTCGCGGGCAAACAGTCGGCCCCAGCGGATGAGCAACCCCTCGGCCTCGGTCACCTCGGGAGCGTCGACGTCGGTACCCGACTCGCTCAGGAGCTCGCGGAAGTAGGCCGCACCCTCGAAACCGTCCGCCTCGTCGAACACGGCGAAAGCCAGCAGCGACAGTGCCCGCTCGCCCACGAACGGCGCAATCTCTTCCCGCAAAATCTGCCACTCGGGAAACGGGCTTACCGCGTCGGGACCTGCGTCGTTGGCATCCGGAGAGCTTGTGTCTGTCACGCTCGCCAGTTTAGTGCCGGCTGCTTTTACGGCTAGGCGGCGAGAGTCACATCCCGAGGCATCAGAACTACCGGACCCGCGGTTTTACGCTGCTCGATGTCTGCCTCGATTCGGGGGGCCTCGGTCAGCGGGTGGATGCTCACATCGAGACCCGCGAAGGCGCCGTCACGGATGAGCTGGAATACGTCCGCCGCGGCAAGCTGGGCGAGGCCGTGGCCCGCCCGCCACCTGCGAGCGGTGACGAAGTCTTCGCGCGTAACAACGACGTCCGAGGTTCTCGGCTCATCGGCCTCGGTCAGGACGATCGCCCCGAGGTGGCGAACCCATGCGGCCACAAAGCGGTCCGCACCGGATTCGTCGGCCGTGATCCGCACACGGTTTCCGCGGCCGACGGCGTGCAGTTGCTTGACGATGGTGCGGGCGATGAGGCCGGCGGGCAGGAGACCAGCGGCGTCGTCGAACGAGACATCCTTCGGGATGCCGATCAGGTCGCGCTCACTGGCGATCTGCGGGAACGCCGCCCGCGAACCAGGCACGCGAAGTGCGACGCGGTCGCCGGCAGCGAATCCGACTGCCTCCTTGCCGACGGCATCCACCGTTCCGACGGCCTGGACACCGAGCGGGCTGAGCCCGACGGCTCCGAGGGTAAGACGAACCTGGCCGATGCCGGGACGCGGCATGAGCTGGCGCTGGCGTCGAATCGAAAGCTGACGCGGCGGCTTGACCGCGTGCTGGGACTGGGTTGCTGAAGTGCGGGTCACTGAGGACTGGGTTTTAGTTGTCACGGGCTTGCCGTTCGTTTCTGTATGCATCGTTTCCGTGTGAATTTGGTGCTGCAACAGAGCAAACGTCCCGGTTAGCGGGCGTATTCCCGCAATCGAGCCTCTCGGCCGCCTCACAGCAATCCCAAAGTTCCGCGAGAGGTCGCAATCGACCGTTCGTCTTACGAATAAGGGGTCGATTGCGACCTTTCGGGGGTCGTTTAGAAAATTTTCGCCGGATTCAAGATGCCCAGCGGATCGAAGACGCGCTTGAGTTCGCGCTGCAAGTCAACCTGGTCGTCGCCGAGTTCGTCGCGCAGCCACCGGCGCTTCAGAGTTCCGACGCCGTGCTCGCCCGTCAAGGTTCCGCCGAGGCGCAGGCAGGCCTGGAACAGTTCGTCCGCCGCATCCCAGACCGCACTCGGAACGTCGGGTCCCTCAAAAATGAAGTTCGGGTGCAGATTCCCATCGCCGGCGTGCGCGACCGTGGGGATGACCATCCCGTACTTCTTCTCAATGTCCGAAATCGCGGCGAACATGGCCGGGAGCTGGCTGCGCGGTACGGCGACATCCTCGATGAGAACAGTGCCGCGGGCCGCCATCGCCGGGTGGAAGGCTCGACGGATTGCGAACAGTCGTTCGCCTTCCGCCTCGTCGGTGGCCAGCTCGGCTTCGCCACCCAGCGAGCGGATGATGGTCGCTGCGGCATCGGCCTCCGCCGCCGCACCGGACCCGTCCAGTTGGCCGGGTCCATCGAACTGGCTGGGTCCATCGAACTGGCTGGGTCCATCGAACTGCACGACAAGGTAGGACCCGCGGCCGCCGAGATCGAGCCCGAGGTAGTCACCGATCCCGCTGAGCGCCGACTGGCCCATGAGCTCCATCGCGGCGGGCCGCAATCGGGAGGCGGTGATGGCCGAGGATGCCCGCGCCGCCTGCTCGACCGTGTCGAAGTAGGCGCCGATCGTCGCCCTGGGGCCGACCGGCAGCGCGCGCAGTCTGAGCGTCGCCTCCACAATCACACCCAGCGTGCCTTCGGAACCGATGAGGAGAGCGGTCAGATCGTAGCCCGTCACGCCTTTGACCGTGCGATGGCCGAGGGTCATGAGTCGTCCGTCGGCGAGCACAATGGTCATCCCGAGCACGGCCTCGCGCGTGACACCGTACTTCGCACACAGGATTCCGCCCGCATTCGTAGCGATGTTTCCGCCAACGGTTGAGATCGCCTTGCTCGCCGGGTCCGGCGCGAACCACAGTCCGTGTGGTGCGAGTGCGGCATTGAGGTCGTCGTTCAGGATGCCCGGCCGCACGACCGCGAGTTCGTCATCCACGCTGATCTCGAGAATCTGGTTCATCGCGAGGAGGGACAGCACGATCTCGCCAGAACCGCCGATCGCTCCCCCGGCAAGTCCGGTACCCGCTCCGCGCGGCACGACAGGGATGCCATGCTGCGAGGCGAAACGGAGCGTCTCCTGGACATCCTCGACCGTACGCGCCGTCACGACCGCGAGCGGCGCGGTCTCCGACACCCGACCGGATCGGTCCGCGCGAGCGGCGTCGAGGTCGGCTTCGGCCGTGGAGACCGCGTCGCCGAGGGTCGCGCGGAGTGCCTCGATCATGCTGCCACCATACATTTGCTGTTCGCACGGCGGTCCCCGTCCGCCGTGCCAATTGGTTCGCGCTGTGGCTCCGCAGCCGTGTCCGATTTCCGCTAGAGGATGTCAGTGGCGAATGCGAGGCTTGACCCATGACGACGTCGGAGGCCCTGTCCGAACAGAGGGCCGACCCAATATTCGCTGTGCGATACAAAGCGCTGTCATCGCGCGATTCGCGTTTCGACGGGCAGTTCATCGCCGGCGTGCACTCTACCGGAATCTACTGTCGCCCAAGCTGTCCCGCGATGACACCACACGCCCGCAATGTGAGCTTCTACCGTACAGCGGCCGCGGCCCACGAGGCCGGCCTGCGCGCCTGCAAACGGTGCCAGCCGGATGCTGTCCCCGGCTCTCCCGACTGGAACCTGCGCGACGATCTGGCCTCCCGCGCGATGCGACTCATCACGGATGGCGTGGTCGAACGCGAGGGTGTCCCTGGCCTCGCCCACCATCTCGGGTACACGCCGCGGCACCTCACTCGCGTCCTGGTCTCGGAGCTCGGAGCCGGACCACTCGCCCTCGCCCGGGCACATCGCGCCCAGACGGCGCGCACACTCCTCGCGGCAACCGACCTCTCGATCGCCGACGTCGCATTTGCGGCCGGTTTCTCCAGCATCCGGCAATTCAATGACACGGTGCAGGCGGTATACGAAATGACACCGAGCGAGATTCGCAACAAGTGGGCGAAGACGTCCGACGCACCCGGTGGCTCGGCGCAGGGTGAGGTGACACTTAGGCTTCCCGCTCGCGCGCCGTTCGACGGTGCCGGGCTCATGCGATTCTTTGCCGGCCACGCCGTCCCTGGGCTGGAGAACGCGAGCGACACCCTGTTCGAGCGGTCCGTCCGACTGCCACGCGGAACCGGGCACGTGTCGATCGAGCTGGATGCGACCGGAACGGGCATCCGCTGCACCGCACACCTCGAAAGCGTCGCGGATGTCGGGGCGCTGGTTGCCCGCATGCGCAGGCTGTTCGACCTGGACGCAGACTCGGTCGCGATCGATGACGCGCTGAGCGGCGATCCGACGCTCGCTCCGCTTGTAGCGGCGACCCCCGGCATCCGGATGCCAGGTTCCCTCGATGCCGAGGAGACGCTGTTCCGCACGCTGATCGGGCAGCAGATCTCGGTCGCGGCGGCACGAACAGTGCTCGGACGGCTCGTCACCGACCTCGGCGAGCTCGGCCCTGGCGACAACCGCCTGTTCCCCACCGCGTCGGCGATCGCGGAGCGCGGACGCGAGGTGCTGCGCGGCCCGGCAGCCAGGATCAACACCATCATCGGCGTCGCCGAGGCGCTCGCGGGCGGCGACCTGGAGCTGGATGTCGCGACACCTGTCGATGAGTTCGAGGCGAACCTCACGCGGCTGCCCGGCGTCGGGCCCTGGACCGCCGGCTATCTGGCCATGCGGGTGCTCGGCAATCCCGACGTGCTGCTCACCAGCGACCTCGTCATCCTGCAGAGTGCCGCGGCTCTCGGGCTACCCGGAACTGCCAGGGAGCTCGCACTGCACGGCCAGCGCTGGGCGCCGTGGCGCAGTTACGCGGCGCTCCACCTGTGGCGCGCGCGGCCGGGTTCTGTAACGGTCGCTGGCTAACATCGAGAGATGAAACAGCACCTCAGTCGCGAGGCGCTGCAGCTTGCCGTCACACGCGCCTATCACGGCTTTCTGCGGCACCGCGGGATCGACAGCGCGGCCGCGCTCGCGTTCTTCGCGGCACTTACACTTTTCCCCGCCTCGCTCGCCCTCGTGTCGGCGTTCGCGCTCATCGACAACAGGGCACACGCTCCCGCGGACATCTTGCGAGTCCTCTCGGGGGTCGCACCCCACGACACCATCGTCGCGATCCGTGGGCCGCTGACGCAGCTCCTGAGTATTCCCAGCGCCGGATACGCGCTTGCCGTCGGGCTCGTCCTCACCATGTGGACGCTGTCCGGCTATCTCACCGCGTTCGGTCGCGCGATCAACACCGCGTACGAGGTAGAGGAGGGACGACGCTGGCTGCCGCTCAGGACCACCATGCTCGTCGTCGCGATCGGGCTCGCGGTCGCCGGTGCGCTGATCGTGGCGCTCGTGTCCGGTACGCCAACCGTTGCGGGTGCGATCGCCAAGGGCCTCGGATACCCGTCCTGGATCGCGGTGCTGTGGGACGTCGCCAAATGGCCAGTCCTGGCTGCGGTCGCCGTTGGAGTTGTCGGCGTCCTGTTCTACTACCCGCCGAATGTTCGACACCTACGCATCCGATGGGTTACCGGTGGCGCTCTCCTCACTATCGCCGTGTGGACGCTCGCCACCGTCGGATTCGCGATCTATGTTCTGAACTTCAGTCACTACAACCGCGTCTACGGCTGGCTCGGCGGCGCGATCGTGCTACTGCTCTGGCTTTATCTCAGCAGCCTCGTCGTGGTCTTCGGCGCCGAGATGGATGCCGAGATCGTGCGAGTTCGGCAGCTCGTCGCCGGAATCAAGTCGGAGGACCAGATCCAGCTGCCGCTCCGGGGCGCGGGGCGCATCGAGACCCTTCAGAGATGGCAGGAGACCGACCAGAAAAACGGCCGGTTGCTCCGAGAGCGCGAAGCTCGTCGACGGAGCGCCAGGACGAAAAAGAACGGTGAAACAAGTTCGCCGCACAACACAAGGCCTAGATAGACGAATTTGTAGCGAGGTGTACTGGACCCATGCCAAACAATCGGATGAACTCGCTGAAGGATCCCAAACTCTACGAAGACCTTCGCGGCGAGGGCAACTCGAAACAGAAGTCCGCACGCATCTCAAATGCCGTAGCCGCTCGCGGCCAAAAGGCCGTCAGTCACAAGGGAGGCGAATCCGGTTCGTACGACGACTGGACCCTGCCGCAGCTTCGAAAGCGCGCAAAGGAGCTCGGGATGACAGGCTACTCTGCGCTCCCGAAAGCGAAACTGATCGCGAAGATCCGAAAGTCGTAGCGCCACAGACTCCGCACAGAAAATACCGGGCACCGAATAATGCGTCTGTGCGGCCGCCCTACTGTGCGCAAGCCCTGCCAATAGTCAGCCGCGGATCATAGGGTCGTAGACATGAAGAAGAGTCTGTTGATCATCGCCGTCGGTCTCGGCGTCGGCTACATCCTCGGCGCACGCGCAGGACGCGAGCGCTACGACCTCATCGCCCGAAGGGCGACCGGCATCTGGGAGGACCCACGAGTTGCCCGCGCACGTCGCGAAGCGGCCCGTTACGCCCGTGAGCAGGGTCCGGTCATCCTGGATAAGGCGCAGAGCGTCGCCAAAGCGGCGCCCGGCGTTGTCGCGGATCGCGCCAAGGCAACCGCGGCGGTCGCGAAGGACGTCGCCGACCGCGCCAGCTCTGCAGCAACATCCCGTGCAGCGAGCGCGGCATCACGTGTCGGTGAGGCACGCGACGCCGTGCTCGAGGACGATGAGGAGCAACACCTGTAGTGCCGCTGGCCCCGGTCGCTAGTCCTGGTCGCTAGTCCTGGTCGCTAGTCCTGGTCGGCTGAGGCCCGAAGCGCTTCCTCGCGTGCGGGGCTCGGAATGATCGAGATGGTCTCGGTCGCGGCCTGGATTCCTGATAGGCGTTCCGGGGACAGGACTTGCGCGACCTCGGCCGCCGTCATGAGGCCCGCCTCGACCACGAGCTCCGCAATCGATGCGTTTGTGGTGAGCGCGGTGTGGGCGAGTGTCGCGGATGCCGCGTAGCCAATGTACGGAGTGAGCGCCGTCACAACGCCGACGCTCGAGCCGACCTGCTGGGACAGACGCAGTTCGTTGGCTGTGATTCCGTCGACGCAGTTGACCCTCAGTGTCCGGAAGGCGTTGGTCATCCACTCGAGCGACTGCAGGATGCTGTGCGCGATGACCGGTTCGAACGCGTTCAGCTGCAACTGGCCCGCCTCCGCGGCCGCCGTCACGGTCGCATCCGCACCGACTACCGAGAAGGCAACCTGGTTGACGACCTCGGGGATGACCGGATTGACTTTGCCCGGCATGATGCTCGAGCCTGCCTGGCGTGGCGGGAGGTTGATCTCGCCGAGGCCGGCCTGAGGCCCGCTCGAGGTGAGCCTGAGGTCGTTGCAGATCTTCGAGAGCTTGACCGCTGCGCGCTTCAGTGTTCCGCTCAGCGTCATGAAAATGCCGGCGTCGGAGGTCGCCTCGATCAGGTCGGGCGCCGTCTCCATCTCGATCCCGGTGAGGTCAACCAGCGCCTGGCGGACCAGTTCCGCGTAGCGTGGATCGGCTGTGATGCCTGTTCCGATTGCGGTCGCGCCCATGTTGATCTCGTTGAGCCACGGGATGACCTCGGTCAGCCGGTCATAGTCCTCGGAGAGGGTTACCGCGAAGCCGGTGAACTCCTGGCCAAGCGTCATGGGAACGGCATCCTGCAACTGGGTGCGGCCCACTTTCAAGATGTGGGCGAACTCCTTGCCCTTCGCGGCAAACGACGCTGTCAGCAGCTTGTGCTCGACGAGCAGTCGTTTGAGCGAGAAGACCATCGCGAGCTTGATCGCCGTCGGGTACACGTCGTTGGTCGACTGGCTGCGGTTGACATCGTCGATGGGATGCAGGTGGGAGTAGTCGCCGCGAGGCAGCCCCATGAGCTCGAGACCGCGGTTCGCGATGACCTCATTCGTGTTCATATTGGTCGAGGTTCCCGCGCCGCCCTGGATGACTCCGACGACGAACTGGTCGTGCCACTTGCCGTCGACGATCTCCTGGCAGACGCGTTCGATGATCTCAGCCTTCTCGGGGCTGAGCACACCGATTTCGCGATTCGCGATGGCCGAGGCCTGCTTGACGCGGGCGAGGGCGACGATCAGGTCTGGGTAGTTGAAGATGGCCCGACGGGTAATCGGAAAATTCTCGAGCGCCCGGGCGGTGTGGATGCCCCAGTAGGCATCAGCGGGAACATCCCGTGCTCCCAGTGAATCCATCTCGGTTCGGGTCGCCGGAGCAGTCGCGAGATCTTCGCTTCCGATTGCGGGGCCGTTGGTGCGGGGTGACTCCATGGTTGGACCGCCTGTGGTTGACATTGTGGGGTCTTCCTCGAGTGGTCGGACTGGCGCTTGTGGCGTCGTTTTCATCGTTCAATCTCCTTTGATTGGCGATTGAATAGTGTACCGGTGGTGGCTTACAGCCGTGCGAAGAAGGGTGCGAAGAACGGAACGACGAGGCAGACCCCGAGTGCCGCCAAAAGACCGCAAACAATGAAACATGCGATGCCAAGGCCTCGACGCCGGCCATCCGTCTCCGGCCCCGCGAAGCGAAGCCCGAGCGAGAACAGCAGGACAACGCCGCAGCCGCCAACCAGCGATCCGAGAGTCACCACGAGGAAGCTCCCCCACTCGATCATGGCGCTGCCCCCGGGTCCTGCGGTGCCACGGAATTGGTCGCAAGCGTCCTTGCCTTGCCCCGTGGTTTAGGGCGAACGAACTGGGCGGGCACCATCGCGAGGTCGTGCGCCGTGACGCGCGAGCGTCGGGAGAACAGGAAGATGGCACCAAATACGACAATGGCGGAAACGCTGTCGATGACGATGCCCCACCATCCAATCCCGGCGATCATTGCCGCCCCAGCGCCGACCACAGCCGCTGCGGGGATGGTGATCACCCAGCCAAGCGCGATCCGTCCCGCGGTGCGCCAGCGCACCGAGGCGCCCTTTCGGCCGATTCCGGTTCCAATAACCGAGCCCGACGCGACCTGGGTCGTCGAAAGCGCGAAGCCGAGGTGCGTAGACGCGAGGATTGTCGCGGTTGTCGCTGCCTCCGCGGCGAAACCCTGTGCCGGCTCGATATCGGTAATTCCTTTACCCAGTGTCTTGATGATCCGCCACCCACCCGTGTAGGTACCGAGCGCGATCGCCACTGCGCAGACCAGAATCACCCAGAACTGCGGCTGAGAATTCGCCGACTGAAATCCGCCGGCGATCAGCGTGAGTGTAATGACACCCATCGTTTTCTGCGCGTCGTTGGTGCCATGCGCCAGCGAAACGAGCGATGAAGTGAAAATCTGACCGATCCTGAAACCGTCGCGCTGGCGCTTCTTGGTTGTTGCGTACGCGATCCTGGTGGCCAGAAATGACACCAGCCCGGCCACGATCGGAGCAAGAACCGCGGGCAGGATGATCTTCGATAACAGCACGGTCAGGTTGATCGAATCGAATCCGGCACCGACGATCGCGGCACCAATAAGGCCGCCGAATAATGCGTGCGATGAACTGGATGGGAGTCCGAGCACCCAGGTCACGAGATTCCAGAGCACAGCCCCGAGCAGGCCGGCAAAGATCAGTGTCGGCGTAATGAGGACTCCGCCGGGTCCCTCGTTGATGAGGCCACCCGAAATCGTATTGGCGACAGTTGTCGAGATGAACGCGCCAACGAGGTTTAGCACCGCGGCGATGCCGACCGCGACACGGGGACGCAACGCACCCGTAGCGATCGGCGTTGCCATGGCGTTGGCCGTGTCGTGAAATCCGTTGGTGAAGTCGAAAAAGAGTGCCAGTGCGATGACCAGTGCAACCATGAGCTCGATGTTCACTGCGGATGAGCCTACCGCCCGGCCCACGAGGTGCAATCCAAGTGCTTGGCACGCTCCGAATAGAGGGTAGGTGCGCGGGAGGGCGCGCCCGGATACGCTGGTGAGCGGTCCTATAAGTAACAGTTATCCACAAGCGTCCCGCGTTTTGGGGGGCGCATATCGCTGTCGCTTTCGGCGCCGGTTAAATAGAGTGCTTGAAACCCATCTATCAGAGATTGATGGGACCAGATTCCACAACCGCAGTTCCGTAGGCAGTAACTAACCGGGGGTTATCAAAGGTGAACGACGACAACGGCTTCGGTGTACCGGCAGGATGGTACCCCGACCCGCTCGGTTTACCGCAGATGCGGTGGTGGGACAACCACGGTTGGACCGAACACACGACCGAGGCCCGCGCACCAATCGTCATCCAGGAAGCCAAGCTGGCCTGGGCCGACGATGACGCCATCGATGAGCTTCCGACCCGCCGTGAGCGCCGTGAGCGCGAGCGTGGTGGCCCGGAGGACGGCGACGTCTCGAGCTCCCAGCCGACCGCAGAAGCATTGCTCCAGCTTGAAGGCCCGTCATGGGACCAGCTCCCGGCGGATGAGCCTTCCCCGAACGTTCTTCCCGTTCCCGAATTCGTTCCGGCTGCATTCCAGGCGACGCCAACGACACAGGCTGTGCCCGCCGCAGCTCAGACGGCCGCTCCCATGCAGCCGATCCAGGCCGAGGCACTGCACACCGAATACGCACAAACCCCCACGGCGCAGCCCGCGGCAGTACACGTGCCCGGTGCCGCATACGCCCAGGGAACCGCACCGAGCACCAACACGCTCGGCGGCTGGGTCATCGCGCTTCTTCCTCTTGTTCAGTTGCTCGGAACGCTGCTTGTGGTTTCGGCCGCCGGCTCCGGTGGAACCAACGTCGGCGTCATCCTGACGATTCTGAGCCTGCCGTACTTCATCTCGATCCCGTTCGCGATCTCGGACCAGCGGGCACTCAAGAAGCACGGCTACGAAACGGCGGCGTCCTGGGCCTGGGTATTCCTTTCCGGACCGATTTACCTGATTGCACGCGCAATTCGCATCGTCATGAAGGCGGGAAACGGCTTCGCGCCGATCCTCGTCTGGGGTGCACTCGTACTGCTGCAGGTCGGATCCATTGTCGCGGTTCCCGGCCTCGTGATCTCCGCGCTGCCGCAGGTGTTCTCCGACCAGGCCGCCCAGTCGATCGAGCAGGCAGCAACGGTGTTCGGCCCGATCACCAGCGTCACCTGCCCAACGCCTCCCGCGACCGTCATGGGGCAGGAATTCACCTGCACTCTTTACCGCATCGGTTCCGGCCAGACCTACAAGGTCACCGCAGCGCTCGAGCGTCAGAACGGCTGGATTGCCTGGCAGGTTCATGACTGGGGCGACTACAGCATGACGCACTAGCCGCCGCAGTTACTCGGCCAGCCTTAAGACTCGTCGAGTGACCCGGTAGTAACGTGATTGTAGGGAATTCCTAGAACCCTATCCACGTGGTTCTCGACTCTCGAGAGCTGAGCAGCGTCAAGAAATCCCGAAGGTGGTTCCGCACGTGTCACAAACTTCTGCGGCAGGCAGTGGCGGCTCAGCGGCTCCGGGCTGGTACACGGATCCGCACGATCCGAGCGGTCTTCGCTGGTGGAGTGGTGAGGGCTGGACCGAGCACGTCTCTGCTGGTTCGAGTGCGGCTGGTTCGAGTGCGGCTGGTTCGAGTGCCGCTGGTTCGAGTGCCGCTGGTTCGAGTGCGGACGCCGCGGGCGCGCAGACAGCAGCCAGCGTCGATTCCCAGACCCCACTGCCATCCAGGCGCGCACTGCGCGATCCGGCGACCGAAGCCAGCGAGGCGGCGGAAGCCGCACTCCGCGCGCAGGCGGCACAGCAACAAGCAGCAGCCCAGGAGCAGGCGCAACTGCAGGCGCAAGCCGCTCAGGCGGCACAGCAGCAGGCCGCCCAGGCTCAGGCTCAGGCTCAGGCAGCCCAACAGCAAGCAGCCCAACAGGCAGCGGTTGCCGCCCAGCAACAGGCCGCTGCAGCCGCGGCACTCCCGCCGCTGCAGCCCGCCGTACCGCCTCCCGTGCAGCAGCAGTCGCCGCCGGTACCAACTCTGCCGGTCGCGCCAACGAGTTTTCTCGAGCAGCAGGGCTACGCGCCGGTGGGCAGCACACCGGCGGGCGCACCGGCAGATCCCAATGCCTGGAACCAGCCTGCGGACACCACACAGTCACAGGGCGCGCAACCTCAGGGCGCGCAACCTCAGGGACAACAACCCCAGGGACAGCAATCTCAGGCCGCCGCCGCCCAGCCGGTCCAGCCGGTCCAGCCGGTCCAGCCGAACGCCTGGAACCAGCCGCTTCAGACCACGCAGCCTGCCGCTCCGGCCCAGGCCAACGCCTGGAACCAGCCGGAACAACCCACGCAACCCGGTTGGGGAGCTCCAACCGAGCCATCAAACGATCTGGAATCCCTATTTGCGGGGCCCACGCCCGAGGCTGGAAATTCGGACAGTCAACCCGGCCAGTGGGGCCTCAGTCCAACCAGTTCGGATGCGAGCGCGGGTCGCAATACGGACGCGGAAGTCAACGGATCGTCCACGTTCTGGGGCTGGCTCGTCGCCATCTCGCCGATCCTGGCTGCCGGCGCCGTGATCTACGTGCTACTCAGTACGAGCTCCACACTCACGGACTGGCCGTTCCTGGCCGCGATCGCCGCCCCCTACCTGCTGGTTGTCCTGTTCGCCGTCGCGGATCGCGCGGTGCTCATACAGCTCGGGCACTCGCAGCCCCGCAGCCCCGCCTGGGCCCTCCTCAGCGCGCCGATCTATCTGATTGTGCGCGCGGGAGAAACCAGGGCGGAAGACGGCTCGGGAACGGCCCTGACTCTGGTCTGGTTCGTGAGCGTGCTTGTCGCCATCGGCGGCATAGTCGGATACGGTTTCCTCACCGGGCACGCGCTGATCGCCGGGCTGCCTACCTAGCAGCACCTCCCGGGCTATCCCCACTCATCATCGGCTATCCAGCGCACACCGGTGCGATGGGACAGGAGTTGGGCGCGAAGGGCGACGCCCTGTTCGTCGCACCCCGCGTGGAGGGCGCGAGCCCATGCGGCGTCCTGGGCCGTCAGAGTCGCTGCCCCGTACCGCTCGAGGACCGTGACAACTGCGCTCGCCCCGATTTCGACCATCAGCTCGCGCATTCGATGGATGACCCGCTCGGCTTCGGTGGCAGTGGGCTCACTCGGCAGCGACTCGATCGGAATCAGCACTGGCAGTTGAACCGCGAACTCGTCGAGGAACAGCAGCCAGAGCTGTCTGGAGTTGGCTCGACCGATGAGATCGGCGACGCGTCGCTCGATCTCGACATCCGTCACCAACGGCATCAGCTCGGTTTCTTCGTACGTCGGAGGTTTCATTGGGACAGTTTTGTGCTGACGTCGCCATCCGGTACCGGGATGCCGACGGTCGTGGATCGACCGCAGAATTCCGCGCCGGTGCAGGAGAAGCCCGCTCGCGCGACAGAATGAGAGCATGTCGCAAACCGTTCTCGCTCTTCTCAATCGGCCGTCCGCCGATGCTCCCCCGCATGTCCCCGGCGCACCGGCTTTCGAACTCGTCGACGCTGCGCTGCCACACGTTTCCGTGCTGGACCTCGCTGCGACTCGCGGCGACGGAATCTTCGAGGCGCTCGGGGTGACTGCGGGCAAACCGCACGCCATCGACGCGCACTTACGGCGCTTCGCAGCATCCGCAGCAAAACTCGACCTGCCGACGCCAGACGAGGGTGCGTGGCGATCGGCGATCGCGGCGGTCATCGCCGAATTGGATGAGATGCCGGAAGCGCTGGTGAAAACGGTCATGTCCCGAGGACTCGAGGGTGATCCGGATGCGCGCCCGACCGGCTGGGTGTACGCGTGGCCCGCGGCCGACTTCAGCGTGCCCCGGTCTGCCGGGATCGCGGTGATTGTGCTGGATCGCGGCTACCGGCACGACGTTGAGCAGACTTCACCATGGCTGCTGGCCGGGGCGAAGACGCTCTCCTACGCCGTCAATCGCGCGGTCCAGCGCGAAGCTGCTCGTCGCGGCGCCGACGACGTCATTTTTGTCAGCTCAGACGGGTTTGTCCTGGAGGGACCAAATTCGACGGTCCTCTTTCGTCGGGGTAACACGCTCCTGACCCCTGGCACCGGGCTGGGCATCCTCGAGGGCACGACACAGGGCGACCTGTTCGACTGGGCCGTCGGCCTCGGAATGCAGACCGGTTTCGAGCTGCTTACGCCGACGCAGCTCGCGAATGCGGATGCCCTCTGGCTGGTCTCCAGCGGTCGTCAGGCCGCACCGATTCGAGCGATCGACGGAGTCCCCCGCAAGATCGATCGCGAGCTCACTCTGCAGATGAACGCCCATCTGCTGAGCCGGAAGCAGTGAAGGCTGCTATAAGGTGCGTTAAAGAGGAAGAGCACGAACAGGTATCGGGGCGGCGGCCCAAGAATTGCGAACAGTTCAAACCCGGTTAGCTACCCCCGTATTTCACCAGGTGTCATTCGCCGAGCCGCCGCACCCGAGTGTCCCCTGCAGTGCTGAGTACACGCTATGGGCAGCGTAGAGTCGAGCGCTCCCCCCAGTGTGGGTAACCCTCGGTCGAGGGGCATACGACCCGTTCTGTCGGCATCGGGAGCGCTCTCTCGGCAGCGTCGCCGAACGACATCCCGCAGCGTCTGAAGGCACCGTGTGCGGGTAGTGTCGGACTATGGCCGAGGAAGCGCTGCCTCCCGAGCTCGAGGCATGGATGACGCGCCAGCGCTGGTATGCGGGCAAGGGATCGACCGCCGGTCTCACCCGCATCAGCGGCTGGAGCCTTGCCGTGCCGGTTTCCGGCGGGGCCACTGCGCAACTGCTCGTTCACTTCGTTCTTTGCCGTCAACCGAGCGGCGCAACCCTGTACCAGGTGCCCATCATGAGGCGAGACGCGGCGCTGTCCGGTGCCGACGAGATCTGGCACGACGGCTCGGGGTATTTCTACGATGGTCCGCGTGATCCCGCCTACGCGCCAGCGATTCTCGGCCTGATCGCGAGCGAGTCTGAGGTTGGTGGCGCTCGAGGGCACCGTCAACCGGGAGCGCAAATATCCACCGTCACTTCGAGCACTGTACTCACCGGTGAACAGTCGAACACGTCGATCATCTGCACGGTCGCCTCGGGTCCCCCGGTCATCCTCAAGGTGTTTCGCGCGCTGCACGCGGGCGACAATCCGGATGTCGTGCTGCAATCGGCAATCTCGGCGACCGGTTCCGCCCTCGTACCCGCCTCGATCGGATTCCTGTCCGGGCAGTGGGCCGATCGCTCGGAGCCCGAAGGCCTCGCCCGCGGGCATCTCGCCTTCGCCCAGGAGTTTCTGGAGGGCGCCGAGGATGGCTGGCGCCGGGCACTCAAGGCGGCAACGGCCGGCGAAGACTTCTCGCTCTCCGCGCGTCGCCTCGGCACGGCGACGGCAGAGCTGCACGCCACGCTTGCGACCGCACTGCCGACGCGGGCGGTCGAAACCTCCGATGTCGACCGGTTTCTGGACGGGATGCGATTCAGGGCCGCATCCGCGTTTCGCGAGATCCCCGAGCTCGCCCGTCACCGCGAGGAGATCGAATTGGTCATCGGCGCCGCGCGCACGGCGACGTGGCCGGACCTCCAGCGCATCCACGGCGACTTTCACCTCGGACAGGTACTCGGGTTCGGCGACAAATGGGTCATGGTCGACTTCGAGGGCGAGCCTCTGCGGCCAATGCCGGAGCGCTCAGCGCCAGACCTGCCGTTGCGTGACGTCGCCGGGATGCTTCGGTCATTCGACTACGTGGCCGGGGCCGTTCTTCTCTACGCGACCGGTGGCGGACCTGGCGGAGTCACCGAGCCGGCACTTTCGCCGCTCGAATGGGCCCGCACGGCGCGGATTGCGTTCCTCGCCGGGTATTCTGAGGCCGGAACCGCGGATTTGACGGAGAATCGCGGTCTCCTCGATGCGCTCGAGCTCGACAAGGCGCTCTACGAGGCCGTCTACGAGGCCCGGAATCGCCCGGACTGGCTGGGCATCCCCGTCGAGGCGGTACTGCGGCTGGCGGCAGCCTGAGAGCGGTCCCAGCGGCGTTCCCTTCTGGGTTTGACAAGGGTTCTAGCGCATGGACTGGGTCTCTGCAAGGGCTGGTACGCCAGTAGATCGAGGGCTGTACTTGACGCATGACTGACCTCGCCGAACGACCGACACGAATCAGCCCGCTAACAACACGCCAGCGCTCCAGCCTGAAATCGCATCTCGAAAGCGACCGGGAACGCACGCGCATCCTGATCGAAACCCTCTCGGGCGATCTGGACGCATTCGTTTCCGCTCGTCGGGATACCGCGACCGACGACGAGCACGACCCGGAGGGCCCGACGCTCGCCTTCGAGCGGTCGCAGTCGTCGGCGATCCTCGGCCAGTCCGTGCAACACATCGCCGAGATCGATGCGGCGCTCAGCCGCATGGATGAGGGCACGTATGGCCTCTGCACCAACTGCGGTCGTAGCATCGCGCTCGGTCGACTTCAGGTTCGGCCACAGGCTGCGCTCTGCATCGGGTGCGCCGAGCGGGTTCGCCCGTGATATCGCGACGCCACTGTGTCCATGGCGACGCCACCGTGTCCATAGCGACGCCACTGTGTCCATAGCGGCGCCACTGTGTCGCACCTTTCTGTAATGCAAAGGCACTTCTTGGCTTAATACCCTTCTTGGCTTAATATCCGTGCGCGTTTGTCCGCGTGGCGGTCGTCAGAGGTTCATCAAATAGTGATCGACTTTGCATTGTGCCCTTACGAGCAGCGCCTTTGCGAATGGCCGAGTATCCGAGGCCGGACCACTTTCTACTACACCTAAGCGACACGCATCTTCTCGCGGGCGACGCACGGCTGTACGACCGCGTCGACAGCGAAGCGCACCTGCGTGAACTGTTCGAACAAGTAGAGGCATCCGAGGGTCGTCCGGAGGCAATCATCTTCACCGGGGATCTCGCGGACCGCGGAGAGGCGGACGCATACGACCGACTTCGGGCGATCGTCGAGCCGGCCGCGGCCCGGCTCGGGGCCGAAGTCATCTGGGTCATGGGCAACCACGACGAGCGCGCCGCATTCCGCTCCCACCT
Source organism: Galbitalea sp. (assembly GCA_036271795.1). Classification (GTDB taxonomy): domain Bacteria; phylum Actinomycetota; class Actinomycetes; order Actinomycetales; family Microbacteriaceae; genus Galbitalea. Next base: position 17,218 of record DATAZY010000047.1, read on the forward strand.
GCTCGGCGAGGTTGCGACCACCCGCCCCGTCGATCGCGTCTACGACGTGAACGGGCTCCGGGTCATCACTCTCGACTCAAGCGTCCCAGGGCACCACTTCGGTGAGATCACTCCCCCGCAACTCGACTGGCTGGCTGAAGAACTGTCCGTTTCCGGGCCGCACGGAACCGTGCTGGCGATGCATCATCCACCGCTGCCAAGCGTGCTCGATCTCGCGGTGCTGGTCGAGCTGCGCGACCAGGCATCGCTCGCGGAGGTCCTATGCGGGAGCGACGTGCGTACCATCCTCGCGGGGCACCTGCACTATTCGTCCGCGGGTACATTCGCGGGCATCCCGGTGTCTGTCGCGTCTGCCACCTGCTACACACAGGATCTGAACGTGCCGGCGGGTGGGACTCGGGGGAGAGACGCGGCGAGGGCGTTCAACCTGGTGCACGTCTATGGCACGACCGTAATTCACTCGGTCGTGCCGGTCGGCGAGAGCACGACACTCGACTACGTAGATGCGGCCGAAACCGGCAGGCGGCTCGCGGAAGCGGGCGTCTCGATCGCGGATGCCGTGAACGGCCCCGTCGTCGCCGAGCCAGCTATGACGATGCCGGCTCCTGCCCGGGTCTGAGCGCACTGGCTTCATCCGACTCCGGTTTCTCCCACGGCGCCCGGATCGGGAAGTAACTATTCAGAAAGTCGAGCACGGCGCTCGTCCTGGTCTCGATCGAAATCTCCGGTGTACTGCCGTCGTTAAGGCAGAAGAAGTCCTCACGACGTGTGCGGAGCAGCGCCGTCATCTGCTTGAGCGACGACTTCAGCGTCGTCTCGACGTACTTGACCCTGGCGTTCGACTGCACCACCGCGCGACCTGTCAGCAAGGCGTAGTAGTGGTACAGCGAGTTGGTCACCGAAATGTCGGTGGCAGACCGGAACGGGCTCGCGGCGGTGCGAGCGAAGTCGGTGGAGAACTCCCGTTCCATCTCCCCCAGCACGCTGCGACGCAGCGGAGTGGGCGCGTGTTCCAGGTGGCGCGTCGTGACGCGACCGAATCGTTCCCGCAGCAGGCGACGGTTGACCCGGGCGGCATTCTCGAAGCCGCTGCGTTCCGGTGAATTGTCCCCGAGACCGATCCGCGTCGTCGCCTCGATGAATTTGCTGACGCCTCCTGGCGAGAAGAACATGTCCTGGCTAACCGGTCGCGCGAAAAACATGTCGTCGTTCGAGTACAGGAAGTGTTCGCTCAGCCCATCGATGTGGTGCAGCTGGCTCTCGATGGCGTGCGAATTGTGGGTGGGAAGGTTTGCCTGGTCCAGGAAGAACGCGGTACTTGGGACGATTGTGACGGCGGGATGCTCGTCCAGCCACCGCGGCGTTGGTGAGTCGGTCACGATGAAGATGCGACGTACCCATGGCGCGAACAGGTAGACGCTTCTCAGCGCGTACTTGAGCTCGTCGAGCTGGCGATACCGGGCGGCGGAATCGTCACCGACCCCCACGACGTAGCTCTTCATCCGGAGGGCGCGGACCCGCTGGAACTCGGCCGACGAGCCATCCACCCAGGAGAACACGATGTCGATGTCGAACGGGATGTCGCTTGTCAGAGGGTCGAACATGCCGGCGAGCGTCGTCCACTCACGGCCGTAGAGCTCAATGGTCGACTCGACCGCCTCAGATCTCGGCAACTTCGAGCGCATGATCGCGTTGGGCGCCGGCGCGACGATCTCATCGAGACCAAAGTCCCAGAATTCGAGCCGGACCGCGGATGCGGCGCCGTAGCGCAGACGTCCGGCCAGATCGACCCGAGGACGATACAGCCGTACAACCCGCGACTTGCCGTTGGCCGAGAGCTTGCCGTCGGCAACGAAGAGCGCCGCATCTGACCCGGACTTCGAGTAGAAGGGTTCGTTCTCGAACGCGGCGGCCAGCACACGCGCGACCTCTCGACGGCGCGCACGATCGACGGCGAGGATCGAGGTCGATCCGTCGCCCCGGACCAAGAGGACATCGATGTTCGCAGTCGTCAGCGCATCCGCGACCGCGAGCAGGTCCTCGATGCTGGCCTGAGTCGGCGTCAATGTCTCGTTAAGCAGCGTCAGCTGCCCCTTGCGGACGACGATATCGGACCGGGTGAAATTGCGCAGACCCGTTGCGGGGTCAACGATGCGAAGGCTGCTTTCGTTCTTCTCGTTATTCACTTCTCGGCGTCCACGCAAGTGCGCCGACGCGAATGCTCACGAGAGCCCTGCGCTTGTCAACGCGTTACTCAACAGACTGACCAGCGCTTCCAGTTGAACACTCGACTCCGCACTGATCTCGACATCGGAGCCGTCGAGGGCGCGCGCGGCGAGCCCCGCCTTGCTGTCGATGAGTTCGGCAATCTTGGCGTCGATGGTTTGGGCCGCAATGATGCGCCACGCGGTGACCGGCAGCTCCTGCCCAATGCGGTGCACGCGATCGATCGCCTGCGTCTGCTCGGCGCTCGTCCAGCTCAGTTCTGCGAGGACGACGTTGGAAGCCGCCTGCAGGTTAAGGCCGACCCCCGCGGCAGTAAGAGAAGCGACCACGACGGAGACGGCCGGATCCTGGTCGAACGAGTCGATCGCGGCCTGGCGCGCCTTCGGAGTCTGGTCGCCGCGAATGGAAACCGTGCCGAGGCCCGCCTTTCTGAAGTGCGCCTCCGCGGTGTCCATGACATCGATGTGCTTGGCGAAGAAGACCACCTTGCCAACGTTGCGCGCTAGCTGGGCGGTGTAGTCCGCGGCGAGCCCCGCCTTCGCCTGGCCGATCTTGCGGACCATGGTGAAGACGTTCTCGCCCGTCTTGGCGGACTTGGATTCCTCGAGTTCTTCGTGAGCGACTGCACGGATGAGGCGCTGCGTGTCTGCTTCAGCGCCAACCCTGTCTGGATATTTGGCATCTTCTGACTTACGCAGCGCCAGCCTGCGCTGGAAGCGATCGACCAGGCGTGCAGTAAGTGCCGCCTCCGCCTCGCGAATGGAGCGCCCGAGGTCGTCGTCGAGTTCGACCGGGATGTCGGCGACGCGACGTGCGGGGATGTCGGCGGCGACATCCACCTTCTTGCGACGCACGATACCCATGTCGATCACCGCGGCGCGAGCCTCGGCGAAGAACCCGAAGTCGGCCGGAGTCAGACCGGTGTCTTCGAGCTTGTCCATGAGCACCGGGAGCGGTTTCTTCTCGTCGATCCAGCCCAGAAACTGCCAGATGGCCCGGAAGTCGTCGATCTGGTTGATCAGCGGCGTACCGGTGAGCGCCATGAACAGCGCCTTCGGGCTGGTCGCGCGAATGCTCTTCGAGAGCGACAGCACGTGTTTGGAGCGCTGGCTGGTGAGGTTCTTGATGAAGTGGGCCTCGTCGACGACCATGCCCTTGAAGCCGAAACGACCGAGCCAGCCGACATGCCGGTCGAGGACCTCATAGTTGACGATCACGACGTCGCTGAACGCGTCGACATCGTTGCCGTCGCCGTGCACGACGGTCGCGGTGCGCTGCGGCGTCCACAGGGCAACTTCGCGCGCCCAGTTGGTCTTCACGACGTTCGGTACGACCACAAGCAGCGGATAGGAATTGGAGACATTTGCGGCAAGCAGCGCCTGCGCCGTTTTGCCGAGACCGGGCTCGTCGGCAAGCAGGAAGGTGCGGTGGCCGAGTTTGACCTCCTCGACAAACCTGGCCTGATGGCGCATCAGCTCGAGCTTGCCCGGAGTCTTCAGTGAGCTTGCCTCCGGCAGGTCCATGCTGGCCGCACCGCCGCCGGCGCCGTATTCGAAGGCACGGAACAGCGGCTCGATGAGCTCCCAGTTGGCCAGCTGGTTTACCCGAACCGGCTTGTGCGCGACAGCGCTGAAGTCCGGCGCCAGGAACGGATTGGCCATCTGCAGCTGGCGCACGGATTGCGGAACCACCTGCTTCTCGGCCTGAGCATCCACCGGCTTCGGATCCGTCGTAATGATGAGTTCATCGGGGCTGAGTTCCATGCCCGCCGCAATCAGCAGGTCGCGTCGCAGCGCCTTGGCCGCGGCCGTAATGGGAGCATCGTCGGCAAGGAGTGCGAGCAGGCTCGTGTCGCGTGCGGCGGTCTTCGCGAGGATGCCGGCGAGGCCGTCGAGGCGCTTCTGCTCGTTGGCGCGTTCGCTCTCGCTCAGCGTCGCATCCGTCTTGACGCGGGCGCGCTCCTCACGCAGCAAAAGGGCCGCGACCTGGAAGCGCGCGCGATTGGCCGGCTTGAGCGGACCCTTTTGGACCGCAGCCTCGACCTCGCGAGCAGCGCGCGCGAGGACCGGGATGACGCCCTGGTCGTCGGCGCCCCGCGAGCGGCGTCGTTGCGTAGGTGCCGAGCCGCCGGAGCGGGACGAACCGGAGTCCCGCGACCCAGAGGTGCGTGAACGTTGCCGTTGGCCAGACTGAGCCGGTCCAGAAGCCAATGTGTCTCCTTCCGCTGCGCGTGTAGCGCGAAGCGGTCACTTACGTTGCGTGAATCGCGGGAGTCGTAGACGGGCCCGGCGACGACATCAAAGAGGGAAATCCAGACCCACTCGCGGCGCGAATGGTGGTTCCGTTTGGTGCTGCCTTCATTCTAACCGAAACTCTGCTACTTACACACCTAGCGCTTTTGGTTGCGGTCATCCGGGTTGGGCACCTTGATGAGAATGCCGATCACGATGAAGACGATGGCGCCGACGTACTGGGCGATCAGCCAGCCAAGCCAGTGGTGCCAGTCGATCGGCCATAGCGGGTTCCACATCACGACGATGGCAGCGAGAAACGGCAGCCACCACCACTGCTTCGCCTGCCACGCATAGACCCCAACAATTGCGGCCAGGATCGCGACGACAGTCTCGATCCAGAAGAACAGCGAATTGTCGAGCAGTGCAAGACCGGCCAGGAGGACGATGGCCCCGAGAATGCCCGGAGCGAGCGCGGTGCGACGGAAGGCCTTGGTCGGGTAATTGGACATCACTGCAAGGGTACGCGAGAAGAAATCTAGGCAAGAACTACCCATGTTCCGTGCGGGAGCAGCCGCCCTAACGTTGGCTCATCGCGATTCCCTGCGCGATGCAAACCAACACGTAAGGAGACTGGCCATGGGCTGGTTCGGAAACCTGATTGGATCCGTCGACAATTCTGTGATTCAGAACGGCATCCTCGGGCGCGGTGAGATCACAGACCTCCAGATGTCCGGGATGACACTGCAGAGCGGCAATGGCCTGGTCGAGCGCAAGTGCACCATCACCGCCAACATCTACATCGACAACACCCCGATGTTCGCCGCCACGATTGTGCAGCGTGTCCAGGAGATCGTCATTCCGCAGCTGTCCTCGGGCAGCGCTGTCGTCGCCGTGCGCGTGGACCCCACCGACCACACCAAAGTCGCGATCGACTTCAACTCTGAGGTGCCGGAGGTGACGCTCGCCCGCACAACCGATAACGCTCACAGCGCCGCCTACCTGCTCGCGAACGGCAAGCCCATCAAGGTAGTCCTGGTCGGCGACCAGCCGCTGGGCAAGAAGAACGCGGACGGCATCGAGATGTACGCCCTGCAGCTGACGGTCTACGAAGGCGTCGACACCCCGTACCAGCTGATGGTCGGAAACCCGGTACCGGCGACCGCGCTCCCGCTCCTCTTCCCCGGCTCAAAGCTGCACGCAAAACTCGGCGACGACCCGAACTCTGTCGTCGTCGACTGGGCCGCCGGATCGGCGGCCTAGATGAAGGCTGGTCGCCGCGTGCGGCGACCACGATAGGGATTGTTGGCGCTTAGGCTGGCCGGGTGACCCCGGTCGAACGATTTCGCGCGATGCTGCAACTCCCCACGATCTCCCGGGTCGACACCGGGATGACCGAATGGCAGCATTTTGACCGGTTTGTCACCCTCCTACCCCAGTTGTACCCAGGGGTGCACAAATTGCTCACACGCGAGATTGTCGCGGACCACTCGCTCCTCTACCGATGGGCAGGGCGGTCGGCCGACGCGCCAACAATTCTTCTCGCGCACTACGACGTCGTCGCGGCCAGCGACGAGCGCTGGGAGCATCCGCCATTCGTCGCAGAGCTGGTCGAGACACCAGGGGGGACCGAGCTGTGGGCACGCGGGGCACTCGACGACAAGGGCGCGCTGGCCAGCATCCTCGAAGCCGTCGAGCGCGCTGTCATCGACGGATTCGTGCCGGCGAACGACATCTACCTGAGCTTCGGGCACGACGAGGAGACGCTCGGCACCGGCAACCGGGCCATCGTTGACCTGCTGGCATCTCGCGACATCCGGCCTACCTTGGTGGTGGATGAGGGCGGCGCGGTCGTCGAGGACATCTTCCCGGGCGTCACGGGGCCGATCGCGGTTGTTGGGGTCAGCGAGAAGGGGATCACGTCGGTCGAGCTGAGCGTCATCCAAGACGGCGGTCATGCTTCCACTCCCCCGTGGCTGAGCGCGACCGCACGACTCGCACGGGCGATCGTCCGGCTAAACGCCTCACCGTTCCGTGCCCGGTTCTCGCGCACGAATCTCGAGATGATCCGCACGGTCGGCGCTCACGCCCGGCAGCCATACAAGTGGCTGTTTACCAACCAGTGGCTCACCCGTGGAATCCTGCTCGCCCTGTTCTCTCGGCTGGGCGACGAGACGCGCGCGATGGTTCGCACGACGGCGGTCGTGACGAAGCTATCCGGCAGTGATGCGGAGAACGCTCTTGCCGAGAAGGCCGCCGCGATTGTCAACATGCGGGTTGCCGTCGGATCGACCGTCGCGGACTCCGTCAACCACATTCGTCGCTCGATTCGGGATGACCGGGTCACCGTGACCGTGCGGAACCCCTCAGAGCCGTCGCCGATCTCACCAACCACGGGGCCGCAGTGGGACGCCGTGCGTGGCGCCATCGAGGCGACGTTTCCTGGCGTGATCGTGACTCCGTACATCCAGCTGGGCGCGAGCGACAGCAGGCACTACACGGCTATCTGTGACGCCGTCTACCGGTTCACGCCGTTCGAGATGTCACGTGCCGAACGCGGAACCCTGCACGCGGTGGGCGAGCGCATCCACGTGGCCACCTGGCTGCGCGGCATCGAGTTCTACGCGACGCTGATTCGTGCCCTCTAGCGCGGAAGTGCTCGTCAGGCGTGAACGTCGTGGATGATCGAGATCGGGCGTGACATCGGCGGGGCATCCTGCAATCGCTCAAGGGCGGGACGCAACTCGCTGAGCCACGCCTCGTAGCCCTCGGGTGTCAGGTGCAGGCGGTCCGTCGTGTATTCGGGCTTGAGCTCGCCCTCTTCCGTCGCCATCGTGGCCCAGAGGTCGAGATACTGCGCGTGCACGTTCCGCGCGTACTGGCGCAGGTGGCGGTTGGCATCCTGGATGTCGTCGGCATATTCGCGACCGCGTGGCAGGATCGACTGCACCAGGGTCCGCGACCCCGGAACATCCTGCCGAACCATTGCCAGGAAGTATTCGATGCTCCGGACGACGTATTCGACCGACCGGGACTGCCCGAAATCGTTGCCGCCGATCAGGATGGCGAGGGTCGCGGGCTGCAACTCGATGATCGCGGGAAGCCGTTCGTTGAGGCGGTCTGTGGCGTCCCCCGGGGTCGCCTCAACCGACACACGGTACTCGGGGAACCAGTTCTGCCAGTCGCCGCCAGCAGTGATGCTGTCGCCAACAAAGACGATCGATTCTCGAGAATCCTGCTCGTCAAACTCACTCATGGGGAAACACCTCGCACTTCCATTGTGCGCGAGTTGGCACGGCATTGCCAGCCAATGCCCAACCTGCCACGCACTTCACAGGCGCGAAAGGATCGCGTCGGCTAGATCAGCGACTTGGTGTGCCAGACCGTCTTGGTCTCGGTGAACCCGACGATCCGGTCGAGCGATGGGGCGAAGTCACCCGGCGTCCGCACGCGCTTGAGGGTATCGGCGGCCGAGATCTGCAGGTCGACCCACTCGAGTCCATCCGCACCCGTGAGATCGAGCGCGTTGACGTCTGCGTGGCTGGCCAGCCATGGCGCGATCTCGGCCGCCGAGCCGGTAAGGATGTTGACGACCCCGCCCGGAACATCGCTCGTCGCGAGCACCTCGGCCAGGCTGATTGCGCTCAGCGGAGCGGCCTCGCTCGCGATCACGACGGCGGTGTTGCCTGACACGATGGCCGGCGCGATCACACTCACGAAACCGACGAGGCTACTGCCTGTCGCCGATTTGAGGGCCGGGGCCACAATCGCCACGACTCCCGTCGGCTCCGGCACCGAGATATTGAAGTATGGTCCGCTGACGGCGTTCGCGTTGCCTGCGACCTGGATGTACTTGTCCGCCCAGCCCGCGTACCAGACCCAGGTGTCGATCGCCGCATCCACCTGTTTGCCTGCCGCCGCGGCGGAGAGACCCTCGGTTGAGCTGATCTCTTCGACGAACTGGGCTCTGCGACCCTCGAGCAGTTCCGCGATCCGGTAGAGCACCTGGCCACGGTTATAACCGGTGGCGGAAGCCCAGCCGGGCTGTGCAGCGCGCGCGGCGACCACGGCGTCCCTGGCGTCCTTGCGGCTGGCTTTTGCGACGTTCGCGAGGAACACGCCATCCTTCGCGGCGACCTCGTAGGTGCGCCCGCTCTCGCTGCGCGGGAACTTTCCGCCGATGTAGAGCTTGTAGGTTTTCGGGATGCTCAAATGAGTCATTTTGAGACCGCCTTCGTCTCAATGGGGGAAGACTGCAGGTAGGCGGCGAGACCGTGCCTTCCGCCCTCTCGGCCGTAACCGGACTCCTTGTAGCCACCGAACGGGGATGCCGGATCGAAGCGGTTGAACGTGTTGGCCCAGATGACTCCTGCCCGCAGTTCGTCCGCGACGGCGAGGATCTTCGAGCCCTTGTCGCTCCAGATGCCCGCCGACAGCCCGTAGGGCGTGTTGTTGGCCTTCGAGATGGCCTCCGCGGGGGTGCGGAAGGTCAGTACGGACAGCACCGGTCCGAAGATCTCCTCGCGGGCAATTCGGCTCGACGCCTGGACGTTATCGAAGATGGTCGGCGCAAACCAGAAGCCGTTTTCCGGGATGGCGCAATCTGCGGTCCAGCGCTCAGCGCCCTCCGCCTCGCCGATGTCGGAAAGCTCTCTGATGCGCTCGAGCTGCTCGCGCGAATTGATCGCGCCGATGTCGGTGTTCTTGTCGAGCGGATCGCCGAGCCGAAGCGTCGACAGCCTCTGCTTTAGCCGGTCGACGACCTCGTCGTGGATGTTCTCCTGCACGAGCAGGCGGGAGCCCGCGCAGCAGACGTGACCCTGATTGAAGAAGATCCCGTTGACGATGCCCTCGACCGCCTGGTCGATGGGCGCGTCATCGAAGACGATGTTGGCGGCCTTGCCGCCCAGTTCGAGAGTGAGCTTCTTCCCGGTGCCGGCGACAGACTTGGCGATCGCGCGACCGACCGCAGTCGATCCGGTGAAGGCGACCTTGTTGACATCGGAATGCTCCACCAGCGCCTGCCCGGTATCACCCGCACCCGTAAGGATGTTGACCACACCGGCCGGAAGCTCGGCCTGTTGCAGGATCTCGGCGAAGAGCAGCGCCGACAGCGGCGTGGTCTCGGCGGGTTTGAGCACGACCGTGTTGCCCGCCGCGAGGGCCGGAGCAATCTTCCAGGCGAGCATCAGCAGCGGGAAGTTCCACGGGATGACCTGTGCGGCGACACCGAGCGCACGCGGCGCGGCGCCCAACCCCGCGTAGTCGAGCTTGTCTGCCCAGCCCGCATAGTAGAAGAACCAGGCCGCGACGAGCGGGATGTCGACATCCCGGCTCTCCTTGATCGGCTTGCCGTTGTCGAGGCTTTCGGCCACCGCGAGCTCGCGGGCTCGCTCCTGCACGAGACGCGCTATCCGAAACAGGTACTTGCCGCGGTCAGCCCCCGAGAGCTTCGACCAGCTCTTGTCGTAGGCGCGACGAGCGGCAGCGACGGCGGTGTCGACATCGGCCGCATTCGCGTTCGCGATTCGGGCGATGTGCTTCTCCGTCGCGGGCGAGATGGTCGCGAAAGGAGTGCCGTGACCGGGCACGAACTCGCCGTCAATGAAGAGGCCGTAGCTGTCCCTCAGGTTCAGGATCGCCGTCGATTCCGGGGCGGGAGCGTATTCGAGAAAGTGTTCATTAGAAGCAGGCATTGGTTAGTCCACCGTGACGTAGTCGGGGCCGCTGTAGTGGCCGGTGTTGAGCTTCTGGCGCTGCAGCAGCACGTCATTGAGCAGGCTTGATGCTCCGAACCGGAACAGGGACGGGGTGAGCCAGTTCTCGCCCGCCGTTTCCGCGACCGTGACGAGGTACTTGATCGCGTCCTTGGAGGTGCGGATGCCGCCGGCCGGCTTCACGCCGATCCGCTCGCCGGTGAGGCGATACCAGTCGCGCACCACCTCGAGCATGAGCAGCGTCACGGGAAGCGTTGCCGCCGGGGCGACCTTTCCGGTCGAGGTCTTGATGAAGTCGCCGCCGGCGAGAATCGCGAGCCAGGATGCGCGACGCACGTTGTCGTAGGTGTTCAGCTCGCCGGTCTCGAGGATGACCTTGAGGTGGGCGAAGCTGCCGTCGGCTCGACGGCAGGCCTCCTTGACGGCGACGATATCGTCGAAGACCTGGCCGAAACGGCCGGACAGGAATGCCCCGCGGTCGATGACCATGTCGATCTCATCCGCACCGGCCGCGACAGCATCGGCGGTGTCGGCGAGCTTGACTCGCAGCGACGCCCGTCCACTCGGGAACGCGGTCGCAACCGCGGCAACGTTGATTCCGGTGCCTGTTCCCGCAGCGTGCGCCGAGCCGAGCGCAGCTACCGCGTAGGGGACCATGTCGCCGTAGACGCACACCGCGGCAACGCGAGGAACGGTGGGGTCACTTGGATCGGGGTTGAGCGCTTTGGCGACCAGCGAGCGCACCTTGCCGGGAGTGTCTGCGCCCTCGAGCGTCGTGAGATCGATGAGTTCGATGATCCGGTCGAGCGCCCACTTCTTGGAGCCGGTTTTGATCGAGCGGGTGCCGAGACCGGCCGCACGCTGCTCGAGGCCTACCGCATCCACGCCGCTGAGCCCCTCGAGGTGCAGTCGGAGTGAACGTTCGGTGAGATCGCCTCCCAGCAGGGAAATCGCTCGTTCCGCCGGCGCGAGTGCCACCGGATTTTGTATCGTCATGTGTTTTGTTCTCCGCGTACAGGTTACGGCTAGTTGGCTTGCGAGGCTTCGCGCAGGTAGGCCGCCCAGGCCTCGCCGCGGTCGCGCTGCCAGGTCGCCCAATCGACCGGATGGCCGCGGAGCAGACCCTCCAACTGGTCGAAGTTGCTCTGCCAGTACGCATAGGTGCTGGCGAGAAGTCTCGGATCGGTATCCACTCGCAGCGCGAGCCGAAGCTCCGTGGTGCTGCCGCGTGTTCCGCCAGGATGCGACATCAGGGTGAATTCGAGGCTTCCGATGTTGTCGGTGTCAATCGCGAGGCGCTGGCGCGGTTCGAGCGCGGTGATGACGCCATTCGTCGGGGCGAGACTGGCTCCGCTTAGCCAGTTAAGCCAGTATTCACCGCCCACCCGCAGGTCAATTCGCGCAGCGGCGAGCCAGCCCTCGACGAGGACATCGTCCACCAGGGCGTCCCAGACAATGGACGCCGGCAGGTCGTATTCACGAGAAAACTCAAGGTCGCTCGTCGGCACCAGCCAAGTTTACGGCTGGTGGTACTGCGCGAACGGGATAACGCTTCCGATTCGCTACGCTCGGGGCCATGACACTTGCCCTCGCGATCGATTTCGGCGGTACCAAGGTCGCTGCGGCACTCGTCGACGACACCGGCTCTGTGCTGCCGGACACCCGTTTTCGTGAGCCCACCGGCCACCAGGCAACCTCCGCACAACTCGCCTCGGCCGTCGACTCTGTAGTCGATTCTGTGCTTGCGCTGATACCGGCCGGGACGAAACTGCGGGGCGCAGGCATCGGTTGCGCCGGTCCTATTGATGTGACTCGCGGTCTGGTCAGCCCGCTGAATATTCCAGCCTGGCGCGACTATCCGCTGCTCCGGCACGTCCAGTCGAAACTCGGCGACGTACCCGTATTGCTTCGAATGGACGGGCTCTGCATCACCCTTGCGGAACACTGGGTTGGCGCCGCGAGGGGCTACAACAACGTAATGGGGATGGTCGTCTCGACCGGGGTCGGCGGCGGACTCATCCTCGACGGGCTGACGGTGCCTGGGCCGACCGGGAACGCGGGGCACGTCGGCCACCTCGAGGTGGGTGGATTCTCGGACCGGTGCGCGTGTGGCGGAACCGGCTGCGTCGAGGCGATCGCATCGGGACCGAAGAGCGTCGCCTGGGCGCGGAGCCAGGGCTGGACCGGAGCGACCGGAGAAGATCTCGGAACCAGCTACGCCGCAGGCGACGAAATCGCGATCGCCGCCGTCAAGCGTGCGGGGAGCGCCGTGGGCCACGCCATCGCATCTGCGACATCCCTGAATGATCTGGAGATCGTCGCCATCGGTGGAGGCTTCTCGCATGTCACGCCGGACCTGTTCGATTTCATTCGCGCGGGCATCGAGGAACGCGTCGCCTTCGAGTTCGTGAGAAAGGTCAAGGTCGTACCGTCCGGGCTATCCGACGATGGGCCGCTGATCGGTGCCGCGGCACTGATCCACCGGCCCGAAATGCTGCCGTAGTCGCGAGCCGGGCTCTAAGCGGGAGTGCGTGGAAGTCCGCGCCGCGCGAGATCGTCCTCGAGAAAACGGTTTCGCGACAGGATGAAACCGGCCGGCACGCAGGACAGCGACGCCACGAGAAGAAACACAATCGACGCGCTCCAGGCGCCCGTCGCCTGGTGCAGCAGGCCGAATGCCAGCGGACTGACGGCAGCGATGATGTAGCCGACCCCCTGGGTAAACCCACTGAGCGCGACGGAACCCGCGTGTGTGCGGGTGCGGCGATTGATGAGCAGGAGAGCGAGCGGGAACAGCAGTCCACCGAAACCTCCGAAGATCACCCAGACAGCTGTCCCGACCGCCGGCAGGATAAGCAGCCCCAGATCGGAGATGACCATCGCCACCGCCGCGATGTAAATCAGGATGCCGACATTCTTCATTCGCACCGCGATGGCCGGGATGACCAGCGCACACGGAAATCCAACGATTGCGTAGAGGGCGAGCAGCGAACCGGCATTGCCTGCGCTCACGTGGGCCGAATCCATCAACAGGCTTGGCAACCAGGCGAATGCGGCGTAGACGTTGATGCTCGAGACCGAGAAGGTGATCATGATCGCCCACGCGAGGGGAGAGCGGAACAGTGTGCTTTCGAGCGCTGGCTCTGACTCGACCACCTCGTCGTCGGACTCGCGCGCACGTCGCCGCGCCCGCGCGTGGGCACGAGCCGCAACGATCCATGGGATGACCGCGGTCAGCGCCAGAGCGGCCCACACGCACAGGGATGCGCGCCAGCCGAAGGTCGTCGCCACCGGCACAGCGGCGAGCGCCGGGAGCGATGTGCTGAACGAGATGAGGACCACGTAGAGACTCGTGACCTGGGTCATCCGGTCCGGGAAGTACCGCTTGACCAGCGGAGGCAGCAAGACATTGCCGATGCCCGCCCCGAGGAGCGCGAGGGCCGTGCCGGCAACGAGGATTGCGGAGTTGGGCGCGAACGCGCGGGCGAGTTGGCCGAGGATCATGGCGCCTACCGCCATGAGGAGCAGAAACTCGAGCCCGATGCGGCGGGAAAGTGCTGGTGTGATGAGTCCGGCGAGCGCAAACATGAGCGGTGGCGCAGCGCCGATGACGCCGATGACGACCGCGCTCAGCGGAACGTCGCGTGAAATCAGGTTGCTAATCGGGGAAAGCGCCGCGACGACAGTTCTCAGGTTGAGGGCGACCAGCAGGATGCCCAGCAAGGCTGCCGTTCGTCCCGCCCAGAGTGGAAGGCGACGGTCGGAAGGCACCCCGCAAGCTTAGGCGGGCGCGGAGGCTTAGCCCGGAGCGGGGACGGCGAGAATCGCGCGCACCTGCTGCTCGTCGGCGTGCATCTGGGTAGCGAGGGCATCCGCGGACTCGAATTTGTTCATCGGACGGATGTAGCCCACGAACTCCAGCTCGATCGGCTGCCCGTAAAGGTCGAAGCTCTGGTCGAGCAGGTGCGCCTCGACCTGCTTCTGCGGCACTCCCTCGAAGGTCGGATTGTTGCCGATCGACACGGCGGCCCCAAAGCGTCCCGCCGGAACGGTGGCCCAGGTCGCATACACGCCGTCCCGCGGAATGAAGCCCTCAATATCTGGCGACAGGTTCGCGGTTGGGTAGCCGAGCGATCGGCCGCGCTGTTCACCGTGGACGACGGTGGACCGGATGCTGTGCAGGCGCCCGAGTTGGGCGGCGGCCGTGCCGACGTCGCCAGCGTCAAGGAGTTCGCGAATCCAGGTCGACGATGCGCGCCTCGGTTCGCTCCCGCCTGCGGCGACCTCGGGAATGTGTCGTACCTCGAAGTCGTAGCGCTTGCCGAGACGATCGAGGAGCTCGACGTTGCCGCTCCCCCGCACTCCGAACCGGAAGTCGGCGCCGACCAACACCACTTTCGCCTGCAGCGCGCCCACCAGCACGGACTCGACGAACTCTTCCGGCGGCTGCGACGCCAGCGCCTGGTCGAAGGCGAGAACGAGGGTCGCATCTACTCCGGCGGCCTCGAGCAGTTCCAGCTTTTGGGCGTTGCTGACGAGTGACACCGGACACTTCTCGGGCGCGAGCAGGCTGAGCGGATTGCGATCGAATGTCACGACGCCAGCTACCAGTCCTCGCTCGGCCGCCACCGACTTCAACTCCGAAATCACGGCGCGATGGCCCGGATGCACGCCGTCGAACTTGCCGATGGTGATCGCACTCGGCCCGAAGCCGGTCGGCACGGCGCCCAGGCCCTCGAAAACCTGCATGTCAGTTGCCCGTGACTACTGCACGACGGCTGCGCAGCCAGAGCATCCCAAGGATGGGGAGCACGACAGGGATGAATACGTATCCGATTCCATACGACGACCACACCGTTCCATCGGCGACATCCGGCACGTTCGCCGGACCGGCGAAGATGGCAGGGAGGACAAGGCTCAATGTGCCGATGATCAGCACTCCCGCCAACTCGAAGCTGATGGTGACCCAGGCGACGCGATACCAGCTGCGACCCGGAGCGATCAGCGCAACCGTAGCGAGGATGTAAATGACTCCGGAGACCGCGGAGAGAATGATCGGAAGTCGAGCGGACGGATGGGACGAGTAATACATGGCCATCTGGTAGACCGCACGGGATGTCGCACCAATTGCCAGGATGGCGTAAACCACGATCAGTACTCGACCGACACCGAGGGATCGGCGTTGAGCTGGTGGGTTGGACATCGTTCCAACCCTATTGCGTCTGTACCGTCCAGATGATGTTCATGCGCACCACCATGACGGCGATCGTCAGGCATGCGATCCCGAGCACGACCGTCGCCCAACGATCCCGCTCGAGGAGCGCCCAGACCCCGGCCAGGAGCGGGATGATGAGCGCCACGATGAGGTAGATGTAGAACTCGATCAGGTTGCCGGTCGGTGAGTTGCCGACCAGCGGTGCGACAATCGCGATCACCAGCTGAGCAAGCAGAAGCACCTCGACGAGTGCAACCGCGCCCATTGACAGGTCACCGGGCTTCACGCGAAACAGCCCAAGCACGACGCACAGCACACCGGCCGCCGCAGCGATCGCAACCTCCACAACGGCATACCATTCGATCACGCGCGCCCCGCCGTCCCGTCAAGATTTCTTGGTGTCGTCGGGAAGTTGACCAGAACGCGCGCAACCCCAGCGCTCGTCGACACCAACCCGGTGAGAACTCCATTCTGTCCGATCGCCGCGATCGGGCCGGGCGAATCCGTGAGATCCGGCGCGAGGCGAGCCAGTTTCGGCCGCTTGCCCTGTTGCAGTTCGATGGCCTCGGTCTCGCTCAGCTGCACCGACGGGAAGAGCTTCTGCGCGACCGACGCGGGCGCAAGCAGGCCCGCCATCAGGCCGTCTCCCAGCATCCCGGAATCGTCAACACGAAAGGGTCCGATTCTGGTGCGACGGAGGCTGGTCAGGTGGCCACCAACGCCGAGGGCGGCACCGAGATCGCGGGCGAGGGCGCGGATGTAGGTGCCGGACGAGCACTCGATCCGGACATCCAGCTCGCCGGGTCGCATGGCAAGCACGTCAAACGCGGTGACCGTGACCTCGCGGGCGACGAGCGTGAACTCCTCGCCATCGTGCACCCGGTCATACGACCGCTTGCCGTCGACCTTGATTGCACTCACAGAACTCGGAACCTGCCGGATCTCGCCGGTCAGCGGCACGATTGCCGTCGCGATCTGCCCGGCGGTAACCCCGCTGGCATCGATCGCCTCGCCGATGGGATCGCCCTCCGCATCATCCGTCGTCGTCGCGAATCCCAGGCGAATGGTGGCCAGGTATTCCTTGTCGAGACCGACCAGATAGGTAAGAAGCCTGGTCGAACTGTCGATTCCAAGAACCAGCAGGCCGGTTGCCATCGGATCGAGCGTGCCCGCGTGGCCAACCTTGCGAGTTCCTGCAAGCTTGCGTACCCGGGAGACGACGTCGTGACTCGTGATGCCGCCCGGCTTGTCAACAAGCAGGATGCCGGACGTGCTCACGCGTGAGTATGCGGCTGGTGGATGCGGCGCTCGAGCAACAGGCCGAGCTTGTCGGGCATCGCGGTTTCGAGCAGTTCGCGGGCGTCCGGATTCGTGTCGTATTCGTCCGTCATCCGCAGGCCGATCAGGGTGTTGAGCATCATCCCGTGAGCGAGAAAGTCGGATGCCTCCTCCGGCGCCATCCCCGCTTCGTCCTTGAGAAAGGAGTAGACCTCGAGGAAGCCGGCACGAGCCACCTTGCCTACTTCGGGATCGGCGCCGAGGACAAAGCCGTGCATGAGCGAGAGCAAAAGCCCCCGGTCGGTGAGCAGATCCGCGTACGCCACGCCGAGACGATGGTGCACCGGCTCAGGCGCGGTGTCGGCGAGGGCACGATGAAACGCCGCCATGAGGGTGTCGAGTGCTCGCTGCAGAACGGCAAGGAACAGCTTCTCCTTGGTACCGAAGATGCGCACGACGTAGGGCTGGCTCACGCCTGCCGCCGTCGCAACCTGATCGGTGGTTGTACCGGCGTAGCCACGCTGGCCGAAGACGGCCGTCGCGGCTTCGAGCACCAGGATCCGGCGCTCGTCCGAGGCCATCCTGGTTGCCGGCACTACCGCTTCTGACGTCACGCTTGACATGGTATCAGTTGATAACTAATCTCGACATAAGTAATCGTTCAATAACTTCTTACTCGTTCAGGAGCGCACAATGACTCTCACAGACGCGACACCAAGGGACTCGCCGTCGGCAGTCGAGACGGCGACACCCGGCCGTCGCCGCATCCCCGTCTGGCTGGCAATTGTGGCCGCCAGCATCCCGATGTTCATGGCGAGCCTCGACAACCTGGTGATGACCAATGCACTTCCGGTCATCCACCGCGACCTCGGCGCATCCGTCGAGCAGTTGCAGTGGTTCGTCAACGCGTACACGCTGAGCTTCGCAACGTTCATCCTGCTGTCCGTCGCACTCGCCGACCGCTACGGCCGCCGCACCGTCTTCGTGATCGGCATCACGATCTTCACGCTCGCGTCTGTCGCCGCCGGATTCAGCACGACGCCTGGCGAACTCATCGCCGCCCGCGCGGTCCAGGGTGTCGGCGGGGCGGCGCTACTGCCACTCTCCCTCACTCTTCTCGCCGGATCGGTCCCGGCGCGGCTGCGCCCGCTCGCGATCGGAATCTGGGGCGGTGTCGCGGGTCTCGGTGTCGCGCTCGGTCCGCTCATTGGCGGCGCGGTCGTCGAGGGCTGGGACTGGCAGGCAATCTTCTGGATCAACGTTCCGGTTGGCATCATCGCCGTACCGCTCGTGCTCCTGGCGCTCCCGAACAGCTTCGGCGCCAAGGTGCGCGCGGATGTTCTCGGGGTGATCCTCGTCGGACTCAGCGTGCTGGGCATCGTCTTCGGTATCGTGCGAGGCAACGACGCCGGCTGGCACAGCACCCAGGTCCTGACCGGTCTCATCGGAGGTGGCGTGGCGCTGATCGTCTTCCTGTGGTGGGAGACGCGCACGGCAACCCCGCTCATTCCGTTGCGACTGTTCAGGGATCGCAGCTTCTCCGTCGCCAACATCGTCGGCTTTGGGTTCAGCTTCGGCATGTTCGGATCTGTCTTCATCCTGATCCAGTTCCTGCAGGTCGTTCAGGGTGCAAGTCCACTGCAGGCCGCGTACGAGACGACTCCGTGGACTATGGCGCCCATGATCGTTGCTCCTCTCGCCGGCATCTTTGCCGGAAGAATCGGAACACGCACGCTGATCTTCGCCGGACTCGTCTGCCAGTCGGTCGCCCTGTTCTGGCTCTCCGCGACCATGAGCGCGACGACACCGTACACGGTCATGCTGTACCCGTTCATCCTCGCCGGAATCGGCATGGGTCTCGTGTTCTCGCCGTCTTCAACGGCTGTGCTCGCCACCATGCGTGAGCAGGACCGCGCGAAGGCCAGCGGCGTGAACTCGACCGTTCGGGAAATCGGTGTTGCTCTCGGGATTGCCGTTCTCGTGGCGGTGTTTACGGGACTCAACGGACAGCTGACGCCGACCGGTTACGTCAGCGCTGCTGCTCCCGCTGTACTCGTCGGAGCCGCCGTTGTGGCAGCCACGGCGATCGCCTCACTCTTTCTGCCCTCGGGAAAGCTGCCAAGAAAACTCGCCGCATAGAAGAGGGCGTCTAGGGCGGAGCGGGTCACCCGTAGGATCGACAGCATGCGGATTGGCGTCATCGGAGCGGGAGCTGTCGGTGGCGCCATCGCTGCTCTGTTAGCCAGGGGCGGCCACGAGGTCGAGGTGACCGCTCGCGGTGCTCACCTTGCGGCGATTCAGGCCGAGGGCATCCAGCTGACCGGGCCCTGGGGAGATTTCACAACGGGCGTCACCGCTGGTGAATTGCTCACCCGGGCACCGGAGCTCGCGATCGTGGCAACCAAGGCCCAGGATGCTCGCGCCGCGATCCTCGGAAACGGCAAGCTGCTGAACGGCATCCCGGTCGTCGTTGTACAGAACGGGCTCGAAGGCGTCGCCGCTACCGGCTCACTTCTCCCCCGCTCGGACGTCCTTGGCGCGCTGGCGATGTATGCGTCGTCGCTCGTCGAGCCCGGCCAGATCGCGATTACCACGCCTGGCGTGACCTATGTCGGCGGTGGTCAAGACCTTCCCACCCGCTTCGTGGTCGGCATCCTGAACGACGTCATGCCGACGGAGATGATTTCCAACTTCGTGGGGGCACAGTGGACCAAGCTGTTCGTCAACCAGATCAATGCCCTGCCCGCGATCACCGGGCTCAGCGTGCAGGAGGTCATCGGCATTCGTGGGCTGCGGCGCATCCTGACCCGCAGCATGCAGGAAAACGTTCACATCGGGATGGCGTCGCACATCAAGTTCGCGCGACTGCAGGGCCTCAGCAACGCGCGGCTGCGCACGTTTGCCAGGACGCCGCTCCCCTTCGCGGAAACGCTTCCAAAGCTGATGGCGCGGCGCATGGGTGCGACCCCGAATCCCGGATCGACGCTGCAGAGCATCCGCCGGGACCGCAAGACCGAGGTCGACTACCTCAACGGTGCCGTACTGGCCGCGGCCGCACAGGTCGGGCTCGCCGTCCCTGTCAATGCGGCGATCGTCGAGCTCGTCCACGAGGTGGAGCAGACACACACGTTTGTGACGCCAGAGCAGGTAGTCGCGAGGATCGGTTAGGCGAAACGACAGCCGCCGGATCGTTTCCTAGGGCGCAGGTCAATGGCGCCGCGGGGGCGGCGGCGCTCAATCAGCACAGTGGCACCCAAAAAATCAACAGCTGTCGGCGAAGACTCTCACCGGCTGGTCGTAGTCGTTGTTATCGATAATCGCCGTGGCGGCCTCGATCGGCTTGGCCTCTTTCAGGTAGAGCTCTTGTCCACCCGAGTAGCGCTCGGGGTTCGCAATGTCGTGCTCGAACTCCTGCGCGTCGCGGGCCTTCACCCGCGCCAGAGCGACGACCGGGTCGACCTCCAGCCAGATCGAATAGTTCCAGATGCCCCGCAACTCCGGGCGGTTCAGGAAGATTCCGTCGACGATGAGCAGGGCATCCTCTGGTCCCGACGACCATTTCGGCTCGAACGGAACATCCCGCTTCAGGTCGAATGCACGGAGGTTGAACGACCCGATCCAGCCGGTGCGAAACGGCTCGGTGAGCATGCGTCTGAAGGTCGGGTAGTCGTACGAATCCCGATAGAACCCCTCGGCCGAGTCCCGTCCGCGCGCGTAGCGCCGGGCGCGTGACTGGTGGAAGTCGTCGATAGATGCCCGAAACACCGCGCGATGACCGACGCCAAGCTGCGCGGCGAGGGCATCAGCGAACATGGTCTTGCCCGCGCCATCCAGCCCGTCGACGGCGACAATTGCGCGTCCCTTGCCGTAGTTGTGCAGGATTTCGTCGCTGAGCGCGGCGATCAGTTCTGACTTGCTCTGAACCTGAAGGGCCATGCCAACAGTTTAGGTTTGGACTGTGCCAGTCACAGATAAATCTGGGTCAATCGGGTCCGCTGTCAACGACTGGTTTGAGCGCAACCGCCGCGATCTGCCGTGGCGCGCGGACGGGTTCCCGGCCTGGGGCATCCTCGTGAGCGAGATCATGCTGCAGCAGACGCCGGTGGTGCGGGTCATCCCGAAGCTCATCGGATGGCTTGAGCGCTGGCCGACGCCGGCCTCGCTCGCGGCGGCAACCCCGGGCGACGCCGTGCGAGCCTGGGAACGGCTCGGCTATCCACGGCGAGCGCTGAGCCTGCATGCCGCGGCCGTCGCGATCGCCGAACGGCATGGCGGAGTCGTGCCGTCTGACCTCACAGAACTGCTCGCCCTGCCGGGAGTCGGTCAATACACCGCGCGCGCCGTTGCCGCGTTCGCGTACGGCAAACGGCATCCCGTCGTCGACACGAACGTCCGCAGGGTACTGGCTCGGGCGGTCAACGGCCATGGCGAGGCAGGTCCGGCTTCCACCGCCCGAGATCTCGCCGAGATGGAAGCGCAGCTGCCGCAGGATGCCGCAGCCGCCCGCACCTTCAACGCCGCGGTCATGGAGCTCGGCGCTGTCGTTTGCACGGCGCGGTCGCCGCGCTGCGACGAGTGCCCGATCGCTGACCGGTGCTCGTGGCGCGCCGCGGGGTACCCGGATTACGCCGGTGCCCGAAAAACCGCGCAGAAGAGATACGAAGGCTCGGACCGGCAGGTCCGCGGAGTCATCCTGGCCGCACTGCGGGCACGAAGAGTGTCGCTACCGGCGGCAGAGCTCGATCGCCTCTGGCCGGATGCCCTGCAGCGTGCCCGCGCGCTTGACGGCTTGCTGAGCGACGGCCTCGTCGTCGGCTCTCCCGACACCGGGTACGCGCTGCCCTAGCCGGTAGAGTCTCGGTCCATGGACCTCGTACGCGTCATCCTCTCCATCGTTCTCGCTCTTATGCTGGTCGTGAGCGGTGGCGGCAAGGTGCTGGACCTGGCGTACGCACGGGGAAATCGCGACAAGCTGTCCGTTCATCCGGTGTTCTGGCGGGTCACCGGTGTTCTCGAACTCGCGGCCGTCGTCGGGCTGGTCTGGGGAAACTGGTTCGTGCCGTTCAGCCTGGCCGCGTCGATCGGTGTCGCCCTGCTGATGATCGGCGCATTCGCCTTCCGGCTCCGCACCCGTGACCGCGCGATCGTCCGGGAAGGGATCGCCGACATTGCTGTGTTCGCGTTGACCCTGGTCGTGATCACGATCGGCATCATCACGCTCGCGCACTGATTGGCCGGGAGCCAACCCGTAGGCTGTGGCTCGTGCCGTCAACCCTGATTCGTCTGATGGTGGCCCCGGCTACCGGTCCATTGGCGGAGGCCCTCGCAGCGATCCCGGTCGCCCTGCACATTTCCCGCGACTTCCCCGCGGAGGTGATCGCGGAGGCGGGGGCCGCTGCCGCTCATCCCGTTCTGCCGGAGCTCGACAACACCGACATCCCGTACGTGACGATCGACCCGGCAGGGTCGATGGATCTCGACCAGGCACTGTACCTGGAGCGCGCAGGCGACGGTTACCGCGTTCGTTACGCAATCGCGGATGTCCCGTCCTTCGTGACGCCCGGCGGCGCGCTCGACGCCGAGACGCGTAAGCGCGGCCAGACCATCTACCCGCCGGACGGGCCGATTCCGCTGCATCCGCTCATCCTGAGCAACGGTGCTACCTCGCTGCTGCCCGGCCAGGTGCGCGGCGCCTTCGTCTGGGATTTCACGCTGGATGCCGCAGCCAACGTCACGTCGACCGCACTCAGCCGCGCTCGCATCAGAAGCACTGCGAAGCTCGATTACGTCGGAGTGCAGGCAGCGATCGACAACGGGACCGCCGACGCCAACCTCGCGCTGCTGAAGGAAATCGGCCTGAAACGGATCGCACTCGAGATCGCCCGTGGGGCCGCGAACCTCACCCTGCCGGACACCGAAGTGGACGAGGTTGACGGTTCGTACCAGCTGGTGCGTCGACAGCCCCAGCCATCAGAGGATTGGAACGCGCAGCTGTCCCTGATGACCGGGATGGCCGCCGCGGAACTCATGATCGGGGCGAAGCTCGGCATCCTGCGAACGATGCCGGCGCCGGAGCAGTGGGCGATCGACCGGTTTCGTCGGCAGACGGTCGCGCTCGGGCGGCCATGGCCTGAGGATCAGAAGTACGGGGAGTATCTGCGAGCGCTCGACACGACCGATCCGAAACAGCTCGCCATCATGCACGCCGCGGGAGCGCTATTCCGCGGAGCCGGCTACACCGCGTTCGACGGCAGCGTCCCCGTGGGTCTCGTGCAGGCTGCCGTTGGCGCTTCGTATACCCACGCAACCGCTCCCCTGCGACGGCTGGTCGATCGATTCGTTCTCGTCGTCTGCGAGGCGATCGCCGCAGGTTCCGAGATTCCGCCGTGGGCGCGCGCGGCGCTCCCGATGCTGCCCGGGCTCATGGAGCACTCGTCCGGTGTTACCAGCCAGTTCGAGCACCGCGCCATCGACACGGTAGAGGCGGCAGTGCTCTCGACGCGTGTTGGCGACGTCTTCGACGCGACCGTGATCTCGCTCTCGAAGACCGGGGGCAGCATCCAGCTCACCGAACCGGCGGTAACCGCACACTGCAACGGCAGGCTCACTGACGGCAGCGTCATCCGGGCGAGGCTCGTCCAGGCGGATATCCCGTCAGCTCAGGTCGTTTTCGACCTCGCCTGACCGCCCACCGGTGAGCGGTCAGGTGAGGGTGTCTTCTTCGCCCTCGTCGAGGTCGTCGTCATCGTCATCGTCATCATCATCCGAGATTACCCGCGGCTTGACGTATGGGTCCTCGTCGCCGGCGTACTTTCCGCTCGCCGCGAGCGCCGCAACCTCGGTGTCACGCGTGTGCGCCTCGTTCAGTAGAGAGTCGATGAGCGCTGCATTCTCCGGGATGCCGTCTGCGATGAACTCCAGAGACGGCGTCAGCCGCGCGGTGATGTTCTTGCCGACCTCGCTGCGAAGCATTCCGGTCGCCGACTTGAGGGCGGCCGCACTGTCGGCACGCTCCTCGTCCGTGCCGTACACCGTGTAGAACACGGAGGCGTGCTGCAGGTCGCCCGTCACCCGGACGTCTGTGATCGTCACGAACCCGAGTCGAGGATCTTTGATCCCTCGCTCGAGCCGCTTGGCAATGATGACCTGGATCCGATCCGCCATCTTCGCTGCTCGCGCTGCGTCTGCCATTCCTCTGGCCTTTCTCTACGACTGTGAGCTGAATTCTATGGATGCGGAATGTTCTCAGTGGAGGGTCGGGGTCGCAGTGGGTGCCTTGTGAAAGGCAATCGGGGCAGGGATCCCCGTTCTTGCCTTTCACAAGGCAACCCACGGAGACCCCGACCCGACGGGCCGAGAACTAGACCCTCGGCTTTTCCTTCAGCTCAATAGTCTCGATCTCATCACCGATTTGAATATCGTTGAACCTTCCGAGCCCGATACCGGCCTCGAAATCGGTTCGAACTTCTGTGACGTCATCCTTGAAGCGCCGAAGCGACTCGATGGCCAGGTTGTCCCCCACTACGACGCCGTCGCGAATAACTCGCGCCTTGGCGTTCCTGGTGATGGTTCCCGACCGCACGACGACACCGGCAACGTTTCCGAACTTCGACGAGGAGAAGACCTCGCGAATTTCGGCAACACCGGACTGGACTTCTTCGAACTCCGGCTTGAGCATGCCCTTGAGGGAGTTTTCGATGTCTTCGAGCGCCGCGTAGATGACCGAGTAGAAGCGGACATCCACACCTTCACGTGCAGCGCGCTCGCGCGCCTTGGTGTCGGGGCGGACGTTGAATCCGATGATGATCGCATTGTCGACCGTTGCCAGGTTGACATCGCTCTCGGTGACGGCTCCAACACCGCGGTGGATGATGCGCAGTGCGACCGAGTCGTCCACATCAATTTTGAGCAACGATTCTTCGAGTGCTTCGACGGCACCGGAGACGTCACCCTTGATGATGAGGTTGAGCGCGTCGACCTTGCCCTCTTCGAGCGCACGGGTGAAGTCTTCGAGCGAGATGCGCTTGCGGGCGCGCGCCAGCTGGGCGTTCCTCTCGACGGCTTCACGCTTTTCGGCGATCTGGCGGGCGGTGCGGTCATCCTCGATGACGAGGAACGTGTCGCCTGCGCGGGGCACAGTCGACAGACCCTGCACCTGTACCGGGCGCGCGGGTGCCGCCTCGAGAACGGCGTTACCGTCCTCGTCAGTCATTGCCCGAACCTTGCCGTACGCGGTTCCCGCGACGATCGAGTCACCGACCCGAAGCGTTCCGGACTGGATGAGCACGGTCGCGACCGCGCCGCGGCCCTTATCCAGGCGTGCCTCGATCGCGACACCGCGGGCATCCTTGTTTGGATTGGCCCGCAAGTCGAGTCCCGCATCGGCAGTCAGCAGGACGGCGTCGAGTAGTTTGTCGATGCCGATGTTGCCCAGTGCGGACACATCGACGAACATCGTCTCTCCGCCGTACTCCTCTGCGACCAGGCCGAATTCGGTGAGCTGCTGGCGAACCTTCGCCGGGTTGGCGCCCTCCTTGTCGATCTTGTTCACCGCGACCACGATCGGGACGCCTGCCGCCTGGGCGTGGTTGAGCGCTTCTACCGTCTGCGGCATGATGCCATCGTCCGCGGCGACAACCAGGATCGCGATGTCCGTCACCTGGGCACCACGGGCACGCATGGCGGTGAACGCCTCGTGGCCCGGGGTGTCGATGAAGGTGATCGCGCGCTCGATGCCCTCGTGCTCGGTCCAGACCTGGTACGCACCGATGTGCTGCGTGATTCCGCCGGCCTCGCCCGCGACGACGTTCGCCTTGCGGATGGCGTCGAGGAGCTTGGTCTTACCGTGGTCCACGTGACCCATGACGGTCACGACCGGTGGACGGATTTCGAGGTCTTCGTCATCCTCGTCCTCGAGTTCCTGGTCGAGATCGATGTCGAAGCCGCTCAGCAGCTCGCGATCTTCATCCTCTGGCGAGACCATCTGGATCTTGAAGCCGAGTTCGGCACCCAGCACCTCGAACGTAGCCTCGTCGAGCGACTCCGTCGCGGTTGCCATCTCACCCAGGTGGAACAGCACCGTGACGAGATTGCCGGGACTGGCGTCGATTTTGTCGGCGAAGTCGGTGATGGATGCGCCGCGGCGCAGGCGAACGATCGTCTTGCCGTCGCCGCGCGGGACGCTGACGCCACCAAGCGACGGGGCTTCCCTGAGTTCGAACTCTGCCCTCTTCGTCCGCTTGGACTTGCGGGCCTTGCTCTTGCCACCACCACGACCGAACGCACCCGCGGTACCACCGCCCGGCCCACGGCCACGACCGCCACCACCCGCTGGGCGAGGAGCGCCAAATCCTGGGGCACCGCCTGCCGGTGCACCGGGACGCTGGAAGCCGCCACCTGCGGGACGACCTGCGCCACCGGGACGCTGCTGGAATGGTGCGCCGCCGGGCGTGCCGGGACGCTGGCCGAAACCACCGGGACGTGCACCCTGGCCGGCGCCACCGGGACGCGGTGCGCCCGGGCGAGGAATCGAGCCCGGCGTAGCGGCGCCGGGGCGCTGCATGCCCTGGTTGCTGGCAAATGGATTGTTGCCGGGGCGCGGCGTACCGGGACGCTGCATTCCCTGGTTGCTCGCGAACGGGTTATTGCCTGGACGCGGAGTGCCTGGACGCGGGATGCCGCTGGCGGAACCCGCCTCGGGTGTCGCCTCCGCGGCAGCCTCGGTCGATGCGGCAGGCGTCGGTGTGGCGGCTGCGGCCGCGGCCGCAGCCTGGCGCTCCGCAACGGTCAGCGGTGCCGGGGCAACCGGAACGTCGTCGTCGTGCGCTTCCGCGACCGCAACGGGTGCCGGAGCTTTTGCCGCGGGACGCGGTGCGGCAGCCTTTGCTGCTGGCGCGGTCGCCACAGCTGGCTTGATGCCCGCAGCCTCGAGCGCCGCCTTAAGCCGGCGCGCGACCGGGGGCTCAATGCTGGATGAAGGCCCCTTGACGTACTCGCCCATTTCTTTGAGCTTGTCGAGGGCTACCTTGCTGTCGATGCCGAGTTCGGCAGCGACTTCGTGTACGCGTGGTTTGACAGCCACTTCTCTCCTGTTCGGGTCTGCACCCGAACAGGGGCAGACCATTAGATACGGACGGAACTCATTTCGAGCCGCTCATTAGTTGTCCATTGGTCAATCAGCCGTTTCTTTATGAAGCTCAGTGTCATGGATGTGGTTCATATCGCAGCAAAAACCTGGTCGGTGCCGAGTGCAGTGGTCACCCTGAGGGCCCGACCGAACGCCTTACGCTTTGCAGCGAGTTCGACGCAGGAAACCCTGGGGTGAACCCATGCACCCCGGCCCGGCAACGTCGCAGACGGATCCGGAACCACCGCACCGTTCTGAGCGACAACCCTCAGAAGAGAGTCAGCCTGTGCTCGAGTGCGGCAACCGATGCAAGTTCTTACTCGTCCATATTAGCGCCGCCGCCCCTGCGGCGCATGCCACCCGCGCGCAGGAACCGAGACTGCGGCGCGGAAGCGCCTTGTCTTGATTGGTTCGCAGTTCCTGCGAACCGCGCGCTCCCAGCCCGAATGCGTCCCTGACCGCTCCCAAACCTTCAACTATCTAGCGAGACTTTACGTCTTGTGCGGTTCATCTCGCGTTTACTAATGTCGTCTCAACGGCAAGGGGCAACCCGAACCGTAGAAGAAAGCCTCAGGAAGTGGAGCGGCGAAAGCCGGGAAGCGGATCGGGGCTTTCATTCTTTAAGCTGTGCCAATTTGCGCGCCGCCGCCTCTGCGGCGCCTGGTGTTTTTTGGGCGCCGCCGCCTCTGCGGCGCCCTCCCAAACCCTCAACTATCTAGCGAGACTTTACGTCTTGCGGAGTTCATCTCCCGTTTACTAATCTCTATTCAACGGCAAGGGGCAACCCGAACCGTAGAAGAAAGCCTCAGGAAGTGGAACGGCGAAAGCCGGGAAGCCGATCGGGGCTTTCATTCTTTAAGGGTTGGGTTACGCGGCTTATTGGGTTGGGTTACGCGGTCCTTTAGGGCGTTGGCTTAAGCGGTGAGAATTGCCGCGAGCGCCCGTTCGGAGCGAAGCGCAGAACAATCGCCGCAAGGCGCATCTGCGCCCCAGCCGCGATTCCCTGGGTGCAGGTAAAAAGAGCCGCAGGGGCGGCGGCGCTTAATCCATTACAGTGCTTAGTCCATGACAGAGTCGGGCTGGATGTCGATGCGGGCGCCGGTGAGTTTGGCAGCCAAGCGAGCGTTTTGGCCCTCCTTGCCGATGGCGAGCGACAGCTGGTAGTCCGGCACGAGCGCGCGGACTGCTTTCAGCGACTCGTCAATGACGAACGCGCTCGTCACTTTGGCCGGTGACAGGGCATTCGCCACGAACGTGGCCAGGTCAGTCGAGTAGTCGACGATGTCGATCTTCTCGTTGTTCAGCTCCGCAGTGACGGCGCGAACACGCTGACCGAGTTCACCGATGCACGCGCCCTTCGCGTTGATCCCGGGCTGCGTTGCGCGCACGGCGATCTTTGTACGGTGACCCGCTTCGCGTGCGAGCGAGGTGATCTCGACCACTCCGCTGGCGATTTCCGGTACCTCGAGCGCAAACAGCTTGCGAACGAGCGACGGATGCGTTCGGCTGACCGTGATCTGCGGTCCCTTGAGTCCCTTGCTCACGCTCGTGACATAGACGCGGATGCGGGTCCCGTGCGCGTATTCCTCGCCCGGCACCTGCTCCTCAGGCGGAAGGATCGCCTCCACCGTTCCGAGGTCGACGTGAATCATCCGCGGGTTCGGACCCTGCTGGATGATGCCGGCGACAATATCGCCCTCGCGACCTTTGAACTCGCCGAGTACCTTGTCATCGCCGATGTCGCGCAGTCTCTGGTTGATGACCTGCTTGGCGGCGAAGGCGGCAATTCGCCCGAAGTCGCTTGGCTCCTCGATCGCCTCGCCGACCAGATTCCCGTCCTCATCCAGTTCCTCGACGAAGACCGTCACATGACCCGTCTTGCGGTCGAGCACAACCCTGGACGTCGGGTGTACCGCCAGCGGCTCGCCCGGCTTGTGGCCTGAAGGCTTCTCGTCGGGCTGGCCGACGTGCTTCAGGTATGCCGTGTGGATGGCCTGCTCAATGATCTGCACCAGTTCGTCGAACGGAATGTCACGCTCGCGCTCCATGCTGCGCAGCACGCTCAGGTCGATGTCCACTGAGGGCCTCCACTATTCAGATCTTGTGACGCCGCCTGCCAGATCGGGCTCGCCGTCGATCACTACGGTAGCAGCCGAGCGACCGCTCAGCGCAGCGCGGAAGCGATGTTCGCCAGGGGCACCGGAGTGCGCTGGCCCGTGCGCCGGTCCCACAGCTCGATCATGCCGTCTGCGGCATCTCGACCGACGATTAGGATGAGCGGAACGCCGATGAGCTCCGCGTCACCGAACTTCACGCCGGGCGACACCTTGGGCCGATCGTCGTACAACACGTCGAAGCCATCATTGGTGAGCTGGTCGTAGAGGCTGTCGGCAACGTTGTAGACGACGTCCTCGCGGCCGGCCGCCACGATGTGCACGTCGAAAGGGCTGACGTTCTTCGGCCAGATGAGACCTTTGTCGTCGTTATTCGCCTCCGCGATTACCGCGAGGATTCGGGTGACTCCGATGCCGTAGGACCCCATTGTGACCGTGACGAGCTTGCCGTTTTCGTCGAGAACCTTGAGTCCGAAAGTTTCGGCGAAGAAACGCCCAAGCTGGAAGACGTGACCGATCTCCATGCCGCGGGCCAGTTCAACCGGACCCGAGCCGTCCGGTGCGGGGTCCCCCGCAAGCACCTCGGCTACCTCGACGGTGCCGTCCGTGTCAAAGTCGCGACCCGCGACGAGGCCGAAGACGTGATGTCCAGCCTGGTTCGCCCCGGTGATCCATCCTGAACCATCCGAGACTCGAGGATCGGTGAAGTACCGGATACCGGTTGCGGAGTCCTCACCCAACATTGCGCCCTCGGGAGACCACGGTCCGATGTAGCCCTTGATCAGTCCGGGGCGATCGGGCAGCGCCTCGAAGGCGAGGAAGTCTGCGGGAGTCGCTTTGTCGACCTCGGCCGGCGAGAACGCGACCTCGGCCCGCTTCATGTCCACATCCCGATCGCCGGGAACACCGACGATGACCAGCTCCCGCGTTCCATCGAGATGAGAAAGGGCCAGGACAATGTTCTTCAGTGTGTCGGCCGCAGTCCATGCTCGCCCATCGGGTCGCGGATGCTTTTCATTGGCTACCGCGACCAGGGTTGCGATCGTCGGAGTGTCGGGAGTTTCCAGCACCTCGGCCGGCGTCAATTTCTCGTAGGACCGGGCGGGCCGCGCAAGGGTTGTGAACGCCTCGACGTTGGCCGCGTATCCGCCGGCAGAGCGCACGAACGTGTCCTCGCCGACCTCGGTCGGATGCAGGAACTCCTCGCTGCGGGCACCGCCCATGAGCCCGCTGTCTGCCTGCACGATGACGTATTCGAGTCCAAGGCGGTTGAAGATGCGTTCATACGCATCGCGCTGGCGGTCGTAACTGAGGTCGAGCCCGGCATCCGTGTAATCGAAGGAATACGCGTCTTTCATCGTGAATTCACGACCACGGAGCAGGCCCGCACGAGGACGGGCTTCGTCGCGATACTTGTCCTGAATTTGGAAGATGGTCAGCGGAAGATCCTTGTACGAGCTGTACAGGTCTTTTACCAGGAGGGTGAATACCTCTTCGTGGGTGGGCGCCAGCAGGTAGTCGGCCGCGTGGCGGTCGTGCATCCGGAAGATGCCGTCCCCGTACTTCTCCCAACGGCCGGACATTTCGTATGGCTCTCGGGGCAGTAAACCGGGGAAGTGCACCTCTTGTGCACCCGCGGAGAACATTTCATCGCGGATGATCTGCTCGATCCTGCCCTTGACTTTCAGGCCGAGCGGGAGCCAGGCGAAGATACCCGGGGCCTGGCGACGGATGTATCCCGCACGCACCAGAAGGCGATGGCTGGCGACCTCGGCATCGACCGGGTCCTCGCGCAGCGTACGGACGAACAGTTGGGAGAGGCGAGAAGACACCCGCCAATCCTACCGACGGCCATCAGGCACAATGTCCCCGGACAAAGAGCGAGCCCCGGGAAAGTTGCCTCCCCCGGGGCTCATGATTTGCAGACTGTTCGGGCCGCTAATCGTTCGTTAAGGCTACGCTGCAGCTCACTTTGGCGAAGCCCCCATAGCGAGGGTCAATGTGATTAGTCCTCAGAGTTGGGGCCCGCGAGGGTGGTCGAGTGATCCCGGCACTCTCGCGGGCCCTTGGACGAGTCCTCTACTCGACGCTGCCGATTAGCACCGGCGTCATCGAGATGGTTATTGGACTCGAACTCGTGGGGCGCTCAGATCGGCGGCCGCGTCGGGATGTCTGACAGGGACATGCAGGGACGGGAAGCGACACCGGGCCAACACCACAGCGTAACTGTTCGTTATACGGGCTGAAACTTCACAACCAACTCCCCCAGTTGGTCACGTCGCGGTTACATCTGCGTTCACTGGGCAGGGTACGGATCCAGCCGTGGGTGACTCGGCATGGTGCCGACTACCCATGACGATAGACCGATCTGTCGACCGCAACCAGATGAATCGGGGTACAATCGTGTACCCCGATGTCCCCAGTTTGGGGGCCAAAACCGCGGTAATTACGCGGTGACGACCTGCGGGGAGCCGAGCTCGCCGGGAGGCATTTCTGCTGCGAGCCGGTTCGCCTCCTCGATGAGCGTCGCCACGATCTCGGACTCGGGGACGGTCTTGATAACTTCACCCTTGACGAAGATCTGGCCCTTGCCGTTCCCGCTCGCGACGCCGAGATCCGCTTCACGGGCCTCCCCTGGGCCGTTGACGACACACCCCATCACCGCGACGCGCAACGGCACGGTCATGCCCTCGAGGCCCGCGGTGACGTCGTTAGCGAGCGTGTAGACATCCACCTGGGCACGCCCGCAACTGGGGCACGAAACGATCTCGAGCTTGCGCTCGCGCAGGTTCAGCGACTGCAGGATCTGGAGACCAACCTTCACTTCCTGGACCGGCGGAGCCGACAGCGAGACGCGGATGGTGTCGCCGATTCCTTCTGAGAGCAGGATGCCGAAGGCAGTTGCGCTCTTGATCGTGCCCTGGAACTCCGGACCAGCCTCGGTGACGCCGAGGTGCAGCGGCCAGTCGCCGCGCTCGGCCAGGAGCCGGTACGCCTTCACCATGATGATCGGATCGTTGTGCTTGACCGAGATCTTGAAGTCGTGGAAGTCGTGTTCCTCGAACAGGCTCGCCTCCCAGACGGCACTCTCGACGAGCGCCTCCGGCGTCGCCTTGCCGTACTTCTGCAGGATGCCGGGCTCAAGCGAGCCCGCGTTCACTCCGATGCGGATCGAGACGCCCGCATCCTTGGCCGCCTGAGCAATTGCGCCGACCTGGTCGTCGAACTTGCGGATGTTGCCCGGGTTCACTCGCACCGCGGCGCATCCCGCATCGATGGCCTGGAACACATACTTAGGCTGGAAGTGGATGTCGGCGATGACCGGGATCTGGCTCTTCTTCGCGATGATCGGTAGGGCATCCGCATCGTCCTGGCTCGGCACGGCGACGCGCACGATGTCGCAGCCGGATGCGGTCAGCTCGGCGATCTGCTGGAGGGTCGCGTTGATGTTCGTCGTCGGGGTCGTGCACATCGACTGGACGCTGATCTGTGCGTCGCCACCGACCAGGACCTTACCCACCTTGATCTGCCGCGACTTGCGCCGAGGGGCCAGTACTTCGCGCGATTTTGGGAGACCGAGGTTTACTGCAGGCACGAGTTCAAGACTACTTCCCGGCTTATACCGATGCTTGGCACGGTTATTGGAGCGTAATCGGCTTGACGATGTCGGCGTAGAGGAGCAGCAGGCTCATCGCGCCGAGAACCACGACCACCGCGAAGGTCAGTGGAACGACCTTCGCCGTGTCGACCGGGCCGGGGTCACGGCGATGGAAGAGCTTCGCCGTGCCTCGTTTCAATCCCTCCCACAGGGCGCCGATGATGTGGCCACCGTCCAGTGGCATCAGCGGTATCAGGTTGAAGAC
The DNA here is from genome assembly GCA_036271795.1 of Galbitalea sp. Taxonomy (GTDB): domain Bacteria; phylum Actinomycetota; class Actinomycetes; order Actinomycetales; family Microbacteriaceae; genus Galbitalea. The sequence continues at coordinate 49,988 of DATAZY010000047.1, forward strand.
GAACAGCGCGACATTCAGGGATGCGATCACGCTGAGCAGCAGCTGAAGCTGCATGGCGAAGGGCTGACCGTCCGTCGCGATCTGGCCCGCGATTCTGCCGACACCGACAACTCCGATCGGACCATTGGGATCACGAGGCGCTGTGCTAAAGGCCGCGTTCCAGACCCCGACCATCCGTTGCGGCAGATTGATGACCACTCCGCCGACACTCGTGGTCGTGTTCCAGACCGTCGGAAGGACGTACGAGATCGACAATGGTTTGAGAGTCTCGGTTGCATCGATCCCGAGGTATCCAATCGATTGGACTTCGGCTTTCCCGCTCGAATCGAGTATCTGATTGCCCTTCGAGTCGAGAACGTAGGTCTTGTTCGCGACAGGAACCGCAGTCAGCGTGACATCTTTCCCTGAACGCAGTACGACGATGCTGAGTTTCTTACCGGTCGACTTCCGAATGATCGACGAAACCTGATTCCACGACGTGATTCTCGTGTCGTCGATGCTCTCTACTTTGTCGCCGGGCTTGAATCCGGCTTTGGCGGCCGGCGACGGCGGATCGGTTGGAGCGCAGGTCGTGCTCGAGGTCGTGGCGGGCAACACGCACGCCGGCACAGCGCTCACGGTCGCGCTCAACGTGGTTGCGCCAAGCGCGCAAATAATGACGGTGTACAGCACGACCGCGATCACCAGGTTCATGACCGGACCGCCGAGCATGATGATGATGCGTTTCCAGATCGCGAGTTTGTAGAACACCCGGTCCTCATGGCCGGGGAGGATCGTGTCGGCAGAGGCACTTCTCGCATCGGAAACCAGGGTTCTGAAGAACCCGGAACGGTCATCCTGGTCTTCCGGATCCGGATCGATGGTGTCGACGATCGCCGGGCCCGCGTCCTGTACCAGAGTCTGGAAGAACCCGGTGCTTGCGGTGCGCGCCCTGCCGCCCGGCTTGATTGGTGGATACATACCCGACATCGAGATGTAGCCGCCCAGCGGCAGCGCCTTGATGCCGAACTCGGTCTCACCGATTTTGCGAGACCACAGCGTCTTGCCGAAGCCGACCATGAACTGCCCGACGCGCACCTTGAAGAGTTTCGCGAAGACGAAGTGGCCAGCCTCGTGCAGGAGGATCGAAAGCAGAACCCCCAGCGCGACTACCACGACCCCGAGAATGTACAACAGGACGGTACTCACGGGCACAAGGGTAACCCGCAACGCCTTTGAAGCGGCTGAACCACTTCTCCTAGCTGGCTATGAGGCGATCCGCTTCCTCGCGCGCCCAACGCTCGGCCTCCAGTACCCCCTCGAGAGTTGTGCCGCCCGGCTCGTGCGCATCCACGACTCTTGCGACGGTCTCGACAATGTCGAGGAACCCGATTCGGCCAGCATGGAACGCGTGGACGGCCTGCTCATTCGCCGCATTGAAGACCGCCGGATAGGTGGCGCCAGCGCGTCCGACGCTCTTCGCGAGCTCGACCGCAGGGAATGCAGCGTTGTCGAGAGGTTCGAAATCCCAACTGCTGGATGTGGTCCAGTCGAGCGGCAGGCCGACGCCCGCGATGCGATTCGGCCAGTCCAGGGCAACCGAGATCGGGAGGCGCATGTCGGGAGGCGATGCCTGTGCGATTGTCGAACCATCGACGAACTCGACCATCGAGTGCACGATCGACTGCGGATGCACTGTCACGTCGATGTCGTCATACGCAACATCGAAGAGCAGGTGCGCCTCGATGATTTCGAGCCCCTTGTTCACAAGCGTCGCGGAATTCGTCGTGACGACGAGCCCCATCTGCCAGGTCGGGTGCGCGAGCGCCTCCGCGGGAGTCACATCGCGGAGGCTCTCCCGGGTCCGCCCGCGGAACGGACCACCGGATGCCGTGAGCACGAGTCGCCTGACCTCCGCGGGAGTGCCGCTCCGAAGCGCCTGTGCGATGGCCGAGTGCTCGGAGTCGACCGGCACGATCTGGCCCGGTTTCGCGGCGGAACGAACCAGGTCACCGCCGACGATCAGGCTCTCCTTGTTCGCCAGCGCAAGTGTCGCGCCCGTCTCGAGAGCCGCCAGGGTCGGAGCAAGCCCGACCGACCCGGTGATACCGTTCACGATGACATCGGCGGCAACAGAGCGCACGAGAGCGACCGCCTCATCCACACCGAGGGCAACGGCCGGAACACCGAAATCGACCGCCTGACGCTCGAGGAGCTCGCGATTCGATCCCGCCGCAAGGCCAACGACCTCAAATCGGTCGCGATTGGCCGCAATCACGTCGAGCGCCTGCACGCCGATCGATCCCGTCGATCCGAGAACAATTACCCTGCGCACGTAGCTCACGCTAGCCGAACGCCCGGGTCGCGATTCCTAGCTAACGCCGAGAATATCGACGAGGAAGACGATGTCGTCGGTTCCCTTGATCCCCGCGTCGGAGTTGCCTGCAGACGTGTAGCCGAGTGCCGGTGGAATCACGACGAGGATACGTGATCCGACCGGCTGGCCGACCAGAGCCTGGGAGAAGCCCGGGACGACGCCGCTCAGCGGGAAGCTCGCGGTCTGCCCGGCGACCCAGGTGTCATTGCCCGGCACAACAGATCCCGTGCGCCAGATCAGGAGCTGGTAGTTGACGATCGCGGTGTCGCTCGCGACCACCTTTGCGCCTTTGCCCTTGATCAGCGTCTCTTCCTCGAACGCACTCGGCTGGGTGGTCGACGGGATGGTCACAGTGGGCAGCCCCTTGGAGCTGAATACGACGCTGGGGAATCCCGCCTTGGGAGCCTCCGTCGTACCCTGAGCAGTCTTCAGCGGAGCAGGCGACGCGGCAGAAACCGAGACGACGTCCGCGACGAAGACCATCTCATCCTTCGCGCCGACGCCAAGATCGGTCGATCCGGCGGTCTTGAACGCGTCGGCGGGCGGGATGATGCCGACAACCCTGGTGCCAACTCGCGAGCATTCGAGCGTCTTCACGAGGCCAGGCAGGTACTTTGTGGTGTCCATCGTGAACGGGACGGTCTTGCCGTCGAACCCGGTCGAGGTCAGCTGCTTACCGGTCGTGCCGTTGTAGATCGCGAAATCGACGGACACCTTCTTGTTCTTCGAGGCAAGGGCGCCGGTGCCGGACTTGATGACCGTGCGCTGTGTCGTCTTGACAGTCGCGATCGGCGACTTGACCTTGACGGTTGGCGTCTTGCCGAAATTGCTCGATACCGTGATCGAGTCGGAGACACTTCCGGACTTTGCGGGGGTGCAGCCATCAATCGTCGCGCTGGTCGGAGTACACCCGGTCAATGAGGCGGCAACGACCACCAACAGGGCCGCTGAACCTACGAGGGTCGCGATTTTGCGCACGGGGAACACCTTCCAAGTGAAATAAGTCAGCCTCTAGTGTGCCGCATCCTTCTGGGTACTACATGCCATTGGGCGGCTGGTAATCCCCTATGAAAGCCGAACAACGGGTTCGTGGAGCACCGGGAAGTTCACGGACGCGGCGATGAAACACTTCTCGCTCGCCTCGTGATGCAGATTTCTGGCCAGCTCCAGCCGGGCATCCGCGTCGTTTCCCGCCGCGATTGTGACAACGGGTCGGAGCGTCGCGGAGACGAAATGACCTCCGCCGTCAGCGGTCTGTTCCATCACCCCGATCGCTGCATCCGAGTACGCAGTGACGACGATGCCGTGGCTGGCGGCGACGTGCAGATAGCTCAGCAGGTGGCACTGACTGAGCGCCGCGAGCAGCAGTTCCTCCGGGTTCCAGCGGTCGGTGTTACCGCGAAACGCCCGATCGGCCGACGCGGCTATCTCGGGCTTACCGGGCGCTGCCACACGGTGCTCGCGACCGTAGGACTTGTAGTCGTTGGTGCCCGTGCCACGGTTGCCCTGCCACTCGACATCGACCTCATATGTGTGCTGGATCTCCACTGCATCCCCTCACCGCCGAAGACTAAACTCGGCCAAGACTAGAAATTGGAACCAACCATGACCGACACAATTACCGCTGCCATCACGCTGCCGATCGTTCCGCAGCAACGTCGCATCGTCACCGCAGTTCCGGGACCCAAATCTCAGGCCCTGCAGCAACGACGACTCGCGGCGATACCGGTTGGAGTCAATTCTGCCCTTCCCGTGTACATCGCGCGGGCGCACGGCGCGGTCCTGGTGGATGTGGACGGCAACCAGTTTCTGGATCTCGGCTCCGGCATCGGCGTGACGACCGTCGGCCATACGAACGACGCGGTCGTCGAGGCCGCGTCCGAGCAGCTCAAGCGGCTCACGCACGCCGCCTTCACGATCACGCCGTACGAGGGCTATGTGAAGGTCGCCGAACTGCTGGCCGAGCACACACCAGGTACTCACGCGAAGAAGACGGTGCTGCAGAACTCCGGTGCGGAGGCGGTCGAAAACGGCGTCAAGATTGCCCGCAAATACACCGGGCGGGGCGGTGTCGCAGTCCTTGACCACGCCTATCACGGTCGCACCAGCCTGACGATGGCCATGACATTCAAAGCGATGCCCTACGCCTCCGGCTTTGGGCCCTTCCCCGGTGACATTTATCGCGCCCCCAGCTCGTACCCATTCCATGACGGCCTGAGCGGCGCGGATGCGGCGAAGCGCACGATCGTGCATCTCGAGAAGTCCGTTGGCGCATCCGATCTGGCCTGTCTCATCGTCGAGCCCATTCAGGGCGAGGGCGGATTCCAGATACCCGCGGACGGCTACCTGCCGGCACTTCAGGAGTGGTGCAGCGCGAACGGGATCGTGTTCATCGCCGACGAGATCCAGAGCGGGATGGCGCGTACCGGCAAATATTTTGCCAGTGAGCACTTCGGTGTCGTTCCCGACATGGTGCTCTCCGCGAAGGGTATCGCGGGCGGGCTGCCGCTGTCCGGAATCACGGGACGAGCAGAAATCATGGATGCGGCGCATCCCGGTGGCCTCGGCGGAACCTTTGGTGGCAATCCGGTCTCCTGTGCCGCGGCAATCGCTGTCTTCGGCGAGATCGAGTCCAACGGCCTGCTCGGTCGTGCCACGTCCATCGGCGAGATCCTCCGTCCCGCTCTGCTGGAGCTCCAGAAGAAGTACGACATCATCGGCGACGTGCGCGGGATTGGCGCGATGCAGGCGATCGAGCTGGTTGTTCCCGGGACGAACGAGCACAATTCGGCCGCACTCGGCACGATTGTGTCCTACGCCGCCCAGCACGGTGTGCTCCTGCTGACGGCGGGGACGCACGGCAACGTGCTGCGCTTCCTACCGAGCCTTGCCATCACGGACGACATGCTGCGTGACGCGCTCGGAGTGCTTGACGACGCTCTCGCGGCGCTGTGACCACCCCACGGTGAGGTCGGCACTCCAGGCTCGCGGATGCGTCGAGCTCGCCCGCGTCGAGCGGAGCGGGATGGTCGAATCGCGGCACCTCGGCGCCGCCGTCCTGGTCAACGCGAAAGGCACGCTGGTCCGTTCGCTCGGCGATGCCAGTGCCCTGATCTATCCACGTTCGACGCTCAAGCCGCTGCAGGCGGTTGCCGTCCTGCGCGCCGGCGCACCCCTCGTGGGCGCGCAGGTTGTCCTGGCATCAGCAAGCCATGCGGGCAGCCCGGAGCACCTCGCAGTGGTGCGATCCATCCTCGACGCGGCCGAGCTGCCGGCGAGCGCGCTCCAGTGCCCGGTCGACTGGCCCCTTGGCCGCGAATATCGTGACGATCTGGTCCGTTCCGGTGACGGACCGAGTCGGATGCATATGAACTGCTCCGGCAAGCACGCGGCATTTCTGCTCGCCTGCGTCGTGAACGGCTGGACCACGGAGGACTATCTCGAGCCGGATCATCCCCTCCAGGTTCTCGTCCGGGACACCGTCGTCGAACTCACGGGAGAACCCGTCGAACACAGCGGAACGGATGGCTGTGGAGCGCCCGTGCACGCGGTGAGCCTCGAGGGTCTCGCCCGGGCGGTCGGCCGGGTCAGTAGCGCAGACAGCGGAAATGCCGCGGTGCTGACCGAAGCGATCCTGGCTAATCCGTGGGCGATCGACGGCGTAGGACGTGCAAACACGCTCGTGATCGAGGAGCTGGGCCTCATTGCCAAGCTCGGCGCAGAGGGCGTCCTGGTGCTCGGAGCGAAATCGGGAGCCGCGGTCGCCGTCAAGATCCTCGACGGAGGCTCTCGCGCCGCGACTCTGGTTGCGCTCGAACTCATGGTCGAGGCTGGCGAGGTTTCGCGATCCGCGGCGACCGAGGTTCTCGAACGCTCGCTCGAGCCGGTGCTCGGTGGCGGGCACGTTGTCGGCTCGATCCTGCCCGCGTTCTAGCCCGTCGGGCAATCGTCGGAGGCGAGCAAATCGACCATATTGTTGCATTATGTTCACGAAATCCGTGGAATTGACCCGTAAACGGGGGCGAAATCGGCGGTTTTCGACACTACGCTGAAGGCATGAAGGTCGCCGTCCCAGCCGAAGTCAAGAACAACGAATATCGTGTCGCCATCACCCCCGCCGGCGTGCACGAACTGGTGACCCATGGTCATCAGGTAGTCGTGCAGGCGGGCGCGGGAGACGGATCTTCGATTCCCGACGCCGCCTATGTCGCGGCGGGCGCGTCCATCAGCAAGGATGCCGCCTCGACCTGGGCGCAGGGCGAAATGGTGCTCAAGGTCAAGGAGCCAATCGAGAGCGAATACGGCTACTTTCGCGATGACCTGGTGCTCTTCACTTACCTCCATCTCGCCGCCGAGCCGGAGCTTACGAAAGCGTTGATCGAGTCCGACATCACCGCGATCGCATACGAGACCGTTCAGCTGGCATCCCGGGCGCTCCCCCTGCTCGCGCCGATGAGCGAGGTCGCCGGACGCCTGGCACCTATCGTCGGCGCCAACGTGATGTTGCGCCCGAACGGCGGACCCGGACTTCTCGTTCCCGGAGTTCCCGGAACCTATCCGGCGAGCATCGTGGTACTGGGTGGCGGCGTCGCCGGCACCAACGCGGTCTCGGTTGCCGTGGGGCTCGGCGCGGACGTCACCGTGCTCGACACCAACCTGCAGCGCCTTCGCGAAATCGACGCGCTCTATGCCGGCCGGGTGAAGACCATCGCCTCTAATACTTTTGAAATCGATCGCGCCGTGGTCAGCGCGGATATGGTCATCGGCTCCGTGCTCGTGCCGGGCGCTAAGGCGCCGAAGCTCGTGAGCAATGAGCTGGTGTCTCGCATGAAGCCCGGAAGTGTCCTCGTGGATATCGCGATCGACCAGGGTGGATGCTTTGCGGACTCGCATCCCACCACCCATGCAGACCCGACGTTCCGTGTGCACAATTCGCTGTTCTATTGCGTCGCCAACATGCCCGGTGCCGTTGCCAATACATCGACCTATGCGCTCACCAATGCGACGCTGCCCTACGCGAGGTCCGTCGCGAACCTCGGCTGGCTCGACGCGCTGCGAGCCGACCCCGCCCTCGCCCTCGGCCTGAACGTTCACGCGGGTGCGGTCACCAGTGAACCGGTTGCGACCGCCCACGGACTGACTCATGTCCCGCTGAGCTCGGTGCTCGGCTAGATTCGCGGCCGAACCAATCGCGCGCGACCAAACTCCTTTTCGGGCGTCGCGGCCCAGAGCGTCCGTTCCCCTGCCGCGAACGGCGGCGGGAGGTCGCGTGATCGGGTCAGGGTACGAAACTCCGCGAGTGAGACGCCGTCGAAGAGAACGGTCGACTCTCGCTGCAAAGAACCGAAGACGGCCCACTGCGATTGCCACCCATCCGGGTCGGCAATCACGATGGGCGGCTGCCCACCGCGGGAGACCGTGAGTTCGCCGGGGGAATCGCGGAACCCAACCGGTGCAAGCACCACAACCCTCCGGTCGGGTGCCAGTACGCGAAGAGTGGATGCGAATCGCTCCGGGTGCGACGACACCCCGACTATCGGTGCCGAAGTCGGATCGATCTCCATCACGCGCGGACCCGCAGTCGGGGGCGGGACGGCCGGGGCGACTGCCACCTGAATCCGGCGCCCAAGCAGGTGCCCTGCTCCCGGCGGCAAGTTCTGTACGAAAGTGGCGGACTCACCCCCGGCCAGTACATATTCCGTCCGATTAGGCATCCGAAGGACCAGGGTGCCGCCACACAGCGCCGAGAGCGAATGCATCGCACCCGCTACCCGCTGAGCGGTGAGAACGCACCAGGTGCCCGCCGCCGGCCCTTCACGCAGTGCTCGGGTCGCCAGGTCGATGAGTGCCGATTGGTAGCCGTCCGGGCATGCGGAGATGATCGCATCGAGGTCGTCGAACAGCAGCACTCGGGGCGCGTGGCCGCCGCCAGTCACTACCTCGGCCAGCGCATCCCACACGCACGGGAGGGAACTGCTTACCCGTACCACCTCGATAGACGATGCAGCGGCGGCAAGTGCCGCGAGAACGCCCGACTTCCCCGATCCGGCCGTCCCGACGACGAGCAGCGAACCGTGCTCGCGTGGACGGTAACGCGCCGGCCGCTGCGCCTGATCGTCGGGAAGGTCGGCGAGGGCGAATGTGATTCCATCATCCGAATCACTCGAATCTAACTCGCGCGCACCCAACTCGCGCGCACCTAACTCAGTCAGGGTGATGTGACTGTCCAACGGTGGCAGCCACGGAGCGCGGGGACGCGGGGAATCCGCCCACCGTTCAACCACTCCAGCGACATCATCGGACGAGCACCTCGCAACCTGGAATGGCACGGGCAATCCCCCGGCGAGACTCAGAAGGGCGCGACCCCGCGGTCGTGCGGGCAATTCTGCCGCCGCCGATGTCCCGATCACCGCGGTGCTGTCGGCAGCGCTCGTCACGCGAAGCGAGACTCGCATCGGGCAGTTGGCAAGGATGCCATCCCGGACGACTCCGGTTGGGCGCTGGGTGCACAGCACCAGATGCACACCGAGCGAGCGACCGCGAGCGGCGATATCGGCGAACAGTGCGTGCAGGGACGGGAAGGACTCGAGCAGAGCGGCATATTCATCGACGACCACGACAAGGCGGGGGAACGGCGGTGATGCGGTCTGGTCGACCGAGCGAAGCGCATGTGCTGCAAGCAGGCGCTCGCGGTATCGAAGCTCAGCGCCAAGGCTCGCGAGCGCACGCAGCGGCTGTTCGGCATCCAGATCGGTGAGAAGACCGACCGAGTGCGGTAGATCGAGCAACGAGCCGAAGGATGCGCCGCCCTTGAAGTCGACAAACAGGAACGTGACGACGCTTGGCGCTCGCCGGGCCGCGATGCCGAGAACCCAACTGAGCAGCAGTTCGCTCTTGCCGCTCCCGGTGGTTCCACCCACGACCGCATGCGGTCCGTCCGCTACGAGGTCGAGCGAAACCGGACCGTCGAACCCGATCCCCACGACCGCTGCCAGCCCAGTCAACTCCGCGGCTCGGTCGTCCGAGGCATCCTGAATCTCACCGAAGCCCACGCGGTCTGGCATGGCTGAGCCGACGAGCTGACGAACGCCGAGTCGCTCCGCGAGCCCCGCGAGCGCGGCCGCGCCAACGGCAGCTTCCGCCGCTCCGAGGAATTCCGCCTGGATGATTACCCCGTCGCGGAGCACGGTGCCATCGGCGCGCAGCTCAAGCGCGACATCGACCTCTCGCGGGAGCGCCGTGACCGATGCCGCCGTGACAACATCCACGGACCGACCCGACGAAGTGAACCGTACTGCGCTCGAATTACTTGAGTTCAGTACGCGGTGCGGCAGCAGACCCAGCCAGGATGCTGCGGAATCGACCGGGATCGTGAGCGACCAATCTGTGGGCGACAGCGTCGCGGCGAGCTGCAGGATCACTGCTCGAGCGGCCGCCTCGACGGGCACCGGTCGCCCGGCGATGCCGATTCCAGATTCCACGGTGCCGAGGATTGGCGCATCGTGCAGCGTGCCCGCTCGGTCCCGCAGGTTTGCGAGCGTCGCCTCGACCGATGGGTCGGGCGTTCGCGGCTGCCCCAGCGATGCCGGGTGCCGGTCGACTGCGCCGTTGTACCCGACTGCGCTTGAGACTGCGCCGATTCCCAGCCGAATCACGACATCTCGCGCCGGGTCGCCGCGCCAGTGTCGCGCAATTTTCTCCGGGGCTTCGAGGAGCTCGCGAAGACTCGGCAACTCACCCCCGGCCAGCCGGCGCTCGGCGGTGTGCGCATCCTCGATCGCCGCGTCGACCCGGATTGCGTCCGCTGTGAACCTCGCGGTCTCGCGTCGGCTCGCCCGACGACGGGAGAGGGCTGCGTCCGCGGTTGACGCCACACCAACCACGGGACCGAGGGCGGCAAAAACCAGGGTGTACGCCGAGCGGGTGACGGCAAACAGGACGAACGACACCACAAGCGGCGCGATGGTTGCCACGAGCGGGAACCGGCGGGGAGGCGGCAATTCCGGCGGGCGTGGCGCCTCGATCGTTGGCGTGGTCTGCGCGATCATGCCAACACCCAATCACGCTCGGGCGGCCGCTCGCGCGAGCTGCCCACAGCCCGAGGTGTGGCCCAGTGACTCAGCTGACGACGAAGAACTGCTCGCCGATATCGACGCGTGTGCCACGAACAATCCGGTAGCGCTTACCCGCGACCAGTCTGCGAGGCGAGGACTCGGGTTCACGTACCGTCGACCCGTTCCCGGAGAAGCGATCGCTCACCCAGAATGAACCCGCGTCCTGGCCAAACTCGAGGTGCGTCTTCGAGACGGACTTACCCGGGTCGGTGATGCTCACCAGCTGATCGAAGTACTCCGACGGTTGCGGCGTTGGATTTCGGCCCAGCAGGCCACTGCCGAACACGGTCACGCTCTCGCCCGTGCTGAACTGCAGCACGAAGCGCTGCCCGGTCTCGCGGCGGTGCACAATGAGCGTCTGCTCGAGCTCGTCGGAGTCGCTGAAGACTTTCGACCCGCGGTCGCCCCAGGGGAAGGGATCGCGGCGCACGGGTGCCAGTTTCCGCTCCGGAAGGACTTCGGCGGCGCGCAGATCGTCTCCCAATTGATCAACGGCGAGTTGATCGTCCGAGAGTTGGTCGTCGGCGAGTTGCTCCTCCGCGAGTACGGCCGGCGGGAGGTCCTGTTCGACATCGGCCGAGGGTTCTGCGACGTCGGATTCTGCGACGACGGGTTCTGGAATGTCGGATTCTGGGATATCGGGTTCCTGAATGTCGCGTTCCTGAATGTCGCGTTCCCGAATGGCGGTTTGGCGAATGAACGGGATCTCGGTCTCCAGCTCCGGTAGCGCGCGGCGGACGACCGGCTGGATAATGGCGGTGTCGCGGGGAGACGCGACGACGATGCGGATCTCATCGCCGTCCGCTCGCTCCGACCCGGCGTCCGGCTGAGCGTCGGTTCCGGACAGGGCTGGTTCCACCGGCATCCCGCTGTCCGGGTGGAGGGTCCTCGCGGTGCGCGTGCCAACCGCTCGGCCGCACTCACCGCAAAATAGCGCGCCGTGCGGAAGTTCGGTTCCGCAGACCTCACAGTTCACGACGAACCCCTCCCCTCTTGAACAGACTGCTGACACTAACACCCGAGCCGGGGCCGCTCCGCAGTGAGCGAAGCGAGATTCGCGCCGTCAACCGCTGCCAGCGCGTCCGCCCCGCGTCGAGGGCCACGGTCAACTCGTTCACGGAGCGCCACACCAGCTCCGCTTCTGACTGATCCGGATCTCCCGGCCCAAAAGTCGCGCGATCGGCTACGGCCGCGAGAACGGCGGTCCTGGACCCGCCAACCGTTATCGCGACCTCACTCCTGGTGGCTGCCAGAGGGGGCTCGATGCCGTGATCGAGCACGCTGTCCTCGAACTCCTGCCAGCCCCCGCTGATCTGCGCGAGCGGCGTCGGCGCACGGCGACGAATCCTGCGGCGTCGCGACTTGGCAATCAGGATGACGATGAATGGCGACAGCAGAATCGCGAGCACCAGAACAGACCAGCCGGTCGCTTCGAGCACCGCGAGTAGTCCGAGGAGAAACGCGTTGGGCGGAGGAGTCGAGTGCTGCTGCGTGTCCGGGACCGGCTGCGGATCGGTCGGGTTCAGCAGCGTCGCGGGCGGCGGTACAACCGTCTCCGGCTGTGCCACCTGGTTCGGATCCTTCGGCGGAACCACCGGAATCGGGCGGACCTTCGGGTTCGGATCGACGGTGACCCAGCCCTGCTGAGCGGTGTCGACCTCAATCCAGGCCGCGACGTCCTTACCACGAATTTCCGCAGTGCCCGGGCCCGTGGTTTCGGGAACGAAGCCCATGACCACTCTCGCCGGGAATCCGAGTTCTCGCGCCATCAGGGCGGCGGTCACCGAGTACTGCTCGCCGTCGCCGATCATGCGCGTGTCCGTCAGCAATTCATTGATTCTGTCGAGCGCATGGCCGGACCTGCTGGCCGGTTCCGTGCCGATGCCGTGACTGACATAGCCATTGGTCTTGAGGGCATTGATCATTGCGACGAGCTTGGCACCCGGCGTGGTGGCCTTTCCGACGTATGAGTTGAGCGTCGTGCTGAGTTCCGCCGGGAGGGTGTTGACCGGCGGAACTGTTGCCGAGCCCGGAGTCATCGACATCAGGCTGGTGAGTGAGGGCTGCTTCGGCACGACGACGTCGAGGGTGTAGCTGTCCCCCGCCACGAGCTTGCCGACGTCGACTGCGGTACCTGAGGTGTTGTTGTAGAAGAAGTCGTCCCGGAGCGCGGCAGCGTTGGGTCCGGAGAACGCGACCTTCTTGAATGTGCCGACAGTGGGCAGCCACACGCCGGAATAGTTCTGGTCGGTGATCGTGATCTGGGCGGGTGTGCCGGATGCCCCAGTCTGCTCGAGCTCAAACGGCACACGACTGAACGCTCCGGAGGCGGGATCCACGGCCGCGCTGCCGACGGTGTACACGACGCCGTCGTAGCTGTCGAGCGTCGCGATACGAATTCGCGATCCGCTCGGGAGCCCGCTCGCGGTCAGCAGCACGTCATCGGTCTTCGGCTTCTGCCAGTAGGTCCGGAATCCGGATAGCGGGCTCGCGTAGTTCCTCGGTTCGAACGGTTGGGCCGTCGCGGTCCTGAGGACAACGCGCGTTCCAACGGGCGGCAGGCCTGCCGCGGCGGCAACTGCGGTTCCCGTCGCGAGGGCGAGGATCAGGACGGCGGCGAAAAACGTGCGGAGCCCTACGAACCGGGTGTCCGCTCGCATTTCCGTCGGCGCATCCGCCCCGGATCGTGTCTGGCTGGCGAGGAGGCCGATGGCGACCCTGCGCTGGTACCACCGGCGCCAGACGATCCACAGCAAGAGGAACGCCAGAAGTCCGAGCGAGGCCTGGATGGGCAGTACCGGGTTCTCTGATCCGAACAGCGTCGCGGTGAGAAACAGGATGCCTGGGCCGGTGACCGCGACGTCCCCGTATTTTGCGCGAATCGCGATCGTGAGCGACAGCACCGTGAGCACGAGGACGAGTGTGAAGAACGGCACGAGCAGCGCCTGGTAGCCGCCAACGGGCAACGAAATCGTGAGGAGCTGTTTCCAGCCGAGCGCAACGCCTGCGAAGAGATCGACCAGCCCGCTGGCCGATGGGAAGAGCCCGGCGATCGCCTCGCTCGGCACCGCCAGTGGAACACCGAACGCCAGGAACGCGACCACTGTCCCGCCCATCATGATCGGTGCGGACCAGTGGAAGTAGGCCCCGAGAATCGCCAGCAGGGAACCGATCACCGTTGTCAGGGCCACCATCAGGATGAGCGCACCGCTGTGGTAGATCGGCCACAGCGCGATGGACGCAATCGCGGTCGCGATCCACAGCATGACCGTGTTGGTGACGACGAAACCGGTCGCCGGACGACCCTTCACTATGCCGCCGCCGATCGGGCGAGTGAGCGCTGCAGGTCTTCGAGGTAGCCGATTGTGAGCACGCTCAGCCCGGCGACCCTGCGCAGCCCCGGGATGCTGTCCGGATCGCAGACGATCGCGACGACTTCAACGCCTACCGGGAACTTCGTGGACGCGGACCGCAGCTCCGACGGCGTTGCGCCGGAACCGCAGACCAGGAAGGCGACGGAGATGCCGGCGATCTGCTCCGCCGCGACCCTCGCGACATCCGTGATCTTCAGTGCGGTCTCTGCGCTGGCCACAACCGAAAGGTCATCGAGCAGTCGGCTCCTGGTGATCGTGGAAAGTGGACGAACCTCGAGCACCTTGCGCTTGGCGAAGTCCGGGGTGGTCTCGCTGACGACGACGGAAATGTCGCGGGCATCCCGGATCGCTCGAACTCCGAGCGATCCGGTAACGCTCACGCCCATCTCGAATTCTTCATCACTCGAGTAATCGGACCGGGCAAGTGACTGCGCAATGACGATGTGGCTGCGTCGGGTTTCCTCGAACTGACGGACCATGTAACGACCGGTCTTCGCGGTCGATTTCCAGTGGATGTAGCGCCGTTCGTCGCCCGCCTGATACTCGCGCAGGGCGTGGAACGATACGTCGCTGTTGGTCAGGTCGCGGGTCGGACTTCCCTCGAGATCGTGCACAAAGCCGGTGCTGGTCGACGGGATGGCAATGGTTCTCGGATGAACGAAGAGTTCGGTCTGTCCCGTCCAGATCAGCTCGCGCCGCACCAGTCCGATCGGGTCGGCACGAATCGTGCGAACCGGTCCAATTTCCACGATCCCGCGATGGCTCGTCGGAATGGCGAACTCGTGCACGAACCGGCCGTTTCGGCGCAGGCTCGGCATCGTGACCGCCGCGAGGCCCGCACCGACGGGCACTTCGACGGATGCGCCGAGGACCCGCCGGGGGCGGGGGTTGGTCACGATGACCTCGCCATACGCCCCATCGCCAACTACAACGCGCGAGTGCGGCACAGACAGCTCGATCACGAGAGAGTTGCGGCCGATCAGGTAGACGATTGCGATCAGGATGATCAGCAGGCAGGCCCAGGCGAAAGTCACGAGCTCGATCCAGTCGAACAGGTACCCGAACACGAATGCGAGGGGCGTCGCGATTCCGAGCGCCCAACCCAGAGCCGTGACGACGGACGCGATTCGGCTGCCAATTCGACCAACTCCGACCCTGGCGGTCCCGCCGAGGCGAACCACGGCAACGACCGCGTCCGCGACAAAGCCCGTGCGGGTACCCACAATTTTGGTGCGGGCGTTGGTGAGACCCTCCGTCAGCGTGGCGGAGGGAGCGTCGAGTCTCGTCGCTCCCTGAAGGCTGGTGCGAGCGCTGCCTCGACCAGAGTGGGTCTGGTCATTCCGTTCCGTCACACGGCTTGCCGATCGCTGGGTGGCGCCGTCTCGATCAGAAGCTGACCGATGACACTCTCGGACGTGACACCGTCGAACTCCGCCTCCGGGTCGAGCAGCAGTCGGTGCGCGAGCACGGGTTCTGCCAGGACTTTGACGTCATCCGGGATCACGTAGTGCCTGCCGTTTGCTGCAGCAAGCGTCTTCGCGGTGCGAATCAGCGCGAGGGCGCCGCGCACGCTGACGCCCAGGCGAACCTCAACGGCCGAACGGGTCGCGTCGACCAGCCGGGACACGTAGTCGTTGATGGACGGATCCACATGCACCGTGCGAGCGGCCCGCGCGAGCGCGGTGATCTCCTTGGCGGTGACAATCTTGGGAACCGTCGTCTCGTGTGCCTTCGTCACGGCGCCCTCGAGAATTCGAAGCGTTGACGCGTGGTCGGGGTAGCCGATCGACGCTTTCATGAGAAAGCGGTCAAGCTGAGCCTCTGGCAGGCGGTAGGTGCCGGCCTGCTCGATCGGATTCTGGGTCGCGATCACCATGAACGGCTCGCCGACCGGATGAGACACGCCATCGACCGTAACCCTGGTCTCCTCCATGACCTCGAGAAGCGCGGCCTGGGTCTTCGGGCTGGCCCGGTTGATTTCGTCCGAAAGCACGATATTCGCGAAAATCGGACCCGGGTGAAACTCGAACGTGCCCGAACGCTGGTCGTAGATGCTGACACCCGTGATATCGCCCGGCAGCAGGTCCGGTGTGAACTGGATGCGACTGGCCGTCCCGTCCACCGTCTCCGCCATCGCGCGCGCGAGCGACGTCTTGCCAGTCCCGGGGAAGTCTTCGAGGAGCAGGTGCCCTTCGCTGAGCAGCGCCGTGAAGCCCAACCGGATGACGAACGTCTTGCCGAGCAGAACCTGCTCGACATTCGCGACGAGGCGGTTGAACGTTTCGGAGAACGTCGCCGCCTGCTCGGGAGTCATGGTCATTCGGGTCTCCTAGTCATAGTCGTTCCAGTCGTACGTTCTCACATATTGGTGGCCGTTCGCGCCGATTGAGATCGTGAGTGGCGGGAAGTCCTGGCTGAGGGGTGAGGTCTCGCTCGCCGTACACGAAGCGGGATTGGACGGATCGAGTGTTTGCGCGCCGTTTCCGCAGTCATAGGTGATGGTGTCGTAGGAACCGAGCGGCAGTCCCGCGGTCCAGGTCCAGGTACCGTTGACGGCGGGACCGAGTGGGTTGAAGCCCGGATGCGAGAACGCGAGACCCGGCAGGTCACCGTTGGCGACGGGGACCCCGAGCTCGAGCGCAGGGGACCAGTCGTCGCTGCAGACGGTCGCGTCGCTGTACTGCTTGCACGCCTTCACCTGCACCGAGATGTCGTTGCCGTACTGGCTGTTGTTGGTCGTGGTGATGGGCTGACCATAGGACAAGGGACCGTAAGTGCTTCCGTCAACCGTTCCGCCGCTCAACTGGTATTCGAATGAATCCGTCGAGGTCGACCCGCTCCCAATCGAAACGCCGTTGATGTGGAAATCCCACAGGTTCGTTCCGTTTGCCGTCGGCCCGGATTTCGAAATGGCGGTCACGTCGCCCGGCACGGGGTGAGGAGTGAGCGAGATGATGTCGCTCGTGCCACATCCCATGGCATTGAAGGCAAAGACGATGAAATCGTATGGATGATTTGCGTTGAGCCCGGTGAAGGTCGTGTTCAGCGCAGTCCCGGCATCCTGTCCGGCGGAGGCAGAGCAGCTCGGCGCCGTGTCGCCCGCGTGGAACGCCGCCGCGCGATAGTCCGTAATGGCGGCGCCGTTTGACGTGAACGAGCTTCCCCAGGACACGTTCACCGACGTGCCGTCATCGCCAACGGTGCCCGCAATTGGGGGGCTGCTCGACACATACAGTGGAGGACCGGCAGGGAATCCGGTACCGCTCGCACTGTTCCAGGTCGCGAGAGACGCAAACGCGGAGTTGCGGGCGCTGACCGTGTAGTTGACGGCCGATCCGTTCGCGATGCCAGCGGCATCCACCACCTGCACGTCAAACGTGCCGGCGTCCACAGTCACGGGAGAAGTTCCGTCGACGCTGATGACGTAACTCGTGATCGCCGAACCACCATTCGCCGCCGGCGCCGCCCAGGTGATGTCGAGGCCGTGGTCGAGCGGGGTCGATCCGAGGCTCGTGGGAGCGTCCGGTATGACGTCAGACCAGATGGCGGCCGGGTTCGACGTCGGGTCGGAGCTGCCGATCGCGTTGCGGGCCGTGACCGCGAGGCGAACCGAATAGGTTGGCCCGTTCCCGGGCGTCGCGATGGCACACAGCGGCCCGCCACAGGTCGTCGTCGAAATCACCGTTCCGCTTGCGGAGTCGGTCTCGACCACCTGGTAGTCGATGATCGGCGAGTTGTTCGCGGCGCCGCTGTTCCAGTTCAGGATGAGCTGCCGGTCGGAGAACGACACGGTGTGCACGTTCGTCACGGGATCCGGCCTGTCCTCCACCAGGATCGTCACATTGCCCCAGACGTAGCGCGACGGATCGTTGGTTTTGTCGGCGACCTCGTATTGCAGCGTCGTGTCGGTAGGTTCGGCCGAGGACGAAGCACTAACAGAAAGGGTGCTCCTGTCCGCACTTGGCGTGACACTTAGCCCGTCGGGAAGACTGCCACCGTCAAGACCGCGGATGGCAATCACTTTGAGCGGCGCGTCCGGGAACGGATTGGTTGCGTTGTCGTTCGCCAGCACGTCGATCGTGGTTGACGACCCGCGCTGGACGACCCCGGTATCGGGTGCTGGCACCGCGAGGGGTCGGGTCGACGGTACGACCACGAGCTGGATGGTCCCCGGTGTTCCCTGCGAGGTCGAGTCCCGCACGCCGACCTGCACCGTGGTCGTGGTGCCCTTCACCGCGTCTTCATTGGCGCTGATCGAGAGGTGCTGGCCCGACAGCGACGTGGTGAACCCGGTCGGCAGCGTTCCCAGCAGCGAGAACGCCAGCTGGTCGAGGTCGGACTGGTACGGATAGTCGGTCAGCTTCACCAGATCGACATCGACACTCGCCCCCGGCTCGAAGTCGAGTTGGCCGCCGATGAACACCGGTGGCTGGTTGACTTTCGGCAGCACCTTGATCGGCAGCACGAGGATGGCCTTGTGGCCGTTCGGATCGGTCGGCGAACTGCCGTCCGTGACCTGGAACGAGATCGAAGCCGGACCGAAGTACTGCGACGCCGAGGTGTATTGCAGCGTCTGGCTGTCAACAACGAGAGATGAGCCGTCAGAATGTGTCGCGCTCACCAGGCTCGTGTCGGCCAACTGAACCTTCGATCCGTGAGCCGCGATCACATATTCGTTGAGTGGGATGGTGAGCTCGCTGCCGCTGATCACCGAGAGCGCAGGCGCTGTGCGGTTGAGCTGCGGTAGTGCATCATCCGTTCCCGGCACCCAGATGAACGCGTAGCTGAATATCGACGGGTTGTTCGGATACGTCACCTTGAACGGGATGATCTGGCTGTGGGCCGTGACCGTCACGTCGATGTGCTTACCGGGAGTGACCTGCGCCGTGGCGCCATACCCCGGATAGACCGAGAGGCCGAGAGACGACGACGGTCCGTCGGCAAAGAACACATTCGCCAGTACGTTGACATCGACGGTCGTCCGATCCTCGATGTCGTTGAGCGTAAGAACTGTGTCGCTCGCTACCGGCGTCGCCAGAGGTGCCTTCGGGTCGACGGTCACGCGAATGAACGCAGAGCTCTGGCCACCGGTGGCATTCTGGATGGTGTAGATGACACCGTACGTGCCGGGTGCGGTCGGCGGAGTGACTTGCACGATGTCCCCGACGACCTTTGCCGTGGTGACCTTGTCGTTCGGTTTCGCCGACACGATGTGAAGCGGCGAGCCGTCGGGGTCGGAGTCGTTCGCAAGAACCTGTACCGAGACGGTGATGCCTGGTCGCACTGTTACCTCGTCGAGCGTGGCAATCGGGTTGGGCGAAGCGCCGGTCTTGGGTGCGATTCCGATACGAATGGTGCCCGTCGCTCGCGCACCGAGTGCGTCGATGACCCCGTAGGTGAACGTGTCAGTTCCCGTGGAGTAGTCGCCCGCCTGATAGGTGATCGAGTGCGGACCAACCGAAGTCACCGAACCCTTTTGCGGGCTCGACTGCTCCCCGAGCAGCTGGACGGAGTCGCCATCGGGATCGATGCCGGACAGGGGAACGTCGATGGTCACAGTGCCTCCCGCGAACACCCGACCGGTGAGCGTCTCGGGAACGGGTGGATTGTTCGTGCTCACGTCCACCTGGCGAACGGCGATCTTCACCTGTGCGCGCGCGGTCTGGCCGTCGGGACCGGCAACCGCGTAGACAGCGGTGTAGTTGCCGGGGCGCTCGGGGGCCAGGTAGCGAAGCACGTCGCCGGACGCGAACAGCAGTCCCGCCCCGGCCGGCACATTCTGAACGAGTGTGCTTTGAAGGGTGAGTGCGTCACCGTCCGGATCGGAATCGTTGTCCAGAACGGGGATGTCGATCGCCGCCCCGGCACGAACGGTGATCGAATCCGGGTTGGCAATGGGCGGCTGAAGCCTGGTCGGTGTCGGGATTTCGATGACCGTCACGGTTCCCGTCGAGGACGCGAGACCATTGGTGATCGTGTAGTTGAAGGTAACCGGGGCATCCAGCGGTTTCGTGGGTTGGACTCGGATCGAGCGCTGCTGGAGGATATCTGCGGTTATTCCCGAGGTGGCGGGCAGGCCGCTGATGGCCGTCACGAGCAGGACGCCACCCGCCGGATCGATGTCAGAGTCCGCGACATCCACGACCGTCGTCGTCAGGGATGTGACGAATACGGTCTTCGGGATGGTGATCGGTTTGGTGTTGCTCTCCGGCGGAGCGAATACATCCACTCTGACTACTCCGGTAACGGACTGGGTACCGTCGGTCACGACGTAGTTGAGGTAATGGGTGCCAACCGACGTGCTCTGGAACTGGAATGTCCCGGCGTCGTAGCTCGGCGTGATCGTGACGTCGGCTTTCGCCGGCACATTGCCGAGTCGTACCGGCGCATTGCCGCCCCTCACGTGGGCGAGGGGGTTGATGGTAAGCGGTTCACCTGCGGTGGCGATCTGGAGGAACGCGTCCGCGATGATGGGAACCTTCCCCGCGGCCTTCACTGTCACCGAGACGCTGCCCGTCGTTTCCGCCTTGCCGTCGGACACAGTCACCGAGATGGTCTTGATTCCGGCTGTCGCGCCACCGTCCGAATAGACCAAGGTTCCATCGGGCGTGAAGCTCACAGAGTCCGGCGCCGGGACCGACGCATCGGTCACGTACATCGGGTCGCCATCCGGATCCTCCCAGTCGCCAAGAATCTGGGTCGACACGCGCCCGCCCTGGACAACGGTGGTGCGGGATGCCTGCGCCTGTACCGGGGCACCGTTCTGCCCCGGGGTTCGCACCGTCACTGTCACGTTGGCGCTGGCGGTGCCGCCGCGTCCGTCACTGATCGTGTAGCGGAAGACGATCGTGCCGCTCGCGTTTGCGGCGAGAGTGAGCTGGAGTTCCTGGTGATTGTTGATCAGGTCGATGTTGCCGACGTCCGCATCGATGCCCGTCACCCCGGTGATCGAGATGACGTCACCATTCGGGTCGTAGTCGTTCAAAAGCACCGGGAGCACAGTCGCGCGACCGGGTCGGGCGCCGAGGTTGTCGTCAACCGCGACCGGTGGCAACTGCTGTTTCTCGACCTGAGGCGGGGTGTCCTCATTCCCCTGTTGATGTTGCTGTTGCTGATCTTTCGGTGCAATGAGATCGTCCCAGTTATTGATCAGCTGGCCACTCGACTGGACGGCCCAGGTCGCACCGGAATGGGAGTCGTTCAGCACGACGCGACTCCCGTTGGATCGCAGCACCAGCTTCATGCCCGAACTGGTGTCCGAGAGCGGCATGGTCGTCCCTGCCGCATCCCCGGTGCAACGTCGCCAGGCCTGGCCGCCGGTCCACGCGGCGTAGTCGCATCCGCTCGCCGACATCGGCCTGGCCGGAGTACCGCTTTTCCCGGTCACCAGAGTGGTCGGTGACGACGCGCCGAGCGACAGCGCCACGAGGCCGGTCGAACCGGCAACGAGGATCCGGTCTCCGGTGGCACTCGGTTGCTGGATGGCCGGGGTGTTCGACGCCGGGGTCCCATGCAGGCTCGCCGATGCACCTGCCACGTAGATCCTGGAGGTCGTCGCATCCAGTACGGCCCACTGGCCGTTGACGGACGTGATCGAGAAGGTGTTCTTGACCGGAAGACTCAGGTCGTCGGTGCCGACAACGGCCTGTGAACTGTCGGGCTCGATGCGGTCGACCCGTTTAGCGGTTGGGGAAAAGACGAACATGGTGCCGGTTGAGTCCATGCTGGCAACAACATTGGGGCCGAGACTCAGCGTCGGCGCGGCCTGCGAGTTGAAGGTTGCGATTTGCTGGATGGGCGTGATCCAGACCTGGCCGGTCACCGCTGCAACGATGACCACATTGTCCTGGGACAGGAACACCTGTGGCTGGTTCGGCGGAAGAGGCACGGTCTGCGTGACGGTCGACGTGGCCGGGTCAATGAGCTGAAGCTTGTCGTCTGCATTGTCGAGCAGCATCACGCTTGTGCCGTTCTGCAGCACGTCGAGGTCGTTGCCCGTTGTGGAGACGACGCTGTTCAACAGTTTGACGGCGGTGTTTGCGCGCCCGATCGCCTGCTGGGCACCGTTGGCAACCCACACGGACGAGTCATTGAGATTGAGCTGCTGCGCCGTGTATCCGGTGGAGGTCAGGGCGAAAGTGGCCACGAGCGCGGTAACGACCACTCCGCCCGCGATCGTGAGAACCGAGGAGCGATGTGCTGCGAACCACTGCCTAAACATTGTGGAGCCTCACCCGCCGACATCCACACACTTCGGCGCACTCGGCGAGCCGAGTTTGCCCTGGCGATTGACGGTAACCGTGATGCAGACGTGCTCACCCTTGGTCGCGTCGACGACGAAAGAGTCAGCCTGCTGAATGCTCGAATCGCTGTCGCTCGTGGAGATCTGGTATTGGTCCTCTGGCCCGAGTCCCGGGTTTCGCCAGGTGAACCTGACCGACGTCCCCTGAACACTTGACGCGATATTGGCGACGACGGGGATACCGCCATTGGCATTCACCAGGACGAATATGGCCGTTGCACCAAGCGCCAGCGCGAGCACTCCGACGACAATCAGTCCCCAGACGAGTCCACGAACCCGCGCGGACTGTGCCGGCTTCGCGGTGGATTCCCGTTGCCCCGCAGTCTGGCGAACGACCGTTCCGACCGAGCTGTAGTGGCTGTCCGCTCGACGACGACGTCGTCGATTCTGTCCGGCCGGTACGAGCGCTCCGGCGACACCACGAACGCGGGTGCGATCCTCCAGGTCAGAGACCGTGGCGAGGGCCCAGTCATCAATCGCCACCTCGATGGGAGTCTGCGGGACACCGAGCTCCGTCTCGACCGCCTGGAAGCTCCGCACCAGCTCGAGCACGGTCGCCGGACGGTTCTTGGGATTACGGGACATCGCGCTGGCGAGAAGTTTCTCGAGACTGGCCGGCACATCGGCGCGGGCGATCGGCTGCGGCTTTCCGCGATTGATCCGCGAGATAAGATCGGTCGATTTGTTGGAGTCCCCGGGTATCTCGAACGGGGAACGACCGGCGAGCAGCGAGTACACGGTCGCGGCGAGCGCCCACACCTCAGACTGCACCGAACCGGGCGTCTCATCCATGAGCACCTCGGGCGCCGACCAGGGAATCGACATGCCAACGGTTTCCTGGTCCTGGGATTCGGCGACCGTTGCCGCGATACCGAAATCGGAGAGCACTGGGTTGCCGTACGCGGTCATCAGGATGTTGCTCGGCTTGATGTCCCGGTGCAGGACTCCGGCACGGTGCGCGGTCTCGATCGCACTGCCGATCTTGACAGCGATGCGAAGAACTTCCGGCACGGGAATGCGCTCGGAACGGTATCTGGCGCTCAATGCGGACGAGCAGAGCTCCATCACGAGGTAGGGTCGACCGTCTGCGGAGACGCTCGCCTGGTAGACGGTCAGGATCGACGGATGCGACGAAAGCTGGGCCATGAGATTGGCTTCGGCCTGGAACATCTGCCGTACCTGCTCGTTGACGACCTCGCTGAGCATGACTTTGACCGCGACCTGGCGCCGTGGCATGTTCTGTTCATAGAGGAAGACATCGGCGAAACCACCCGAGCCCAAGACGTGAACGTGCGAGAAACCGGGTAGCACGGGCGGTTGCGAAGGCAAACGGCGCGCCACATTACCCCCTCGCGGATCGACGGACTTGTCAATTGTAGGCGGGTGAAACCCCGGTTAGACCGTCCTTCCCCCAGAACGGGGGGCCGTCGAGTGGAATTCAAATTCCGTGGGCGCATCGATCACATCGAGCACGATTGTGGTCACATTGTCGCGTCCACCGGCCGCGAGCGCGGCATCCACGAGGGCGTGGGCGGTATCTCGTGCATCCTGCCCCGTCGACAATAGCGCGAGGATGCGGTCGTCGCCGAGTTCCTTGGTCAGGCCATCAGAGCAGATCAGGAGGCGAAATCCGGGGCGAAGGGGCAACATCCAGTAGTCCGCGGTAGGTGGCATGTTGAAGCCGACCGCGCGGGTGATGACGTTGCTGTCCGGGTGATGCTCGGCCTGATCGCGGTTGATCAGGCCGGAGTCGACCATCTCCTGTACCACCGAGTGGTCAACCGTCACCTGTCTAAGTTCGCCGCGCTCGAACTGGTAGACGCGGCTATCGCCGATGTTGAAGACGGCAAAGTAGGGCTCGCCTCCCTGGAGCGTCAACACGACACCGGTGACGGTCGTTCCGACACCGAGTTCGCTATCTTCCCCGACAATCTCGATGTCGCTGGTGGCCCGCTCGAGCGCACGATCGATCGCACCGGTCGTCGCGAACCCTGCCGTGATCACTTCGGCCAGCCTGGTCACGACGGCGGCGCTCGCGAGGTCCCCGGCGGAATGACCGCCCATCCCATCGGCCACGGCGAAAACCGGCGACTGGGCGACATAGCTGTCCTCGTTCGCGCTCCGCCGGTAGCCGCGATCAGTGGCCGCGGCCCAGGTCAGCTTGATGATCGAATCGGCGTGATCAGGCAGTGCGAGCTCGTAGCTGGCCGTACTTCCGCCGATCTCGGTCACTGCCGGCCTTCCGTAGCTATGCCCGCACTGTGTTCATCCGACGGAGGCCTGGACTCGAGCGGGAGAATCTCGATGACGTTTCCGTCACCAATATCCACCAAAGTTCCCGGTGTAGCGACGACCGACTCACCCTGGCGAAGCTTTCGTGTCTCACCGCCGGGGGGAAATACGATCGAGCCATTCGTCGAACGCATGTCGGTCAGAACAACGGATGCGCCGAGCTGGCGCAACTCGACGTGCGTACTCGAGACCTCCTGCTTGGGGGACGGCACGCGAACCAGCCTCGGCATCTGCCCGTAGATGATGCGCGGACTGGACGGGCGGCGGCCAACATAGGACACGGCGTCGAGCCAGACGACCGTGCGGCCGATCCGGAAGCGGTAGAACATCTGCGGATTGCGACTTGCCTCGTCGTATTCGCCGCGCGTGTATGGCTTGGTGGAGACATCCTCATCGGACGGTTCTGCGGTGAGCTCGATGCCGGACGGTTCGTCAAAACGTGGTTTTGCGACCGGTTCGACCAACGGCGGCGGCGCTACCTTTCCGCGGGCGCGACCCGGGACATCGGTGTCTTCGAGATCGCCGAGAGGCGAAACGACTGGGCGCACCATCGGGCGCCGCGGCACCGTGATGGTTTCGTCCAGTTCGTCGTCCACATCCTGATTATCCGCCGATTGCGAGATCATGCGCCCTTTGTTGGCCAGGTGGCCTTCGTTGGCGGTGCGTCTCTAACAAACCACAGCCCTCACCCAATTCAGGAATCGCTCACCTAATTCAGGAGGGTGTGCGGTCGGTTCCCTGAAATCGGTCACTTTGGTCGACACCAGTGCACAACAGTCACATCACCTCCTGAAATAGGAGGCGATGTTCCTGAATTGGGAAAGAAATGCCTTGGTCAGCCTATGTAGCTCATCACGTGCTTGATGCGGGTGTAGTCGTCGAAGCCGTAGGCCGAGAGATCTTTGCCGTAACCGGAGTGCTTGAAACCGCCGTGCGGCATCTCCGCGACCAGCGGGATGTGGGTGTTGATCCACACGCATCCG
>DATAZY010000048.1:0-7846 GCA_036271795.1 Galbitalea sp.
TCTCGTGCTGGGATTCACGTTGATTCCACGCAACAGGAGCACGTATCTGGAGGCCACCCTAAAAAGATACTGTGGTCACACAGCCCACGAAGAGGATTGATGAACACCTGGCCCGGTACCGCATATCCGCTCGGCGCGACCTTTGACGGCAACGGCACCAACTTCGCCCTGTACAGCGAGGCGGCCGAGAGAGTCGAGCTGTGCCTGTTCAGCCCCGACCTTAAGGAAACTCGCGTCGAGCTCACCGAAGTGGATGCCTACGTCTGGCACGCCTACCTTCCGAGCATCCAGCCCGGCCAGCGTTACGGTTACCGCGTGTACGGGGATTACGACCCGAAGTCTGGCAAGCGTTTCAACCCGGCAAAGCTCCTGCTCGACCCCTACGCGAAGGCGACCTGCGGCCAGATCGACTGGGATCAATCGCTCTTCGCCTACAACTTCGGCGACCCGGAGTCCCGCAACGACGACGACTCTGCGATGCACATGATGCACGGGGTGGTCATCAACCCGTTCTTCGACTGGGCGGGCGACCGCGCTCCGGGCATCCCGTACGCGCAGACCGTGATCTACGAGGCACACGTCAAGGGGCTCACCGAGCTGCACCCCGGCATCCCCGAGAACCTGCGCGGCAAGTATGGGGCTCTCGCGCATCCGGTCATCCTCGATCACCTGAAGAAGCTCGGCATCACCGCCATCGAGCTCATGCCGGTGCACCAGTTCGTCAACGACTCGACCCTGCACCAGAGGGGCCTCACCAACTACTGGGGCTACAACACGATCGGATTCTTTGCACCGCACAACGAATACTCGTCGACCGGCGACCTCGGCGCGCAGGTGCAGGAGTTCAAGGGGATGGTGCGCGCCATGCACGGCGCTGGCATCGAGGTCATCCTGGATGTCGTCTACAACCACACCGCGGAAGGTAACCAGCTCGGCCCGACGATCTCGTTCAAGGGAATCGACAACGCGGCCTACTACCGGCTCGTCGACAAGACGCCCGAGTTCTACATGGACTACACGGGGACCGGCAACTCCCTCAACGTCAGCAATCCGCACTCGCTGCAGATGATCATGGATTCGCTGCGCTACTGGGTGACGGAGATGCATGTGGACGGCTTCCGCTTCGATCTCGCGGCGGCGCTCGCCCGCGAGTTTTACGACGTGGACCGCCTCGCCGCCTTCTTCGAGCTTGTCCAGCAGGACCCGATCGTGTCCCAGGTCAAGCTCATCGCCGAGCCGTGGGATGTCGGCCCCGGCGGGTACCAGGTCGGCAACTTCCCTCCGCTCTGGACGGAGTGGAACGGGCAGTATCGCGACACCGTCCGCGACTTCTGGCGCGGGCAGCCGTCGACGCTTGGGGAGTTCGCATCCCGAATTACGGGATCCTCCGACCTCTATGAGCACGACGGACGTCGACCGGTCGCGTCCATCAACTTCGTCACCGCACACGATGGCTTCACCCTGCGCGATCTGGTCTCGTACGACGAAAAACACAACGAGGCGAACGGCGAGAACAACAAAGACGGCACCGACGACAACCGCTCATACAACTGCGGCGTCGAGGGGCCGACGACTGACCCGGCGATCAACACGCTGCGATCTCGTCAGCTGCGCAACTTCCTCGCCACGCTGCTGCTTTCCCAGGGCGTCCCCATGGTGCTGCACGGCGATGAGCTCGGCCGCACCCAGGACGGGAACAACAATACGTACGCCCAGGATTCCGGGATCTCATGGGTGCACTGGGACACCGCGGACCAGGCGCTGATCGACTTCACCGCAGCGTTGGTGCGGCTGCGGAAGGAGCATCCAACCTTCCGACGATCGCGCTTCTTCGATGGCCGCCCGGTCGTTCGCGGCGCCGGCGAACCGCTGCCCGACATCGTCTGGCTTCAGCCGGATGCAGCCGAGATGTCCCCGACCGACTGGGATTCCGGATTCGGTCGCGCAATCGCCGTCTTCCTGAATGGCGAAGGCATCCACGGCAGGGATGCCCGCGGGGAACGAATCACCGACAAGAACTTCCTGGTGCTCTTCAATGCCGGAGATGACACCGTCAACTTCGTCATCCCGCCGGACGAATACTCGGCATGGTGGGAGATCGTCGTCGACACGGTCGGTGAGCAGGCCGACTCTCACCCGCGCGAAGCCGGCGCGACGCTGCCGGTCGAGGGCAAGGCGGTACTCGTGCTCCGCGCTCACACACCGACAAGGGCCGAGCTGGCATCCGATCGGTCCGTTGCCGCGTCGCTGTCACCGTCCGGCGCGAAGTCGGCGCCGACGCCCGCGCCATAGGTTCGCATTACCGCTGGATCCCGTCACGAACTTGCGTGATTTATTAGAGATTTGTCAAGCCCGCTGTGAAATTCCCGTTCACTATTGCCCCGGCGAGCAGCGCAGTGTTTCAATGAGCGGAAGGCCCCCGAAGAGGGGCGCACGGGTCGTTCTAGGGAGGGCACAACAATGACTGTTCTAACCTCCCCGGCCGCACGAGAAACTCTCACCGATGCCAACGTTGCTCTCGTCACGGAAGACGTGTACAGCGTGATGACGGAGCGCGAGACTTTGGGGTTCGTGCAGAAGGTCGGGACTGTGTACGTCGCACTGAGCGGCGACATCCTGAGCCATGCCGTCGAGGTTGGCCAATCCCTGTCACTGGAACGCGCGGTACGGATGGTTCGCGTGTCGTAAGCCCGATCCCTTAGATAAGCTGGCCACGGATTGTCTGGGCAATGGATCGAGTGGGAAACGCATGGGAAAAATCCTGTACGGCGAGGCGGGTACCGAGATCGTTTTCGACGACCGGGATATGGCCCATCTCCAGTTGGTCATCGGCGCGAAGCTGCGCCGCAAGGAGAGCTTCTTCTTCACCTGGAAGGAAGACCCGTCCACGGGCGAGGGTCGCAACAGCATCTGGATCGATTCGGCGATCCCGCTGTACTTCAAATACTTCGGGAGCAAGCCCCCAACGATCAACCGCGAGTGGCTCGAACTGCTGACGCTGTCCGCTAACTCGGCGCAGGGGATGCAGTTCATCAGCGAACCACCCCCCGGCGCGGCCGCCGAGGTCGTCAAGGGCAGCAAGAGCGCTTAGTTGAGCGCGGGTAGCTCGCGTCTGCCGAATTCACGGGCCAGGGCCCGCTTAGCGGCGTTGTAGCCTCCCATGCCGTGCACTCCCGGGCCGGGCGCCGACGAGGCTGAGCACAGGTAGACGCCCTTGATCGGGATCGTCCACGGGTCCATGAGCGTTGGGCGCGCCACGAGCTGCGCGAACGAGACGTCGCCCGCCGCAATGTCGCCGCCAATGTAATTCGGGTTGTGCGACTCGACCTCGACCGCCGTTGAGCTCGCAGACGCCAGGATGCGATCGCGGAACCCCGGAGCAAACCGCTCGATCTGCGCGGTGATCACGGCCCCACGATCGGCGCTCGAGCCGGGCGGTACATGCGTGTAGGCCCACAGGACCTGCTTGCCCTTGGGAGCTCGCGACGCGTCGAGGGCCGACGGCTGCGAGACGAGAACGTAGGGTGAGTCGGGTAGCCGACCCCCCTTGATCTCGTGCTCGGATGCCGTGATCTCGGCGCGAGTACCGCCGAGGTGCAGCGTGCCGGCGGCAGCGAGTTCGGGGTTCGTCCACGGTACCGGGCCATCCAGCGCGTAGTCCACCTTCGCGACCGCGTTGCCGTAGCGAAACCGGGCGAGCCGACGACCATAAGCGTTCGACAGCGACTCGCCGGCCAGCGCGACGAGTGCCCGCGGTGTGACATCCAGCAGCACGGCCTTGGCTGGCGGTAGTTCAGCGAGGCTCATGATGGACGCGTGCAGTTCGATCGAACCGCCGTGTGTGACGAAGTCCGCGGCCATGGCATCCACGATCGCCTGGCTGCCGCCGACCGGAATCGGCCAGCCCGACGCATGCGCGTGAGCGGCAAGAACGAGGCCAGCTGCAGCTGCGCCGAGATCTGGCAGGGCACGGTTGGCATGCGCGTAGGCCCCGGCGAGCATCGCGGGGGCCGCATCCTCGGCGAAGCGCGAGTTCCAGAAGCCACTTCCCTGCTCGATGGCGCGTCGACCCAGAGCCGCGAGCACGAGAGGATGCCGCGGAAACCGCGCGAGCGGCGAGCCGCTGATCTCGGCGAGTTCGGCTGCGCGGGCCGCGAGAGGTCCGACCAGCCGACGGTAGGCGACTCCGTCGCGACCGAGTGCCGACACGGTCGCCGCCAGGTCGCGATACGCGATCCCGGCCAGACCGCCGTCGAGCGGATGCCCATACGAGATTTCAGGAACCGTCAGCTGGATACGGTCGGCCAGGCCGAACTCCCGGAAGAACGGTGACGCCAGGGCCATCGGGTGCACCGCGGAGCACACGTCGTGAAGAAAGCCCGGCAGCGTCAGTTCCGCGGTTCGCGCTCCCCCGCCAATCGTCGACTCGCGCTCGTAGATGCGAACGCGAAGTCCGGCGCGGGCGAGGATGACCGCTGCCGCAAGCCCGTTGGGACCGGCGCCCACGACGACAGCATCCAGGTCAGAATCGGCGCTCTCAGCCACGTGCATCCTCGAGGGCGGCCACGCGGCGCGTCGCGTAGATTTCGCTGGTCGAAGGCCGCCCGAGCAGTCTGCCGAGGAACCACAGCATCAGGCGAGTCGCGGTAATCGCGGGCCACCACGGGCGCCCCACCCCGAGCATCCGACGATATTCGCGCGGGATGGTCGACACCGCCCCGGCGAAGATCACCCGATACCCAAACGCGGTAGTCCGGCCGAGCGGCGGCTTGCGAATGAACCGCACCGCATCCAGCACCAACTGGTCGCTGCGCAACTGCGGCCCGAACGCCGTCAGCTGCGCCCGCAGCTCGGCCTCAGAATGCGGCGGGTTCTCGACACCCATCAGTTCACCGGTGCGCGCCCACTCGTCGACGTATCGATCGGCGCCTCCGGGTATGACGCCTCCCCATGTTTCGTGACAGCGCAGGAAGGAATCGGTGAAAGCGACGTGCACCCAGCTGAGCAGTGCAGGATCGTTCGCCGAATAGGCAACCGTCTCGTCGCCACGCGCGTAGCTGCCTTCGACTTTGACGTGCAGCCGGCCGACAAACGCGCACGCCTGATCGGCCTGCTCGCGCGTTCCAAAGCTCGTGGTCAGCACCCAGCGAACGGTGCCGTTCAGCCTGCCAAGCGGATCCTCGCGGTAGCGCGAATGGTCGTGGACGCCGGCCATCGCGCCCGGATGCAGCGTCTGCATGAGCAGCGCGCGCATCCCCGCCACGAGGACCGGGATGCCGCCGTGCACCGCCCAGACCGCAGACCCCGGTCCGAAGAACCCCTCGTCGTCCCCGGTCGCGAGTTCGCTCACCCAACTCGGAACGCCACGATCGTCACCCGAGAGCATGGTGAAGATGCGCCGACGGAGTTGGCCTAGCCGCTGGGTCACCTCAGCCACCCGACGCGTGGAACAGAAGTCCAAGCAGGTAGGTGACCGCCGCGGCACCAAACCCGATTGCGAGCTGTCGCAGAGCGCGCCTGATCGGTGAGCCGCCCGAGAGCAGGCCGACGATGGAGCCCGTACCAAGGAGCGCGAGCCCGACGAGCCCCGCCGCGATCAAGCCGGCGACGATCCCGGTCGCCCCGAAGAAATACGGGATGATCGGGATAATCGCCCCGCTCGCGAAGAAGCAGAAGCTGGATGCTGCCGCCCCGAACCCGGTGCCGATCGCCTCGTGGCTCTCGGTCTTCACTCCCGACGCGAGGCTGCCCGCCGGTGCGCCGAGCACCTCGGTCGCGTGCGCCGCCGCCGCGCGCTTGCTCATCCCGCGAGCGCGATAGACGAGCGCGAGTTCGTTGGCGTCGACATCCAGGTGTTTGAGCGCCTTGTCCGCGTCCGGGCTCGGCGTCGATGCGTCGAGCAGTTCGCGCTGCGAATGCACGGAGACGTATTCGCCAGCACCCATGGAGAGTGCGCCGGCGAGCAAACCCGCGATCCCGGTCGCGAGAACCGCGCCGTTCGGGATGCCCGCAGCCGTCACGCCGAGCACGAGCGAGAGATTACTGACGAGTCCGTCATTCGCGCCGAACACCGCCGCGCGGAACGTCCCGCTGAGCCGGTTCCGGCCGCGCTCCGCGAGCCCGCGGATGACCTCTTCATGGATGGCCTCGTCCGCTGCCATCGCGCTCGTGGCATCCTTGTCGTCCTCATAGGGCGATCGGGCCTCGGCACGCTGGGCGAGCGCGAGTACGAAGACGGAGCCGAAGGCACGCGCGAAGAGAACCAGAAGCGAGGTGCGAAGGTCGGTTCGACGCGGTTTTCCCGCTCGGTCGCCCAGCAGCGTCAGCCAGTGGTTCTCGTGACGGCCCTCCGCATCGGCCAGCTCGAGCAGGATCTCTCGCTCCTCGCCCTTGCGACGACTGGCGAGCTGGCGGTAGAGCTTGGCCTCCGCGCGTTCATCAGCCAGGTACATCCGCCAGCGACGGACGGTCCGAGGGTTCGCTTTTCCTGCATTTGCTGTTGCGGCATCTGCAGCCGCGGCATTTGCGGGAGCGGCGGAGTTCACCTGTCAAGTGTGCCATGCAGCCTCGCGCGGCGACCGGTAATGCAGACTTGGCGCATGCCGATTATCGACAACGCCGTCTATGTCAACGGCGAGCGCACAGCCAACCCCGACAGCCTCGACGAGACCTACGAGGTGCTGCGCGCCCGACACGGAATGGCATGGATCGGGATGTACCGTCCGACGCCCGACGAGGTCGAGTCTGTCGCGAAGGAGTTCAATCTCCACCACCTCGCGGTCGAGGACACGCTCGCCGGGCACCAGCGTCCCAAGCTCGAGCGTTACGGCACCACGCAGTTCATCGTGCTGCAACCCGCACGCTATCTCGACGCCTCTGAGGAGGTCGAGTTCGGCGAGGTCCACATGTTCATCGGCCCGGACTTCGCGATCACGATTCGCCACGCGGAGTCGCCGGATCTCGGTCACGTGCGCAAGCGGCTCGAATCCAATCCGAAGCTCCTGGCGCTTGGTCCGCTCGCCATCATGTACGCCGTGCTCGACCAGGTCGTTGACGAGTATTCCCCGGTCGTCAGCGGCCTCGAGAACGACATCGATGAGATCGAGGATCAACTCTTCAACGAGGATGCCAACGTTTCCCGCCGCATCTACGAACTCTCACGCGAGGTCATCGCGTTCCAGCGTGCTACGCAGCCGCTGGTCGGAATACTCGCGACACTGCGCGAGCGAATCAACAGCGAGGATGAGCGCACCCTCGAACTTCATCGGGATCTGCGCGACGTCGAGGATCACGTGATTGCGCTGGTTGAGCGCGTCGACGGCTTCCGCGCGCTGCTCCAGAACGCGCTCGTGGTGCACGCGACACTCGTTGGGCAGCGCCAAAATGACGAGACCAAGGCGTTGACGGAAGCGAGCCTCAAACAGGCCGACGAGACGAAGCGAATCTCATCGTGGGCGGCCATCCTGTTCGCACCGACGCTCATCGCGAGCATCGAGGGCATGAACTTCAAGTTCATGCCGGAGTTGAGTCAGTGGTGGGGATACCCTGCCGCAATTCTCCTGATGGTCGCACTCGGCTTCGGTCTCTACGCCTCATTCAAGAAGCGCAACTGGATCTAGCTCGTTCTCACCCCGCGGGGATGGAGGTGGGTTCCTGGGTGCTCTGCTCGGCCGGGATCGCGATCCACAGGATGAGATAGAGCACAAACTGGGGGCCCGGGAGCAGGCAGGACACGACGGCGATCAGACGCACGGTGTTGCGCCCGATGCCGAAGCGATCCGCAATGCCCGCGCACACGCCGCCGATAACTTTTCCGTTGATGGGTCTTCTGAGTTCAGCCATGACT
>DATAZY010000049.1:0-28324 GCA_036271795.1 Galbitalea sp.
CTGAGAGGTTTTCTTCTGCGAGTGTGGGGCGCTGTGCAATGAGCACGGGTTGTTCCTTTCGGCGAAGTGTCCGCTATATGACACTTATTCAGGTGGCGGGTGGCTGGCCCGCCTGAAAGCTATAGACGCGATTAAGTTGAGGGGTCGAGCGGAGGGCGCATCAGCGCCGCGGTGCGCCGGCGACGAAGTCGCAAGCGTGCCGCGGTGCCAATATGGCTAAACGCGGCGGCGTTTCGGGGGGCGGCAACCGTTGTGCGCCTGCGGCGTCACATCGGAGATAACGCCAACCTCGAGGCCGGCGGCCTGGAGCGAACGAATAGCCGTCTCGCGACCCGAACCCGGGCCCTTGACGAAGACATCCACCTTCTTGACACCGTGCTCCTGCGCCTGGCGCGCAGCGGACTCGGCGGAAAGCTGAGCCGCGAACGGCGTCGACTTGCGCGAACCCTTGAAGCCGACCGTGCCGGACGAAGCCCAGCTCAGAACGGCACCGCTCGGGTCGGTGATGGTGACGATGGTGTTGTTGAAGGTCGACTTGATGTGAGCCTGGCCCACAGCAACGTTCTTCTTCTCTTTACGACGCGGCTTACGTACTGCCGACTTTGGTGCTGCCATGTTTATCGAGCCTTCTTCTTGCCTGCAACGGTGCGCTTCGGACCCTTACGAGTGCGAGCGTTGGTCTTGGTGCGCTGACCATGAACGGGCAGGCCGCGGCGGTGGCGGATTCCCTGGTAGCTGCCGATCTCGACCTTGCGGCGGATGTCGGCGGCAACCTCACGGCGGAGGTCACCCTCTACCTTGAAGTTGCCCTCGATGTAGTCGCGAAGGGTGATGAGCTGGTCATCGGTCAGATCCTTGACGCGGATCTCGCCGCTGATCTCGGTGTCTGCAAGGGTCTTGAGGGCCCTCGTGCGACCGACACCGTAGATGTAAGTCAGTGCGACCTCAACGCGCTTATCGCGCGGAATGTCGACGCCGGCTAGACGTGCCATTGTTTTCTCCCTGTGGAGTCTGTTGGAGGTGTTGGACAGTACCGGTGCCGAGGCCTCCAACCCCGGGTGTCCCCTGACGAATCAGGTTCTGGTACTGCTCTTATCTATTTAGTTACTTTGGGTTTCGAGACGCGTCGCTTCGCGGCGCTACTCAACCTTGAATCTTCGGTCGATGTCGCTCCGCGACGTCAACCTTCGATTCAACCCTGACGCTGTTTGTGGCGCGGGTTGCTCTTGCAGATCACCATCACGTTGCCGTGCCGACGAATGACGCGGCACTTCTCGCAGATGGGCTTGACGCTTGGGTTGACCTTCATGTGTTTCTCTTTCGCTGTCTTCGATACGGCCCGAAGGCCTCTCGTTACTTTCCAGCAGTCGCGTGCCGCGCTGGCACTACTTGTAGCGGTAGACGATCCGGCCGCGGGTCAGGTCGTATGGGCTCAGTTCTACGATCACGCGATCCTCAGGAAGGATTCGGATGTAGTGCTGACGCATCTTCCCCGAGATGTGGGCAAGTACTCTGTGTCCGTTGGTCAGCTCAA
Source organism: Galbitalea sp. (assembly GCA_036271795.1). GTDB lineage: Bacteria > Actinomycetota > Actinomycetes > Actinomycetales > Microbacteriaceae > Galbitalea. The sequence goes on from DATAZY010000049.1 coordinate 1,535, forward strand.
CGCGAAACATTGCGTTGGGCAGAGCTTCGACCACTGCGCCTTCGATCTCGATGACACCGTCTTTTTTGGCCATTGCCTCTTCGTCGCTATAAGTGATTACTGGTCATGCGGATGTTTGTGCCGATTGACACTTGTTCTGTTTCGCAAACCAAGGTCTGCGGCGAGAACCGACGGCGGTACGCATGCAAAAAGCGGGCGCAACACACCAAAGATCAAGCTTAGGTCATTTCCGCCAATTTCACCAAGCCCGGCGTATACTCGCGCTCCGCCCTGAGCGAATTTACAGAGTGCGAAGCGCTACCGGCGCGACACCGAACGGCGCGAGGCCGGCAGCCCCGCCATCCTCCGCGGTCAGTACCCAGATTCCAGCAGAGTGCACCGCGACGGAGTGTTCCCAGTGCGCGGCATCGCTGCCGTCATCCGTCACCTGGGTCCAACCGTCGCCCAGCTCGTGGGTCTCGATGCCGCCGAGCGTGATCATGGGCTCGATCGCGACAACGAGTCCCGGTTTTACCTTCGGGCTGCCGCCGCGTACGCGAAAGTTGTACACCTCGGGGTCCTCGTGCATTGATCGGCCGATCCCGTGGCCGGAGAAGTCCTCGATAATCCCGTACTCGCCGGACGATTCGATGGAAGCCTCGACCGCCGCACCGATGTCATTCACGACGGACGCTGTTGCAAGCGCCGCGATGCCCGCCCAAAGCGAACGCTCGGTCGCCCGGTTCAGCGCCTCCCGCCGGGCGACCAGTTCAGGTCGGCCGGGATCGGGCAGCACGACCGTGAACGCGGCGTCGCCGTTCCAGCCACCAACATCGGCGCCACAGTCAATGGAAACCAGGTCACCGGCCGCAAGCACCAAGTCGCTTGGCACCCCGTGCACGACGGCGTCGTTAATCGAGGTGCACAGCGTGTGCCGGTATCCCGGCTCGAGCGCGAAGTTCGGGATACCGCCGGCGTCGCGGATGGCTCTCTCGGCGATGGCGTCCAGCTCAAGCGTCGAAACGCCAACCCGAATCGCCTCCCGCACCGCGGCAAGAGCGGCGGCCGTCACAAGTCCCGGGCGAACCATGGCCCTCAACTCGTCCGGCGACTTGTACAGGCCGGGGCGCGGGCTCACTTGACGAGGGGGACGATACCGCGAGCCGTCAGCGCGGCTGTGATACGCCCGGCAACGTCATCCACATCTCCGAGTGCGTCGACCTCGACGACGAGGCCACGATCACCGTAGACCGCAATCAGCGGAGCGGTCTCGCGCAAGTAGAGCTCCTGGCGATGCCGGATGGTGTCGGGGGTGTCATCCGAACGACCCTCCTCGTGTGCGCGCTTCAGCAGGCGACTGACGATCTCGTCCTGGTCGGCAACCAACTGGATGACGGCGTCGAGCGCGGTGCCTTCCGCCTCGAGCAACTCGTCGAGGAATCGAAGCTGGTCGACCGTGCGCGGATATCCATCGAGCAGGAAGCCCTCCGAGCAGTCCTCTTCCCTAAGCCTGCTCGCCACCAGATCGTTCGTGAGCGAATCGGGTACGTACTCGCCCGACTTGATGATCGCCGATACCTGCTTTCCGAGGTCGGTCTGGTTGGCGATGTTCGCGCGAAAGATGTCCCCGGTCGCGATGGCGGGGATGCCGAAGGCGGCGGTAAGCCTCTCGGATTGCGTTCCCTTACCGGCGCCGGGGGGACCGACGATAAGCAAACGGGTCATCGGGCGAAGCCCTCCGCTTCGCGCCCGTGCTGACCCTGTCGAAGTGTCAACGGAGGAGGCCCTCGTAGTGCCGCTGCTGCAGCTGAGAATCGATCTGCTTGACCGTCTCAAGACCAACGCCGACGATGATCAGGATGCTCGTGCCACCGAACGGGAAGTTCTGTGCGGCATTGACGAGGCCGAGTGCAATGAGCGGGATGAGCGCGATGATTCCGAGGTACAGCGAGCCTGGGAGCGTGATTCGCGTGAGCACGTAGTCGAGGTATTCGGCAGTTGGACGACCGGCCCGGATGCCCGGGATGAAGCCGCCGTACTTCTTCATATTGTCCGCGACCTCTTCAGGATTGAAGGTGATCGCCACATAGAAGTAGGTGAACCCGACGATCAGCAGGAAGTACAACACCATGTAGTAGGGACCGTCGCCCTTGGTGAGGTTATCCGTGATCCACTGCACCCATGGCGCCGGAACGGCCGCCTTGCCGGTTGCGCCGGACTTCGGCTGATTGAATTGCGCGATCAGGGCAGGAATGTAGAGCAGCGACGAAGCAAAGATGACGGGTACAACCCCGGCCATGTTGACCTTGATCGGGATATAGGTGTTGTTGCCGCCGTAGGTTCGGCGGCCGACCATTCGTTTGGCATATTGAACGGGTATTCGCCGTTGGGATTGTTCAACAAAGACCACAAGCCCCATGATCACGATTCCAACGCCGATGGTCAGCAGGAAGATCGGGAAACCCTTGGTCTGCTCGATGCTGCCGAGGGCGCTGGGGAAGCGAGCCGCGATCGACGTGAAGATCAGGAGCGACATCCCGTTGCCGATGCCGCGCTCGGTGACGAGCTCGCCCATCCACATGATGATTCCGGTTCCCGCCGTCATGGTGATGACCATGAGGAGGATGCCGTACCAGGTCTGGCCGTCGGAGGTGATCAGCTCGCTGCACGATGGGGTGTTGGTGCTCGTGCCGAACAGCGCACCGCTGCGGGCGACCGTGATGAGCGTCGTGGACTGGAGCACTCCGAGACCAATCGTCAGGTAGCGCGTGTACTGCGTCAGCCTGGACTGGCCGGACTGGCCCTCCTTGTAGAGGGTGTCGAAGTGTGGAATGACCACGCGCAGCAATTGCACGATGATCGATGCCGTGATGTACGGCATGATCCCGAGCGCAAAGATCGACAACTGCAGAAGCGCACCGCCACTGAAGAGGTTGACGAGTTCGTACAGGCCGGATGTGTTCGAATTGGCCTGAAGACAGGTCTGCACGTTCTGGAAGTCGACGAACGGAGCAGGAATGAAGGAGCCGAGGCGGAAAATGGCCACGATGAGGATCGTGAACCCGATTTTCCTGCGAAGGTCAGGCGTGCGGAAGATCCGCGCGACAGCTCTGAACACAAGGCCTCCTGCTATTTGTTGCTAACTGCGGGGAAGCGGGGTTTCCCGAAAGGGCAACCCCGCTCGACCACAGGCTTTGGTGACGGAACCTATTTGATGGATCCGCCTGCTGCGACGATCTTCTGTTCGGCTGAACCGGAGACCTTATCGACAGCAACGTTCAGCTTAACCGTAATGTCGCCTGACCCAAGAACCTTGACTTTTTCATTGTTGCGAACTGCGCCCTTTGCGACGAGGTCGCTGATGGTGACATCCCCGCCCTTCGGGTACAGCTCGGCAAGGCGATCGAGGTTGACGACCTGGTATTCGACCCTGAACGGGTTCTTGAAGCCGCGAAGCTTCGGCGCACGCATGATCTGGTTCAGGTTGCCACCCTCGATAAAGGACTTGACCTGGTACCGAGCCTTGGTTCCCTTGGTCCCGCGACCGGAGGTCTTACCCTTCGAGCCCTCGCCGCGACCCACTCGGGTCCTGGCCTTTTTCGCGCCGGCGGCAGGGCGAAGGTGGTGAACCTTGAGCACCTGCGGACGAGCGACATGCTCGGCGGGAGCCTTCTTTGCCACTGGGGCCGTCTTCTTGGCTGGAGCCTTCGTGTCTGCGGCCTTGTCGGCAGCAGCAGCCTTCGGAGCGGTCGCCTTCGGCGCAGCAGACTTCTTGGCTGCCGCAGGAGCCGTTGAATCGGACGCCTTCGGCGCTGCTTTCTTTGAAGCGGCAGGCGCTGTGCTTGTTTTGCTCGACTCCTCAGCCTTCGGCTTCGTCGTCTTCGCGTCTTCTGTACTCATTAGTCAATCTCCTCGACCTTGACGAGGTGGGCGACAGTGCGGACGTAGCCACGGTTCTGCTTGTTGTCCTCGCGAACGGTCACGTCACCGATGCGGTGAAGCCCGAGGCTCCGCAGGGTGTCGCGCATGTTCTGCTTCTCACTGATTTTGGACTTGATCTGGGTCACTTTCAGGCGGTTAGCCATCAGACACCTGCCTTTGCTGCGCTCAGCGCGGCCGACGCCTCTGCATCCGCGCGCACGAGACGAGCGGGCGCGACATCCTCGAAGGGCCGTCCGCGGCGTGCTGCCACGGCGCGGGGCTCTTCGAGCTGCTTGAGAGCGGCGACCGTTGCGTGCACGATGTTGATCGTGTTCGACGAGCCGAGCGACTTGCTCAGGACATCGTGGATGCCGGCGCACTCGAGTACGGCGCGAACCGGACCTCCAGCGATAACGCCGGTTCCCGCTGCGGCGGGACGCAGCAGGACAACGCCTGCGGCGGCCTCACCCTGGACGGGATGTGGGATGGTCGCTCCGACGCGGGGAACGCGGAAGAAGTTCTTCTTCGCCTCCTCGACGCCCTTGGAGATGGCGGTCGGAACCTCGCGCGCCTTGCCGTAGCCGACACCAACGAGACCGTTGCCGTCGCCGACGATGACGAGAGCGGTGAAGCTGAAGCGACGACCACCCTTGACGACCTTCGAGACGCGGTTGATGGTGACGACGCGCTCCAGAAACTGGCTCTTTTCGGAGTCGCGGCTTCCGCGCTGCTGGTTCGGGTTGCGCTCGCGTCCACCGCGGCGAGCCTCGCGAGGCTCGTTCGTGACGTCGGTCGCGGGTGCGTCGACTACTACCTCTGGGACAGTAACCGCCTCGACCGGAACGGCCTCAGGGTTTATTTCAGCCACAGCGGGCTCCTCGTTTGTGTTCGTTGCAGTTGAATCTGCACTGGTGTCGCTCACAGGTTCAATCCGCCCTCTCGTGCGCCCTCTGCGATGGCTGCGACGCGTCCCGCGTACTTGCTGCCACCACGGTCGAATACGACTGCGTCGATTCCGGCTTTCTTGGCACGCTCGGCGACGAGTTCGCCAACCTTGTGCGCCTTGGCAGTCTTGTCACCGGCGAAGGTTCGCAGATCGGCTTCGAGGGTCGACGCCGATGCCAGCGTGAAGCCCTTGCTGTCATCCACGACCTGCACGAAGACGTGCCGAGCCGAGCGGGTGACGACCAAACGCGGACGCTCCTCCGTGCCGACAACCTTCTTGCGAAGGCGTGCGTGCCTGCGGCCCTTTGCGGCCGACTTGCTCTTGCCTCTTGTTCCGAGACCCATGATTACTTACCTGACTTTCCGGCCTTGCGGCGGACGATTTCACCGGTGTAGCGAACGCCCTTGCCCTTGTAGGGCTCCGGCTTGCGCAGTTTCCGCAGGTTCGCGGCGACCTCGCCGACGGCCTGCTTGTCGATTCCGCTCACGATCACGCGGTTGTTGCCCTCGACCGTAAAGGTGATGCCGGCGGGCGGCTGAACGGTGATCGGGTGCGAGTAGCCCAGTGCAAAGGTGATGCCTTTGCCTTCGGCCGCCACACGATAACCGGTACCGACGATGTCAAGGCCCTTGGTGTATCCGTCGGTGACGCCGATGATCTGGTTGGCGATGAGAGTGCGAGTGAGTCCGTGCAGCGAGCGCGAAACGCGCTCGTCGTCCGGGCGGCTGACCAGAAGCTGGCCATCCTCGAGTTTGACCTCGATGGGGCTGGCAACGGTGAGCGCGAGCTCACCCTTCGGGCCCTTGACGGTGACGTCGGGGCCGTCGATCGTGACGTTGACACCCGCGGGGATGCTGATCGGAAGTCGTCCAATGCGTGACATGACTTGTTACCAAACGTAGGCGAGGACTTCCCCACCCACGCCCTTCTTCGTTGCCTGGCGGTCCGTGAGGAGGCCGGATGAGGTCGACAGGATGGCGACTCCGAGTCCGCCAAAGACCTTGGGGATCTCGGTTGACTTTGCGTATACCCGCAGGCCCGGCTTTGAAACGCGCTTGATGCCCACGATGGAGCGCTCGCGGTTCGGGCCGTACTTGAGGTCGATCGTGAGCGTCTGTCCGACGCGCGCGTCTTCGACCTTCCAGCCGGCGATGAAACCCTCGGTCTCGAGGATCTCGGCGATGTGGGTCTTGAGCTTGCTGTTCGGCAGCGACACGGTCTCGTGGTACGCCGAGTTCGCGTTGCGCAGTCTGGTCAGCAGGTCTGCGACCGGATCTGTCATTGTCATTGCGATGTGTTCCTAATCTCGTTTGGTTTCCGCACCCTTTACAAGAGTGAAGACCTTTCCGATTGCGGTCCCTGAGCGAGTCGAAGGGCCTAGTTGGCTGGAGAGTTCTCCGCGTTACGGAACGGGAAGCCGAGCGCCTTGAGCAGTGCGCGGCCCTCGTCATCGTTCTTGGCCGTGGTGACGACGGTGATGTCGAATCCACGAACCCGGTCGATCTTGTCCTGGTCGATCTCGTGGAACATGGACTGCTCCGTGAGACCGAACGTGTAGTTGCCGTGCCCGTCGAACTGCTTGTCCGACAGGCCACGGAAGTCACGGATGCGCGGAAGCGCGAGCGACAGCAGCCGATCGAGGAACTCCCACGCGCGGTCGCCGCGAAGCGTGACGTGTGCGCCGATGGGCTGGCCCTCACGAAGCTTGAACTGCGCGATCGACTTGCGAGCGGCGGTTACCTGCGGCTTCTGTCCCGTGATTGCGGTCAGATCCTTGACGGCACCGTCGATGATCTTGCCGTCGCGTGCTGCCTCGCCGACACCCGTGTTGACCACGATCTTCACGAGTCCGGGCACCTGGTGCACGTTCGTGAAGCCGAAGTCCTTTTTGAGCTGGCCGGCAATCTCGGCCTGGTACTTCTGCTTCAGGCGCGGCTGTGTGCGCTCCTGTGCCGTAGAAGCACGTGACGCGGAAGCAGCTGGCGCAGCAGTAGTTGTGTTTGCCATTACAGGTCCTTACCTGATTTCTTCGCGTAGCGAACGCGAACGGTCTTGCCGTCCTTCTGCTCGACGCGGAAGCCAACGCGAGTCGGCTTCTTGGTCTCTGGGTCGATCAGCGCAACGTTTGAGACATGGATGGGCGCCTCGTGTGTTTCGATGCCACCGGTCTTGGTGCCGCGGTCGGTCTGGCCGACGCGCATGTGCTTCGTGACGAAGTTGATGCCCTCGACGACGACGCGGTTCTTCTCCGCGTCCACGCCGATGACCCGGCCCTGCTTGCCGCGATCTCCGCCGCGGGCCTGGCTCGGTCCACTGATGACCTGAACCAGGTCACCCTTCTTGATGTTCGCCATGACTAAATGACCTCCGGTGCGAGCGAGATAATCTTCATGAACTTCTTGTCGCGAAGCTCGCGACCGACCGGCCCGAAGATGCGGGTTCCACGCGGGTCGCCGTCTGCCTTGAGCAGCACGGCGGCGTTCTCGTCGAACTTGATGTACGAGCCATCCGCACGGCGCGTCTCTTTCTTGACGCGAACGATGACCGCTTTGACGACCTCGCCCTTCTTTACCGCGCCACCGGGGATTGCATCCTTGACGGTAGCGACGATCGTGTCACCGAGACCCGCGTAACGACGGCCGGAGCCACCGAGAACGCGAATGGTCAGAATCTCCTTGGCGCCGGTGTTGTCGGCGACCTTGAGTCGGGATTCCTGCTGAATCATTGGTTATCTCCTGGTATCAAGAAAGCGCGGACGCTTACTTGGCCTTCTCGAGGACTTCGACGAGTCTCCAGCGTTTCGATGCGCTGAGCGGACGGGTCTCGTTGATGAGAACGAGGTCGCCAACGCCAGCGGTGTTCTCCTCGTCGTGCGCCTTGACCTTGGAGGTACGGCGGATGACCTTGCCGTACAGCGGGTGCTTTACGCGGTCCTCGACCTCGACGACGATGGTCTTCTCCATCTTGTCGCTGGTCACGTAGCCGCGGCGAACCTTGCGGTACCCGCGCGCGCTCTCGTCCTTGACGTCGTGGGCGCCATGTTCGTGCCCCGAGGGCACGACAGACGACACATCGTGGCCCGCCTTTGTTGCGGCAGCCTTGGGTGCCTTCGCCTTTACTTCAGCCATTACTTGGCCTCCTTAGCCTTTGTTGCCTTGGGAGCCTTCACTGCAGGCTCGGCCTCGACGGTCGCTTCGTCCGCTGCATCCTCGGCAACGGGGGCGTCATCGACGACCTCGGTCTTCGCGTCGTCCTTCTTCGTGGCACGCTTCGCCTTGGCAGGCGACTCCAGCGGTGCGGGCGTGGCACGGATGCCCAGCTCGCGCTCGCGGATCACGGTGTAGATGCGGGCGATGTCGCGCTTGACGGCGCGTAGGCGGCCGTGGCTCTCGAGCTGTCCGGTTGCCGACTGGAAGCGCAGATTGAACAGCTCCTCCTTGGCCTTCTTCAGCTCGTCGAGCAGGCGCTCGTCTTCATAGGTGTCGAGCTCGACGGGAGTGAGTTCCTTGGATCCGATGGCCATTATGCGTCGCCCTCCTCTCGCTTGATGATGCGTGCCTTAAGGGGCAGCTTGTGAATTGCACGGGTGAGTGCCTCGCGAGCGATGGTCTCGTTGACCCCGCTTAGTTCGAACAGCACGCGGCCGGGCTTGATGTTTGCGATCCACCACTCGGGCGAACCCTTACCGGAACCCATGCGGGTTTCGGCCGGCTTCTTGGTGAGCGGACGGTCGGGGAACACGTTGATCCAGACCTTGCCGCCACGCTTGATGTGGCGGGTCATGGCGATACGGGCAGCCTCGATCTGGCGGTTGGTGACATATGCGGGTGTAATCGCCTGGATGCCGAACTCACCGAACGACACAGTCGTGCCACCCGTTGCGTGGCCCGTGCGGCCGGGGTGGTGCTGCTTGCGGTGCTTGACCTTGCGTGGAATAAGCATGATTAGCCCTCAACTCCTGCTGGCGCAGCAACGGGCGCAGCATCCGCACGCGGTGCGCGGGGCGGACGACGGTCGCTGCCGCCGTCGCGGCCGCCATCACGGCGCTCCGGACGGGTTGACTTCTGGGTGGCCTGCTCGCGAGCAAGCTCCTTGTTGGTGATGTCGCCCTTGTAGATCCAGACCTTCACGCCGATGCGACCGAAGGTGGTACGGGCCTCGTAGAAGCCGTAGTCGATATTCGCGCGCAGGGTGTGCAGCGGAACGCGACCCTCGCGGTAGAACTCCGAGCGGCTCATTTCTGCGCCACCGAGACGACCGGAAACCTGGATTCGTACACCCTTGACGCTCGCGGTGCGCTGGGCGCCCTGCATGCCCTTGCGCATCGCGCGACGGAATGCGACGCGCGCGCTGAGCTGCTCGGCGATGCCCTGCGCGACGAGCTGCGCCTCAGCCTCCGGGTTCTTCACCTCGAGGATGTTGAGCTGGATTTGCTTGCTGGTCAACTTCTCGAGGTCGGTGCGAATGCGCTCCGCCTCGGCTCCACGACGACCGATGACGATTCCGGGGCGCGCAGTATGGATGTCGACGCGAACGCGGTCGCGCGTGCGCTCGATCTCGATGCGGGCTACGCCGGCGCGATCCAGCGACGTCTTGAGGAGGTTGCGAATCTTGATGTCCTCCGCGACGAAGTCGCTGTAGCGCTGGCCGACCTTGGTCGAGTCAGAGAACCAACGCGACACGTGGTCGGTCGTGATCCCAAGACGGAACCCGTACGGGTTTACTTTCTGGCCCATTACTTCTTCCCTGCCTTCGCCGCAGCGGCAGCCGACTTCGACGTCGCCTTCACCGCGAGAGTTTCCTCATCGGGCGTTGCAACCTTGATGGTGATGTGACTGGTGCGCTTCAGGATCTGGAACGCCCGGCCCTGCGCACGCGGCTGGAACCGCTTCAGGGTGGTTCCCTCGTCCACGTACGCCTCAGAGATGAACAGGTCCTGCTCATCGAGGTAGCTGCTGGTGGCATCCGCCTTGACCCGCGCGTTCGCCATCGCGGATGCGACGAGTTTGTACACGGGCTCGCTCGCGCCCTGGGGTGCGAACTTCAGGATCGCCAGTGCCTCCGTGGCCTGCTTGCCGCGGATCATGTTGACGACACGACGAGCCTTGGTGGCAGTGACGCGGATGTGCTTGACACTCGCTTGCGCCTGAACCATTTCTCTTCTCCTTACGTCACCGCGTTAGCGGCGACGACCCTTCTTGTCGTCCTTTTCGTGCCCACGGAAGGTGCGGGTCGGCGAGAATTCGCCGAGCTTGTGCCCAACCATGGATTCGGTGATGAACACCGGGATGTGCTTGCGACCGTCGTGAACCGCGATGGTGTGGCCCAGCATTGCCGGGATGATCATCGAGCGGCGCGACCAGGTCTTGATCACGTTTTTGCTTGAGGCCTCGTTGGCGACAACAACCTTGCGAAGCAGGTGCTCGTCGACGAAGGGGCCCTTCTTAAGACTTCTTGGCATCTTCCCTGACTCCTACTTGCGCTTCTTGCCGGCATTACGCCGACGGACGATGAGCTGGTCGCTCTCAAGATTGCGGTGGCGCGTGCGACCCTCTTTCTGGCCCCATGGCGTAACCGGGTGGCGTCCACCGGAGGTCTTGCCTTCACCACCACCGTGCGGGTGGTCGACCGGGTTCATGGCGACACCACGAACGGTCGGGCGGACGCCCTTCCAACGCATGCGGCCGGCCTTGCCCCAGTTGATGTTCGACTGCTCGGCGTTGCCGACCTCGCCGATCGTCGCGCGGCAGCGGACATCCACGTTGCGGATTTCGCCAGACGGCAGACGAAGCTGCGCGTACGGGCCATCCTTGGCGACGAGACGAACGGATGCCCCGGCGGAACGCGCCATCTTGGCGCCCCCGCCTGGCTTCAGCTCAATTGCATGGATGACGGTACCGACTGGGATGTTCTTCAGCGGAAGGTTGTTACCCGGCTTGATGTCGGCGGACGGACCCGACTCGATGATGTCGCCCTGGTTCAGCTTGTTCGGCGCGATGATGTAGCGCTTGGAACCATCGACAAAGTGCAGGAGCGCAATGTTCGCCGTGCGGTTCGGGTCATACTCAATCTCGGCGACCCTCGCGTTGACGCCGTCCTTGTCGTTGCGCTTGAAGTCGATCACACGGTACTGGCGCTTGTGACCACCGCCGATGTGACGCGTGGTGATGCGGCCGGCATTGTTACGTCCACCGGTCTTCGGCAGCGGGCGCAGCAGCGATTTCTCCGGGGTCGAGCGCGTGATCTCGGCGAAATCTGACACCGAGGAACCGCGACGACCCGGGGTCGTGGGCTTGTACTTGCGAATAGCCATGATGTTTTCCCTTGCCCCTAGCCGACAGCCGTGAAGATGTCGATCGAGCCGGACTTGAGCGTGACGATGGCACGCTTGGTGTTCTTGCGGTGGCCGATGCCGAATTTGGTGCGCATGGCCTTACCGGTGCGATTGAGCGTGTTGACGGAGTCGACCTTCACGTCGAAGATCTTCTCGATGGCGAGCTTGATCTCGGTCTTGTTGGCACGCGGGTCAACGACGAACGTGTACTTGCCGTCGTCGATCAGGCTGTAGCTCTTCTCCGAGACAACCGGCGCGAGGATGATGTCGCGCGGATCCTTGTTGGTCTGAGTCATGCGCTCTGGGTCTCCTTAGAAGCCGCGCTCTGGTTATTTGGCGACTTCGTCGCAACAAAAGCGGCTAGAGCCGCTTTTGTGAACACAATGTCGTCACTGACCAGAACGTCGTACGCATTGAGCTGGTCGAAGCGCAGGACGTGAACGGACTTGATGTTGCGGACGCTTTTCTCCGAGATCTCGTCGTCACGATCCAGGACGATCAGAACGTGCTTGCTGATCGCAACCGAGTCGAGGTAGGCGACGGTTGCCTTGGTCGATGGGGTCTCGCCGAGGGCGAGCGACTCCACGACGTGCAGGCGGTCACCGCGAGCGCGATCGGACAGCGCACCGAGGAGTGCTGCGGCGATCATCTTCTTCGGGGTGCGCTGCGAATAGTCGCGCGGGTGTGGTCCGTGAACGATGCCACCACCGGTCATCTGGGGCGCGCGGATCGAGCCCTGACGAGCGCGACCGGTTCCCTTCTGCTTGAACGGCTTGCGGCCCGCACCGGAAACTTCACCACGACGAAGCGTGTTGTGCGTTCCCTGGCGAGCTGCGGCGAGCTGTGCAACGACGACCTGGTGGATGAGCGGAATGTTGGTCTGAACGTCGAACAGGTTGGCCGGCAGGTCAACCGTGCCGGACTTTGCGCCCTTGACATTGAGAATGTCGATTGAGCCTGTGCTTTTCGAATCTGGCATGGTGGCTAGATCCCCTTCACTGCGTTGCGAACGAAGACGATGCGGCCGCGAGCTCCGGGAACGGCGCCCTTGACAAGCAGCAGGCCCTTCTCGAGGTCGACCGAGTGAACCTGCAGGTTCAGCACGGTCACGCGATCGCCACCCATGCGGCCTGCCATGCGCATTCCCTTGAAGACCCGGCTGGGGGTCGAGGATGCGCCGATGGAGCCGGGCTTGCGGTGGTTGCGGTGCGAACCGTGGCTGGACGAGACGCCCTTGAAGTTGTGGCGCTTCATGACACCCGCGAAACCCTTGCCCTTGCTGGTGCCGACGACATCGACAAGCTGGCCGACGGCGAAGCGGTCGACGGCGAGCTCCTGGCCGAGCGAGTACTCGGAAGTGTCGTGGGTGCGCAGCTCGGTCAGGTGACGACGGGGCGTAACGCCAGCCTTGTCGAAGTGACCGGTGAGCGGCTTGGTGACCTTGCGCGGGTCGATCTGGCCGTAGGCGATCTGCACCGCAGAGTAGCCGTCGACCTCGTGCGTTCGCAGCTGGGTGACGACGTTGGGCGTGATCTCGACGACCGTCACGGGGATGAGCTTGTTGTTCTCGTCCCAGACCTGGGTCATGCCGAGTTTCTTGCCCAGCAGACCCTTCGTGTCTTTAAGTGTAGACATGGCGATTCCTAAAGCTTGATCTCGATGTTGACATCCGCTGGCAGGTCGAGTCGCATGAGCGAGTCGACGGCCTTCGGCGTCGGGTCAATGATGTCGATCAGACGTTTGTGGGTGCGCTTCTCGAAGTGCTCGCGGCTGTCCTTGTACTTGTGAGGAGACCGGATCACGACAATCACGTTCTTCTCGGTGGGCAGCGGCACCGGGCCGACGACAGTCGCGCCCGCGCGGGTCACGGTGTCGACAATCTTTCGCGCCGAGCTGTCGATGACCTCGTGGTCATACGACTTAAGTCGAATGCGGATCTTTTGTCCCGCCATGTCTGACTCGCTTTCTAGCTAGTTGCGTAATGCTGCTTGGATTTTCGAAGCTACTCAGCGAGCCGCACTCCCATCGCGGACAATGTCGTTGATGAAATCGGGCGGAAACTGACGCACCACTGTTTATCTGTCAAAAGTTCTGGTCGTACGGTGTTGCCTCAAACCCGCGCGCTCCGCACCAAAAGCACAGGAACGCACAACCGAACTACGCGAGTTCAGTCTCGGATTTGATTGAGCTTTGTTCTGCCACTCGCGGCCCAGAAATGAGATCTGTGCACCTGCGGGTCGATATCTGCCGAAACGGAAGAATTAGACCCACCAAAATGGTGATCCGGGCGCGAAGCACCGGAATGTGGAACTAGACGAGTTTGCCACATCCGCTGCATTGCTGCAACCCGGGCGTGTCGCGGAGCGGAGCTCCGCGTCGACTCACCCTTCTGGCTCGCTCAGTTGTTGACCGTTGCCGGCGTTTTCGCTCCGACTCGCGCGGTGAGGACGAGGGTGAGAAGGCCCGCGAGGTAGAAGAACATGGCGGCGTAGAGAGCAATCGAACCGTTCGAGAGATGGATGATGACCGCGCCGATCCCGGCTCCAACCCCCATCGCCAGGACCGCAAGAAGTCGTGGCGCCCAGCGCTCGTGCTTGCCGCCGGCCAACGTGCTGTCGCGAGCGAGATTGGCGAGGGTATTGGTGACGACGATCGTCGTGACGTCACTGTTGCCGATGGGCTTCACAGCGGAGACCTGCGACCCCATGACCGACGCAAGCAGGAAAGTCAGCACCAGCAGGATCGGCTGGTCGAGATGGCCCAGGACCGTCCACGTTGTCGCAATCGCAATTGCGAGGATGCCACCGACGAGGAGGAGGACCGCCGAAACTCTGGGGAAACCCTTCGCGTGGCCGAGCCCGACGATGCGCCCGCCGATGATTGTGCCGACGACAAATCCAAGCAAGGCAAGAAAGTTGTTGACGAACGGGATGCCCGCAACACCGGCCAGTGCGAATCCGATGAACAGGACATTGCCCGTCATGTTCCCCGTGAAGACGTGGTCAAGGGCGAGGTAGCTGTCGGCGTCAATCACGCCCGTCGACACCGTGAACAGCAGCAAGCCCGCCGTGTACCGGTGCTCTATCGGTATCTGAACCATCGCTCAAAAGGCTAGCTGCTTCCCGCGGTCGTCCGGTGCGTGGGCCGCCGGAGCGACCAAGGCGCCGCGGCAGATCACCGAGGCCCCACAGGGTGACGCGTGAGATCGCTTCAACCACGATCGCGAGGCTCATTTTCGAGGATCCCGATAGGCGCTCCGCGAAGTCGATCGGTACCTCGACGATGGTGAGGCCGGCCCGACGGGCACGCCAGAGCATTTCGATCTGGAAGCAATAACCCTGCGCCTCGACGGTCTGGTAGCCGAGGGCGTTCAGCCCACTGGCGCGGAAGACACGATAGCCGCCCGTTACATCCCTGAACGGGAGCGCAAGCGCTACCCGGGCATAGAAGCTTCCGGCCCGGGAAAGCAACTGCCGACGAATCGCCCAGTTCGGGGCGCCGCCGCCGGCAACCCAGCGAGAGCCGAGCACCAGGTCCGCGGTGTGTGCGCCGTCCAGAAGAGCGGGCAACTGCTCGGGGCGGTGAGATCCGTCGCCATCCATCTCCACAAGGAAGTCATAGCCGGCGCGAAGCCCCCACTCGAAACCTGCCCGATAGGCGTTGCCGATGCCGGACTTGCCGGGGCGATGCAGCACGGAAATTCGATCCGAGGCCTGCGAGAGTTCGTCCGCCAGTCTTCCGGTTCCGTCAGGCGAGTTGTCGTCTACCACGAGGATGTCGACGTCGGCATTTGCGGACAGGGTTCGCCGGGTCAGCTGCGCGAGATTGTCGATCTCGTTGTACGTGGGGATGACCACGAGCACACTGCCCGGCCGCGTCTTGCTGCTCATGCATCGATCCTCGAGGCGGGTCCTGAGGTGACGCCCAACAGAATGGCGTGATCGGCCTGAGACTTCTCACAGGTCGACTAGTCCGTTACGGCACGGCGAGCGGTAGCTCGACCACGGCGCGCACGCCGCCCTCCTTGCGTGGTTCGAGACGAACGGTCCCGCCGCTGCGAATCACGATCGCCCGCACGATCGCAAGGCCGAGGCCGCTGCCGCCGGTCGGCCGAGGCCGCGACGATGACGCCCGACTGAATCGATCGAAGGCGATCTCGCGGAATTCGTCCGACATCCCGTGCCCGGCGTCGAGCACCGTCAGGACCAGCCTGTCGCTGTCCTGCACGAGGTCAACGGTCACTGCGGACCCGCGCGTCGACGCGGCGATGGCGTTCGTGACCAGGTTGTCGATCAGCCCGGCAAAGTCGACGGGTCGGATGGCCACCCTGACGGCCGGGCGCACTCGAGCGTCGGTGAAATCGACGGATACGGCTCGGGTCGAGCCGAGAATAATCGCGCGGTCCATGCTCGCGAGGAACTCCGCAACCAGCTGGTCGCCCGAGGTGAGGGGCGGTGGTGCCTCCGCCTCGATCCGCGAAAGGGTCAGAAGATTCGTCGTCAGGTTGGACAGCCGATCCAGGGTGCCTTCCGCCGCCGCAATCTCCTTCTCCAGGGCCACGGCATCGCCGGATGAGAGGTGCGCGAGCTGAAGTTGCGTCCGGAGCACGGCAATCGGAGTTCTGAGTTCGTGGCTCGCATCCGCAACCATCTGCCGCTCGCGATCTGCGGAGGATCGCACGGAAACGATGAAGTCGTTGAGAGTCTCAGCGAGCGCAGAGAGCTCATCTCGAACCGGACCGACCGGGAGAGTGTCCGCGCTCGCCGCCTGCGACAGCAGCCTCGCCTGCTCGCGCATCCTCGTCACCGGCCGCAAAGCGAGACCGCTGACAATCCAGGTCGAGAACCCGAATCCGATCACCAGCAGCACGACGCCGATCGCGAGCACGAAGGTCAGGCCGTTGAGCACATCCTGGCCGGAGTCGCTGTTTCGCGCCTCGATCACGTGCCAGGTGCCGGCCGCCACTGTGACCGGCTCATTCACCACGTCATAGCGCAGGGTCGGCGAGATTGTCACGGACTTCAGGCCGTGGTCGAGCCGCGTGAGCTTGCCGATTCGATCCTCGAGGCTGTCCGGCAGGCTCGAGATCATCACCTTTCCGTCAGGGTTGACGACCGCGAGCAACTGGTCCTCGCCCGGCTTGGAGAAGTCCTTGGTCCGGCCACCGCGAATGCTCGCCTCAAAATCGGCGCCGTTGGCGGTCAGCAGCGTGTGAGTTGAAGAGGCAACGATCGTGTCGACACCCGCTCGAAAAGCGAACGCCGCCGCGCTGACGAGAAGGATCGCGATCAGCACCGCCCATAGGGTGATCCGTCCCCGGATTGTCTGGCCCCGCAGCCATTTCACTCAGGCGACCTCGATCAGGTATCCGCTGCCGCGCACCGTCACGATCCGGATTCCGCAGCGCTCCGGGTCCAGCTTGTGGCGGAGGTAGCTGATGTACTGGTCGACGATGTTCGGGTCGATGTGTTCGGCAGAGCCCCAGACCGAGTCGAGGATCCGGGTGCGACTCACCGGGGCCCCCACCTCCAGCGCGAGGAGCCTTAGCAGGGCGAATTCCTTGGGGCTCGCGGGGATGGCTGAATCCGCGCAGGTCACCCGCAGGGTCTCCGAGTCCAGCAGCAGATTGCCGACCGTGACCCGCATCCGGTCGGCGCCAGAATTGCGGCGCAGCATGGCGCGCACGCGGGCGGAGAGTTCGGTGAAGTCGAAGGGTTTCGTCAGGTAGTCGTCCGCGCCGCTGTCGAGACCGAAGACCCGGTCTTGCACGGCATCCCGAGCCGTGAGCAGCAGAATCGGGAAGGTCTCGTCGCTCTCACGCAGGCGCCGGCAGATCTCGAAGCCGGACATGCCCGGGAGCATCACATCGACCACCGATCCGGCAATCGCCTCCGTGCGAGCAGCGATCAGCGCGTCGACGCCGTTGTCGACGGCGCGAACCGTGTAACCCTCGGAGGTGAGACCGCGTTCGAGCAGCAGCCTCATTTCCGGGTCATCCTCAACGACCAAGATCACCTGCTCAACGCTCACGGGCTGATACTGCCACGCGGCGCGATGAAATGCCTCAATGTGTGAGAGTTCTCAGGCCCTCGTCGGTGAGCACGCCGTCCGCGAGACGGAGCGTGCCGTCGGCAAGCGCCTGGACACTGGGGTCGTGGGTAGAGATGATCGCGGTCATCCCCTCTGAGCTCACGATGGACTGCAGGAGCGCCATGATGGCCGCGCCCGTGTCGGCGTCGAGCTGGCCCGTTGGTTCGTCCGCGATGAGCAGCCTCGGGGAGTTCGCCAGGGCGCGAGCGATGGCCACGCGCTGCTGCTGGCCTCCGGACAGTTCTGACGGCCGCTGCCGGGCGTGATCACCGAGCCCGACCAGATCCAGCAGCCGGGCGACGCGGTCTTCGCGTTCGACCGGCGCGACCCGGCGCATCCGTAGCGGCAGCCCAACGTTTTCCGCCGCTGACAGCATGGGCACGAGCCCAAAGGTCTGAAACACGAAGGCGACATCATCCCTCCGAAGAGCGGTGCGCTCGTTCTCGTTCATGGCCGTCACGTCTTTTCCGTTGACAGTGACGCGACCGCTGGTCGGCTCGTCGAGCCCGCCAAGGCAGTTGAGCAGCGTCGTCTTACCGGAACCGGATCGGCCAACGAGCGCAACGAGCCAGCCCTCCGGGATGGTGAAGGAGACGTCGCGGAGAGCATGAACTTCACCTGCGCCCGACGAATAGGTTCGCGTGAGGTTCGCCACGGTCACGAGCGGCGAACCCGCCGCGTGCCTTCCCTGCGTCACTCCTGTGGCCGACAAATCGCTCACTCGGCTGCCTCCGTACCGTCGGTGCCCGTGCTTGCGGTCGCCGGAGAAACGGACGGGCGGGGGGCCTGGGACCCATCCGGCCACACTCCGACGTGATCGGGCTCGAGCTCGAGTCGCACACGGTCGTGCAGACCGAGGGTGCGACGGAAGTCCGCGGGTAGTTGCATCCGCCCGGCTCGATCGAGAACGGCATACTCTTCCGCGATCACCTCAGAGGCTCCGTGCTCGTCGACTTCGGTGCGACGGATGACCTCGGACGAGGTGCGACCGTCCCGAATTGCGACCGTCCGCTGCACCTGGTTCGATACCTCGGCGTCGTGGGTGACAATCACGACGGTCGCTCCGAGTTCGGTGTTCGCAGCGCGCAGGGCCGCGAACACCTCCTCACCCGTCGCGGAGTCGAGTTCACCGGTCGGCTCATCCGCAAAAAGCACCTGTGGCCGGTTCGCCAGGGCGACGGCAATCGCCACCCGCTGCTGTTCACCGCCGGACAGTTCACCGGGCCGTCTGGATGACTTTTCTCCCATTCCGAGGGACCCGAGAAGCTCGGTCGCACGGGCCGCCCGCTCTCGCGGGCTGGAGTTGGCAAATGCCATGGGGAGCGCAACGTTCTCGGCCGCGCTGAGGTACGGCAGCAGGTTGCGAGCCGTCTGTTGCCAGACGAAGCCAACAACGCTGCGGCGGTAGGCCAATCGCTCCTTTGCCGACATTCGTTGCAGGTCCCAGCCCGCGACCGAGGCGCGCCCGGCGGTCGGCACGTCGAGTCCGGACAATACGTTGAGCAGGGTCGATTTGCCCGAACCGGATGCACCGACGATGGCGACCATCTCGCCCTGACGGACGAGCAGATCGAGCCCCTGAAGCGCCTGAACCTCGATGTTCTCGACCTGGTAGATCCGCACCACGTTGTCGCACACGATCAGGGCATCCGCGCCATATTGCGCCGCGGGCCCCGCGGGCCGCTGCAGGGCACTGGTTGCTGTCGTCATATCGATTCTCCTACTCGTAGCACATCGCTCAGTCGGTCGCGTCGGCGCACCGCAATTTCGACCAGTACGGCCAGCAGCAACAGCCCGACCACCGTTCCGGCGAGCCCGGCAATCAGCGTTAGCGAAACCGTCGGTGTGGGGTCGCCCAGCCCTCCAGCCAACTCTCGCAGCCCCATCGCCGGCTCGAGAAGCAGCACGATTCCGACGCCCGCGATCACTCCACCTACGAGCGCCGCGATGAGAACCGGCGCCAACTCCGCGAGGGCGAGCCACCAGCCGAGCCGCGCGGGTAAGCCGAGCGTCCGAATAAGGGCGAGGGATCGCCCGCGCTCACGCCCACCCGAGAGCACCGTGACCACAAGCGCGAGTATCGCAAGCAACGCCGTCGCCAGGGTCGCCAGAGTGATCGACTGGTCGACACCGCTCACCAGAGCAAGATGACGTTGTGCTGACAGCCACGCTGCCCTGGTGTGGGTGTCGGCCCTCGAGGCCCCGAGTGTTTTCGCAGCAGCGCTCGCACCGGGTCCATTCACCAGCACGAGATCCGTGGATACCGCCTTATCCAGTCGCGCGGACAAGGCCGAGCGATCCACAAACACGAACGGAGAACCCAGAAATCCCGATGGGCTGTAATCGGTGACCCCGACCACCTGGATCGGGATGAATTTGAGCCCGACGTATACGCCAACGTTCTCGGACGAGATCTGGGCCGCAAAGTCGGGGCCGACCACGACCGGCAACGCTCTGGACGCGGGGACCGGTTTCGCCAGCTTCTGCAGGGCGGCGATCCCCGCTGCGCTGGCTCCGCCCGCAGGCAGTTGACGCACGAACCCAGCGAATCCCGGATTTACGGCGACCAGGGAAGCGAAGTTGGTGCCGCCCGTTAGGCGGAACTGGAGGCCGTCTTCAGAACGAATGGCGGTGGCCCCGATTACCCCCGGCGAAGACGCAATGGCGGACACCTGGGCGGAGGTTGCCGCGGCGCGAACCCGCACATCCGCCCCGATACGTTGCCACGACGCCGTCTCCTGTCCCGCAGACACCGTGCTGGCAAGAAGTCCGCCGCCTACCGCGAGAGCGACCGCGAGAGTGAGTGCAAGCAGCGGAAGCACCGCGATCGATCGCTGCGCGCGCACGGCGGCCAAAAGCCCGAGGGCACCGATCGATCGGCGTCCGGCCGCGACACCGAGCGCGACCGGCAGGCGATAGACCCGAAGGACAATGATGGTGATGGTGGCCGCGACGAGTAGCGGAGCGGCAGCCAGGAGCAGGTCGACGCCGTTCGTCTGTGTTTCGAGCAGCCCTCTCGCGGCGATCGACACGAAGGCGGCGACAGCCAGCGCGACGATTGTGAGTTCGACTGCGATGCGCCGGGCGCGTGCGCGACGCTCGAGATCGACGCGATCGGAGCGGTTTGCGGGAACCTTTCGGCCCGCCCACGTTCCGCGAACCAGGAGGACCGTCTGCACCGGCACCGCGAAGACCGCGACCACGAGAACAAACCCCAGCAGCGACGTCTGGACAAACGGGCCGGGATACGCCAGCTGGATGATCGCGACACCGACCACTGCACCGATAGCTCCCGTGATGACAGTCTCCGCGAGCGTGCGCGCGAAAATCGAGCCGAGGGATGCCCCTCGGGCGCGCTCGAGGGCGAGATCGGCCTCACGGCGCAGCACAAGCATCCGGGACACCAGAAGGAGGACCGCGGCCGCGACGCCGAGCACGCCCGCCACCATCACCGAGATCTGGGCCACGGTTGCCCGCTCTTGTGCCGGAAAGTCGGCGAGCGCGGCAGAAAAATCACTGGCGACCCCGAGTTGCGCGCCGGTCTCGCCCGCGAGACGCGCGCTGTTGCCGGCGAGCGCGATCAGTTCGGCATTCACCGTGCCCTCGAGTGTCGCCGTGAACTTATGGGGATCCAGACGAATCCGGATGGTCGCCTTGAACGGGTTGGCATACTCGGAGGCAGCAGAGTTCACCCCGACCTCGTTCGTGAGCACGGTGATCTGAATCGGTGAACTGGAGCCTCTCGGCACCGTTGGGACCCAGAGATTCGGGGTGTCGGCCCACTGGGATTCGGCGCCCGACGCCTCGCCGACGATTCCGACAACCCGAAGGGTGACGTGATGTCCGCCGGAACTGGATGTCGCGCCCGGATCGGTCGAGACACGGGCGACGCTGCCAACAACCAGACCGCTCGCCCGTGCGGCCGCGGCCGACAGCACGACATCGGCCGTGCCCGCGGCGCTCGTGGGTCCCGGTAGAGCGCCATCCGCGAGTCGAAGTGCGGCTCTGTTCTGCGGGGTGAGCATCGCGACCTGGACTGCGATCGGCGATTTTCCGCGCGGCGCGGAGCCGTCAATGGTGGAGACCTGCGTCACGGGCCCAAGCACCGAGAGCGTGTTGCCCGCGTAGGTGGCGCGCAGGCCAGCCGGGAGGCGATGCGGGATGCCGGCATCCAGGCTCTCGATCTCGCCGGGCTTCAGGGGCGGCACGTCCGTGTCCTGATGAGGACTGACAGTCGCCGTGACCATGACATCCGCATTCGTAGTTGCCGTGGCGACAGCCTGCCGCGCGCCCGCGTCAACCGTTGTCTGGAGAAGCCGCGGCTGTCCAATTGCGAGAGTCACCGCGAACGCGACCAGCGCCATCCACACCACGAGAATGGCGAGGTCGCGGCGGGCACGGCGCACCATGAGGAGCAGCGTCATCCGTTGTCCGCCTCTCGGAGGATGCCAGCCGGGTCGGCCGAGCGCTGCCCGCGTGCAATAGCGCCCACGACCGCGAGCAGTACTACGGCGACGACGACGACCAGAAGCGCCAGCTGCAGCCACGGAATAATCACGCGCACGCCGGGGACGGCGGGTGTTCCATTCGGCGACAGCGCGATGAGGGGGCCAGCCAGCAGGCCGAGCACGACTCCGACCGCGAGGCCGAACACCACTCCCAGTAAGCAGAGCACGAAGGACTCGGCGCCGAAGAGGCCGACGAGTCGGCGGCGGGAGAGCCCGATCGCACGAAGCTGCGCCAGCTCAATTCGCCGGGCAGCGAGAGCCGAGGCCGAATGCACTGCAAAACCAATCGCGGCAAGGAGCGCGGCGGCCGCGATTGCGAGCCACAGCGCGGCCTGGGTGGCGACCCGAAGCGGATCCTGCTGCATCTGAAGTGCCAGTACCGCCGAGCTTCTGGCCGGACCGGCCCCCCCGGTCGACGGGTGCGCCGCCACGTAGGATCCGGCGGTCGCTGCCGGGACATTCACCCACCACTCGTCCACCATGGATCCGGTCTGGCCGCTCTGCACCAGCGCCCGCTCAAGCGCCGATTGGTCGATCAGGACCGCGTTCGTGCTGGATGATGCAGCTCCCGCGGCTGCACTCGGGGTCAGGAGCGAGCTGTCGACCGTGCCGGGGACCAGCGGCGTCGTTGCGGTCACCTCGACTTCGACATCCCCGGCCGCGAAGCTGAGAACGAGAACTGCGCCCGGACCGACATCGAGGGTGTGAGCGAGGGCGGTCGAAAGCACAACCGGAACCCGGTCAACAGATGGCCATGCCGTGGTCGAATAGGTGGCGGGATTGGCCTGCACGTTTTGGGGAATTGTCACGGAAAGTCCAACCTGCCAACCGTGAACGCTGATGAGCTCGGCCGGTGCGTCAAAATCGCTTCCCGCACCCCAGCTCGAGTTGGCCGAACCGGTCGCCAGATCGGTTGAGGATGAACCGCCCGACTCGCCCTCGAGCGAAGCGACCTGTCCGAGAAGGATGTTCGTCGACTGTGTCGGGCCGGCCTCGTAGGTGGCCTGGTCGCCGAGAAAGACGCTGGTCTGTAAACCGACCAGCTGGAGGGGCAGGGGGCGTTTCGCGCCGTGTGCGAGGGTGGGGAAGGCGGCAGACACCGCGTGCGGAACGCCATCCACGGGAATCGAACCGAGGTCGATCGTGCTCAGCAAACCTGCACCATCTTCGATGATTGCTCGGACGTCAGCCGATACCCCGAGCAGAGGCTGGTCGGCGTTGCCAACCTGCGCAATGGCCGAAATTCCCGACGGATCTCCCGGAAGCACGATGCCGTGCACGGGGCTCGAACTCCCCTTCAGGTGCGACGCGATGACTGAACCGCCCTCTCGAGCGAGCTGGCCCCTGGTCAGCATCGATCGCGCCGCGGGGGTGAGTCCGAGCACCACCGCGTTGGTGTCTTCCCCGCCTGCGCCATCCTCGGCGACATCCGCGACCCTTCGGATGACCGGTTGCGGCATGCCCTTCGCGCCATTGACGAGTAGCGCCCGCTGGGCGCCGCTGTCGGCGGCAACGGCCGGAACCCGGACCTGCGGTCCGACCGCGTAGTCGGCCTGGTCGACCTGGGACTGCTGCCAGGTGGCCAGAAATGTCTGGCTGAACGTCCCGACGGCGAGGGCGAGAGTCAGCAGCAGGACGACCGCCGTCGCCCGCTGGGACCGGCGACCGATTTCCCAGGACGCCAGCCGAAACAGGATGCCGGACGAACGCGATCCGATCGCGTCGATGAGTCGGGCAAGCAGCGGAAAAAGCCGGGCCGCCAGGAGTGCACCGGCCAGAAGTACGAGAGCGGGTGCGGCGACGAGGACGGGATCCACCGACAGGGTTGCGGTCGCTCCGACCGGACTTTGGTAAATCGAAAGCTGCCAGAAGGCCACCACCGCAAGAGCGACGACACCGAGGTCAAGCCCGGAGCGAAGTAGCCCCGAGACTCGTCGCTGCCGCGACTTGGTCTGTTCCGCCGAAACAAAGCTGCCGGAGCGACCCAGCAGAGACAGGATGAGGACGAGAACGAACACGGCGCCGAGCGCGATCGAGGTGAGCCATGCACTCGCGGGAAGGCCGGAATCTGCTGGCACTCGCGCCGCGACCATCGCCGGCTGTGCCGCGATGACGGCGTAGACGACGCGCCCCAGGGGTGCACCGACGGCCGCCGTCACCACGCCGACGACGCCTGCCTCCAGAAAGGCGATGCCGAGAAGCTGACCGCGAGACGCACCCCGCGCGCGCATGAGCTCCCGATCGCCGGATCTCGCCTCGTTGAACAGGCGCGCCGCCTGAGCCAGCGCCGCGATCGACAGCACCAGCAGAAGGAGCGTCACGACGACAACCGTGGAACGGGTCACGACGAGAGCGGCCAGGATCTGTTCGAGCGGAACACTTGCGTTGCCGGAATACGTCACCTGGCTAGCGACAGCTCCGATCTGTCCCGGTATGCCGGATTCCGCCGACCCAAGGCGCGCGATGAGCGGCGCAAGCTGGTCGGCAGTCGTGGTGGCAAGAGTCGGGGTGTAGTCGAGCTCGGCACGGTCCGCCACGACACCCATCGCGTCGAGCGAACCGGGCGCGGTAAGCAGCGGACCAAAGCCGACAGCCTCAACCTGCTGGAAGTCGCTCACGATCTCGAAGCTGGGGCTGAATCCGGCCGCGCGGAGCGGATCCTGCGACCAGTACTCCGAATCCGGCTTCAGCAGCTGATAGATGCCGACAATCTTCACCGTGACGGCTCGCCTGCCCCCGGCGTAGGAGAAGTTGCTGCCGATGTGCAGTCCCAGGCGCTTGGCTGCCGTATCTGGTATCGCGACTTGCACCGTGCTCGCGGTGGGCGAAGGGGCGGTCGTTGGCAGAACACCGCTGGTCACTTTGATGTGATTGGCCACTCCCCCCAGTTCGCCGAAATACGCCAGGGTGGCCACTGACTGATCCGCGCTGACCGGGTAGGGCGCCGAGTATGCCCGCACCGTTCGCGTTGCCGTGACGCCACGACCGAGCACGGATTGGATGGCACCGCCAACGCGCTTCTCGGTGGCGGCCAGACTCAGTCTCGCCTGCTCCAGGTCAACGGACATCGTAGTCTGCGACGTGGAGACCGCCGCCAGGGACGTTCGGATGGCCGACTGCTCGGTCGCGGTGAGCAACAACCCGACCGAGGTGACGACGGTGGCGGCGAGCACTGCGACGGCCAGGACCAGGATGAGAAGGCGAGACTGTCGAAACAGGCGCCGACGCGCCACGCGGAAACGCCACGCCCGCAGCGCACCACCGCCTGTAGTACCCCGCTTCAACCCAGCACCGCGCCCCATCGCACCCGCATCAGCTCCGTCGCTTCTCCACGTAGCGGCCAAGTCTCAGAGTCCGCCTCGCAATCCTAACCTTGAGTTCACATCCTGAACCCAAGCCTCTACCCGTGTTTGCCCCCGTGCGGAACGTAGGTCCCCGTACGAGCAGGGGCGGACGTTCCGCACGGGGGCTACGGGATGGGAAGTCCGGCGCGCTGCAGGTGTGCGCGCAACTCCTGGGGATTTACACCGACGGCCCACGGCCACCTGGTCATGCCTTCGTCCAGGGCACGGATGCGATCTTCCCGACGCTTCTCAGCGAGGACCACTTCGGATGTGGTCCGACCGCCTCGTAGCTCAGGATCAAGGTACTTGGAGTCTCCGTCTGCCTCACCCGCCAGCCTGTACTCACGCCAATAAAAGTCGGTGTTTCCGATGTCGCCCAGATGATCGCGGAATGAAACCTGAAGTTCGGGCATGGGACACCCGATCTTCTTCATGTTGAATCGACTTACCGACTCAAGCGGCGACTCAGCGCCGGTTTGACCAAATTCGAGGACACCACGGGCACGCGTGGCGCGACGAAAGTTTCCACGCGCGAGGTAGCAATCCCAAAGTTCGTCCTATCCGAGCAATGGCGGGAAGGGGCCAAAGCGATCAATGAGGAGCGCTCGGTCGACCGCGACTATCGCCGTAAGACGGTCCGCGTACGCGGCGAGATCAAGAACGGTACGGGCGATCGACGTCACGAGCATCCCGTCCACCTCGACAATTTCGTCATCACCAACGACGAGGGTGTGTTTGACGACACCCCGTCGCGACCGTCCGCCAGACACTCGGCCTATCGAGACATGCACTTTGGCCGCGACTGCACGAATTGTCACTACATACCGATCACGTTCTTTAAGGTCGAGCCATGGAGCGATCGGGACATAGGCACCCCTCGCGACGCGAACCTCACTCCCATTCATGGCGCCCCGCGCATGCACCTGTCCCGAAATGTCGAACTGGTCGAGATCTCGGACGAACGTCAGATCTGGAAGCGGCTGGGCCATTCCCCGATCTTGCGTCGCGCGCCCCCAACGTGACGCTGCTTGAGCAACTCTGCGGACATCCCGGCCGCCGCACCACATGTCGCGGACAGGCGGTGCGGCCCCCGGGTGGGATGGCCGGGAAACGCAAAACGGAGGCCGGACCATCGGTCCGACCCCCGTTTACTTTGGAACGAGCTACTACTTCAGGATCTTCGTGACCTTGCCGGCACCTACGGTGCGGCCACCCTCGCGGATGGCGAAGCCGAGGCCCTCCTCCATGGCGATGGGCTGGATCAGCTCAACCGTCATGTCGGTGGTGTCGCCGGGCATGACCATCTCGGTGCCCTCGGGCAGCGTGATGACGCCGGTGACGTCGGTGGTGCGGAAGTAGAACTGCGGGCGGTAGTTCGCGTAGAACGGGTTGTGACGCCCACCCTCATCCTTGGACAGGATGTACGCGGTGCCCTCGAAAACGGTGTGCGGCGTGACCGAACCCGGCTTCACGACGACCTGGCCGCGCTCGACATCCTCGCGCTTGGTGCCGCGGAGGAGCAGGCCACAGTTCTCGCCGGCCCATGCCTCGTCGAGCTGCTTGTGGAACATCTCAATACCGGTGACCGTGGTCTTCTGCGTCGGGCGGATGCCGACGATCTCGACCTCGGAGTTGATAGCGAGGGTTCCGCGCTCGGCGCGGCCGGTG